>JAFOEY010000018.1 GCA_017387565.1 Lachnospiraceae bacterium | reverse complement strand
AGTATGACTTTGGGACCCGCAAAACATGAGAAAGTAGCCCGATTAGGGCGGATTTCGATTGTTTACGGATTGCGAGAGCACAAAGTGCGTAGCAATCCGTTGGTATCATGGGGTCAAAATACCTTTTGACCCCAACATCATAAAATGTTTTTATGTGTAATTTGAAAAATATTCAAAGTGTAAAAGAAAGGGAATGCAGATGAAAAAGAAACTATTGGCACTCATGATGACTGTGTTAATGACGGTTTCATTGTCCGGATGCGGCAATGATATTATTGTTGACGTAGTAACAAATGATGATGTGGAGATGTCCGGTCAGGAAACCACAAAAGATACGCAGGAAACCAAGGAAGAAAAAGCTGAGGTTGCGGAAACGAATCCTGCAGGTCTTAAGACCATTCCGATTGAAGATGTTAAAGTCGGAATTTTGTATATAGGCAGTGCTGCCGATACTTCAGGATATACTTATGCGCATGAACTGGGTATTCAGGGCATGGTATCCAATCTGGGTATGTCGGATGATCAGGTTGTAAGGAAAGAAATGATTGACGACGGGGATAACGAAGCAGTAAAGAAAGCATTGGATGAATGTATAGACGAGGGTTGTAATATTATTTTTACAACCAGTTGGGGATATATGGATGAAACGGCAGAATATGCAGAAAAATATCCGGATATCTATTTTGCGCACGGAACCGGTTATCTGAGTAATGGAAAGAACTTCACCAATTACTTTGGCCGGATTTATCAGGCAAGATATTTGTCAGGAATTGTTGCCGGATTAAAAACAGAGAGCAATCTGATTGGATATGTATCTGCCATGGGAAGTGATAACAGTGAATGTACCGGAGGTATTGATGCGTTTGCGATGGGTGTGGAACTGGTAAATCCGGATGCTAAAGTTTTGGTAGCCGTGACAAACTCCTGGTTTTCACCTGATGATGAACAGGCAGCTTCCGATGCATTGATTGGACAGGGATGTGATGTTTTGGCACAGCACGTGGATACAACAGCACCACAGGCTGCATCCGAAGCAAACGGAACCTGGGCCATCGGATATAATTCGGATATGAGCAAGGAAACGCCGGATGCTACACTTACCTCTGTTATCTGGAACTGGAGTGCGTACTATACTTCTTACGTGAACAGTATTGTTAATGCTACCTATGATGGCTCCAATTACTACGGTGGTATGAGTGAAAGCCTGGTTGGTTTGACAGCGCTTTCCTCTTTGTGTGAAGATGAAACACAGGAAAAAGTTGCCGAAATGCAGCAAAAAATCCTAACCGGCGAGTTTGGTGTCTTTGACGGAGAAATCCTTACAAATGATGGAACAACAGTCGGAGAAAACGGAAAGACACTGGATGATGCAACAATTACAGGTGGAATTAACTGGTATTATCACAATGTAGAAGTTGTGGATTGGAAGTAGGGGGAATTACATTGAGTTTTTTTCGGAATTTAAAGTTACAATACAAGATGATTATGCTGGCGGTATTTCCGGTACTGGTTATGTGTATTGTGGCAATCTTAATCAGTAATACCGTTGTAAAAAATAAACTTTTGGAAGACGCAAAGCAGAAACTGAGAGCAACTTCCAATGCCGTGCTTGCTGCTTATGATCAGAATAACGGAGATTATTTTTTGAATTCGGCGGGAGATGTCTGGAAAGGAGCATATAATGTTTCTTTATCCGCACCGTTCATTGATGATATTGCAAAAAAGACCGGCATGGAAGTGACCTTCTTTTATGGTGATGAAAGACTGGTTACCTCTCTTGTAGACGAATCCGGAAACCGGATTACTGGTTCGAAAGCCGGAGAGTTTCTGGTGGAAAATGTTTTGAAAGATGGAAATGACGTCTTTACAAACCGCGTACTGGTAGAGGATGAATTCTATTTCGGATATTATATTCCGGTACATCAGAATAACAGTGATGAAATAATTGGTATGATTTTTGCCGGAATGCCGATAAATGAAGTTTATGCAAGTCTGAATTTGATTAACACGGTATTTTCGGTTGCAATTGTTATAATTTTATTACTGACCGTTTTTGTCTGTACCTTTGTTTCAAAAGGGATTGCAAAGAGCATTCAGAGCAGTATGGATGTGGTACAGCAGATTTCGGAAGGAAATCTGGATGTTAAAATTCAGAAAAAGATGCTGGAAAGAAAAGATGAAGTCGGTGAATTATCTTCCAATACGCAAAAGCTGGTAGACAGTCTTTCCAAGATGATCGGTTTGATTTCCAACAATACGATGACTTTAAATGCTTCTTCACAGGAGATGAATGCCGTTGCCGGCCAGGCAAGTAATGCGATGGAAAATATAAACATTGACCTTCGCAATGTGCTTACCGGAGCAGTGGAACAGACCGGCAATGCACAGAATATCCGACAGAATATTGATAATATCAACCGGCATCTGGAAAAGACACTTGGTGAAGTAGACAAGCTGGCTGATGAGACACAGAGTATGCTTAATGCAAGAGACAGTGTGGATAAGTCCTTAAATCAACTGGATAGGTCCAATAAGGATGTTTTGGCGGAAGTTGAAAATATTCAGAAACAGACAGAGCAGACCAATGAATCGGTGGAAAGAATTATGGCTGCTGTTACTTATATTTCGGATATTGCCGATCAGACAAACCTGCTTTCTTTGAATGCTTCTATTGAAGCAGCAAGAGCTGGTGAGGCAGGACGCGGTTTTGCCGTGGTTGCGGAAGAAATCAGCAAACTGGCCAATCAGAGTAATGAAGCATCCATAGAAATATCTCAAATTGTCCAGTTGCTAAGCAACAATTCGTCGTTGACTATGGAGATTATGAACAATGTTCAGAACGCCATCAATGAGCAGACGAAAAATGTATCGGATACGGCAGACATTTTTAAAGAAATGCAGGATCATGTATCCCGTGTAGCTCTCGGTGTTGATTCCATCCGTGAGGCCACTACACATCTGGGTAGTGAAACGGATGAAATTGCCAGAGATATTAAGAATTTGAGCGATATTGCCCAAAGCAATGAAGATACGGTAAAAGGAACCATTTCTTTCAGTGATGAAGTATTAAATACCGTAAATACCGTGACAGACATGTCGGTTGAAGTCAGCTCTTCAGCAAACGACATGGCCGGTGTTGTCTCACAATTTCATATGTAAAAAGCCGCTCGGTGTTGCAAAGTTTCAAGATTCTTTTTCAAAAATACTGGTATAGTTTCTATTCCCGATGACAGATGTTGTCGGGAATATTTTGTTATGATGACAAGTCAAATGCAATGTGTTTGCTTGTAAAAAATGTATCTTACAATCATAAAATGCATAATGTAATCTATGATAAGTTTTCGCTTGACATGTTTTGCGCTCTTTGATAAGATAGCAGAAACTCTTTGCACTGCAAGTTAAATACAGTACAAACTGATCAGGCCAAAGCAGGATGCTTGGAGCCGGGTTACAATCGTAACAGTGGATGAATCGCCCATGGGACAGTAGATACAAAACTGCTCCCGTGGGTTTTTTATAATCTGATGAAGATCTTTTGGATGGTTAAAAATGCACGGGTATAGTGGAAGGGTAGAGATGTATCAGAAAAAATGTATCAGTAAAATGTTTTGGTGGAGGTAGCGTAAATGGAAAAAGAAAAGAAATGTATTACAGCAGAACAATTTGAAAAAGAAGCGGTAAGAGTATCGAATGTAAGTATCATCGGCAATGTGATATTATCACTTTTAAAACTATTTGCCGGTGTCGTTGCCAATTCAGCAGCGATGGTATCGGATGCCATACATTCGGCATCGGATGTTTTTTCCAGCATTGTAGTTATTATCGGAGTGAAACTATCCGCAAAGGATTCGGACGAAGAGCATCCCTATGGTCATGAAAGAATGGAGTCGGTAGCGGCAGTTGTGCTTTCTATCGTACTGGCAATTACCGGTTTATTTATCGGTCATGCTGCAATTGAAAAACTGACTTCAGGGGTGTATGAAGAATTAAAAATGCCGGGTGTGCTGGCTGCCATGGCCGCTATTATTTCAATTGTCTGCAAAGAGGCTATGTACTGGTATACAAGGCATTATGCCAAAATACTGGATAGTGGAGCATTGATGGCAGATGCATGGCATCACAGAAGTGATGCATTATCCTCCATCGGTTCCTTAATCGGTATTGTCGGGGCAAGAATGGGCTATAAATGGCTGGATCCATTGGCAAGTCTGGTAATCTGCATCTTTATTTTAAAGGCTGCTTTGGATATTTTCATGGATGCCATGAAAAAGATGGTGGATCATTCCTGCAGCAAAGAGGTCAGTGATGCCATAACGGAATGTGCCCAAAAACATCCGGATGCGCTTGGTATTGCCGGAATTCAGACAAGGGAATTCGGTAATAAAATCTATGTGGATTTGGAAGTATTTGCAGACGGAAATATTTCTCTTAAAAAGAGCGATGAGATCGCAGAACAAATTCATGATTCCATAGAGAGTGAGTTCCCAAAAGTAAAACATATTGCGGTGGCAATGAAGCCGAAGTAAGATCAATCTGATAAATTTCAGAGAAAAGTTGCTATTCTACGTACAGACAGTATACAAACGCTTGTATCATCAAGTGCTACTGTGCCGGAATTATAAAGATACCAAAAGTTATTAAAAAGAAAATGTACAGTATCAAAAGAGAAAAGAAAGGGTGAAGAAACATGTGGTTTATATTTGCTTTATTATCAGCAATTTTTGCCGCACTGACATCGATACTTGCGAAAGTCGGTATTGATGGAGTCAATTCCAATCTTGCAACGGCAGTCAGAACCGTTGTCGTTGTCATTATGGCATGGGGAATGGTTTTTTTAACAAATGCTCAGGGCGGACTTGCAGAAATCAGTAAGAAAAGCTGGATATTTCTGATTTTGTCAGGATTGGCAACGGGAGCTTCCTGGCTTTGCTACTATAAAGCTTTGCAGGTGGGAGAAGCATCAAAGGTTGTTCCAATTGATAAACTGAGTGTGGTTTTTACTTTAATTTTGGCGTTCGTCTTTTTACATGAGAAGTTTACGCCTAAATCCCTGATTGGATGTATTCTGATTGCAGTGGGAACTTTAATTATGGTCCTTTAAGAAATGGAAATAATTTTGACACTGATATCTATTTAATATTATAATGTATTGATAAGAATTAGATACGATTTCATTTTCAACAATTGTGGATGTGAGACTAAAATTTGGTCAGTTGATACCATAATGAAATCAAATAATTGGCAAATATTTTTTTGACATTCATATCTTAATATGAAAACAAATTCGATTAAGGGATTTTGGGCATATGGAAAAAAACAAAAGAGCGGGATATTCTCAATGGTATAAAGTAGTTCTGCTGATGATAATAGTCGTGGGGCTAATGATGTTGCTGGAATTTGGTATTCAGACTTACGGAAATAAAAGAACTGCAGAAAATACTTCGGAAATGCTGCTTAATCAGGTAATCGGGGTATTGAAAAAAAACGAATACGAAGAGACAGAACTGTTGGAATCGTTAAAAGAGGACTATATTGTCAGAGCCAAGTCGATTGCATATATAATTGACCAAAGTGGCACAAAAGAACTTGGCGAAGATGATTTTGTCAAAATAGCGGAACTGATGTCGGTGGATGAAATTCATCTGTTTGACAGAAACGGATGTATTTATAATGGGACAAATCCGGAATATTACGGATTGAGTTTTGATTCAGGAGAACAGATTGGCTATTTTGCTCCGATGTTAAAGCATAAAACGTTATCGATGTGTCAGGATATTACTCCCAATACAGCAGAAGGTAAAAGCATGATGTATGCAATTACCTGGAATGAAGCCGGCACTTGGATGGTACAGATTGGTGTTGAACCCAAACGGTTGTTAAATCAGCTTAGACAAAACAGTATAGATATCGTTGTAGATGATATGCCAATGTACGAAGGATTTGAAATTTGCGTTGCTGATAAAACAACAGGAGAAATCTATGGTGCTACAGATATATCCAAAATAGGTCAGACGTTTTCGGACTTGGATATTTCTATTCCGGATATTGATTTGAGTAAACCATATCATATTACCGGTCAAATCCAGGGAGAAAAAAATTATTGTGTTTATGAGGAGTATGGTGATTATATTGTTGGCATTTTCTTCCGGATGGAGACTTATCAGAAAAACATACTGCTCTCTCTAGGGGTTGTTTTAATTTATTTATCTATTTCTTCATTTGCCATTCTTTACATGTTTTCTAAATTATTCCGGTTAAATAAAGAAAGAGATGAGCAGCTTTCTATATTAAAGTCTATGTCAGATATTTATTATAGCATTCACATTATTGATTTGGAAAAAAATTCTGCAAAAGAATATATGGAACAAGGTGACGTGGAAGCCGTTATGAAAAAAAATAATTGTGTAGATGCTAAAAAGATGATGTGTGAAGTGATGCATGCAACCATGACACCGGAATATCTGGAAACAGGACTTGCATTTACAAATCTGAGAACATTGCCGGAAAGGATGAAAGATAAGAAAATTATTTCCACGGAGCTGAAAGGGAAGAATGTCGGTTGGATTCGGATGTCGTTTATTACCATAGAAACCGATAAAAATCATATTCCGACAAAGGTTATTTGTTCCACGATGGATATTGATGAAGAAAAGAAAAAAGAGGAGAATCTTGTCAAACAATCCAATACAGATGAGCTGACCGGCTGTCTTAATCGCAGGGCCTATGAAGAAGATGTGCGAATCTACATGGAAAACCCGCCAGAGGAACATTTTGTTTATATTTCCATGGATGTAAATGTTTTAAAGGATATAAATGACACCAAGGGGCATGCTGCCGGAGATGAATTGTTACAGGGAGCAGCAAAGTGTATGCTTCAGTGTTTTGGTAACTATGGGAAGGTTTATCGGACAGGTGGAGATGAATTTGTTGCTATGATCTTTACCGATCAGGAAAGATTAGCAGAAATTAAAATGGATTTTGATGATGTTACCATACATTGGAGCGGAGAATTGATAAAAGAACTTTCCGTTTCAATCGGATACGTGACAAAGGCAGAGTTTCCTGATTTAGACGTGCGACAAATTGCTGTTATTGCCGATCAGAGAATGTATGAAAATAAGGAATATTATTATCAAAACAAGGGAATAAACCGCAGAGGATTGCAGGAAGCACATGAAGCACTATGCAGGTTGTTTTACAAGATATTAAAAATAAATATTACGCAGGATAGTTACGAAATTGTTTCTGTAAATGAGTCTTTAAAAAGCAATGAGAATGACTATGGAAACCAGATTTCGACATGGTTTTGTGTTTTTGCAAGAAGAAATCAGATTTATGAGGATGATTTGGATGAATTTTTGAAAAAAACGGATCTTGCATATTTACAAAAGAGCTTTAAAAGCGGGAAAAAAGTAGTTGATATCATGTTTCGAATGAGGCTGAATAATCAAACAAAAAGTGCAAACATGAAATTAATTCCTGCCAATGATTATACAGATGAGGATCAAAAGTTGTACTTATATATAAGATTTCTTGAACAATAAGTTTAAGTGTCAAAAATATAATTTATAATCCCTAAATACCATATATTTAAGAAGAAAATACTATTGTAAAAAGAGTACAAAAGAGAGGAAGAGAGATGGATAATTTTGTTTACGAAACACCAACTAAGGTTTATTTTGGCAAAGATGAAGAATTGAAGGTTGGAAAGCTGGTGGCAGAGTATCATCCGCATAAAGTTTTAGTGCATTATGGCGGTCAGTCGGCCCAAAAGAGCGGATTGCTTGACAGGGTCAGAAAATGTCTGGATGAAGAGCAGATTGCATATGTTGAATTAGGTGGTGTGGTAGCTAATCCGGAGCTTTCACTGGTTCGTAAAGGAATTGAACTCTGTAAACAGGAAGGCGTGGATTTTGTTTTAGCCGTTGGCGGCGGATCGGTTATGGATTCGGCAAAAGACATTGCTAACGGAGCAGCCAATCCGGATGTTGATGTCTGGGATTTTTCTTTGCAAAAGGCGGTCCCGGCTAAAACATTGAGAAAAGGTGCTATTCTGACATTGTCGGCAGCAGGTTCGGAAATGTCCAATTCCTGTGTCATTACCAATGCAGAAACCGGTCAGAAAATGGGATACGGATGTTCCTGCAACCGAATGGATTTTGCAATTGAAAATCCGGAATTGACCTATACCGTAAATGCTTATCAGACTGCATGTGGAGCCGTTGACATTGCCATGCATACCATAGAGAGATATTTTTGTCCCGGTGAGGATACCTATTTGACGGATTCCATTGCTGAAGCCGTGATTAAAAGCGTCATGAAAGCAGGCGATGATTGTCTGAAAAATCCTTGTGACTATGAGGCCAGAGCCAATATGATGTGGGCTTCTTCTCTTGCACACAACGGATTGACGCAGTGCGGCAGAAGTTTTCTTTTAACGGTTCATCAGTTTGAGCACGAAGTGTCCGGAATGTATCCCCAGGTTGCACATGGTGCAGGGCTCGCAGCCTTATGGTGCAGTTGGGCAAGATATGTTTATAAAGCAAATATTTCCAGATGGTTACAGTATGCTTCCCGTGTGTGGAATTTGGATATTGATTTTGAACATCCGGAAAAAACAATTGAAAAAGCCATTGATCTTCAGGAACAGTATTATAAGAATTTGGGAATGCCTACGAGCTTAAGAGAGCTGGATGTGAAAGAAGAAAGCTTAGAAGCACTTGCACTTGGCTGTTCTCGCAACAAAACCCGTGTTTTAAATGGATATATGAAGCTCGGATATGACGAAATGCTTGATATATACAAGATGGCTTATTAAAAATTACATAGTTCGCAATCTTTGCGGGATGGCAGCCGCCCATACAAAAATATATATCTTTGTCCACTTCATACTTCGGTTTCTGGCATTACTAAGCGGCATGCTCACAAAGTATATATTAAATGCCCGGTTTCAAAACTCAGACTTCGTCTTCAAACAGTTGAAACCGGGCATTATTTTTGTTCGCTTATGCCGCTAAGAAATGCCAAGAAACCTCGCCAAATTCCGTGGGCAAAGATATATATTTTTGTATGGGCGGCTACCATCCCGCAAAGATTGCGAGTGAGAAACGATGGCAGAGAAAAGATTATTTATTACGGCGTATGGTATCCTTAAGTTTTTCGATAACTACGCCGTATTTTACATGTTTAAATTGAGGGAATACCTTCAGATATCTGGTTTCCAGTTCAACGAAAGTCCTGTTTACACCTTTTAATCGTACCACAATGTTTTTTCCTTTTCGGACGATGGTAAATCGATTTAAACTTTCCTTTTTGGCATTTAAAATGTCCAGCCCATTTTCCACGTGTTCATCCCATGCATCATAAAGAGCTTTACATTTTTTGTTGAGATTACACATGCTAACTATTGTAAAAGTTGCATCGAAAACAAAAATAATGGTAAAACCGATTGCAGCAATCACACGTGATTTCATAGAAAAATGTGACAACATATGTAAAGTAAGCGGATGTAGCCATTTAATCAAAACCCAGGATACAATACCAAAGAAGAAACCGGACACAACACTGATACGACCATTGATATTGAGAGGATAATAACTATAATCCCAATAGCGGGTACCAAATATTTTTTCCAATGCATAAGAAGTTACATATTCGATTGCACAGATAGACAGACCTGCTAATAAGATGATGCGGAAGCCACTTGTAATCCCTTCCAATAAGTACAAGTTCAAAACACAGGCAACTCCGTAGATTGGACAATAGGGGCCGATGAAATATCCCCGGTTCATAAAAATGCCTTGTTCACAAAGCGAAAAAATGGTGGACTCATACAACCACCCTAAAAAACTGTACCACATCAGGACACAGATCAGAGTAGCAAGATCCAGATGTATAAATTGAAAATTTTGTAAAAAATGTATCATCTTCGATTTATGGTTTCTCTGGTTGCGCAGATTTTATCAGCGAGGCAGAGAATCCAGCCTTCCCTATATTTCGGAGGACAAGGAGTTAACGGAAACATATGATGCAAAATCATATTTTCTTCACGTTTTGAGAGCGTGAAATCTTTTAGTGCTTCCTGCAAAGCCGTTTTGGGATGTGTAAATCCATGGATTTGATTTCGCAATAGTTTTTCATGCCAGTCATATAAAAAATAATCATGGAGTAAAGCGCCACGAATCAATTCCCTTTCGTTTACCTTGATGCCTGTCTTTAAAGCAATATAATAGGCGGTTGCGGCTACGCGGATACAATGCCGTTTTACAGTTGTATTGCCGTGTTGTATAAATTTATTACATTCGTGAAAGCGAGAATTTGTGGAAATTTCTTTCAAAATTGAAAAAAAGATTTTTCTTTCTTCTTCACTGAAACTCTTTTTTTGTAGATTCATAGAATTCTCCTTGTTACCAATGTAGATATTATATCGGATAATAAATGCAGAATCAACGTTGTATACGCATATTAAAAAGCTTTTGCAGATATGAAAAAAATATTCTGCAAAAGCTTAAACAGATCTTAATAATTGAATATTTCGATTTTTCCCCTTGCATCATATGATAGAAGTTATTTCGACATTGTCTAATAATTTTAAATCTATGAATTTTTCACCAACCTGGACGGTGGGCTTGGAAAGGGCAATCGGATTGATATAGATGATACTTCCTTCGATTCCATTGCTTAATCGTACCTTTTGATTTAAAAAAGTATTAACTACATTTTCCAAAAAAGTTAATAAAAAGCCGGGGTCATACTTTAGCAATCCGTCATTTTCAAAATGAGTAATTACATAAAAGGGACATAAAGCCTCGCGATATGAACGATTACTGGTCATAGCTTCATAAACATCAGCAATTGCTACTAATTTGGCAAAACGCGTAATTTTGTCAAATGTAAAACCATATGGATAACCGGATCCGTCACAACGCTCGTGATGCATTAATGCTGCGTTTTTAATTTCATCTGACAGTTGAAACTGCGAAATCAGCTTATACGAATGAAGCGGGTGGGTTTTAATGATACGGAATTCTGCCGGGGTTAATTTCCCCGGTTTGCTGATGATTTCATGTGGGATTTTTAACTTTCCGATATCATGAAATAATCCGCAGGCAGTTGCAAGGACTCTATCTTTGAGAGAAAAGTGAAGCCAGCCTGCAAAAATATTACAAATCATTGCAACGTTTAAAGAGTGTGCATAGGTACAGTCATCGTATTCCTGCATATTGAGCATTAAATCCATGATACCGGTAGGAGAGGAGCGATGATTAATCATCTTCAGAGTTTCTTCCAAAATCACAGTCGGATCAAATTCAGTATTTTTTTCAATCAGTGAATTAAATGCAAATTCCAGCCTGTCAACATTTTCTTTAAAATCTTTCTGAAATACGGCAAATTCGGGAGAAGATTTTACTTTTTGAGCATATGACATTTCTGAACCGGCAGGTATATCCAGATTGGTAGTTAAAATTTCATCTTCAACCCGGATGGAAAAGATGTCAAAAGAAAAGATTCTGGCAATCAGATTTTCTGTTAAAGCAATACCCTTTGGGACAACTAACTGACCGTCTAAGGAAATGACATCCTCTGCCGTAATCATTCCGTTTTTTAAGTCTGATAGCAATACCTTCTTCATAGAAATCCCCCATTTCTATTTTATTTATACTCTTTTAATTCATTAATTTGAAGCTGTAATTCATGAATTGCGGTTTGTAGTTCGCTAATTTCTTTATCTCTCTGTCGATTACTTTTTAGCAAATTAATTGCCCATACGATTAATAATATAGGTAAAGCGAATTTAATTAATAAAATAATAAATGCAATTAGTGTCATAAATCATCATAATATATTTAAATTGATATGAATTTCACATGATATCTGCGGACAGCTATGCACTCTGTGCTCTCGCAATCCGTAAACAATCGAAATCCGCCCTAATCGGGCTACTTTCTCATGTTTTGCGGGTCCCAAAGTCATACTTTTTCATGCGAGCATGAAAAATATGACCTTTTGACCCTGGTATCATTATTATAATTTGCCCGTACAATAAGAGTCAATCGGTTTCCAAGGGAATCCTGCGGTTTCTTTTGAAAAATTGTGGTATGATGTTATATATTAAATATAGTAATCGGAATATATCATATGATACCTTAGGATTACTTTGTACTTTGTGCTCATGAAAGCATGAAAGAACGAAAAGGCATGACCTTTACATCCTGGTATCATAATAAAATTAAATGATAATTACCTTTATAGATTATGAAAAGGAACAAATTACATATGAAATTTTTGTTAGTTGCAGTTAACTCAAAATATATTCACACCAATCCGGCATTGTTGAGCCTTTATTCGTATGCAACACATTATCGACCGGAAATGGAAGAACACATTGCTTTGGCAGATTATACCATCAATCAACGGATGGATGAAATTCTAAGTGCAATTTATAAACAAAAACCGGACATCTTAGGTTTTTCGGTTTATATCTGGAATGTGTCCATGGTCTTTAGCTTGGTGAAAGAGATCAAAAAAATAATGCCGGGGGTCCCTATCTGGCTGGGAGGCCCCGAAGTATCATACCGCGCAGAAGAAGTTCTAAATAGTTACCATGAGCTAACCGGAATTATGATCGGAGAAGGCGAACAGACTTTTTTGGAAGTATGTGAGTATTATTGCGAGTTGTATGAGCAATGTGGGAATGCTTTTGCAAATGACGTTGCGGCATTAAAAGAGATTAAAGGTCTGCATTTTCGAGATGAATCGGAATTGTACAAAACGGAAGATAGGGAACTGACGGATTTAAGTGCAATCCCTTTTCTGTACCAAGACTTAAAACCGTTTGAACATAAAATTATCTACTATGAAACGTCACGGGGATGTCCGTTTCGTTGCAGCTACTGCCTATCTTCCATTGACAAGAAGGTAAGACTTCGTGATATGGAAATGGTAAAAAAGGAATTGCAGTTTTTTCTGGATAGTAAAGTACCGCAGGTAAAATTTATTGACCGGACTTTTAACTGTAACCATCAACACGCCATGGAAATATGGCAATATATCAAAGAGCATGATAACGGAATAACAAATTTTCATTTTGAAATTGGTGCGGATTTATTAAATGAAGAAGAACTGAGCCTTTTGAATACATTAAGACCCGGTGCCGTACAGATGGAAATTGGTGTACAGACTACCAATGAAAAGACTCTTCAGGAAATCAGACGTATCATGGATGTTGAAAAATTGAGAACGATTGTTGCAAGACTTCACCGGGGAAACAATATCCATATACATCTGGATTTAATTGCGGGACTGCCATATGAAGACTATGAAAGTTTTCAGCAATCCTTTTCCGATGTATACCGGATGCATCCCGAGCAATTACAGCTTGGATTTTTAAAGGTTCTGAGTGGTTCCCACATGAAGGAGATGGAAAAAGAGTACGGGCTTTGCTATACATCGCAACCGCCGTACGAGGTGCTATGCACAAACTGGATTTCTTATGAGCAGATTTGTAAGCTAAAGCAGATTGAAGAAATGCTCGAAATTTACTATAACAGTAATCAGTTTACCTATACCATTCCTTATCTGGAGCAGTTTTTTGAAACACCTTTTGCTCTCTATGAGGCTCTGGCCTATTTTTATGAAAAGAAGCATTATTTCATAAATACACCGTCCAGAATGCACCGCTACCATGTGCTTTTGGAATTTGCCGGTGAGGTGTCTGCATGTGATTCGGAATTGGTCAAGGAACTTTTGACCATGGATGTATATTTGCGGGAAAATGCCAAGAGCAGACCTGATTTTTCAGCAGATTTGTCTGCAGACAAAGAAGTAATCAATTATTTTTACCGAATGGAAGCAAAGCGGAGGGAGACAGGTTGCCATATTCTCAAAAGCTATGAAGAATATGATGCTAAAAGTATGGTGCGGATGACTCACATGGAACCCTTTACATATGATATTTTCGGAGATAGCCCATCTTATCAGAAAAGGGAAAAACGAGTATTTGTACTTTATGACTATATGGAGCGCAATCCATTGACATATGATGCAAAAATATTGTTTCTGAATGAAGAGGTGATAACATGACAAAGAGAACAAAAGAAATTTTAGACAAGCTGGACGAAGTGTATACAACGGAGTATAAATGTTATTTAGATCATGACAGTCCATGGCAGCTTTTGATTGCGACGATTTTAAGCGCGCAGTGTACGGATGCCCGTGTGAATATCGTTACAAAGGATTTGTTCCAAAAGTACACCTGTCCCGCAGACTTTGCGAATGCCGATTTAAAAGAACTGGAGCAGGATATTAAGTCTACCGGTTTTTATCATAATAAAGCAAAAAACATCATTGCCTGCTGCAAAGATCTGGTAGAAAAGTTTGACGGAGAGGTTCCCGAAAGCCTGGAA
This sequence comes from Lachnospiraceae bacterium, assembly GCA_017387565.1. Taxonomy (GTDB): domain Bacteria; phylum Bacillota; class Clostridia; order Lachnospirales; family Lachnospiraceae; genus UBA2882. Next base: position 92,968 of record JAFOEY010000018.1, on the reverse strand, counting down.
GATTTGACCTCTCTTGCGGGCGTAGGCAGAAAAACAGCCAATGTGATTCGAGGCAATATTTTTCATGAACCGAGCGTTGTTGTAGATACACATGTAAAACGCATCTCAAAAAAGCTCGGATTTACGAAGGAAGATGATCCGGAAAAAATTGAATATGATCTGATGAAGGTTCTGCCCAAGGATCATTGGATTTTATACAATATCCAGATTATTACATTTGGAAGGCAGATCTGTTTTGCCAGAAGTCCGAAATGTGAAGAATGCTTTTTGACAGAGTATTGCAGTTATTATAAGGAACAAAACAAGAAAAAGCGTTCTAAGTAAAAATGAAAGTAGCAAATCGTGGAAAATATGAGAAAAGAGTATGAAAAGTTCACGGTCGTCGATATTGAGACAACCGGACTGGATCCCAAAAAAGATAAAATTACCGAAATTGCAGCAATGAGAGTAGAAAATGGTAACATCACAGATACCTTTCACACGCTGGTCAATCCCGGGAGAGTGTTAGAGGAACGCATTGTTACCTTAACAGGTCTATGTGATGAAGATTTAAAAAAGGCTCCTTATATCGGAGATGTCATTGGAGACTTTATCAAATTTGAAACAACGGGCTGTTTACTGGGGCACAGCATTCTGTTTGATTTTTCGTTTTTAAAAAGAGCTGCTGTGAATGCCGGAAACACATTTGAAAAAACAGGGATTGATACGCTGGCAATTTCCAGGAAATACTTAGGGGATCTGGAAAGTCGGTCGCTTCCGTTTTTATGTAAGCATTTTGAAATTCGGCATACCCCACATCGTGCGATGTCTGATGTGGAGGCCGCGTATGAACTATATAAGATTTTGTTGCGGAAATTTGGAGAGACAGAGGATGCAGATAAGCTGTTTGAACCCTCCATGTTAATTTATCAGGTAAAAAAAGAAGGTCCTATTCAGCCAAAACAAAAGGAACAAATCAACAGGTTTTTGTCCTATTATCATGTGGAAAGCGCATATGATATTAATGCATTAAGCAGAAATGAAGCCAGCCGGTATCTCGATAATTTAATCAGTCAATACGGACGTATTCCTCCAAGGCGTGTATGATGGATTTTTTGGAAGCGGATGGAAGATTTTTGGCTGTTTCCATCAGTTTATCGATTTTTTCCGTTTCCTGGTGTTTTTTATAGATTTGGGCCAGAAGAAGATAAGTGGCTTTGATATCCGTATTGCTTTCAATACAGCATTCCAACAAAATGCGGGCGTTACTTTCATACCCGGCATCATAGTAAGCGTGGGCTAATTTGTTCATGGTGCGGGCATAAAGAGTGTAGTTTTCGTCGTATTCCATTAAGATGTTAAGATTGGGTGCACCATATTCCAATTTTAAATCCGTATTGGTATAACCGGTCAGGTTGACGATTTTTCTTTCGGAAAGATGTTCCAGGATACTTATGCAGTCGCTTACGACGGGATCCTCGGATAAAAGACTTTTGGGAATATATTCCAGAGGCACTTTGATGTAGGAAAGGTTATCTAATGATTTTTTCCTGACAAGGTTTGCCTCCCGCTCTTTTTCCCAAAAATCCTCATATGCTTTTGTATTGATTCTGTCGTGTTTTTTCAGCTCGTAAGTCAGCCAGATAACGAACACGATAGTTGCCAAAAAAGGGAACATCGTTTATAATATCCTTTCGTAAGAAGAGGTGATTTTATGTTTAATAAAAAAGGAAAACAGATTATTTCTGTCATCATTATTGTGATCCTGATTCTTGCCATGGTACTGCCTTTGGTATTGTCTGTTGCAGTATAGTTATCGGATCTGCAAAAGAGATTGTAGTTTTCTAAATAACTCAAAGTTATTATAACACATGGAGTAGATTATGAAAAAATTTTTAAATATTATTTGTTTTACGGCAGCTTTTACACTGCTTTTTCTGCATACAGATTTTTCTGTTTCTGCTAAATCAGTTGAAGATGAAGTCATTGAAAACGGTGTTTTCATCGGAGAGGTGGATGTTTCCGGTCTGACTGCTTTAGAAGCAACGCAAAAAGTCAAAGAATATATGGATACAATTGGCAGCAGGCAATTGACATTAAATGCCATGAATAACAATACCGTTGTAGTATCCATGAACGATCTTGGTATTACATGGGTCAATACAGATGTTGCGCAAGATGCTGTCAAGGTTGCAAAAGCAGGTAATCTTGTTGCCAGATACAAAACTAAAAAAGATTTAGAGTACGAAAATCTGATTTTACCCATGGAATATGAGGTTGAAAAAGATGATGTATTAAAAATGATTTCTGATAAATGTCTAAAGTATAATGTGGATGCAAAGGATGCAACCTTGACAAGGGAAGATGGGGAATTTGTCATTGTCCCGGGTCAGGTGGGAGTTGTGATTGATGAAGAGGCTTCCGCAGATTCTATTGTTTCTTTTGTATCAGATGGATGGGATGGTCAGGATGCTTCTATAGATTTGGTTGTGGATACCGATGAGCCCCGTGGTTCTGAAGAAGAGCTTGCAAAGGTAAAGGATCTTTTGGGAAGCTTTACCACAGATTATTCTACGTCCGGTTCTAACCGGTCCGGAAATGTAGCAAACGGATGCAGCCTGATTAATGGTTCCCTGCTTTACCCGGGAGACACTTTTTCCGTATATGAGGCAGTCAGTCCGTTTACTGCTGATAATGGATATTATATGGCGGGTTCTTATTTAAACGGTCTGGTTGTTGAATCTCTGGGTGGCGGTATCTGTCAGGTATCGACGACATTGTATAATGCGGTATTGCGTGCGGAACTTACGGTAAAAGATCGTTCTAATCATTCCATGATTGTAACTTATGTTGATCCCTCTGCCGATGCAGCAATTTCCGGAACTACAAAGGATTTGAAATTTGTAAACAGTACGGATTATCCGATTTATATTGAAGGATATACCAAAGACAAAAAGATTACTTTTAATATTTACGGTGTGGAAACACGTCCCAAAAACCGCAAAGTGACTTATGAAAGTGAAGTATTATCAAGGACTGTACCGCAAGGTGAAAAGGTTGTTGCGGACAGCGGTCATGGTGTCGGATATATCAGTGTGCAGAGTGCACATGTGGGATATAAAGCCAGATTGTGGAAAGTTGTAACAGTTGATGGCAAAGAGGAAAGCCGTGAAATCGTAAATGAGAGTTCTTATGCGGCGGTTCCCAGAACGGCAGCAGTCGGAACGGCAACGTCAGACCCCAATCTCTCTGCAGCTATCAATGCGGCGATTGCATCGCAAAGCATAGATGCCTGCAGAGCGGTTATTGCAGGAGGTGCGTCACCGGCTGTCCCCGATGCCAATGCCATAGCAGCCCAGCAGGCAGCTCAACAGGCAGCGGAAGCGGCAGCAGCTCTTGCAGCACAACAGGCGGCAGAAGCAGCGGCGGCACAGGCAGCAGCAGATGCGGCAGCGGCTCAGCAGCAGGCTGCCCAGTAAGCAGTTGCTGAAGAATTGGTGCAATGAAATTTTAAAATTGAAAATTAAATAATTAATGAATAATAGCAAACAGTAAAAATCAGATATTTGGGACAATTCCAAATGTCTGTCAGGGTTAAAATATGGAAATCGGCAAAGTACCTGAGAACGTTTTAAAGCGTTCCATCCTAAAACAAATTAAAACAAAACGGCCCGAAGTTTTGGTCGGTGCCGATGTCGGAGAAGATTGTGCCATCATCGGACTTCAGCCCGATGAGGTTATGGTATTATCCACAGATCCGATTACCGGAACCACAAAAGAAATGGGAAGATGGGCCGTTATGATTTCAGCCAACGACATTGCTTCAAGCGGAGCAGAAGTTATTGGCGTATTGGTATGCGCATTACTTCCACCCCGTATCCGGGAAATAAAAATCCGGGAACTCATGCAGGAAATTGAAACCTGTTGTCAGGAATTAAATATACAGGTTGTCGGGGGACACACGGAAGTGACGGATGCGGTAAATCGGCCGGTATTATCCGTTACCGGAATTGGAAAAGTAAAAAAAGACCGGATGCTTCCGACCAAAGGAGCAAAGCCCGGACAGGATATCGTCATTACCAAGTGGGCGGCACTCGAAGGAACCGCGATACTTGCGAAAGAAAAAGAAGAAGAGCTGTTGCAAAAATTCCCCGCGTTTTTAATTGAGGAAGCGAAGGGATACAGTCAGTATCTTTCTATTATAAAAGAGGCTGCAATCGCCGGAAAGTCCAATGTGAGCGCAATGCATGATATCACAGAGGGCGGTGTATTTGGAGCACTTTGGGAGATGGCAGAAAGCGCAGGCGTTGGACTGACCATTGATTTGAAAAAAATACCGATTAAGCAGGCTACGGTTGAAATATGTAATTATTTTGATGTGAATCCATATGAAATGATGTCGTCCGGAAGTTTGATGTTAGCCGCGGATAACGGTTACGACCTGGTAAGAGTACTGGAAGAATCCGGTATTCATGCAGCCGTAATCGGAAAAGTGACCGAAGGCAACGACAGAGTTGTGACAAATGGTGAGGAAACCAGATTTTTGGAGCCTCCCAAGACGGATCAATTATATAAGGCGTTGTAAATTTCAGAGAAGTGATGGAATATTATGATACCAGGAGCAAAAGAGTGTAACAATCTGTTGGTATCATGATATCAGAATACATTTTGATCCTAATATATATGGAGACAAGTATGCCAATGAAGGAAAGACAATTAGGAAAGGAATCAATTATGAGAGAAAAAATCTTAAGCATTATAGAAAAAAACAGCAGAGTGGAAATAAAGGAACTGGCTATTATTTTAGGTGTTCCGGAAATCGATGTTGCAAATGAATTAAAAGCCATGGAAGAAGAAGGTGTTATCTGTGGTTATCACACGCTGATTGACTGGGAAAAGACCAGTATTGAAAAAGTATCTGCATTGATTGAGGTACGCGTAACACCTCAGAGAGGACAGGGATTTGATACCATTGCTGAGCGCATTTACAAATATCCGGAAGTTAATTCAGTTTATCTGATTTCCGGAGGATATGATTTACTTGTTTCTCTGGAAGGCAAGAGTTTAAAGGAAGTATCATCATTTGTTTCCAATAAGCTTTCCACTCTGGATTCGGTTTTAAGTACTGCAACACATTTCATTTTAAAGAAATACAAAGACCACGGAACCATTATGACAAAGAAATATGAAGACGAAAGAATGAAGGTGACACCATGAGAGATCCATTATCAAAACAGATTCGAGAAATCAAACCTTCAGGAATCCGCAAATTTTTTGATGTTGTAAATGAAATGCCCGATGCTATTTCACTTGGCGTAGGTGAGCCGGATTTTGATACTCCCTGGCATATTCGTGATGAGGGTATTTACTCTCTGGAAAAAGGACGTACATTTTACACATCTAATTCCGGTCTGAAGGAATTAAAGATCGAAATATGCAACTATTTAAAAAGAAGCCAGAATTTGGATTATGATTATAACAAGCAGGTAATTGTAACCGTCGGCGGTTCGGAAGCAATTGATATTGCACTCCGCGCCATGCTTGATCCGGGTGACGAAGTTTTAATTCCCCAGCCCTGTTATGTTTCTTATAATCCCTGTACCGTTCTGGCAGGAGGAGTACCGGTTCCGATTAACCTGAAACATGAAAATGAGTTTCGCCTGACACCGCAGGAATTAAAGGATGCCATTACACCTAAGACAAAGGTATTGATTATGCCTTTCCCCAATAATCCGACCGGTGCCATCATGGAGAAAAAGGATTTAGAAGCAATTGCAGACATCATTATCGAAAACGATTTATATGTCATTTCCGATGAAATTTATGCAGAACTTACATATAAAGAAAAACATGTTTCTATTGCTACACTGGAAGGCTTAAAGGAAAGAACTATTTTAATTAACGGATTTTCCAAGGCCTATGCAATGACCGGATGGAGACTGGGTTATGCAGTCGGACCTGCTGAAATCATTGAGCAGATGACAAAGATTCACCAGTTTGCAATTATGTGTGCCCCCACGACCAGTCAGTATGCTGCAGTGGAAGCTTTGCGAAACGGGGATGATGATGTGGCAGAAATGCGCGAAGCATACAATCAGAGACGTCGTTATCTGATGCATGCTTTTCGGGAGATGGGACTGGAATGCTTTGAACCTTATGGGGCATTTTATGTATTCCCCTGTATCAAAGAGTTTGGCATGACCAGTGAAGAATTTGCAACCAGATTTTTGGAAGAGCAAAAGGTTGCTGTTGTACCCGGTACCGCATTTGGTGATTGTGGGGAAGGATTCTTACGTATTTCCTATGCATATTCTTTAGAAAATTTAAAGATTGCAATCGGAAGATTAAATGAATTTGTAACAAAACTTCGTAAAGAGAAAGAGCAGGCATAATATGAATATCGTATTGCATCAGCCTGAAATCCCGGCCAATACCGGAAATATCGGCAGAACTTGTGTCGCAACCGGTACAAGTCTTCATCTGATTGAGCCGTTGGGATTTTCGTTGAGTGAAAAAGCTTTAAAAAGAGCGGGAATGGATTATTGGAAAGATCTGGATGTTCATACCTATATGAATTTTGAGACTTTTTTAAAAGAGAATCCCGGCGCTAAAATCTGGATGGCAACAACCAAAGCCAGACATGTCTATTCTGACGTTACTTTTGGACCGGATGATTTTATCATGTTTGGAAAAGAAAGTGCCGGAATACCGGAGGAAATTCTGGTAGAACATGAAGAAACCTGTATAAGGATTCCGATGGAGCCCGCAATCCGGTCACTGAATTTGTCTAATTCGGTTGCCATCGTTTTGTATGAAGCTTTGCGCCAGCAGAATTTTGAATCCATGCAGCTAGAAGGAGAACTCCATCGGCTGAATTGGAAGACAACGTAATAGCAGGATGTAGGTCGTCCAAACAGAAAATGATATATCTTTGCCGCCTCGTACTTCGGTTTTTAGTCTTTCTAAGCGGCACGCTCACAAAATATTATTAAATGCCCGGTTTCAAAACTCAGACTTCGTCTTCAGACAGTTGAAACCGGGCATTCCTTTTGTTCACCATGCCGCTAAGAAAGTCACAAAACCTCGTAAAAGCCGGCGGCAAAGATATATCATTTTCTGCTTGGACGACTTGCTGTGTCCTTAAAGTTGTGAATAATAAAAGTGTTTACTCATCATCTTCGTCTATGTCAGAGGGTGCCAGAGAAAAGATAAATTCGGTTCCGACTCCTTCCGTGCTGACAACATTGATGTTTTCACCGTGGGAGTGAATGATTTCTTTGGTAATGGATAGACCGAGACCGGTTCCCTTCTTATCTTTACCACGTGACAGATCTGTCTTATAGAAGCGGTCAAAAATAAGATTTAGGCTTTCTTTCGGAATGCCGATACCGGTATCTTTTACCGATACGAACAATTTATTATGTTTCAATTTTGTTTCTATAGTAATGGTTGAATTGGAATGTGAGAATTTTATCGCATTGTCCAAAAGGTTATATAATACCTGCTGTATTTTATCAATATCGGCATGAACAAACATTTCTTCTCCTGTGAGAATGAGGTCTATGGAGATCTGTTTTTTTCGACAGGTTCCTTCAAACGTATCTACGGTTTTGTGAATGACCTGATTAATATTAAAATCCGATAGTTCCAAAACCATTCCCTTGGTATTCAGATTATTTAAAGTTAACAGGGAATTTGTGAGCTTTGTTAATCGTTCTGTTTCATTTAAAACTATTTTCAAATATTTCTCATGCAGTTCTTGCGGAATGGTTCCGTCAATCATTGCTTCCAGATAACCGCGGATGGAAGTTAACGGAGAACGGAAGTCGTGAGAAACATTGGCAACGAACTTTTTCTGATTATCCTCAGAACGGGCAATTTCACTAGCCATATAACTGAGTGAGCCGGCAAGATATCCCAGTTCGTCATTGCTGTCTACGGAAAACTCATGATGCATGTTTCCGTCAGCATATTGTTCTGTTGCATAAATGATTTTCTTTAAAGGAATATAGAAAACTTCCGTAAAGAAAATCAAAATGATTAAAGACAGAAACAGTAAGACCACCAGTGTGATATATGTGATACTTAGATAACTGTCACTGCGGCTTCTTAGTGTATCCATCGGCTGAAGAATGATGACATAACCTTTGATTTTATAATTGGAAGTAATCGGGGTAAAAACCGTTAACATTTCTTTGTTATATTGATTGAAAAAATTATCTTTAACATAATAGGAGGATGCAGTAACGGAAGGATCAAAATCCTTAATAACCTGAGGATTTGACAGATCTGGCAGATTTAAGGAATTTACAACCACGGTTCCGGAAGGATTTACAATCCAGATATCTGCATCTAAATAGGCTGATAATGTATTTAGTTGGGAATATGCACTTTCAATGGTAATCTGATTATTGTATAAATCGCTCGCATAGGTTTTTGAAATTGTAGATGCTTCCCGGTAATACAGCTCTGCCGTTCGTTTGGTTTCATGATCCACTGTCAGCGCAGAAGAAACGGTCGCAACGGCAATAAAGCCGAAGCAACCGAAAATAATATACGCTAATAAAAATTTCAGAAAAAGTGTTTTTCTCATAATAGTACCTCGAATTTGTATCCGATTCCCCATACAGTAGATAGTCTCCAGGATTCATGATCCCGAATTTTTTCTCGAAGTCTTTTGATATGGACATCCACGGTTCTTGTGTCACCGATGTATTCATAGCCCCAGATTTGGTCTAAGAGTTGTTCCCTGGTAAATACCTGATTGGGTGAAGAAGCAAGAAAATATAATAATTCCAGTTCCTTGGGGGGCATTTCCAGACTTTTTCCTTTGTATGTCACAGAATAATTGGTCAGATTAATAGTTAAGTCCGGGTATTCTACTTTTTTGACTTTGGTACTTGGAGTAGGAGTGGATTCTGCAACAGAGACAGTGGTATTTTTAAAACGTCTCAGCACTGCTTTTACTCTGGCAACCAGTTCTTTGGAATCGAAAGGTTTTTCCATATAGTCATCGGCACCCAGCTCCAGACCTAAAACTTTATCAAAAATCTCACCTTTTGCCGAAAGCATAATAATTGGCACGGTGGAAGTCATACGAACTTCACGGCATACCTGATAGCCATCCATGCCCGGAAGCATCAGATCCAGGATAATCAGATTGGGATCAAAGCTTTTGACAGCATCCAGAGCAGATTCTCCATCGTAAACAATTTGTGTTTCAAAACATTCTTTGGTCAGATACAAAGAAATTAATTCTGCTATATTTTCATCGTCATCTACAATTAAAATTTTTTGTTTGTTAGCCATTGCTTACCTCCGTATTTCAAATAAATCTTTGAAGCTGTCATCGTTTGATGTATGTGACAAAAAATAATTTGATTGCTCAAAAGTTTATAAAATACAATATGAATATATAAAAATGCTTAATATAAGTTATTTAAACTCAGCAATCGTAACTCCGGCATCTCCTTCGCCAAATTCGCCCAGTCGGAAGGATTTGATGTAGGACTGCCGTCTTAAATGGTCGGAAACCGCTTTTCTAAGAGCACCGGTTCCTTTGCCGTGAACAATCCGGACACTGGGAAGATGCGCAACATAGGCATCATCCAGATATTTATCCAGGGCGGATATCGCTTCATCGCAGGTCATACCTAACAGATTGATTTCTGTGGAAACAGAAAGACTTTTGGACATCTTGATTTTGGAACTTTGGGATTTTAATCTGGCAGGAACGGTAATGTCTTCTTCCTGCGACAGGGATAAATCCCGGATATTAACCTTGGATTTGATAATGCCGCATTGTACAAAAAGGTTGCCTTTTGTGTCGGGCATAGAAACTACATATCCTTCCACACCCAGAGAATGTACCTTTACCTTCTGACCGGTAGAGATATCTTTTGCAGTCAGGGAACCGACGGGCTTAGACTGCGGTTTTATAGAAAGTTTGGCATTCTTTTTGGCGATTTCCGCACCGACTTTCTGACGCTGCTTTTCCATTTCCTTCATTGGTGTGGCAGAACCGTATTTGTGGAAATTGCGGATCGTTTCATCTGCGACATCTTTGGCCTGTTGCAAAATCTCACGAGCCTCTTCGTTGGCGTCTTTTAAAATCCGTTCACGAGCCGCATCCGCTTTTTCCTGCTGCTTTTGTAATTGTTCTTTTAAAGCGGATATTTCTTTTTTATAGGTATCAATTTCAATCTGTTCTTTTTCAATAGTCCTGCGGTTTTTCTCTAAATCGGCCAAAACATCTTCAAAACTCTTGTCTTCACTCGAAAGCTGTTCTTTTGCTTTTTCAATGATGTCCAAAGAAAGCCCCAGCTTTTGCGAGATGGCAAAAGCATTACTTTTTCCCGGAATACCAATTAACAGACGGTAGGTAGGAGATAAGGTCTCAACATCAAATTCACAGCTGGCATTTTCCACGCCGTCGCCGGAAATCGCATAAAGCTTTAATTCACTGTAGTGCGTTGTTGCCATGGTAAAGATACCCTGACTATGCAGTCTTGTGAGAATGGAGATGGCGAGTGCCGCTCCTTCGGTCGGATCCGTTCCGGAACAGAGTTCATCAAACAGACATAAACTGTCAGAATCTGCTTCCCGGAGAATGGAAACAATATTGGTCATATGAGAAGAAAAAGTCGAAAGTGACTGTTCAATACTTTGTTCATCTCCGATATCTGCAAAAACCTTTTTAAAGATGCGAAGCTCGCTGCGGTCCAATGCCGGGATGTGAAGTCCGGCCTGTCCCATCAGGGTCAATAATCCGACGGTCTTTAGGGAAACGGTTTTACCGCCCGTATTGGGACCGGTAATGATTAACTGTTCAAAGCCATCGCCTAAATGAATGTCAATCGGAACCACGGTTTTTTTGTTTAGCAAAGGATGACGGCCTTTACGAATCCGGATTATTTTTTTGTCCGAAAAAACAGGCTCCGTGGCATTCTGCTCCAAAGCGAGTTTTCCTTTGGCAAAAATAAAGTCAAGCCGGGTCATCAGTCTTGCATTTTCACCGATGGTCTCTGCATACGGCATAAATTCAGCAGAAAGATTCGTAAGAATTTTTTCAATTTCCTCTTTTTCAGCAGATGCTAACTCTTTCAATTTGTTATTTAAATCCACAACAGATGCGGGCTCGATAAAAAAGGTTGAGCCGGTGGAAGACTGGTCATGAACCATGCCGGGAACCTGACTTTTGTATTCCGCTTTGACCGGAAGACAATACCGGTTGTTACGCATAGTGATAACAGCATCCATCAGATATGTCCGCAAAGAGCCATTGACCATGGAATTGAGCTGGCTGTGGATTTTATCGCCCGTCTGGTTGATTTTTCTCCGGATATCTTTTAGCGTGGGCGAAGCATCATCGGAAAACTCATCGGGTCCGAGAATGCATCTGCGTACCTCTGCGCTCAGATTGGAAAGAGGTTCGAGACCATCAAAGTATTCGGTTAAAGAATCCATAAATTCTTCAGTTCGATCACTGCGATTATAATGCTTTACTCTGGCAACATTTTCCAAAAGTCCGGCCAAGAGCAGTAATTCCTCGGAATTGAGACTGCCACCGATGGATAGGTGTTTGGTAATAAATGCAATATCTTTATTGTTTCCAAAGGAAGTAGAGCCATTGCGTAACAGACGCGCCAGGGCATCGGCAGTCTGTTTTTGCAAAATACCAATCTTTTCCGGGTCTGATTTTGGAGTCAGACGTAAGCAAAGGCGCCTGCCCGGTTCCGAATCTGCATGGGTTGCCAATTGTTCAATTATCTTATCAAATTCTAATATACGAAACGTTTTTTTATTCATGGCAAAAGTATAGCATACATCAGAAAAAAAGCCAACGAACCTTTACAATAAAAGGCTCATCCGATATACTGAAACTGAAAAGAAAGAGGGTAAAAAATGGACGAAAAAGAATCCTATTCCTTTGTGAATGAGACAATAAAAAAGAAACCGGTCAATAAAAGGAAGCTGTTTAAAAAATCCATGGTTACCATAGTCAGTGCAGTTGCATTTGGATTTATTGCATGTCTGACTTTTTTACTTTTGGAGCCGATTATCAGCAAAAAGCTGTCGCCGGAAGAGATTACCAAGATTGAACTGCCAGAGACGGAAGATGAAATCAGTCCGGAAGAGCTTTTGACGGATGAACTTGTTGAACAAGAAGATGCAGAGTTAGAAGAACAGTTTAACTCACAGATTAACGAGCAGATTACGGAACAGATTCAGCAGGAAGTCAGCGATAAGGATTTGGCAATCAAGACCTATCAGGCGGCCTACGATGCTTTGTATAAGGTTGCTATGGAAGCTTCTCAGGCGATTGTGGTCGTTACAGGAGTATCTACGGATATGGACTGGTTTTTAAATGAAGTGGAAAATACAAATGAGACTTCAGGTGTTATTGTTGCTAAAAATGAAAAAGCTTTATATATTGTGGCAGATGTCAATGGTCTTCCCGATGCGGAAAGCTATACCGTCACATTTAGCGGAAAGAATACCGTGGATGCGAACCTTTTACGTTCGGATCCGGATACGGGACTGGGAATATTCACGGTTGCCAAAAGTAGCTTATCTAATGAACAGTGGAATAGTCAGGAAGCAATAGAATTGGCAAACTCAAAGAAAGCCAATATTGTCGGCAGACCGGTTGTGGCAGTTGGTAGTCCCTTAGGTCAGAGCGGTTCTATCTGTTATGGTATTGTTACATCGAATCAAAAAGAAATTTCTTATGCGGATTATCATTACAATGTTCTGACTACAGATATCACGGACAGCGAAACCAATTCCAGCGGAATTATTGTGAATACATCCGGAAAACTAATTGGTGTCATTACCTCCGAATCATCTTCGGCAGCAAGTGGTGCTCTTTTGGCTTGTTTTGGTATTTCTGATATTAAGAAACTGATAGAGAAACTCTCTAATGAAGAAGACCGGATTTATCTGGGAATTCATGGAGCTTCGGTAACCGGGGAGATTCATAATGCACAAAAAATTCCGTACGGTGTTTATGTGACTGAAGTGGATTCGGGATCACCGGCTTTTGACGGCGGAATTAACAATGCTGATGTGGTCATTGCCATCAATGATGCAGAGATTAAGAGTCTGACAGATTATATGAACTGCCTGGATAATTTGTCCGTGGACGATTTTGCAAGGATTAAGATTGCCCGATATGACGGAGAAAAATATGTCACAACGGAAACTGAAATCCGGCCGAAAGTAAAGTAGCCCGATCAGGGCGGATTTCGAATGTTTTAGGATTGCGAGAGCACAAAGTGCGTAGCAATCCGTTGGTATCATGGGGTCAAAATACCTTTTGACCCCAACATCATTATTATAATGGTATTTATAATGGCAATGGCTTATTAACAATATAGCTACCAAATCTGCCTGAATGCTAAGTAAAAGCAAATGATGTTTATAAGAAAGAAGATTGTTTTTATAGCAAAATCTATAAAAATGTAATTTAATCAATATAATAAATGTTGCTCATGAAGACAACAGAATGGAGTAAAATGAAATATTTAAAAGATTATCACGATGGTGACAGAGTAAACGAAATATATATGTGTAAGCATAAACAATCTGCTGTGACAAAAAACGGAAAACCCTACGAAAGTGTGATTTTGCAGGACAAGACAGGAACCATGGATGCAAAGATCTGGGATCCGTACAGCGGCGGGATTGATGAATTTGATGCATTGGATTTCGTAGAAATTCATGGCGATATTACTGTTTTTAATAACGTGATGCAGGTCAATGTAAAACGCGTAAGAAAGTGTCATGAAGGCGAATATAATCCTGCGGAATATCTTCCCATGACTCCTTTTAATATTGATGAGATGTTTGCTCGCTTAAAGGAAATCATCGGTTCAGTTGAAAATACATACTGCAAACAGCTATTGGAGTATTTTTTTATCAAGGATGCTGATTTTGCAAAACAATTCTGCTACTCATCGGCGGCAAAGGCTGTTCATCATGGTTTTGTGGGAGGATTGCTGCATCATACCCTGAGCGTGGCAGAGTTGTGTATCTTTTATTGCACGAGATATCCGGTTTTGAACAGGGATTTACTTTTGACCGCTGCAATTTGTCATGATATTGGAAAAACAAAGGAATTATCACCTTTTCCGATGAACGATTACACCGATGACGGAAATTTATTAGGACATATTGTGATTGGAAGTGAAATGGTCAGTGAAGCCGCAAAGACTATTCCCGGATTTCCGCCCGTTTTACTCGGTGAATTAAAACACTGCATTTTGGCCCATCACGGAGAATTAGAATACGGTTCCCCTAAAAAACCGGCGCTGGTAGAGGCAATGGCATTGAATTTTGCCGACAATACTGATGCCAAGATGGAAACCTTTACCGAACTGATGAACAGTACCGAAGAAACCGGCTGGCTTGGTTTTAATCGGATGTTTGAAAGCAATGTTCGCGCGACGCGGATGGAATAGAAAATACCTTTTGACCCCAACATCATTATATTTAATTATGTAGAATGAATGATATTAAAGAGAAGAATATGAAAGAAAAGAAATGTTTTGCAAAGAACGACAGAGTGACGATTACGATTGAAGACACCGGAATGGATGGCGAAGGCATCGGAAAGGCCGATGGATTTACTCTATTTGTCAAAGATGCTGTAGTCGGAGATGTCATTGAAGCCAAAATAATGAAAGCAAAAAAGAATTATGCTTATGCCAGATTAGAGAAGGTGATTACACCTTCTCCTTTTCGTGTGGAGCCTGCATGTGAATTTGCAAGAGTTTGCGGCGGCTGTCAGCTTCAGGCAGTTAGTTATGAGAAACAACTGGAATTTAAACAGAATAAAGTCATCAATGATTTAATTCGAATCGGAGGATTTGATGCGGATTTTATTAAAAGTATCACGGAACCGATTATCGGAATGGAACATCCTTATTTTTATCGGAACAAGGCACAATATCCCATTGGGACAGATAAAGAAGGGAATCTGATTGCCGGTTTCTATGCGGGAAGAACACACTCGATTATTGCAAATACTGATTGTAAGCTGGGGCTAACTATCAATCAGCCCATTTTGGAAGAAATACTAGCGTTTATGAAAGAAATGCATATCCCTGCATATGATGAGGTTTTGCATCAGGGTCTTGTCCGTCATGTTCTGATTCGAAGCGGTTTTTCTACGGGTGAAATTATGGTTTGTCTGGTAATAAACGGCAAGGCCCTTCCGGAAAAGGAAACACTGGTCAGACGACTTTTACAAATTGATTTTGGAAATTATCATTGCGATGTAAAAGGTGTGGATACAGAAGGAGAACTTGATCGAAAAGATTGGAAAATTACCAGCATTTGTCAAAGCTCCAATACACAGGATACCAATGTCATAATGGGAGACCACTATGAGGTAATCTATGGAAACAGTTATATTACGGATAAAATCGGCGATGTTGCATTCCGTATTTCGCCTTTATCCTTCTATCAGGTCAATCCCGTCCAGACTGCAAAGCTATATGAAGTAGCGTTAGCATATGCTAATTTGACCGGCAGTGAAACCGTGTGGGATCTGTATTGCGGCATCGGAACCATTTCCCTATTTTTGGCACAAAAAGCCGGTATGGTACATGGTGTCGAAATCATTCCCCAGGCAATTGAAAACGCAAAAGAAAATGCAGAATTAAATCAGATAGACAATGCCTTATTTTATGTGGGAAAAGCCGAAGAAGTTCTGCCCAGACAGTATGAAGAAAACAATATCCATGCAGATGTCATTGTTGTGGATCCGCCCAGAAAAGGTTGTGATGAGAAGTGTCTGGAAACCATGATTAAGATGCAACCGGAACGGATTGTATATGTCAGCTGTGATCCGGCTACATTAGCGAGAGATTTGAAGTATTTGTGCGGTAACGGATATCAGTTACAGAATGTGCAGGCGGTGGACCAGTTTGCGCAGACGGTACATGTGGAGAGTTGTGTGTTGCTATGTCGAGCCGATGCTTAGAAATCCTTGATTTGCTGGTGCTGACCAATGACTTACATCAGCTCGTATTCATTTTTCCTGCAGATGCAGTTGTGTGGATGGACGATTATCACCATGCCATCGGATACTTTCTGACCGTTGTATGGCTGCTACTTTGTGTCGTGATAGCTCTTGTTACCATGTTGTTCAAATGCCGTATTCCACATAGCTGTAAGCCGGACAGATTGACTTGATTGACCGGATGCTGGCACAGTATGATATGGAGACGGATGCTAACAAACGCAACAGGCTTCTTGGTGGGGCTGCAGTTGTGGGCGCCTATATAAAACGATATGGAAATCTGCTGCTCATCAGCGAGTGCACAGAAACAGCGGATATCCGCGACTTGTTCTTATACCGGACGGTGGATAAAATAGAGAAATCGCGAAATAACGATTCGAGAAGAAGGAGGTTTTATGAAAAAGCGGATGATACTCATAACTGTCATTGTAATTTTTCTCATAGGAGCAATTTTCACGTACCGACATTTTGTATTGGAGCGGATCGTGGACGGCCCTGGCATGGAAAACCCGGCGGCACCTATGCTGGAGCTGTTGAATGCCGAGTGGATGGCGGAGGATAGCGTGTGGAGCGCGAACATAGGCGGAAAAGAAGGAAACACATTTGATCTTTGCTACCAGCAGGAACTGGTATACAGCGGCAATTTTTCCTTCGACTTTGAGGGGGATAATCTTAACGTTAAGACGGAGCTTCAGTTCTATGATAAGAAATTTGAAAGCGAGGATGGGAGCGTCTCCAGTACCATTGAGAGCCTCTATGTGGAAAACCGCAGGATGTATCTGGATATCACTGTCTCAAAAGAGGGGAAAGACAGCATAAGGCAGCAGGTTGTTCTGGACCGGGTGGAGTACGGCAAGCCCGCTGAAAACAAATCGGAGGAAATACGGGAGGTTTCCGAAATGGCAGAATTGGTGGAATTTTCCTGGCATCAAAGTGCCATGAACTACGATGGCTGTTTTGATTTTACGATAACATTCACCGGACAGGAATCCGATGCACCCCGCCTGTACTGCGATTATACGGACACGGAGACTGGTGAGCGGATTGAGATCGGTGAGGAAAGCTGCGGCTTTCAGGGGCTAAGAATGGATGGAACACGAACTGACCGCCTACAGCCCGCCGGAGCCGGACCTTATGGACGCAACCGACAGTAAGATCCAGGTCACATGGCAGGAGGATGGCGAAAAGTTTACCAACAGTTATAGTGGTATCTATGCCAACGATTTGCTGAGATTGCTTCAGGAGATTGCAGGAGAAGCATATTGAAAAAGTAACGTAACAGCAGGAGAGCAACGATGAGGAACTCACCGAGGATTTTGTAACGCAGGAGACAGAAGAATCCCCGCCTGAAAAAACGAAGGAAGTTGTCGTTACTGAGCTTTACAGTGAAGAAGGCGAAGGAACTTCCGATGATGGTTTCACATACAATTATTTTTTTCATGTGCCGCAGATTGAGGATGATACAGCCGATGCTGCAGCTATCAATCAGGAGATCGCATCTATCTACGGCGAAACTGCAAAAAAGTGTCTGGAGAGCATCCAAAATAAGGAGATTCCCTATTGCAGCAACGTGGAGTATGAGTGTTTCCACAGCGGGGATGTCCTATCCCTGGTGATAAAATACGCTTATTTTTATGGCGGCTTTGAGGGGTATACCGCTTACAGTTATGATACGGCAGATGGTGTGTGGCTGAACAACGAAGACATCCTCAAAATTCAGGATATGACAGAGTCGGATTACATGGATGTCCTGCGCCGTGCAGTTGCGAAGGATTTTGACGATGCTTACCACGCTGCTTGGGAGGATTTTGAGAACATTAATGCAGGCGCCTATCAGAAGCTGCGAATACTGACAATCTCGGAGCGTAATCTGAGCCTTGATTTGCCCCTCTATCTGGACGATGGTGTTCTCCATGTCATTGCCCCCATCGGGAGTATCGCAGGGACAGAATATCTGAGTCGGGATTTAGCACTGAATTTTATTGAGGATGATGACCATGTGGAAGCCGTACAGCTGGGGGATTATCTGACGGTGAAGCGGCAAGGTGATACTGTTACTATCCGGGTGCAGCAGACGTCTCGGTTGGAAACATTGCTGGGTGAAAATGGTCCCGTAAACATAGACGCCGAGCTCTATGACAGGGATATGGTTGTAAACGGGCTGTATGGCAACTATACTAAAATCATCTGCGGCGAGATTGGGGAATCTGACGAGCCTTTTGTATTCTTACTGACTGAGGAGGGACGGGTGGACTATATTGACGTTCTGCCCTGCCTGCGGAGCGGATACGTTTGCGGTGGAGGTCCTCTCTTGGGAGTGACCAATGTGAAAGATCTTATCCGGTCCTCTGCAGACGGACTCCCTGACATCTGCGCTGTTACGAAAAGTGGAGAGCAGATGGGTCTGTGGGATACCATCGCTTTTCAGCGGTACACCATGCCGGACAATCTTTTGAACTGTGATTGGAGTGGAAGTAGGTCTGTTGACGGCATGGAGACATCCTATTCCCTGACACTGATGGATGGCAACAGTGAAAACTTTTTCCTAACCTCCTACCAACCGAAGACGGATACCGTTATGAGTTTCAGAGGGTATCTGGTCTATCTCGGCATGACGGAGAAGGGGGCGGTGTACGCCTATTCAATGTGGTGGGAATTCAGCAACGGTTCCGGCCTGACCGGGGTGGTTGCCCTTGATCAGCGATCCGAATTCAATGAGTATGACTATGAAAGCACACTGACCGTCACAGAGTTGGGGGGCACACCTTTCCTTGGGGAGAAAACAGGAGATAAGACGACCCTTGTGCAGAGCTTTGATTGAGAGTACGGTGTTTCAAAATACAAATTGCGGTAAGGCAAATAAATATTGTTTTGTTAACTTGAAATATAAATTGAATAGACAAAGTTTACTATTATATAATAAAAAAGTACTTTACATTTGATAGACAAAGTAATAGTATAATCTATTCACTTTCAGGGGGAGAAGGTTTATGGAAAGTAATTACAGTAAAACCGAATATGTAGATACAGAAACTTTGGAAGAAAATAACCGATATTCTACAACTGAAGGAATAGATAAAGGTATTGATCTGGTGGGAAATTCTAATGCTATATCACAAAGAAGCTCCAGTTCATCTGTAGTTAATGATTCAATGTTTAGATTAGGGCAGTATTATGTGCCGGCAAAATCCAAGCCAATAAAGTCGGGTGGGCAGGGGCGTATTTATCTATGTAATTCTACAGAGTCATCAAAAAACTATATTGCAAAAATTTATGATTGTAATGATAAATTAATAGAAAAAATCAGAATGATCAATGAGAAATTGAAGAGGATAAACCATCCTAACATTGCCAATGTCCTTGATGCCGGAGAGACTGACGATGGGGCATATTTCATGGTGGTAATGGAGCAGTATCAGGAATTGCAGAAGGACTTTATGTTCTTCGAGAAATACAAGAACAAAATAGCCGATTTTACAAGCATTTTTGTGAGTGTGCTTAGAGATATGAATCAGGCTCTTATGGAAATCCATAAGGGAAATATATATCATTCTGACATTAAACCGGCAAACATTATGAGATATAAGGGAATCAATCAGGATGAAAGATATGTAATCATTGACTTTGGAGGAGGAGCCATAGCTGCCGAAAAGATTGGAGCCTCAGATACAAAAAAGGACGAAAGTGCCACCGCATCAATGTTTACAAGAGGCTATCAGGCGCCTGAGATGTTCCAGGGTCATATGAATAAGTATAAGGCAAATTCGAAAACGGATGCGTATGCCTTAGGAATGACCATGGTGGAGTTGATAGCAGGTGTTTCTCCTTATGTGGAAGAATTAAGATATGACACCGCATCACCAAGAGAAAAGGATTATTTGAAGAAAAATCAGGAAAAGGGAAAGATTGTATATGGAATACTGCTTCCGGAGGGACTTCCGGATTGCTATGTAAGACTTTTTGAGGGTTTATTATACAGAGGGGATTATTATTCAGAGTCAAAGGAGTATCGTTGGGGAGATAAGGAAGTAGCCCAGTGGATTACATATGTGGAAGCTGGAGAATATGAGAAGGCTGCCAGGATGAAACATGGCAATGGAAAACCCCAGGAAGCTGTCCCACAGCCAGTTGTCAATAATGCTGATAAGAGAAATAAAATGTATATTTCTTATAATAATGTGGACATTCAGGTCAGCTCAGAAGCCGAAATGGTGGAGGCCTTTGTGAAAAACTGGAGGGAAACCATCAATAATGTGATGAACAATCCACAGTGGGTGAAAAGCTTTGAGAGATTAGGCCCTGATGTTGCTCAGCTTTTGGTTAATGTCGGCAACCAGATGAAGAAGAATCCTGAAAAAGCCGAGAGTATTTTTGAAAAACGAATAGTAGAAAGATTTAGCTCAGACGAGTTCAAAGAGAATCTTTTCCATTGTGGCAAATTATACAAAAATAAGAAAGAGCTTGGGAAAACATTATTTGCTGTTGTAAGTGAGAAACTGAAAAATGGCGACAATATAAAACTTTTGACTTACAATCAGATAAAAAAAGAGAACAGAAACGACAGATTTTTCCAGACGCTTTATATCTTTCAGGATAATTACCTGTCAGAGTCTATAGCAGCCAAGGGTGAAAAGTGGTCAGTCAGCCACGAAGATATGGATTGTATTAAGAAATGGGAAGTAAGAATGAACAGTACGAATCCGGATGAGGAAAAGGAAAAGACAGAGGATTTGATTAATCTCCTCAGGTTATCATATCATCTGCAGGAGAAAGCCACCTTTGAATTTGATGGAAAGATATATACCGAGTATGCAAAGTTCATGGAGTATCTTGGTCATGTGAGCAAAACTGATTTGGGAAGAGCAGCAGAGCTTGGAAAAAGATGTATGGAAAATGGACGTATGAAGATACCATTCTATGCATGGTGCATGGAGGTAGCTGATTTACAGGTAAGACCTGACCTTACACAAAAACCAATGTAGAGGGAAAAAGATGGAAAAGATAGAATACATAGAGATAAGAAAAGCTTTTTTAGCTGATTTCGAGAATAATAACACATTGGAATTGCAATACATGGCCAATGTAAAAGGACTAGACAGAAAAATTCAGAAACAGACTGGCACAGTGCAAAAAATAGAGAGTGAAATAGAAGAAGTTCATTCGGAATTTGAAAATGTTTCAAATCTGGAAACACTGTTCAATATCGGGGGACAGGCGCTGCCGATAAACAATACAGCACAAGAAAAGCTGAATAAAAAAAGCAGGAAATTACAAAGTGAAAAAACGAATCTGGAAGCCTTGAAAAAGCAGCGCGATGTTCTCGCAAAAAGAACAGGTAAGTTATCAAATAATACGTACGATGTTTATCTGAAGATAAAAAAAACTGATTTATCTTTAACAAGCATAAGGGTATTTAGTGAATATAACAATTATGACAAAATAGATAAAAAGCTGGCATTCATTTTTGTTGTTGCGCACATAGAAGCTAACGAAATAGAAAAGGTGGATAAGTCATATCTTGATGACCTTATAAAAGCAAATAATTCTGCATCAGAATCAGGCTATGGGCTGATGGCAGACAAAATACTTGATTATAGATTGAACCAGGAACTGAAAATAAAAGTCGATGATAAACTTGTAAAGAGAAGTTACAATCAGATGTCTGCAAATAAAACGATGGAACTTTCTTATGAAGAGTACTGTCTTAGCAAAATCGGTTCTCTAGGTGTAACAGAAGCAAATGGAATGTGGATTGCCGAGAAACTGAATAGTTTGTTTTTGAAAAAAGGAAATAGCCAATTTGGCGAGGAATTGGCAAAAGGTGTAAAAAGGGCACTTGAGTTTGTTATTAGGATGGAAAGCATGGGGTCATATAATTCCTTTGTTTTATGGAGAAACATTCCTTTGCCTGAGGGGATGTTTACAGGGGGCTGGGCGTTAAGATGTACAGATGTGAATTCTTCATTCAGAGTATGGATGCGCTTGTATAGAAAGGATATAACCTCTGCATGCGAGAGGTCAGGTAATGTGCGGTGGAGAGGAATGTATCGTCAACTCTGTGTAGAATTCAAGGACACCTTTTACCACCAGCTTATGGATGAGCTTGTATTATATACGATTTCTGAAAGGTGTAAGAATAAGGAATTCTGGGAAGGTGTTGAGTACAGGGAAATAGTAAGCACTGTCTGCAATTATGACGAAAAGAATCCTGTACTATCAAAGGAATTTGATAAACTCGTCAAAGAAAGAAAAAAAAGAGAAGAGGCGGCCGGAAGGGTCGAGACAACGTCTGGGGAAGAAAGAAAAGTTACTAAAGCGAGTACACATACCTCTACTCAACATACCACCTACCGCCTTACAGCATCCCATATGGTTTTAATAATGATAGAGGTAGTATTCATTCCTTTCGTTATTAATAATTCTGATGCAGATTTTTATTCTATACTAATGACAATTGCGCTGGAAGGTTTCTGGGGATGTGTTGTCATCTTACTCTTGCACAGAAAGAAGGAACGAATGGATAGGGCCAAAACTATCGTCTCAAGTTTTTCGGGATTCGCAGTTAATACCATAATTTTAGGGTGTTTGCTGATGCTGGAGGAGTTTTATCTGGTAAAGATGGGGGTTGATACTTTTACCTGCGCGATGGGTGTGGTGGTTGCTGCTGTTGTATACGTAATCTATCTGCTTTTTGTTTTCTTTTCCAGGAACGTAAATGGAGGTGACAAATAATGAAAAAATTTACGCTGATAAGAAGTGTTATCGTGCTGATTGCTTCGTTATTTGTGTCTCTGTATTTTTCTTTCTATTCTATTACGGATAATACAGATGTAAAGACTTTTGTTCTTACACTTATGCCTGGTGAGTTAACAAATCCAGCTGTGGATTACACAAAGGAAATGGATGATTCTGAACTGGAGGCTGCAATGGTAAAGAGCGCAAAGCTTGCAGCGAAACAGAAAAAACCAACAGGAGAAGAAAGCCCTGAGGAGAATTTTATATATGAAGGTTATGGAAGTAATGGATTAAAAATAACCGGTTACACAGGCGTGGAGACAAAGGTTGAAATACCTGCAATCATTGACAAAAAGCCGGTATATGCAATAGGAGCCGATTGCTTTGCCAATAATATGTACCTTACAGAGATTGTTATTCCTGATACAGTTGTATACATAGAAGACAGCGCATTTGCACAGTGTTCACAGCTTACTGCAGTGGAATTGCCAGCATATCTTGTATCTGTAGGCGCAAATTGTTTTGCGGATGATACAGCTCTCACATCAGTAACTAAGAGAGCGGACGTTGAGAGTGTTACACATGGAGTGAAAGCCATTTACAATAATGCGTTTGCAAACTGTACAGCCCTGACAGAGGTTTATCTGGGAGGAGAAGATTTTAATGAGGTTACGGTTGAGTGGAATGCCTTCGCAAACTGCTCGGCTTTGACAACAGTCGAGCTTCCGAATAACTGTAAGTATCTTCAGGACAGCGTATTCCTAAACTGTGCAGTATTAGTAAATATCACAGGCGTAGAGGATGCTGTGGAAATTGGTTCCGGCTGTTTTGAAGGATGCAGTTCACTGCAAAGCATTAGCATCTCCGGAGATATAACGAATATTGGTAGTTGTGCTTTTAGAAATTGTACATCATTGGCAAGTGTGTCCTTTGGAGAGAGAACCGTAACGACTTTTGAGGACGGAAATATGATAGTTACAGTTATAGGCGATAACTGTTTCGAGGCTACAGCTATCAGTGAGATTGGTGTCCCGGGATATGTGGAATGTATAGGGGGATGGAGCTTTGTTAACTGCCCTAATCTTACCTGCTTTACATGGCAGAATAGTGGGATGAATCAGGCAACCCAGGTATATGGAGAATGCATATTTGAAAACTGCCCGAGTCTTGTGGATGTATATATGCCAATAACTGTAAGTAATGCATCAGGCTTTACATCGGACGATGCACAACACTTTGCTCTTCATACTAACAGCCAGAGTATAAGGCAGTACTGTGATGAAATTCAGCTGGTGTATGATGATTGGAATGAAAACTTGTAGTAAAGAGATAGTTGTGGAAAGTGAGGGGGAATTATGAGCGGACCCAAATGCGATTTTTTTGAGCTTTCCTTTGAAGAGAAAGAAGAAATTGCAAAAGAGCAACAAAGAAGAATCGAGGAAGAGGCGCGCCGCAGGCATGAGAAAAGGCTGGAGGAAGAACGAAGGCGCAGAGAGGAAGCCAGAAGGCGAAAAGAAGAGGAACGCAGACGAAGAGAAGAGGAAAGACAGCGGAAGATAGAGGAGCAGATCAGACAGGAAAAGGAATTTGATGATGGAGTAGATCAGATAATGATTGAGCTTGAGATGCAGGAATTTCTTGAATTGATTTCACTCTATGAGGCGGCAGCAGATGCGGCGAATACAGAACCATTAGATTATGAGTTTGATTCAACGAACTGGGAGGCTCAAAAAGAAGAGATAAACAGTCAGATAGAAACACTGATGGAAAAGGCTCATAAGCTTGACTGCAAAGAACGAGTCAATGAAATAATTGTGGAGACGATAGCAGACATGGGATATGAGGTTATGGCAGAAAGACCCATTGATAAAGGAGTGTCCATGGCCAGATTGTACCGGTATGGTGATGAGACAGCTCTTTCAATGATTGCCCACGATGGCAAATTTACTTTTGAGGTTGTGGCTACAGATTCCAAGGACCGAGTTGTGAGTGAAAATGAGGCCATAGAGCTTGAAGAGAAAATGCATGGTTTCTGTGAGGACTATAGAGAGCTTATGGACAGGATTGATAGAGACGACAGGTTAAAAAGACGAGAGGTTTTTCACAAACCGGCTGACAAAAAATATGCCAGAGTAGTTAATTCATCAGTATATAATTCTAAAACTCCAAAGGAATACGAAAAAAAATACGGTGAGGATTACAACGGGGAAATTTCAACAATAAGTAGGAGAAATCATGGAAAAGGGATTGTTTAACGCAGGCGATAAATACAGAATATGTGATAATTGTGGGGAATGGGTTAAAGCAGACCAGCTAAGGTGTGATAAATGCCATGAGCATATATCAAATTTTGATTTTTATACGGTTGAGGAAAAATTTGATGGTGAGAAAAGAGAGGCGCCTTTGGCGAAAAACTTGGGACAGCAGGAGGCTACAAATAATGGTGGAAAGCTTAAATGCTTAATTTGCGATACTGTGGCAGATGCAGGAGTTACCCTTTGCCCGAACTGTAACAATGCAACACTTATTCCAATGGATGATGAGGAGGGAAAATCCGGCACATCTGATACAGAAGCATTTTCCGATGCGGCTTTATTGGGGAACACCCAGTTTTTTGATGCCATAGACACTCAGGTGGAGAATAAGTATTACTTCGAAGGAGAGATACTTACCGGTCATGGAAGAAAGATTGGAAGCAGGAAAAAAATATGGATTGGTGCACAGGATATCATTGTTGGAAGAAGATTCTTTATTGAAAATCAGGACTTGTTTTTTGATGGATATACAGATGAACTCCAGCAGCGGTTTAAGGTGATTAGTACTGAAAACGCAGTAATATCATTGAAAAGCGGACAGATAACAATCAGAAAATGTCGTGGCGAAGCGTCCAAAATTAGAATGTTTAGAATGAATACTGTAACAGGAAATGTTGAAAGTGATGGTGAATTAGAAGGCACTCGGGAATATACGTTGAAACCAGGTGACTGTCTTGAGTTTGGAAATGGTGAAGATCATCACAGACATGTTATGTTGACGTTTGGTCGTGATGGAGGTAATGAAGTTCAGAATCAGGAACAACGCCATACTGGATTAACAGACAGATTTGAAAAGTTAAATGCAATGATGATGCAGGTTATAGAGGGAAATAAGAGCATGGAGGAGAGAATGAGCTCGATGGAAGAATCCCTAAATAGCTTTGAACAGGTGATTGCGAGGATTAATATAGATGAACTTGCAATAAAGAGCGGTGAGACCCAGGGAGAGTATGACAGACGAATTGATGAGCAGGTGCCACAGGCACAAGAGTTGACAAAAGAGCAGGAAATCAAAAACTTCCTGAAGGTGAGAATGAACTCCGGAAATATAAAGGACTGCTCATACCAATATGAGGTAGTTAAGGATAGACAGCAGATTGTTGATTATTTATGGCAGGCAGCCTTTTATGAGAGGGTCTGCAATGCTCAGTATGAGATTAACAAAGATATTGATTATTCAGTTGTTATTAACTGCATTGGCCGGGCGTTTGAAGAATATATTTGCACTTACCTGCTTAAGATTATTTATGCCAGTCAGAGAGAGGAATTTGAAAAAGAAATGGAAAGTGCAAGAGTGAAGCTTGGCAGTATTCCTCAGGGGCGAATCTGCAATTATCTGCTTTTTTATGATATTTGTAATGGTCAAAAGGTGTACAAAAGAGTTAACAAGGTTGTGGAAGCGGCAGGCTATGGAAGTGACAGGAATCATAGAATCGAATTTAGAAATGCTGTTGAAAATGCAAAGCTTGCCACACAAAACCGAAATGCAGGTTCCCATGCCAATGCGTCAAAGCATACTTCAAAGGATGCGATAGACAAATACATAGAAGAAAATGAGAGCAGGCATATTTCAAAGGATGAATATCTGGCTATTAAAGCAACTGTCTTTGGGGAGAAGACTTTATCTACCCTAAAAAACTATTACGATAAAGTATGTAAATAGTAAAGGATTTACAGATAATGAAAATTGCGAGAATGTTATTTCCGGTAAACAATCTGGGGCCTGGAAACAGAGTTGTAATATGGATGGCAGGTTGTAAAAGGCAATGTGTGGGATGTGCCAATCCGGAATTGCAGGATGCAACTGGAATAAAGGACATTTCTATAGGTATATTGCGAAATGCTATTTTACAATTTGTGAAGAGCGCGGGTTGTAATGTAGAAGGTTTTACCATTACCGGGGGAGAGCCATTTGAACAGCCGGAAGCCCTTATGGAAATAATTGAAATGTGTCATGAGTATTGTAATGATATTTTGGTGTTTAGTGGGAATGTCAGAGCAGAACTTGCCAAATATGAGGATGATATAGTCTCAAACATTTCGGTTTTAATAGACGGCCCATATATTGAAGCTCAAAATAACGGACATCCCCTTAAGGGCTCAGATAATCAGGTCGTACATTTTATTGACGAGTCAGTCAGAGAAAAATACCAGAAATATTTTAGTCAAATGAATGGAAAAAACTACATTGAGTGTTTTTCAACTCAGGATGGTGTAGTAGTTACAGGAATACATAAACCGGATTTTAAAAAGGAATATAAAAAACATGTAAAAGAGGCGCGGCATAAGGAGAAGGAACATGAATAGCTTTGTTTGTAAATGGCATAAGGAATTGGAACTGTTTTATAAGTTAAAACCTATAGTTGTGCTTGAGGGGAATATTATGGATGTGTTTACATATCCGGATATAGGAATAGATATGCCCCTTCCGATGTATTTATATCAGTTTTTTAAGGAAAAGGGATATGAAAATATTGTAAAGTTTGATGGTTTGGACGGTTTTCAGCCGGTTTCACACAGCGCAGATGATACCATAATTGAGCAGTTTCAAAGAATAAGTCAGGCACCCTCCGTTGAAGCCCTTAACGTACTGTTCTCAGGGGAGGATAGCGGTGCTAATTATGCCAAGAATGCAATGATGCAAAGGGAAGTATCATCAGTTGTAATCATGGATTTGGCATCCAGATATCTGGTGTCTCCAGAGCAGATGAGTCAGGCTCTGGTGGACAGCTTCACAAACCTTTTAAAAGGGGCGCAGAATGCTGGAAGAGTCAGAAATGATGCATTCGATATCACGAATACAAATCTAACCATATTAATCGTAAATAAGTTGAACGATATTCCTGCATGGTTTTATCTGGATAATCCATATGTGAAAACAATTCATGTAGGCACCCCTACAACAGATGAGAGAAATTATATGGTGAATGATGACCATTTCGGTGATTTTTTTGATTGGGATGTGTATCAGAACGACATATTAGAATATGAGGGCAGACCGGAAGATTTGACGAAAATAAAGGATAGATTTGTGGGAATTACGGAGGGCTTTACAAAGCTGGAACTTAGGAATCTGATGAAGCTTTGCACAGAGGAGAAGTACCATATCCATGAAATGACTGAGGTTGTGGATTTATATAGATATGGAATAAAGGAAAATCCATGGACTCATGAGGAACTTCAGAATAAGCTCAAGAATGGAGAAGATATTTTAAAGGCCAGAGTTAAAGGACAGCCAGTTGCACTTAAGAGGACACTTGAAGTTATCAAACGAGCAGCGGCAGGCATGAGCGGACTGCAGCATTCATCTCACACAAAGCCGAAAGGAATATTATTTTTTGCAGGCCCCACAGGAACCGGAAAGACAGAGATGGCAAAAGCACTGGCTCAGCTATTATTTGGTGATGAAAGCAGATGCATAAGATTCGATATGAGTGAATATTCACAGGAGCATTCTGACCAGAAGCTTCTTGGAGCGCCTCCGGGGTATGTGGGATACGAATCAGGTGGACAGCTGACAAATGCTGTCCGTGAGAATCCGTTTTCGATACTTTTGTTTGACGAGATTGAGAAAGCCCACGGAACAGTTTTAGACAAATTTCTTCAAATACTAGAGGATGGAAGAATGACAGACGGACAGGGAAATACGGTTTATTTTTCGGAATCTGTAATCATTTTTACAAGTAATCTGGGAATTTATCAAAGAGATGAGCATGGAAGACGGACTCTGATGGTAACGTCAGAGGACAGCTATGAGGAACTGGAGAAAAAGGTAAGAAATGGTGTTTCAAATTACTTTAAGCTGGAGCTTGGACGTCCTGAAATTTTAAATCGAATTGGCGAAAATATTATAGTATTCGATTTTATCAGGCAGGATGCCGCTAATTCCATTCTTACATCCCAGCTTAATCAGATACAGAACAAGCTAAAGGATGAAAGCAGAGTGGAACTGCATATAGAGGAAGAGGCAGTTCATTTGCTTTTGGAGAAATCCTTTTCAAACCTTGACAATGGTGGCCGAGGCGTAGGCAACGTAGTGGAGAAGCTGTTGCTAAATCCGCTGGCCGCTTACATGCTTGATAATGATATGTTACATGATACCATTATTACTGTAAAAGGAATTGATACTGATTCGGCGCAGGTAGTTATAGACGTAGAGGGAATTAGATTATGAAGGCATATGCTTATGTAAAAAAAGGATTATCTCATGAAAAAGGAGTTTGTGAGGATGCAGTATTAATTAATGATACTGTGATTAAAGGTGGATATCATGAGTTTGATCTTTCAGATCATTGTCTGGTGGCTGTGGCTGATGGAATAGGTGGCAGCAACAGAGGGGAGGTTGCATCTGGGCTTGCACTCCTTGGCCTTGCGTCCCTTGACAGAAGTGAGCTTACAATTCACAAAATCTGCGACAAAATATTCGAGCAGAACAGAGTGATTTACGAGATCGGTGATTTGACCACATGTTGTAGCAGAACTGGCAGCACTCTTACTCTTTTGGCAAAGCTGGAGGAAGGTATGTTTATTTGCCAGCTTGGAAACAGCAGACTGTACAAGGTGAATGAAATGGGGCCAATCTGCCTGACAACAGACCGCAACGTATATAGGGATTTGCTAAATGACAAAAAGATATCAGGTGCACCACAGGGGATATCTGTGGATGATATTATCGGATCTCCACAACAGTTTATGCTCACAACCCATCTGGGAATGAATCCGCACATAATAGAAGAGGAGCTGGATGTCACAATGGCAGAACTGAACGCAGGGGAAAGGATTATTATGACAAGCGATGGAATTCATGATCATTTAGGTCATTTGCCAGCGGATGAATTTGCAGCACTATTCACTAGTCATGAAGATCCAAAGGTTGTCCTGGAGAGATTTGTGGAGGCTGCATTGGAAGGTGAATCGAAAGATGATCTGTCTGTTATAATGATTGAGATGTAAAGACCATTTAATGATACAATCCATATTTACATGCAATTGCTTCCGCCTGGTCTTTTATTTCGTTCAGTTTTTCCTGAGATACAATATCCGCATCAATCATGTCGCTATGTAACATATCCTGTAGGATATTTACTATTTGTAAATATCCGCGCTGGAGTTTTGAACGCATCGTAACTTCTTCCGTACGATTAATTATTACATACATCGTATAAATATTTGAACCATCTGACAATTCTTTTTGGTATAAATCAAATATACATGTTCCGGATGGTACATTGCGCTGCATTCTGATACAGTCCTTACGAATCAGATCATTTGCAAATTTTACAATATTGCTTTCGCAAACCAGTACATAACCTCAGGGGACCTGTGCGCTTGTCACGATATAAAGGAATTGCATAATCATCAATATAGCGGACCTGTCCGTTAGGAAGAATATCCTTGCGTTGCAGCATTGTTTTACAACCGGTTTCCATAGCCTGTGATATGGCGCAATATGGGCAATGTGTTCCTCCGTTTGAAATGTTATAGCAGAGCTCTCCGATCGTTTTATCCCATTCCAGACCGCGAAGTTTTAAAAAGCTGTCATTCACATAATGGATGCGATTACGATCATCCATTATGATGTACGCAATTGGTGTATTGCTGATAAGCATGTGAATCAGTTTCTTTTTATTAACTATGAATTCTTTACACATATGTTTTCCCCCGATTTTGAAATACATTCCCCGATAATAATGATGTTGGGGTCAAAAGGTATTTTGCCCCCATGATACCAACGGATTGCTACGCACTTTGTGCTCTCGCAATCCTAAAGTCATACCTTTTGACCCTGGTATCAAATAATACATTTATATGATTTAGTATATTATAGCCACAATGTTTGCGTCTAAAAAATGGCAGATGTAATAGATAAAAAGATATTAATGGAAAAGGTGGGAAAGGTGCATAAATGATAAAACACAAAGTTGCCGTGAATGTTAATGCAAAGTAAAGTCAATGCATGTTGAGATGGTTGTATTGATATCAAAAATAAAATATAATAATCATAATTATTATCAATAAGGAGAATTGGAAATTATGGATATTTTAAGTCTTGTAATTGAAACTGTTCTGGCTGTTTTAGCCCTGATTATTGCAATAATCCAGTTATTAGGTGAAAAAAGAGCACGGAAAGAGGAACGAATAGAACAGGATAATCGTGAAAAGGAAAAAGAGATAATTGGAAAAATACTTGAACAATCAGAAAAAGCCGAGTTATTTGCGAAGAATATTAAAGATTTTAAAGGTAAAATCGATAGACTTTGCAAGAATACAGATAATAATCCGGTTGTTGTCATGAGATTGTTTGACGAGGCTGTAACGGGATATGATGAGAACTTCAATGAAGTAAAAGAATATTTGAATACTCTTTACATAGAACTATTGAGAAATGAAGAAAGATTCCCGATGGCATATGGCTATGGAAGATATATAAGTGAGCTGAGAAAATTTCTTGACATCGATTCTTTGCAAAGAGCAAGAAGGATAAAAGGTTATGATCATGCCAGAATTTCAATTCAAAAAATGCTTCAGGATTGTTGGGAAAATAATGATGGCAATTTGGATCAACAAACAGCGTTAATGATTGGACAGCAAACAGAACAAATGATCTTAGCATTAGAACCTTATTTTGAACATGCTGATTCAATTAATGCATTACTGTTTGAATTAAAAACAAAATACGAAAGATTGGACTCTCCGGATTAAGAAAAGTTGGTAGTGGATAAATAAATGCTGGAATGAAGAAACTTAATAAGTAAAAGGTATGAGGTTTGTCCTTATTGTGGAAGGTTATTAAAAATTAGCGATGGTAATACAAAATTTGTTAGCTCGTAGTTGGCGGATTTTAAGTGTCTTTAGATTGCGAGAGTAAAGAGTATAAAGCAATACGAAGGTATCAAGGCGTGTGGCTGAGAAAGTTTGCTATTCTACTCACAGACTGTATGACAATTTCTGTGATAGAATATGCAAATCTCGTAGGAACATAATTGCAAAAAGAGAACAAAGTATAAAAGATTGAGAGAAAGAAGTAATGAAATATAAACTTGCAATATTTGACATGGATGGTACGATATTAAATACACTGGAGGATTTGACAGATTGCATGAATTATTCCCTGGCAGCGTATGGCTATCCACTAAGAACGATTGATGAAGTAAAAAGCTTTGTAGGAAATGGGATTAAAAAGCTTGTGGAAAGAGCCGTGCCCGCAGGGATAAGCAAAGAAGAAGTTGAAAAAGTTTTTCAAACCTTCAATGACTATTATAAAGATCACTGTGCAATCAAAACAAGGCCGTACGATGGTATCAATGAAGTGATAAGGGAAATGAAAGAGAATGGGATACTGACGGCTGTGGTTTCCAACAAGGCGGACTATGCGGTAAAAAGTCTTTGTGATGACTATTTTAAAGGTTTGTTTGATTTTGCAATCGGAGATCGCGAGGGATGTCGCAGAAAACCATATCCGGATAATATCAATTCCATTTTGGAAAACTTTCAGATGAATCGGAGCGAAGCTGTATACATCGGTGATTCCGAAGTCGATTTACAAACGGCAAGAAATGCTGAAATGGATGTGATTATGGTAGGATGGGGATTTCGCGATGAAGATTTTATAAAAAGCCAGGGAGCGGAATTTGTAATCCATAAGCCTTCTGAATTGCTGAACTTTTTTATCTTTTGACCCCAACATCATAATAATTGAAAATAATATTGCCCGAGAGGAGGAAAGGAAATGTTTCAATTTACGAAAGACTGTATGCTTGGAATCGAGCAGATTGATAAAGAGCATCAACATTTGTTTGAACTGATTAATGATGGAATTGCAATTTTGCAGAATGAATATGTAGGAGAGCGCTATAGAGAGATTAAGGAACTGCTGGCAGAGTTAGAAGAATATGCAGAGGAGCATTTCGCCCATGAGGAAGCCTATATGGAAAAAATACGTGATCCTGAACTGATTCTGCAAAGGACACAGCATATGTTTTTTAGGGAGAAGATCAGGGAGTGGTCGTTTTGCAATATCGATGAGGAAGAAAGTCAAAAAGAACTTTTGGATAATTTGATGCAGTTTCTGGCAAAGTGGCTGTATCATCATATTTTAGGCAGTGATATCATGATTGGAAAACTGCCGCCTCTTGAAGAGTGGATGCTTCGGGAGAACCCTTGTGAATTTACAGAGGAGTATATGACCGGAATCGAGTTAATTGATAAAGAGCATCAGACCTTGTTTGAAATTATGGGGCGGGCGAATCAATTGATTCATGATTATGTGGTTGGTGACACGTATGATTCCATTATGGATATTTTACAGGAGCTCAAGCAGTACACCGTCTGTCATTTTTCGGATGAAGAGGAATATATGGAGAGTATTCAGTATGCCGGATTGGAAGCACAGAAAAGAGCACATGCGGCCTTTATTGACAAAATCGAGGGAATTCGCAAGGAAGATATTGATCAAAATCCGCGTGAATACTTAGAAAGCCTGATGGAATTTTTGCTTGGCTGGCTGATTAATCATATTTTGTATTCGGATAAAAAAATCGCACAAGGATAGAATTTGCCGCAGGGAATAATTTCCTGCGGTATTTTTACATATCATGGTGGAGATACAGATTAAGATTTCAAAATATGTGCCGACAGAGATCAATAACAGAAGAGAATATGAAAACACTTGACAAAGAAAACGGGCGTTAACTAATATAATAATATGAGGTGTTTGTGGATTGCGCAGTAATGTAGTAATCCATATACATCATATTATGAGTGATGAAAGAGGGGAAAGGTCAAAATACCAATTGCACCCCCGATAATAGATATCTTTAGCATGGAGGGATCAAAGTTGAGTAATTTAACAACAAAGGAAAAGATTTTGAATTCAGCGCTTACGCTATTTTCTGAAAAGGGTTATGACGGTGTAGGTGTAGATTTGATTGCAGAGAAAGTGGGCTTAAAGGGACCTTCCATTTACAAGCATTTTAAAGGAAAAGAAGAGATTTTAGAGATTCTGATTGACAATGTTGAAAACTATTATGAAATGAATTTTGGTTCCGAGCTTCATCCGGGAACAATTCCTTCTTCCATGGATGAGCTGATTGAGATTACCAAGAAACGAATTCAATTTACCATGCATGACGAAATTATCCGGAAAACGAGAAAGATTCTGATGATGGAACAGTTTCGCAATCAGCGTATTGCCAAGCTTGCCACGCGATATACCACAGAAGGGATACAAGGGATTTATCAGAAAATTTTTGAAGAAATGATGAATCAAAACCTGATGCGTCGGGAAGATTCGGCTGTAGTAGCCATGTTATTTGTGGCTCCCATTACCCTCTGGATACATATGTGTGACAGAGAACCGGAACGGGAGCAGGAAGCACTGCAGCGGATGGATGCGCATCTTGCTCATTTTGTAAAAGAATATGCAATTGCAGATTAGATTGGATAACTAAAGAAAACAGAGAGAAAATAGTGTGTAGAATTTTCTTTACTATTTGTGCCACCGGTCAAGGGTGGCGGAAAGGGAGAATTTGTATGGAATTTGTTGATAAAAAAATGAGTTTGTTATATCCCAAAGGAGAGAGCAACGGTTTTCGGGTAATGTCTGAGATTACCATGCATGATTTGGGATTTGATACCATTTGCGAAGCAGTTGCAGATAAAAAGGATACTCAGCAGGCCATGATTATGCGTGTCCTCTCGAAGATGACGGATGATCCTTATGTGGCTAGGTATCGATCCGATATTTTTGAGGATATCTACAAAAATCCGGATATGTGTAAAAGAATGATGGAAATTCTGGATAAAATCAATTTCCTTAGGGATTATGGAAGCTTTAAAAAGAAATATGAGGAAGCTTCAGGTATATGGGAACTGATGCACAGATTGGAAGAAATTAATGAATATATCGGATACGTGGAAGCGATTTATCAATGTTTATCCACAGCGGATATTCAGTCAGAGGGACTGCTTGGATTGCGGGAATATATCAATGAGATTTATCACGATAACGGATTCGAAGCCCTTAAAAAGGATATTTCCAAATTGAAATCTTCAACACAGGATTTAAAGAGTGTGACAGTCGGCATTAATTTAAATGAACGTTTTGAAACGGATAGTATCGGCCTGATCTCAATTAACAATAAGTATTTTACCAAATCCAATGTAATCGGGAACTTCTATGATAAGATAGCATCCAAAAGTCCAATCAAGGATGGAACCACATGGGACGGTTCTTATAAATTTCATCCCATAAATCCGGTAAAAGAGGATTTTCAGAATGCACTTGAAAAAAGTGTGATGGTAAGCGTGGCATCGCAGAATCCGCTTTTGGTTGGGCAACTGGCAGCCGTGCCGGCAGGAGATGCTGCTGAAGATGTCACACGTTATATGGATCGTGTAACAAATCATATGCTGTCGCTTGTAGTTAAAAATCTACGGGACACGCTCAACAAATATGTGTCTATTTCCATTACGGAAATTACAAATCTGATCCCGGAGTTTTCCTATTATATCCGTTTTGCAGAGTATATCAAAAAGCTGGAAAAACATGGGCTGAAATTTTGTAAGCCTCAGATTGCGGACGAAAAAGAGCCGGATTGTATGATGAGGGCTCGCGGAATTTATAATATGAAGCTTGCATCGGTTGCTATCTCCGAGCAAACGGAAATCATCACAAATGATTTAGATTATGATAAAGAGCATTTGGTCTATATTTTAACCGGTGCTAACCGCGGAGGAAAAACGACCATTACGCAGGCAATCGGACAGTTATTTGTATTAGCCCAGGGCGGAATCCGAATTCCGGGTGAATCCTTTTTGTTTCAACCGGTAGATGCGGTATATACACATTTTCCTGCAGATGAAGATAAAACAATGGATCTTGGACGTCTCGGGGAAGAATGTAAACGCTTTAAGGAACTGTATTTTGCAGCCACAGAAAACAGTCTGCTTTTATTAAACGAGACTTTTTCAACTACATCCTTCGAGGAAGGATACTTTATCGCAAAAGATGCCGTAAGGGCGGTTCTCCATAAGGGAATCCGGACCTTGTATAATACCCATATGCATAAATTGGCTTTCGATATTGATTCCTTTAATGAGGAGGATACGAAAGGCAAGGCGGTTTCCCTGATTGTAAAAGCAAAGACCGGTCAAAGATCCTTTAAAGTAGAAATAGCTCCGCCGGAGGGCATGAGTTACGCGAAGGATATAGCAGAAAAATATGGCGTGACCTATGAAATGCTGATGGAAGAAAAATAAAGAAACTGTCAATTTGTCCCCATTGTAATAGTGAATATCACATGGAAGATTCAAGCTGGGTAATTGATCATATTAGTTTGAAAAGATGATAGTGAATTGCAAATCAGAACAATTATTCATAGATTTATAGTCGGAAAGGAGTATTAAAAATGCCGTCAAATTATGCGCATTATCGGATGGGGCAGGAAGTGAGAGGCTGCCTTGAAAATGATGAGAAGAAAATCGTGGAGGAATATCCGGAGTTATTCCTGATTGGCCTGCATGGACCGGATGTGTTGTTTTTTTATAATCCGCTTATACGAAATAAGGTTAACCGGATTGGGCATGGAATGCATGACAAAGCCGGCAAAGAGTTTTTTGCAAATGCTGCTGAAGTGATAAAAAAGCATCCGGATAAAGCTGCTTATTTGTCTTATGTGTACGGCTTTATCTGCCATTTTGCATTAGATGAGACCTGTCATGGGTATATTGGTGAAAAAACTGCTGCCAGTGGTGTCAGCCATACGGAGATAGAAGCGGAATTTGACAGAATGTTGATGATAAAGGATGGCTACGATCCCATCAGACACAGACTTGCAGACCATATTGTTCCTTCCATGGAAAATGCAGACATCATACAGGCTTTTTTTGAAGAAGTAGATAGTGTTGAGGTGTGCGGGGCTTTGAAGGGGATGATACGAAACAGTAATCTGCTCACGGCACCTTCCAAGGCGAAACGTATGTTGATTTATACATTTATGAAGATGACAGGCAATTATAAAGAAATGCACGGACTGTTAATTAACTATCAGAACAATCCCCAATGTGAAGACAGTACCGAGAGACTTTGGTCTTTATACCAGCAGGCAAAAGAGCTTGCCGTAACATTGATTACTGAATATCGAAGTTATCTGGAAGGCGAAAAGGATTTGAATCAAATATACAATTATACATTTGGTTCACAACTTTTAGAAAAAAAGGAGTAAAAAGATGTCGTTTAAATTGACGAAGGAAGAAAGAAACTGGATATTGTATGACGTGGGAAATTCTGCTTTTGTACTTTTAATCTCTACAATTATACCGATTTATTTTAACTATTTGGCAGGGAATGCGGGATTGTCAGATGTGGAATATCTGGCATACTGGGGCTATGCAGCCTCTGCAGCTACTTTGGTTGTAGCTTTGATGGGACCGATATGCGGTACTCTGGCAGATACCAAAGGATATAAAAAGCCTATTTTTATCATATCTCTTATTATCGGTGCGGTGGGCTGTATTAGTCTGGGATTTGCAAAAAACTGGTTATTGTTTTTAATTATTTTCATTATTGCAAAAATGGGATTATCGGGAAGTATCATTTTTTATGATTCCATGCTTTCCGATGTTACCGAAACAGAGCGGATGGATCAGGTGTCTTCCCAGGGATATGCATGGGGATATATCGGAAGTTGTGTTCCTTTTGTTTTTTCTCTAATCATTGTGCTTGGTTCCGATAAGATTGGAATGCCTATGGAGACGGCTATGACAATCGCATTTGTAATCACAGCTTTGTGGTGGATTAGTATGGCATTGCCTTTATTAAAGACCTATCAACAGAAATACTATGTAGAAAAGAAGTCTTATGCGATAAAGGAGAGTTTCTTAAGGCTTGGAAGAACTTTTCAGAATGTGCGCAGAGAAAAAAAGATATTCTTATTTTTATTGGCCTTCTTTTTTTACATTGACGGTGTTTATACCATTATTGATTTGGCAACTGCTTACGGTTCTGCCCTTGGGCTTGACAGTACGGGACTTTTGCTGGCACTTTTAGCAACCCAGATTGTGGCATTTCCCTGTTCTATCGCATTTGGGCGTCTGGCACAGAAATATGAATCAGAAAAGTTGATAATGCTATGTCTGGTGGCTTATTTTTTCATTGCGGTCTTTGCCATGTTTCTTAAGACACAGTTACAGTTTTGGATTCTGGCGATTTTTGTTGGAATGTTCCAGGGGGGAATGCAGGCACTGTCCCGTTCCTATTTTACGAAAATAATTCCGGCAAATCAGTCAGGAGAGTATTTCGGACTGATGGATATCTGTGGTAAGGGAGCGTCTTTTATAGGAACAGCCATTGTCGGCGCGGTTTCCCAATTGACAGGTGATATCAATAAAGGAGTTGGGATGCTGGCTTTGATGTTTGTGATAGGAATTCTTATATTCAGATGTGCTGTGAAGGAAGAAAAAACAAATTAAAAACATTAAGCTATGCGGCAAAGTGTGTAGACCACGACTAATCTAAAATCTGACTTTAGATTAGTCGAAATGATTTCATCAACCTGTAACGAATATTATTTTCCCATTTTCCACATAATAACTCCAGAGTAAATAAAAGTCAGACAGGATGTTTTTGTAATCATAGAGAAAAACACCTTGTTAAAATTTTAGAAAAATGGAGGAAAAGGTCTTGAAAGCAACAGGAATCGTTCGAAGAATTGATGATTTGGGGAGAATCGTAATTCCCAAAGAAATCCGACGTACGTTACACATTCGTGAAAGCGACCGCCTAGATACCCAGTACTAATTATTATTAATATGCCAGTATATAAAGAAAGGAAGCAGAGAAATCTGCTTCCTTTCTTTATTATACTAATAAGGGTGAAATTAAGGTATCAAATTCGTTCAAATCTAAAATTTCAAAACCATCAAAAAACCAGTCCATTAAGTATTCAAGAGCATCATCTTCTGATATTACACCGAATAAGACGCCAATCGAGGATGTTTCGTCGTGAATGGTTGCATGTATATAGATAGTCTTAAATGGAAGTTTTAATATAAATTCTTTATCTGTGTCATCTGCGTGCATAATTATAGATTGAATTTCTTTGGTTAAGCGTGCCATTTTAATTTCGCCAATTAGTTGTTTTCTTCTACGTTCTTCATTCATTATTAACCTCGCTTTCTGTTGGAGTACGTCCAACACGTTAGTATTGTTATCCAAGGGCTTGGTAGCCCTTGGGAGTTATTATGTGATTTTTAATCTAATTCTTCCGGTTCGATAAACTCATATTTGAGTATGCAAAGATGGTTTTCATCGTATTTTGATGCGATTTGTTCTATTAATGTTTCAATATCGTTTTCATCCGTTTTTAAAAGAAGTTGTAGACATTTTCGAAGGTCTTTTTCTTTAATTTCGTATCCATTCATAAAGTCGTTGATATCATATCCTATAATCTCATTGATTTCATTGACGTTTGAAAATCCTAACAAATATACATCCTTCATATCAGGGTCATTTGAACAATATACGTTCCAACCCGGTTCTTCTGCATAGTAAATAATTTTTCCATCGGGAAGATACTTTTCAAGCAATCTTACCCACATTTGAAGCATTGGTTTCCAAGCCGTTGCAGTCGAAATCCAAAGACATTCGTTGGTTAAGTCTATGTCGACTAATGCCCCACGACATTCTAAATCTGTGTCAATATCTTCTTCATCTTCATCAATCGTTCCTAATCCAGAACCTAGCACAATATTACCAAGCCATTTTTCGCCAAAACCGTTATCCATATAGTTTTTGCTTGTCCATTCATTAAGTGATTTTTCTAATTCTGCTAACTTGTCTTTGTGTTCACTGTAAATTTTAATTGTATTTGTGCACCAATTTGCCATATATAGCCTCACTTTCTGTTGGAGTACGTCCAACACGTTTGTATTTGTTATCCAAGGGCTTGGTAGCCCTTGGGAGTGTCTTGAATCATTAAGAAATTGTATATGTAGGGTCAAGTATATCTACATCATCATCTAAATAGCATTTGGCAACATCTTGGAAGAATACATCAACATTTACGCCCTGTGCTTCCAGAAGTTCAGGGGTGATACATACCATAAGTTGATGTGTGCCGGTTCTGTCGTTGTATATAGCGGTTGCGGTAAAATAGAAAGTGCATCCGTTAATTTTATATTCGATTGCATTATCGTTTGGTGCTTCTGATTTGATTGCTTTAATCTTTTTAATAAAAGCAGGATAAGATAGCATTTTGAGGTTGTGATAAATGTTATCTATTGCCATCGGAATATCTGATAAGTAAGTGGAAGTTCCGTTTAAAAGTTTGTTATAACTGAAACGAGCAGGAATATCAGAATAATCAATAAGTGTGCTTGTACCATTTTTGTGGGTACATAATAAAGCATCACCCATAAATTCATAAGTAAATCCTTTTAGTTTGTAATTGCGTGATAAGTCACGTACTAATTTTGCTTTAATATCATCTGTTAAAATGAACATATAAATCACCTTTACCTTTCTGTATAAGTTGTTAAGATTCTGCCGATTTCCGGTAGAACATTGTTTATAGTTTCGTTTCCGTAGCAAACATATTGTCCTTCACAATTTGGTAATTCTGTTGTGAGGTCAAACCATTCTTCTGCTAAAAGAATGGATAAATGATAATCGTGAGTATCGTCAGTGGCTTCAATAAGAAAAGCCTTTTGGTCGATACCGTCACTTTCTAGGTTCTTGTCGTTGGCAAGAATAATAAAAATTGCATTTCCGTCACAACGGTATGAATAGATAAAATCTATATGATGTTCAGAAATTGCGTTCTGTATTACAGAACAAAGAGAAAATTCTTGTGTTTGCATTTAAGCACCGCCTTTCTAAATAAGTTTTTTCAGAGTATTAAAGATAGCAAGAATATCTTTCTTTTCATCAAAGCAAACGAGTGTACCGCTTCCGTGAGCCCATTTAACAACCGTATTAAGTCGTTCTTGGTTGGAAATTTTGCAGATGGAAAGAGTGCCGGATTTTGTGTGATATATCACCTTGGTAAATGTGTCTTCATTTCCGTAAAAAATATGGTGGAACACGTCTGCCTTTTTATCGTGGTATGAATGAATGTAACGAATATGGTTGTTTGCTATATCACTTTCGAGGTTAGAAAATAATGTTTTAGAATCAGTTATAATATTGCTTTTCATATATGTACCGCCTTCCTTTTGTTAAAACGCATCTTTGACTAATAATTTATATAGAGTTTTAATATCATCAATATCCTTAATTACGACCATTGGACAGTCATAAATATTCGAATAAGGTTCTGTCCATTTGATTACAATTTGCAGTAATTCTTCTGCCTTTATGGAACGAAGACTAGTTGGTTTGTCATTGAATACAGATGCAAGGATATATCCGTCGCTTCCGAGGAATGCAATGTGTACTTCTTCTTCTATTTTGCCGATGTAAAGATATGCAGAGCATATGGTGTTGTGTTCAATTTCGTTTTTTAGATTAAAAAATTGTGTTCTTGTTTCTTTGTTTTTAAAATACATAAGTTATTCCTGCCTTTCATTGGTATTATTTATAGTTGTTTAGGATCAGCCAAGGGCATACACCCTTGGCAGTTCCGGTTATATTAGCAGTGCATACCTGAAAGGGCAGCACGCTTATCGTTTCCGAAGGAATGGATAGCCTTTTTTGCCAATGCTAGAAGTTTTTTGTCGAGATATGTAGTAGCCTTGGTGGTGGCTTCTTCTTCATCTGAGCCAGTTAATTTATAAATATCTGCGATGTGATATAGTGCATCAACCTGTTCGTCTGTGAACTCTGTAAAAAGTGATTCGTCCGTGCTGTCATCACAGAGAAATTCGAATAAATAGTTGCTGTCAAATCCACAGAATAGATATGCAAAGGTTTCCGGCATCTTAACGATACAAACATCATAGATGCCATCGTTCTTAAAATTTTCAGATACGCCTTTTAAGTTCTTGTGTAAAGTTGTGTAATATTTTCCAGTAGTCATTATTAACCTCGCTTTCTGTTGGAGTACGTCCAACACGTTAGTATTGTTATCCAAGGGCTTGGTAGCCCTTGGGGTGTCTTAATTTGTAAGGTCAAACATCATATCAATGTTTGCACAAAGGGTAACTTCCAGTTCTTTGTGTTTGCCGACTTCGATACGTTCTACGATTTTAGCCAAATCTTCTTTGGTAAATTCGTCTTTATCAATCAGACGATTAAAGGTGGCAATTACACTGGAGAGATTGCTTTTTAATTCCTTTCTGGTTTCTGCTTCATCAGAAAGGGCTTTGATTCTTGCTTTGCAAGTAGCAATTTTTTGGTAGTATTCAGATTCGATTTCATCAAAAGTCTGGTTAATGGAATCTTCCATATCCGGTTTTTGAAGAATCTGTTGCAAACGCTGTCTGGTAGTGAGTTTAAGGGCTTCTTGGTGTTCTGCGATTTGCTTTTGTAGGTCTGCGATTTCCAAGTTGTTTTTGTAAATGCGTTCCTGCGATTTTGCAAGGTCAAGATTACCAAGTGCAGATGCCAGACGGTCACGTGCGACGGTCAAATAGGATTTGATGACTGCGTTAAGTTCGTGTTCGTGAATACGATGCGAACCGTTACAACCAAGTAATTCGTGGGAATAGTCAACCTTGCGTTCTTTTGCATTAAGAACGTGGATATTGTCGTTTTCCTGCTTCATCCACTTTTTCTGTAATCGTTCAGCATTACTGCCTTTGATTCCGTTCTTCATATAGTTACTGCAAATGTAACCCATGAATTTCTTACCATTGGATGTACCGAAAAGTGGTTGTCCGCAATCTGCACAGAATAAGAATCCGGTGTAGGTGTTCTTGTACTTCTTCTGTGTTTTAGCGGCCTGCCCTTTGGAAGCCTTTTTATTAAGTTTTTGCACCTTTTCAAACAGTTCCTTGCTAATCATCGCTTCGTGATGGTCTGGGAACTTGTGATGAGTAGATGGGTCGGTACGCTTTTCAGTACCGTGGATTTCTTCACGTGACCATACACCGGTTGTAAA
The DNA here is from genome assembly GCA_017387565.1 of Lachnospiraceae bacterium. Taxonomy (GTDB): domain Bacteria; phylum Bacillota; class Clostridia; order Lachnospirales; family Lachnospiraceae; genus UBA2882. Next base: position 49,874 of record JAFOEY010000018.1, on the reverse strand, counting down.
TGTACCAATATAGAAATCGTTGGTGACAATCTTCTGGACTGACACGACACTCCAAACTGGATTGATAGGGGTTTTTAGAAACTTTTCTGTATCAGCCTCACGTTCAATCATATGTTTTAACATCAATGCACGTCCGGTAGGATAGTTATGTTCAGTCAAATAGTGTGCTATGGCTTTATAGCCATAACCGTTGGCGTACATCTCAAAAATCTTTTGAACCGCCTTTTTACCTTCTTCGTCAATGTTAAGGGTCTGGTTCTTGTAGCCGGATAAGTAATACCCATAGGGGGCATTCGTCACCCACGTGCCGGCTTCCTGCTTTTCTTTGATAACCCTGCGAACCTTTTTGCTTGCTTCGGTTACAGCGTTTTCAGCAAGTGCTAACTTAACAACAGTGATAAGGTCAAGTTCTTCGATTTCGCTATTGTCAGATGACATTACAATATGAATACCTGCACGTAGCAGTTCTTCAAGTTCACTAGCACCCTGCGAGGTTCTTCGTCCAAAACGTGTTAAGTCTTTTACGACAATCACGTTATAAACGCCTGCAAGACAAAGGGCTTTCATCTGCTGATAGCCGGTACGTTGGCTGAATGTCCAACCGCTTCTATCCCTATCGGTGAAGGTGTCCTTTTCCATATCAAATTTAGAATTAGGAAAATTCTTCTTTATGAAGTTGCTATTGATAAGTTTCTGGTTTTCGATAGAAGCATTTTCATCCCTTGCTTCATCGGTATCTACGGAAATTCTTGCGTAACTGCAAGGTCTTACATCGGTAAGTTTTAAGTCTTTGAAATTTAACATAATTATGATTCTCCTTTGCTTTTGTTTTGATATATGGTATGTAGTGCAGGGGATAACCCTGCATTACTAACTTGCTTTTGGTAATGTGTAGTTGTGTGCATCAAGTATCTGGTGCATCAAGGGAAGCAATTCTTCTTCACCGGAAATAAAGGTACATACCAAATACTTCTTGGCGGTTGCATTTGCAACAGCAGTAATGTAATTGTCATCTTGTTTGTAAGTTGCTTTTTCTGAGTTGAAAATCCAGATTTCGCAACGTTTTTCAGCATCGTTTTGAACTATCTTCATAGGCAATCTCCTTTCTTTGGTTATTTTTGCCCGTAGGCACTGGAAATATACGGTTATCAATTTTTATCCTTAAAAGAGTAACAATAAAATACTATATTAAGTTTTAAAATAAGCAACACGCTAGGTGTTGTGATTTAATGATGGAAATGGTTTAGTTCTATTCTGGCTGTGCTTCTGATAAGGCAGCACAACCGGAATCAAACATTTTCAATTTCCTTTCAACGAGAGAGTAACAATAAAATACTATATCGTTGTAAGCCTATAATATCAGATGTTTTTTTCTTTGTCAAGAGAAAAGTAATAAAAAAATACTATATTCTTTTCTACCATCATATCAGGTGTAATTTGCTTTGTCAAGAGATGAAGTAATATTAAAAAACTATATTGCTTTTTCTTAGAGAATATAGTATATTATTATTAACTTATAGTTTTTTAGATAGAGGATAAATATATGAGTACAATGTATGGATATGGATGTATTACCACTGGAAAAACTAAAAAAGAGATAGAAACAAGGATAGAAAGCACCAAGGCATATAAATCCTTGCAGACACAGTTCCAAGAGATGTTCTTTGATACGGAAAATCTGATTGTAGATGTGTTGAATGGCAATAATCCAAAACGTAGGAAGTTGGAAGAACTACTAAACACTATGGAAGAAGATGATATTTTGGTGCTTGTGGACTTGAACGCCACAGGAAAGAATAGTACAGAAGTTGCGGAGTTTTATAAGACTGTTATAGACAGACGAATAAATCTATTGATACCGGATAAGACCAATGAAGAAACAGGATTGAACAAATATAGCACTTGTGACTTTGGGGGATATAGTGTACATAGCACACAGGAACTAATGATGTTATATGAAGAGTTGCAGTCTGTACCTATAAAAGATAATCGTGGAAAGTTTTCTGCACCGATGACACAGGAATTTGTTGATGCTTATTGGCGATATGAAAACTTCTTCACAAAGGAAGATACTGCATTTGAAGAAGCCGGTGGCGTATCTAAGACGGTGTTTTATAAGTGGGCGAAGGAATACGAATTAAATAACCATCCGTTGTTTAATTATGGCTTTGCACAACTGGAACAGGAAGAATTATATGGTATCAGCAGGAAGCCTAAACGTCACGGTAAACGCCACGAAATGTTTGATGAATTAGTGCATCTGGTAGATGTGCAGGGTGTTGAACTTCTACTGGCGTGTGAGCAGTTAGGGATTCCAAGAATGACAGATATTGACTATAAACGATACAAATTAAAGACAGGGCGTAAGGCATTGTCACAGGCACTTTTTGAATATTGCCAAGAAGAACTGAAAGTGCGGAATGACTAAGAGAGGTTTATAGGACAATACATAATGTATAGTTGAATCAAAGGAGGAAGGACTATGGCATTTAATGAAGATAGCAGGGTGAAATTACCGGGATTGCTTCATTTTCGTAGATTGGGTTTTACTTATCAGACAAAGAAGAATCAGAATATACAGCAACACAATAATATTTTTGTTGATGTGTTTAAAGCATCTATTCGAGAAATCAATGGTAAGGATTATTCAGATGAACAGTTGGATGCAACTATTAAAGAGATTGAAATTCTGACAGATAACCAGAAGGATAAAGGACAGGGCTTTTTTAATAGACTTCGTGCATATAGTGAAATGCGACTGATAAACTTAGAAGAACCGGAAAAGAATGATTTTCGTGTTGTTAGTGAATTAACGTTCAAAGGGGAACGTGATGTTAAGTTCCGTCCAGATATTACTATATTAGTTAATGGTATTCCGTTAGCCTTTGTTGAAGTGAAGAAACCAAATAATCAGAATGGTATTCAGGCAGAGTTCAAGAGAATGCGAGAAGAACGTCTGAATAGGGAAGAATTGGTACATTTCTTCAATCAGTTGCAAGTGCTTGGTTTTACTAATAATCAAGATTACGATGATGATTCAAAGACCAAGAAATTGGGTAGTTATTATACAACACCAAATGGTGCAAAAAGTACTAAATATAATCATTTTAGAGAAGAACAGGAAATACCGGTAAGTGAATATATTTCAGATGCAGACATAGATATGGTGCTATCGGATAATAATGCCATGTCTATTAAGAATGATGCGGAATTTTTGGAAAACATGAAGATTGATACCTATGCTAATCGTTTTCTGACATCTGTATTCAGCAAGGAAAGGCTGATATTCTTTATCAGATATGGATTGGTATATGTTGACAGTCCGGTGGATGGATTTCATAAACACATTATCCGCTATCCACAGTATTTTGCGTTACAAGAAATGCTGAAAGATGTAAAGAGTGGAGTTAAGCGTTCTGTATTATGGCATACACAAGGTTCTGGAAAGACAGCATATTCATATTTTGCTACGAATATGCTAAGAGATTATTTTCAGGGAAAGGATGTTATTACAAAGTTTTATTTTGTGGTAGATAGATTGGATTTGCTTACACAGGCTTCTGCGGAATTTTCAGCAAGAGGAATGACAATAGCATCTATTAACTCAAAAGAGGACTTTGTGAACAATATGCAATCGCCGGTTGTTATGGATGGTAGTTCACAAAAAGGAAAATATACAGAAACAATGAATGTAGTGAATATTCAAAAGTTTTCTGAGGATTCTACTGCAATTCCAGATGGTGATACGGTTATTCAGCGTATTTACTTTATGGATGAAGTGCATAGAGGATATAAGCCAAAGGGAACATTTTTAGGAAATCTTCTTGGTTCAGACCCTAACGGTATATTTATTGGTTTAACTGGTACACCAATATTGGAAACTGTGCAGGATGAAAATGGCAAGAAACATAATAAACCTAAACGTGATTTCAAAACCACGGATTTGTTCTGCAAATATATCCATAAATATTATTACAATAAGTCGATTGCAGATGGATATACTTTAAAGATAAAAAAGGAAAACATAGATACGCAATTTAGAAATGATTTGCGAGGAATGTTGGGTATTCCTGACGGTAAACAGATTCCGGCAAAAAAATGGGAAGATGTAACGAAGTCAGAAAAATATGTTGAGCAGTTATGTCAGTATATTGTAGATGATTTTGCTAATTTTGAAGAAGTGCAGAACGATGAAAGTATGGGTTTTATGGTGGTAGCATCATCGTCAGAACAGGCAAGAATGATACAATCGTGGTTTGAGGATAACACCGATATTTCCACTGCGTTAGTTTTGTATGACGAAGAAGATAATAAAGCAAAGCAGGAATTATTCCGTGGTAAGCGAAATACTGAAACCGGTGAGATAGAAATTAAATACAAAGGTGTAATAGTATTCAATATGCTGTTGACCGGATTCGATGCACCAAGATTGAAACGATTATATCTGCTTCGTACAATCAGAGAACATAATTTGCTTCAAACATTGGCACGTGTGAATAGACCATATAAATCCATGCGTTATGGATATGTTGTAGACTTTGTGGATATTACAGAAGAGTATGAAGAAACCAATAAAAGGTATTTGGAAGAACTTCGTAATGATATAGAAGATGAAGATGGTCGAGCAGATGTGGAAGATATGTTTGTAGATGTTGCGGAAGTCCGTAGAAAAATAGTAGAGTTGGAAAATTCGCTGTTTATTTATATGGGTAACATTGAAAATAATCTGGAAGCATTTAGAAAGCAGATAGAACCATTAAATGAAAAGACGGTAAGAGAAATAGACCACGCTTTAACGGAATATAGGGAATGTTATAATGAACTTCGTATGTCGCACGAGGATGTAAGTAATATTCCGATTGACCGGATTGTTAAGGCACAGCACGAAACTTCACACAGAATCCAAGTCTTAGTACAACAGCGTTTATTAGATGAAGATTGTGAAGATGTGGAAGAAGTTGATTTTACGGATTTGATTGTAGATTTTATTCGTAATGGTGAGATTGACTTAGAGTTTACGACAGAAAATGACATAATGGAACTTCTGGCGAAGTTTAATAATGCCAAGTCAAAGAATATTGATAAGCAAGACCCTGTTTATCAAGAGATATATAACCGTTATAAGCAGATGCTAAAAACCTTTAAGCAGGAAGCAGATACCACAGAAAAGGTTCAGTCTTTTATGGTTCAGATAAAGGATTTGACATTAGAAATTGAAGTGCTGAATCAGAATAATAATAGTCTTGTGAATCGTTACCGTGGGTATGAGGAATATATGCGTATCCATAAGCGTATAAGGGAAAATTATTCGGATAATCTTAACGATATGACTACATATAAATTGATGGTGGAGATAATTAAATCTATTGATGATTTGTTAGGACATATGGCAACACCTTCAAAGAATGTAGTTATGCGTGAATTACTTAGACCGGTAAGAGATGCACTGCGTTCACAAGGATTTACAGATGTGTCAAAGCGTCAAGTAGAAAATATCATCTACATATTTATAGATGATAAGTTTGCACAATAGAAAGAAATGGAGATATTGCTATGGGATATGAAGAATACCTAGATAGTGTAAAAAGAATGATTGATGACCTGAAAGCGATGACAGCAGATTTAGGGTTGGCAAATACCGGCGATGAATATAAAATCATATCTGAACTTTTTACATATAAATTTTTAAATGATAAGTTACTATATGAATTTGAACAAAGGGAAGATAAGAGCGAAAGTTTTGAAGATTTCGTTGATTATGCTGATTCTGGTACTGCAAGGATTAAAGAAGATCACTTGTTAACAAATTTATTTCAAAAGCAGAATGACCCTAAGTTTCATAAGTTGTTCGACAAGGCACTGGAAACAGTTAGTGAATTAAACAAGGATGTTTATTCTATTGAAACTTCGACAGGACAGAAGAAACCTTTGATGGAGCCACTAGCGGTTTATTTGCGAGATGAAGATAAAGAAAATGAATTAGCAAAAAGGGCAATTAACATTTTGTGCAAGTATAAGTTCGAGGATATATATGCAAAAGGTTGGGATTATTTTTCTACAATATTTGAGTATTTAATTAAGGATTTTAATAAGGATTCAGGGAAATATGCTGAATACTTTACACCGGCATTTGCAGGTTCAATAATGGCATCTATATTGTATAACGATACACCGGTAGATAAAGTGACTATTTATGACCCTGCGGCCGGTTCGGGAACACTGCTTCTTTCAATGGCGAATGTAATTGGCGTAAAAAATTGCACTTTGTATAGCCAAGACCGTGCACAGAAGTCTACACAATTTTTGCGTATAAATTTGATATTAAACAATTTAGCACATTCGTTGGCAAATGTTGTAGAAGGTAATACTATGACAAGCCCAGCACATTTAGATGGTGATAGATTAAAGGGATTTGATTTTATCGTTAGTAATCCACCTTTTAATGTGGATTTTTCTGCCGATGTTGAAGAGATGAAAACTGATAAGTATAATAGGTTTTTTGCAGGGATTCCAAATATTCCGAATAAAGATAAATCCGATATGGCAATATATTTGACATTCTTACAGCATATATTGGCATCCTTATCAAAAACAGGAAAAGCAGCGGTTGTAGTACCGACTGGTTTTCTTGATAAAAATAAGCGTTCATCTAAAATAGCATATGAAATTAGAAAACGTATCGTAGACCAGAATTGGTTAGTTGGAACAATTTCAATGCCGAGTAATATTTTTGCAACTACCGGAACGAATGTATCAATATTATTTATTGATAAGACAAAAACGGATGATGGTGCATTTTTCTTAGATGCTTCAAAATTTGGAACAAAGGTCAGTTTGGATGACGGACAAAGAACTTTGCTTTCAGATGAAGAAATTGCAGAAATTATCAACATTTTTAAAAGTAAGAAGATAATAGAAGATGTTTCTGTGTATGTTGATAATGATGCGATTGCTGAGAAGGACTATTCCTATACCGCAGGGCAATATTTTAAGGCAAAAATGGAATTTGTTGAATTGACAGAGGAAGATTTCAAGGAAGAGATAAGAAAACATAAGGAATGTTTGAACAAACTATTTAGTGACGGAAAAATATTGCAGGATAAGATAGTGTCAGGACTAGGAGAACTGATATATGAAAAAATGTAAATTAGGTGACTTGTTTAAAATACAACAAGGTTATGCGTTCAAAAGTGAAAAATATATTGAACAGGGAGAATATTTATTGTGTACCCTTGGTAATATTGGCGAAGATAATAGGTTCAAGTACGTTGACGAAAAGAAAAGATGCTATTATCCGGATGATTTTCCGCATGAGTATATTTTGGAAGAGGAAGATTTAATTGTTCCACTAACAGAACAGGTGATAGGTTTGTTTGGAAATTCTGCTTTTGTTCCTAAAACAGTAGGATATAAATTTGTATTAAATCAACGAGTGGGGAAAATAATACCCAAAGAAGGAGAGGCTGATAAGTACTATTTACATTATTTGTTGGCTACAAATTTAGTAAGGAAACAGATTGAAGCGACCGCATCAGCAACTAAGCAAAGGAATACATCCCCTGATAAAATGTATGACGTAGATGTTTGGATTCATGACTATCCAGAACAAAAGATAATTGGTGAACGTCTTTATAATTTGGAAAGAAAATACAATAATAATGTTGCAATCAATGAAGAACTGCACGAACTTGCAAAAAAGATTTTTGATTTTTGGTTTTTGCAATATAATTATCCAGACGAGCAGGGAAAACCTTATAAAATTTCTGATGGTAAAATGATTTGGAATGATGAGATTGAGAACTACATTCCGAACAGTAAAGGTTGGAATGTAGGAAATCTATATGATATTGCAGATTTTATTAACGGACTGGCTTGCCAAAAATACCGTCCAAAAGAGGGAGAAGATGAACTTCCGGTTATAAAAATAACGGAAATGCACGAAGGAATAACAGATGCAACTGAAAAAGTATCGGTAAATATTCCAGAAAAATATAAAATTCAAAATGGAGATATTTTGTTTTCGTGGTCTGCTTCATTAGAAACAATGTTTTGGTATGGTGGTGAAGGTGGACTTAATCAGCATATTTTTAAGGTTGTACCGAAGCAAGGATATAAATATTATGTCTATATGCACTTGAACGCATATATTAGAAATCTGGTAAAAATTGCTGAATCAAGAAAGACAACGATGGGGCATATTACTACTAGCCATTTACAGCAATCTAAAATAGTAATACCACCAGTAGAACTGATGAAGAAGTATGATGAAACAGTAGAGCAGATATTTGCGTTAATACTTAAGAATAGTGAAGAGAATATAGAATTAAAAAGTATTGAAAAATATCTGTTGCCGGTAGTGATGAATGGACAGGTGTCAATATATGAGAAATAGTATTAAAGTGAAATTTTCTGCTCCACTTAATGAAGTGGATAGTGAAACACAGACATTTGGGTGTCGGCAAAATAACCCTGATATATGCAAATGGAATGGTGTGGAAGGTGTTTGTGCATTTGCAAATGCTGATTGTGTTTGCAAGCAACCTTCTAGGGCTTGGAAAAAGCAGTATCAAGCACTAAAAGAACAGGAATGTAATTAGGAATGGAGGTCACAATGATAAATAATATATTTAGTCCAGAATGGGTACACAAAAAGTACTATCTGGGGCGTGTGGACAGTTTTGATGGTAACGGTAACGATGAAAGCACCGATATGTTCTTTTACAGTCACAATAATAGGTATGTGGTGAAGGTAAGAAGAGAAGGAAATGAAGTGCGTACATCAATAGAGGAAGTGATACAATTTGATTATGATATCTATTGCTTAGAGTACAATGACGGTTATAAAACACCATTAGAATTTAAAGAAATCTATCTTACTGAATTGCCGAAAGAATATCTTGATGAAGCGATTGAAGATGAATCCTTACCAGACCCAAAGATTGAATCGCATTGGCAGGATAAATTTTTATATGATGATAAAACCAAAATGGTTGTTTGCATTGATGCAGAAGATTGGGGAGAATATCCGTTATTTCCGTTATGGAATATTGTAGACGATTCGGATATTGAGAAAGATGAAGATATTGCAGAAATCGCAACTTCGGATATTGATGTAGATGTTTTAGAAGTGATGATATGTCGAATCGAAGGCACAACGCCGGAAGAATGGTAGGGATTAAAATTATATCTAATATATAGGTAGATGAAATAGAGCAGGAAACGTTCCTGTTCTATTTTTTTGTAAAAATATGTTGAAGTTTGAATTATGAACTGTTTCTGGCAGTCATACTATTATTAAGACTAAAAGAAAGAGGTGATTGTATGCAAGATACAGTTTATAAAATGGTACAGACCAAGATATTAGATATGCTTGCTGAAAGTGAAAAGACTGGTGTTATAAGATGGTGTCGCCCATGGAAAAAGAACTGCCCTTTACCAAAATCGTTAGTTGCAGATAAAGATATTTTTTATTCTGGATGTAATGCAATTTTATTGGAGCCAGGGGAATATTGTACTTGGAATCAGATACAACAGATGCAAGAAGAGAACCCAGACAAACAAATAAAATTACAGAAAGGTGCAAGGGCTGAAACGGTTTTTTACTTTAACTTTATGCAGAAAAAGGATGCAGATGGAAACCCAGAATTAGATGAAGAAGGAAATCCTAAAAAAATACCATTTCTTAAATTTTATAAGGTATTTTCGATTGCATCTATTGATGGCGTGGAATCTAGGATGCCATATAATGAAGTAGAGCATACTTTGGATGAAACAATGAAAAAGGCAGAAATGTATTTAAAAACATATTGTCAAGCGATGGGTGTAAATTTAGTAATCAAGAAAGGTATGCAACAGGCATATTTTGACCCTAGTAATGACACAATCGTTATACCGGATAAATCACAATTTCAAAGTATCAGGCGATATTTTGGAGTGTGCTATCACGAATGTTGTCACTACATCGACAAATATATGGGACTAACAACTATGCGTGCAAGAAATCAACAGGATGCAGAAATGGAATTTAAACAAGACCCTTATTCTGATGGAGAACTACTTGCTGAGATAGGAAGTGCCTTGATTTGTAATATGCTTTATATTAGTGATGATGATTCAATGCGTAATTCGACAGAATACATCAAAGGTTGGAGTAAGAAGGTTGCCGAGGAGCGTCCTAGTTACATCGTTTCAATGTCCGGCAAGGCTTGGAAGGTTGCACAACACTTTATGGATGTTGTGCAAATGGAACTATTGAAGCAACAGGCAAAGGAACAGGAAGAAATTGTAGTAAAAGCAGAAGATAAGTATATCCATATGTGGGTTAATGATGATGGGGATTTTGAATTTGATATACATAAGTTTGATATACTACAAGAAATATTAAAACAAGTGGATGGCGGAATCATTGAATCAGGACAGGACATACAAAACTTGTATGATGCCTTGGCTGATATATTGGACGGTTATAACATTCCGGAAAAGAACATAGAAGCAATAGATGTAGATGAATTTATGGAAATCATAAGTGGCGATGTAAAGTATCAAGAATGGGAAGAATCCAGATAGTATAAAGTGGCGAAAGAGCCACTTTTTTTAATACTTTTTCGCACCTTCAAGCCCTTCTAAATGTCATATTTATAGTAAAGAAATAATAATAGAGGAGGCTGATAATATGGATGAAAAATATATTAGTGAAGTGATAGATGGCATTAAGGAACTTACATCAAATCAGTATGAAGTGACTTATAATCTAACAAGAAAAAATAATGGTATGGAATTGAATGGTATATGTATTCATAACAGAGCAAGTAATATTTCGCCGGTCATATATCTAGATGATGATTATATGAGCGGTATGACACCATTTGAAACAGCAGTGGAAGTGGTTGAGCGTTTTCAAAGAATCAAAGACCAAGAAATTCCATTTGATGTATCTGAAATACTTAATTTCGATGCTATGAAGGACAAAATTGCATATCGTGTTATCAATAAAGATGCCAATGCAGAACTATTAGAGGAAGTTCCTTGGATAGAAGTAGCAGAGGATTTAGCGGTTGTATGTTATCTTGATTTGGGAAATGGTGCAACAGTTACAATTCAAAATAAAATTATTGATGTTTGGGGTATTACAGAAGAAATGCTTTTTGATATTGCCGATGTGAATACACCAAATATGAAACCGATGGAAATACATTCTTTAACAGAATTAACCATAGAGATGATGGAACAGGATGGAATGTTGTTTGCGGTAAAATATGAAATGGGTTGTGAGGATATGCCGGATGAAGAATTTAAGCAAATGCTTATTCAAAGTAGGGATGATGGTAATTCAATTCCTGCTTGGGTTATTCGTGGCGGTGATGTATATGGTGCAAGTGTTCTTATGTATGAAAATGCAATGAATACGGTTAGAGAACAACTTGGAAGTGATTTTTTTGTTTTGCCAAGTAGTATTCACGAACTAATAGTAGTACCTTATGACGAAAGATATAATGTTGCGGAATTAAAAGAAATGGTGGCATTTGTGAATGAAGAAAAATTACGCCCAGATGAGTATTTGTCAGATTCTATTTATTTTTATAATGAAAAAGGCTTGTCGGTAGTAGTAGAGAATCCAGTACCAAGTTATGAAGATAGATATTACAGTGAAGCAAGATAATACAAGGGGAGTTCCTGTTGGAATTCCCTTTTTTGAAAGGAGCGTATGATAATGCAAAATGATGGATTTAAAATTGTAATTAGTGTTGAACCGGCACAAAAGAAGCCTATGGAACGATACACAAAATATAAATGTTGTTTTTATGAAATTATAAAAGATGATATAGGCAGACGTTGGTTGCAAGCAAAGAAAATTAGTTCCTATGATTCGATTGAATTGATGGAGCAGGATATAGAAGGTTTTACCTTATTTTATGAATATGAAATAGAAGCAGGATTGGAGGATGGTGCATATGGACGAAACAGTGAAACCAATGTACGCAATGACAGAGAATGAAATTCTTGATGAAATCAGCATTGTCAAATTGGGTATTGAAATAAAGTGTCGTGAATTAAAAGAAACTGGTTTTGATATGGCGTTGGTAAATAGAATCATAAGTGAATATGAAACAGATACCCCTTTGTATTCTATGAATAGAAGCGAATTAGTGATATATCTACGTGATAAGCATAAAGTGTATAGTAGAATCTGTTCTTACCTTAGTTCGATGCCGGATGTATATGATGATAGGGATTTGGATAGTCTTATCAGTTCCAGTCAGGAAGAATGTGAATCATCTAAGGAAATAGAATTAACTGTATCAAGTAATACGGTTAAAACAAAAGATACAATTCATTTAAGTGATTTTATGTCTAATTATAGAAAGTATAGAGAATTACAAGCAAAGGTTTGTCCTACACAGGAGATTAAATTTGAAGGTAATGCTTTGGACTTATTAAGAAGTACTGTATTAAATAAAAAGCCTTAATACTTCTTTCTTTAAGGGGTCTACGAGTGAAAGCAGAACTAATAAATTTGTTGTGGGGGAAATCTGAAAAGCGGAACAAATGAATTTAATATTTATAATCACAAACACGAGCATACCTTCTTGGTGTGCTTGTTTTGTTATCCGGTTCATTTGGATTGGCGTTACGCTTAGCAAACCAGAAAGTCAGACCCAACAGCAACTTGGCGTGCATCACGGAAAAAAGATTTATATTTGAACCTACCACGGACAGGCAATCAACTAATAGGTGTGTTCTAACCACTCTACAATATTCCCCCAAGCGTGGGGGCAGGGGGTTGATATGCAAGGTAGAAATAAATAGAGTTGCTGTATTGGGTGCGGATTAACACGACAGTCCAATGAACATCTGGAAGCACCAGATTATTCATTGATATTGATGTGCGTATTATCTGGTGAATTTAAAACTTGTTCTTATACTTCTATAATATTTACTATTCTGACTTTTGCGGTGATCTGAATGAAATGCTGTTGTTTAGCATTGTTGCAGTTCATCGCTATTTTTATGTTGATACCGGATTGGTGCAATTATTGATAACCGGTTGGAGCAGTTGAATAACCGTATGGAGAAAAAAATATGATAACTTTTTAAAAGTTTTTCTTTCAAAATGGTTATCGTCTGTCATATTACTAATGAAAAATATAAAAGGAGGTCTGAAAATGGCAAATTATGATGTTTATAATTTAAAGCAAAGGGCATATATGACAAATGACTTTGTTAGAAATGTGCGTAATGGCACAAAGGTAAAATTAACGGAGATGCAACAGGATTTATTTATCTGGGCGGTGGCGTGTGCGATGGAAAATGTACGTGCAGGAAAGGATTTTACAGAGTGGATTCACTTTCATTTTCCAAGTTTTTGGCGATATAGGGCAAGTAAAGATTGGTCGAAGTATTCCAACGAAGCCAGAGAGAACTATGTGCAGATATTTAAGGATATGCAAAAGGTACAATTTGAAATACCGGTTCGTAAAGTGGAGTTCGGTCAGGAAGTAATACAGATTTATAACTGCCAGTATATTGATGCGGTGAAATATGACGAAGCAACAAAAGAATGTAGTGTGAGGCTATCGCCTACGTTAAGGGATTTTGTATGCACAAAAGAAGGTAAATATACAGAAATAGAAGTGGGTCATTATATTTCGTTAAAGGACAAGTTGGCAAAGGTGCTATATGAGTACTTGCGTTCGTTTATGTCAGTGGGGCATACATCGGTTTCAGTGGATGGATTGAAAAAGATGATAGGTGCTACCTATGGATATGGTAATTTAAAGCAGAAGCATCTATTAAAAGCGGTCAAAGAAATCAATGAAAAGACAGATATTACCATTATGGGGCATCACGTGAAGTATCAGGAACTATTTATAAAGAAATACAGAGAAAATGGTTGCACCGGTATATCAGACGAGGAAGAAGTTGAAATAATTGTTGCTTCTATGGAGAATCATCCTTTAAATCGTAATGGCGATGAAATGAAAAAGGTAACATCTTTATTGTTTAATATCAGTCGTAAAGCACCAGAAAATAGATATGACTATGTAGATTATATGGGTTTTTCTTCTTCCTATGCTACGAAGTTAAAAAAAGCATTGATTGAATATTCGATGCCAAGGACTGTTAAGCAGGCAATCAATGAAAGCAGGTATGAAGGTAAGACGATATTTGATGATTAAGGTCGAAAAACGTCGAAGTGTTTCCAAAATTTGAAGGTTTCAAGTGTGAAGTAAGGGAAATGTCCGGTAAAGGGAAAAAGGTAATAAAAAACGCAATAATTCGAGAAAATATTAGGAGGTACGATAATGATAGATATTAGTTATGAGAAAATAATCACATTAGAAACATATAAAGAATTTGTCAGTGGGGCATATGGTTTTGATATAATTGGTGATAATAAAGTAGATGAAGGTTTTTTGATAATGTATGTGGCGAATTGGACGGATGATTATGTTTTGTTTCAAAGAACACCGTATAGTACGATAAAAAGGGTATATCGTTACTGGAGTTCGGATGATGGACATATACATTATGGATATGAGACAGCCGATGAATATGATTTGAAGTGGTATAAACAAGTGCTAGATAGAGGAATTGAAAAGATTAGTTGGTTCGACGAAGATGATTAAAGAAATCCGGCTTGCGAGTATTCGCAGCCGGATTATTTTAGTTTGCGCGCCATGGGCGCGCTCTAACGGGTGTAAGTCCCGAGCATGCCCAGGTAGTGGGAAATGTATAGCTGAACAGCAAGGGTGTTCATCGTGAGGTGGAATCTGAAGGAAGCTGTAAGCAAATCTCTGGTCCGACGGACAGAAATCGCATATAAGGCTAGGCTACGAGAGATAAGTTGGCTAAATACAACAAAGTCTAATAACTACCACGTTTGTAGTAGCAGAGTAAATGCGGCGGATATATGGAGTGAAAGAGCGTGCACCTTAAGCGTGGAGGTCTCACAGAGGGTAAAACCTAGTAACAACGAACTGTGAGAAGTCAGCAGAAGCCATAGTAGTGAAGAAGTTCCTGTAATGGGAATGGAGCGAAGGGCTGAACAATCAATCAGTTGGAGTAAGTCTCGTATTGCAGAGAAGACATACATCTGCCGAATGGGTTAAAGGTGGTCAAACTTAGCGAGACGGAAAGGAAACAACGCATGGACACAAGTAATCTAATGGAGCAGATACTCTCAAATGAAAATCTAAACCAAGCGTATCTGCAAGTCGTAAGAAACAAAGGTGCAGAGGGAGTGGACGGAATGAAGTACACAGAACTAAAAGAACACCTTGCAGAAAACGGCGAAAGCATCAAAGAACAGTTGAGGACAAGGAAATACAAACCTCAACCAGTACGAAGGGTAGAAATACCAAAACCTGATGGTGGAGTCAGAAACCTAGGAGTACCAACAGTAACTGACCGATTTGTGCAACAAGCGATTGCACAAGTGCTTACACCTATTTACGAGGAACAGTTCCATAATCACAGTTACGGATTCCGTCCAAATCGATGTGCACAGCAGGCAATACTAAAGGCACTTGATATGATGAATGATGGAAATGATTGGATTGTGGATATTGACTTGGAAAAGTTCTTTGACACAGTAAATCATGATAAAATCATGACACTCATTGGAAGGACTATCAAGGATGGAGATGTTATCTCCATAATTCGAAAGTTCTTGGTGAGTGGCATCATGATTGATGATGAATACGAAGATTCGGTTATAGGAACACCACAAGGTGGAAACCTATCGCCACTCTTAGCGAACATCATGCTCAATGAACTTGATAAGGAAATTGAAAAACGAGGATTGAACTTCGTAAGATATGCAGACGATTGTATCATCATGGTAGGAAGTGAAATGTCAGCAAGACGAGTGATGAGAAATCTTACCCGTTTTATTGAAGAAAAACTAGGCCTCAAAGTGAACATGACAAAGAGCAAAATAGACAAGCCAAGAGGACTGAAATACCTTGGTTTTGGATTTTACTTTGATAGCCATGCAAAACAGTACAAGGCAAAACCACATCAGACATCCGTACTAAAGTTCAAGATGAAAATGAAGAAACTGACGAGCCGAAGCTGGGGAGTCAGTAACAGTTATAAGGTTGAGAAACTTAATCAGTTAATCCGAGGATGGATAAACTATTTCAAAATCGGCAGCATGAAAGAACTATGTCGAGAGTTAGATAGCAACATACGCTACAGACTTCGAATGTGTATTTGGAAACATTGGAAAACGCCAAAGAATAGAGCGAAGAACCTTAGAAAACTGGGAATAAATAAACATATAGCATACAGAGTAGCATACTGTACAAGGGCATATGCACATGTATGTAAATGTGGAGCTGTAAATGTAGCTATAACGAACAAGAGACTAACCCAATTTGGATTAGTCTCAATGTTAGATTACTACACCGAAAGGTGTGTTACTTGTTAAGTTGATTGAACCGCCGTGTACCGAACGGTACGCACGGTGGTGTGAGAGGTCGAAAATTTCTCAATCGAGAAATTTTCTCCTACTCGATTGCTTATTTATATGTAATTAAGTTTTTTAATGCTTTGAAGAAATCTACATCTTGCCCTAAATCGGTTTCAAGGATGTGGTCGATACAAGCAATCAGTTCTGGGATGCTTCTATCTTCTTTGTGATAGCGTTCGATACGGTCAGCAAGTTCTGGGTCTTCTTCGCACTCTGGAGTTTCAAGTTCATCATCTAAGAAAAGCCGAAGCATAAAAGACATTTCTTCTATTATGATGTTAATTAGTTGTTCCACGGTAGTAAATTTAATAAAGTATTCATAATGTCCATATACCGGTTCGTAGCAATAGATAAACCATTCGTCATTAACGACAGAATGGGCTACATCAATATGATTTGCTTCTAATAATGATTTGTGTTGATTAAGAAATGCTTGGATGCGTTCAGATTCTTTCATACGCCCCTCCTTTATAGATGTGATACCTTTACAATACATCGCAATACGACATTTGTAAAGGTGACATATCTGTCAACTTTTGCAAAAAGTTGATAAAAATACCATCTTGCTGATATAAAAAGAATCGCTTTTGTATCACTAAGGTGGTATTTGCAATAATATATCACCTAGATGGTATATATTGTTGCAGGAGCATATCATCTTGGTGGTATGCTCAAATAAGAAATACCGGCAGTTTGGTATTTCTTAAATGGAAGTTGTGCTTTATACAACTTTCAAGCCCCTACGGTCAGTAGCCCAATTTTGAAAAGTATTTTCAAAGTATTGGGATACATTTAACAGAGATTTTCCTGTTAGATGTGCTGACCGTAAATCATATTAGTTTATGAAAGGGGGAGGTAGTATGGGAACATTTGAAAGAACCAGTAATGTATCTGTGGTAGTGATACAAGAACATATCAGTAGGTCGGAAGTTAATAATGTGGAGGCACATAACAGAAGATACCTATTAAAAAATAACGCACGTCCGGAGTTGCAAAAATATAATTATTCTTTTGATGTGGGTACGGATGGCAAGCGATATAGAAAGATGATATGGGATAATTTAAGAACAGGGATAAAGTTTGATAAAAGAACTTTGAAGGAAGGGGAATTTTACGCCCCACGTGTTTATAAGAAAAAAGGTGGTAAGAAAACTACTACATTTTTGGAAACAATGACATTTTGTCCGCCATTTAAAATTCGCAAAGACCAAATAGAGGACTTTATCAATAGTCCAGAATACAAGTATTTTGAAGATGCATTGGCATTTGTTAAGGGGGATGTATATTCTGATTCCATTGTGCTAGGGGCATATATCCATTTGGATGAATGGTATAGACCAGAAAGTATTACGATGCCGGATGGAACAGAACGAGTACTTGAAGAATGGGAACGTGATGATTACGCATATATTAAACCACATATGCACGTTGATGTAATTACAACAAAGAAATGTAAAGATAAAGACGGTTTAGAATTTTTAAAATTAAGTCGTGGTGATGTGTGGAAAGCAGAATCAGGCAGATATAATTCCAGTTACAGAGAATTTAATGATAGACGATTTGAAAAGTTGGATAAACGATATGGATTTGAACGTGGCGAAATATATGAAGATAAAGAACCGGAGGAGCATCCTGTTGTAAAAGGTTTGGAACAGTGGCAGAAGGACACAGACCAAGAGCGTATTCAGAGATTGATTAAGCAGGCACAGAAAGATAATGAACGTCAATTAGAACAGATTGAAGCGGAAGCAAG
Organism: Lachnospiraceae bacterium; assembly: GCA_017387565.1. Classification (GTDB taxonomy): domain Bacteria; phylum Bacillota; class Clostridia; order Lachnospirales; family Lachnospiraceae; genus UBA2882. The sequence continues at coordinate 31,647 of JAFOEY010000018.1, read as the reverse complement.
GGAGGTATTACTTGCGAAAAGCGATGTAGATGAAGCAAAGGATAGAATTGAGGAGGATATTCAAGATTACATAGATGACCTTGTGGATGATGGTATGACAAAGCAGGATTTTGATGCAGTCGTGAATAAGTCCAAAAGGGATATTTTGATTATGGCACTTGATACAATAGGAAAGATTATTGAACCACTTAAATATAAATTTCCTAAAATATATTCAGATATTAAGATGGTGCTAACCGGCACGATGGAAAAATTAAGAGCGATGGATAGGTTAAAAGATAAATTTGAACGAATGGATATAAACAGATAGAGATAAATGCTTTTTTATGCTATTCTTATAGAAGCAATATATAAATATTGGATGATGTAGGAGGTAATAAAATGGTTGTTGATGTATCACGTCCTAGTACATATCCGGCTGAATTGGAAAATGTTGTGGTTGATTATTTTTCAAAACTGTCAGATGAGGTTAAAGCAAAAATTAAAGCAGAAGAAATCGAATATGAAATTGATGTTAGATGTGCAATAGAAGATTATGTGGGGCCATTCAAAGCAGAGTCATTATATAATGAGTTGGTTGATATTATGAAAGACTATGAGATAATTGTTTATCATTCCACAAAGGTACTTAACAAGGCTTGCTTTATAAATGATGGATTACAACCAAATGAGTGGAATTGGTATGAAAAAACATTGACAAAAACATTAAAAGAACTCGATGTTAGTGAAGAAGATTTGAACAAAGCAATAACTTTGATAAAGCACGAATATGATAGGAAATACATAAATAGAGAACCGGCATTATGTTTCTATTCGGATTTATCACTTATAGATGACGGTGAATCAGCAGGTTATGAACAGTTTTGTGAAAATATTGGTGGTGAATTGGCAAGATGGGCGTTAAAAGAAAAAGAGCCTAGTATATATAAAGTACTTAAAGATAATGGTGAACAGATAATAGTAAAGTTCAAATTGCCATTTGGGGATATAGTTTGGTATCAGCGAGATTCGATTTTGTTTCAATTTATAAGTTATGTTGCAGGAAAGTATTTTTGGAAATATAATTATCAAGTAAACTTTGATGGAACTACAAAGGTGTCAGTGATGCCAGAAAAAATAATGGAATTTATACCTTATGATAAGGAAGTGGATTATTAGATGCCATCAAACAAATAAAATATTACATATTGGCAGATATTTGAGAGTGTGCTAAAATGTTACGTGTAAGAAACCTTGATTTTTCAAGGTTTTTTGCGTGTTAGTACTAGGTATCCAACCCCGATCCGATGGAAATCTTTACAAGCAAAGAAGGAGAAATCATATTAAAAAAATATTCGCCTATTGGAGAAATGAGTACGTTTGCAAAACAATATGCGGAAAGCCTGGCACAGGTTTCCGGGAAGGTGGCGCTCATTGCCGACCGCGATCAGTTTATTGCGACAGCCGGAGGTGGAAAAGCCTTTAATGGAAAAGGTCTTTCCAGACATTTGGAGGATGCCCTGGAGCGAAGAGAGACCATTCTTGCGGGAAAAGGCGAAAAGCAGTTTTTAGAAATTGCCCATGAGATGCAGGATGCTTATGAGCAGGAAATGATTGCACCCATCATCTGTGAAGGGGATGTCATCGGTGCCGTAATTTTACTGGATACGAATGAAAAAGGAAAAATGGGTGAAGTGGAAAAGAAACTGGCGCAATCGGCAGCAGCATTTTTGGGAAGACAGATGGAGCAGTAAAAATGCATGGAAAAGGCGGTTTTGTGCTGATGATGCTTGACAATGCCCGATTTTGAGAATTATAATACAAACAGTTTGATAGTTTTAAAGACGTTGACGAAGAGAGTACACAGTTTTGGAAAGTCAAAGCGAGCCGGAGATGGTGGAAGTCCGGTATGAGTAAGAAACTATGGAAAATCACTTCCGAGTTGCGGCCTGAACATCGAAGGATCTGTAGGTGCCGACGTTTTCTTGCGTTAAAGGAGCTCATATAAATCCGGTTTCGGAGAGTATGCTGTAATAGGTGGTAACGAATGTATGGCTTTCGTCCTTTTACGGACGGGAGCCTTTTTTATGGAAAAAGGAAAGGAGTACATTTCATGTATCAGAAAGTTGAGACAAATGCAAATTTTGTAGAACATGAAAAAGAGACAGAGAAATTCTGGAGAGAAAATGACATTTTCAAAAAGAGTATGGAAGCCCGCAAAGACGGACCTACCTATACTTTTTATGACGGACCTCCGACTGCTAACGGAAAACCACATATCGGACATGTTTTAACACGTGTTATCAAGGATATGATTCCCAGATACCGTACCATGAAAGGTTATATGGTTCCCAGAAAAGCCGGATGGGATACCCATGGTCTTCCGGTTGAGTTGGAAGTAGAAAAACTGTTGGGATTAGACGGTAAGGAGCAGATTGAAGAGTATGGTCTGGATCCTTTCATTCAGAAATGTAAGGAAAGTGTTTGGAAATACAAAGGTATGTGGGAAGATTTCTCCGGTACGGTTGGTTTCTGGGCAGATATGGATGATCCTTATGTTACTTACCATGATGATTTCATCGAATCTGAGTGGTGGGCATTAAAAGAAATCTGGAATAAAAAATTATTATATAAAGGCTTTAAGATTGTTCCTTATTGCCCTCGCTGCGGAACTCCGTTATCTTCACACGAAGTAGCACAGGGTTACAAATCCGTAAAAGAACGTTCTGCAACAGTACGTTTTAAAATCAAAGATCAGGATGCTTATTTCCTGGCATGGACGACAACTCCCTGGACACTGCCGAGCAATACCGCGCTTTGCGTAAATCCGGTTGAAACCTATGCAAAAGTCAAAGCAGCTGACGGATATACCTATATCATGGCAGAAGCATTACTTGACACTGTACTTGGAAAACTGGCTGAGGATGGAAAAGCTGCTTACGAAGTGGTTGAGACCTATGTAGGAAATGACTTAGTCGGAACTGAGTATGAACCTTTATATTCCTGTGCTGCAGATGTTGCCGAAAAACAGCATAAAAAAGCACACTTTGTTACCGCAGACAGCTATGTAACATTGACAGACGGTACCGGTATTGTACATATTGCACCTGCTTTTGGTGAGGATGATGCCAGAGTAGGACGCGAAAATGATTTGCCTTTTGTTCAGTTTGTAGATGGAAAAGGTAATTTAACAGAAGAAACTCCTTTCGCAGGTCTCTTCGTAAAAGATGCAGATCCGAAAGTATTAGTTGATTTGGATAGCAGAGGCTTACTGTTTGATGCTCCTAAATTTGAGCATGATTATCCGTTCTGCTGGAGATGTGATACACCACTTATTTACTATGCAAGAGAATCCTGGTTTATCAAGATGACAGCAGTAAAAGACGATCTTGTGAAAAACAACAAGACTGTAAACTGGATTCCACCGAGTATCGGTGAAGGCCGCTTTGGTAACTGGCTGGAAAACATTCAGGACTGGGGTGTATCCCGTAACCGTTATTGGGGAACTCCTTTAAATATCTGGGAATGTGAAGGCTGTGGACATATGGAATGTATCGGAAGTCGTGAAGAACTTGCAAAGATGAGCGGCAATGTCGATGCAAAGACCGTGGAATTACACAGACCTTATATTGATGAAGTGACCATTACCTGTCCGGATTGCGGCAAGACCATGAAACGTGTTCCGGAAGTTATTGACTGCTGGTTTGACTCCGGTGCAATGCCTTTTGCACAGCATCATTATCCTTTTGAAAATAAAGAATTATTTGAGCAGCAGTTCCCGGCGCAGTTCATTTCCGAAGCGGTTGACCAGACACGTGGTTGGTTCTACTCCTTAATGGCAGAATCAACGCTGTTGTTTAATAAATCACCCTATGAAAACGTCATCGTTCTGGGTCTTGTATTAGATGAAAACGGAAATAAAATGTCAAAATCCAAAGGAAATGCAGTAGATCCTTTTGAAGCGCTGGAAAAATACGGTGCAGATGCCGTACGTTGGTATTTCTATATCAATTCGGCTCCCTGGCTTCCTAACCGTTTTGACGGAAAAGCCGTACAGGAAAAATCACGTAAATTCCTGGGAACTTTATGGAATACTTATGCATTCTTTGCTCTGTATGCAGAAATCGATCAGTTCGATGCGACAAAATACACATTGGATTATGACAAACTTCCCGTCATGGATAAATGGTTATTGTCCAAATTGAATTCAGCTGTAAAAGCAGTTGATACAAACCTTGAAAATTATCGTATTCCGGAAGCTGCAAGAGCATTGGATGATTTTACCGATGAAATGAGTAACTGGTATGTTCGCCGTTCTCGTGAGCGTTTCTGGGCAAAGGGCATGGAGCAGGATAAGATCAATGCTTATATGACTCTTTATACCGCACTTGTAACCATTGCCAAGGCAGCAGCCCCCATGGTACCTTTCATGACCGAAGAAATTTACCGCAATTTAGTTTGCAGCATTGATTCTTCAGCTCCCGAAAGTATCCATTTATGCGATTTCCCGACGGTAAACGAAGACTACATTGATACAAAACTTGAAGACAGCATGGAAGAAGTCTTAAAGATCGTTGTTATGGGACGTGCGGCAAGAAATGCAGCCAACATCAAAAACCGTCAGCCGATTGGAAACATGTATGTCAAAGCAGCCAATGTACTGGATGATTTCTATGTGGATATCATCGAAGACGAATTGAATGTAAAGAAAGTAACCTTTACCGATGATGTTTCTGATTTTGCTTCATACAGCTTCAAACCTCAGCTTCGTACCGTAGGACCCAAATACGGCAAACAGCTTGGCGGCATCCAGAAGACACTTGCATCCTTAGACGGCAGCAAGGCAATGGAAGAATTAAAAGCAAACGGTGTCATTAAATTTGAGGTTGATGGTGTAGAAGTCAGCCTTGCCGAAGAAGACCTGTTAATCTCAACAGAAAAGAAAGACGGTTTTGTAACAGAAGCTGATAACTATGTAACCGTTGTTTTAGATACCAATCTGACAGAAGAATTAATCGAAGAAGGATTTGTATTAGAAGTAATCAGTAAGATTCAGACAATGCGTAAAGATTCCAATTTTGAAGTTATGGATCATATCAAGATTGCGGTTACCGGAAATGAAAAGCTTGGAAAGATTGTTATGGACAACAAAGATGCCATTGCTACGAAAGTACTTGCAGATGAAATGACAACGGAAGGTGCATTTGCGATCAGTAAAGAGTGGAGCGTTAACGGAGAAAAGGTTACAATATCTTTAGAGAAAGCATAAGGGAGCAGACTTTATGAAATTCAAAAAAGAAGAGCTTCAAAACGAAGCGCTCATCGCATGTATTCAAAAAGTGAAAGAAGAAGAAAATGCAGATACACAGAGAGCCCTTTTTGATGAGGTCTTAAAGAGCAGATTGTGGGTTCCTGCAAAGGTTACTCCGGCTCCCATTAAGACCCCGAAGGGAGAATATGTGGTTACGCCCAAGCACAAAGTCAGCATGATATTTGCACATCATACCGTAAACGGACAGGATATCAGTTATCACATCGCTTTTACGGATAAAGATGCCTATAAGGCATGGGCCAATGGGAAAAAACATGACATATTTACGGCAGAATTTGATGAAATTGCCGTCATGCTGTTAAGACCCACTGCAGTCTGCCGCGGCGTGATCCTAAATCCCGGTACTGACAATATCCGTCTGACAACGGAAGCCGTAAAGCAGTCCATTATTCATCGGGATAAGGTTGCAAGCGGGGAGATTGAGGATACATCTTCTGACACACAAGCTGAATAATTTGTAAAGTAACAAAAAGCTGTGCGCGAGGACTTCGTGCACAGCTTTTTCTATTATAACTGGGTTATGACTATTCGGTGGGTGGATCAAGACAGCAAGAAACGATATGTTCTAATTCTCCATCTTTCAATATTTTTCTGAGTTCGAATTTTTTATTGGAATCAAAATTCGAATAATCCAATTTATATTGATTTGTGGGACCATCTACAATAGAATACCCCAAGGGTATTTTACCCAAGGGGTTTCTATTTAATTTTTAAATAAGTAAGCAAGAAATGATTCTTCTCCTTCTGTAACTTCTGTTTCTCCTTCAAAATTATAAGAAATAATATTTGCAACTTTATAATTATCATCTAAAAATGCATAGAAAATCATTCTTGTTTCTTTTTCATTTTCTGTATCTTTAATAATTGGAACTACATATTTACATTCAATCTCAGATTCAATTTCTTGTCCATTTTCTGAAGCTTTAAAGAATTTTACCGGATTTTTTAATTCAAAAATATGATTCATAGTATATCCATTATCAATTAAATATTTTGTATTAATAATTGTTGAATAAAGATATAACTGATCAAAATATTGAAATCTTTCTTCTTCCATAAATGGATAAGTTATAATATTATTTTTATCCTGCATTGTTCTAAGCAAAGTATTTGTATCTGTATAGTCATCTACATTATTAATATAATAGATATACATTGTATACAATAAATCGTTATATGTTAATTCCATACCAGAATAAGTAGAAGGGTCTATATATTTTGAGAATAATACATCTGTAATACCATCTTGAACTGTTGTTTCATCAATTGCAATAAATGTTTCTGATAAAAGCGCTGCACTTGTAGGTTCCATATTAGCCCAAAAATAAGTTGCATTATCCATGAATTCCTGAACACCTGCTAATTGTTCTGAACTATCTTCTGCCCAATCATATTGATATGACAATGCTGCGAGCATTTTAAAAAGTTCATAATCTGTAAAAGTCTTTTTATCTTTTAAACTTCTACCCATTTCCACATATTTGTTATAATTTTCTTCATTCATTTCAATTCCGCTTTGAACAAATTCATAAGGTCCTGTTTCAGCAGCAGGTTTTTCTACAGTTTCCTGATTCTCTTCTTTTGTCTCGGTTGTTTCTTCCTGAACATCTTCAGTAATTTCGGTACTCGTCTCTTCTACCGTTGTTTCTTCTGTAGCCGCGGGCTCTTGTTCATTTGTTGCAGTTGTAGATGTGCTTTCTGTCTGCGAATTTCCACAACCAAAAAGCATCATAGATATCATTGCTGTCAAAACAAGTAAATGAATTTTGGAAACCAGGTTCTTTTTTTTCATAAAAATCCTCCTTAAGTACTATAAAGATAGTTGATAATTATTAATGATTTGCAATACTTTTTTGCTCAGCAAAAATTTGCTTTAGTTTATATAAAGTATTTACACAGACAAATTTTACCACCATATACTTGTCTGTGTAAATACTTTTTATTTATGCAGATTATTCTTGGAACATGAATATATTTATACAATTGAGTAAAGAATATATACACACAGACAAAAGGAGTTCATATGGTTGCAGTAATTGATTATGAAAAGTTAGGAAATAAAATTAAATCGATCCGGCAATCAAAAAATCTTACGCAAGATTATATTGCAAATGCAATCGGTTGTAATGTATCACATGTTTCTAATATAGAAAATAATCATACGAAGGTTTCTTTGAATGTACTCTTTTCCATTGCTGATGTATTGGGAGTTACGATGGATTATTTATTAAGTGATCAGCTTTCTGATAAAAATGAAGTCTTAGAGTTGGAAATTATGAAATGTGTAAAAGAGATGCCCATAGTTCAAAAAGAACAAGTACTTCGAATTATCCGTGTGTTGTAGAAAATAACGAATTATTATTATGTTTATGTTATTAATATGAGAGTCGAAAAAAAGTTTTTAAATGTATTATTTGTTGTATATTCTGGGATAATATATTATAATTAAGAAAAATTATTTCTATAAAGGAAGTTTTGTAGATGAAAATATGTGAAAGAGACGATGTAAGAAGATATAAAATCATATCCCAATTGTCTTCGAAGCAAATAGAAAAACTGGCCGAAATGGTGTATTTTCTTACAAAACGTCCTGTAAGAAAAAAGAACAAATAACATATTATTCGATTACATAAAAGTTCTAATCTATTTTTCTAAAATCAATTCTTAATTCATATGCTTTTTATCTTATTTTGGAACGCCTCTGAATAAAAATCAATATTGCGATAAAGAAAAAATGCCACAAAGGAGAATTAATGGAAAATACAAATGAAATAAAGATTGTCAATCAATCAGATGTAGAAAAACTTATTTATACAATACGAGGACAGAAGGTAATGCTAGATTCTGATTTGGCAAAGATATATGGGTATGAAACAAAAAGATTAAATGAGCAGGTAAAGCGTAATAAACGCAAGTTTCCAGATGATTTTATGTTTCAGCTTATAGATGAAGAAGTGAAAAATTTGTGGTCGCAAAATGCGACCGCAAATATAAATTCAATGTCGCGAAGTAACCCTTTTGTTTTTACAGAACAGGGCATTTATATGTTAATGACTGTGTTAAGAGGTGAATTGGCATACGCCCAAAGCATTGTATTAATTCGAGTTTTCAAAGCTATGAAAGATTATTTATCTGACAACAAAATGCTTGTCACATCTGATGAATTTTGCCATCTCTCTACCATAACAGCTCAAAATACTTCTGACATAGCAAAAATCAAAGAAGAAATTGTTACAAAATCAGAGCTTGATAAATTTATTAAATCTTTTAATGATAAACGAATTGCAAAAGAATATGTCATCTTAAATGGACAAACTGTTGAGGCTGATTTGGCATATTCCGAAATATATTCATTGGCAAAGAAAACAATTTATATTGTAGATAATTATATAGGTCTTAAAACCCTAAGTTTGTTAAAAACAGCACAGTCAGGAGTTACAGCAATAGTATTTAGTGATAATATACACAATATGCTAAGACTTACCGATTATAATGATTATATGTCGCAGTATGGGCATCCGCCTATTACTTTTCAAAAGACAAATGGAAAGTATCACGACAGATATATTATCCTCGATTACAATACAAGAACAGAAAAAATATATCATTGTGGAGCATCTTCAAAAGACGCAGGAAAGAAAATTACGTCTATCACAAAAATAGACGATAAAACAATGTATCATCTTATGGTAGATGAATTATTAAACAACCCATTCTTGATACTTAATTAACTTAGTCAGCATGGATAGTTTTTCTGACACACAAACAGAATAATTCGTAAGTAATAAAGCTGTGTATTGTCGAAAATTACAACCTTGTATAGAAAGATAATAAAATCAAAGTAAAAATCATGTAGAAGATAAGCAACTTTTTTTGAAAACTCTTTTTATTTAAAGCGTTCTATTGTATAATATTTCTTGGTATGAACATGAACAAATGATTTTTGAATGAGAAAACCTGAGGAGGAAACAAATGGCAACAAAGAAAGAAACAACCGTTTTATCTAACTTTGACAAAGAGTTGTTTAAAAGAAGCGTTCTTTACAATGTAAAGACTCTTTATCGTAAAACTCTTGAAGAGGCATCCAACCAGCAGATTTTTCAAGCTGTATCCTATGCAATTAAAGATGCAATCATTGATAACTGGTTAGAGACACAGAAAGAATATGAGAAAAAAGACCCCAAGACAGTTTATTATATGTCCATGGAATTTTTAATGGGTCGTGCACTTGGTAACAACATCATCAATTTACAGGCATATGATGTGGTAAAAGAAGCACTTGATGAATTAGGTGTGGATGTAAATGTGATTGAAGATCAGGAACCGGATGCGGCGTTAGGTAACGGTGGTTTGGGAAGACTTGCCGCATGTTTCCTTGATTCACTTGCAACATTAGGTTATTCCGCATACGGATGCGGAATTCGTTACAGATATGGTATGTTCAAACAGGAAATTCGTGACGGTTATCAGGTAGAAGTGCCGGATAACTGGTTAGCAGACGGTAACCCTTTTGAACTTCGTCGTCCTGAATATGCAAAGACCGTTAAATTCGGTGGTTATGTGGCAGTACATCAGGATGAAAACGGACGTAATGTATTTACACAGGAAGGTTATCAGTCCGTAACAGCCATTCCTTATGATATGCCTATCGTAGGTTACGGTAATGGTATTGTAAATACACTTCGTATCTGGGATGCTCAGCCGGTTGAGTGTTTCCAGCTTGATTCCTTTGACAAAGGTGATTATCAGAAAGCGGTTGAGCAGGAAAATCTGGCAAAAAATATCGTAGAAGTACTTTATCCCAACGACAATCACTATTCCGGCAAAGAGCTCCGCTTAAAACAGCAGTATTTCTTTGTATCTGCGTCTGTTCAGGAAGCTGTTGCAAAATACATGAGAAATCATGATGATATTCGCAAATTCCATGAAAAAGTTACATTCCAGTTAAATGATACTCATCCGACCGTTGCCGTAGCAGAGTTGATGCGTATTTTACTGGATGAATATTATTTAGAGTGGGATGAAGCATGGGAAGTTACAACCAAGACCTGTGCATATACCAACCACACCATTATGTCAGAAGCACTTGAAAAATGGCCGATTGAATTATTCAGCCGTCTGCTTCCCCGTATTTATCAGATCGTTGAAGAAATCAACCGTCGTTTCTGCCAGAAGATTTCCGCTGCTTATCCCGGCAATCAGGAAAAAATCCGCAAAATGGCAATCATTTATGACGGACAGGTTAAGATGGCACATCTTGCAATTGCAGCAGGCTACTCTGTAAACGGTGTTGCAAGATTACATACGGAAATCTTAAAGAATCAGGAATTAAAAGATTTCTATGAATTAATGCCTGAAAAATTCAACAATAAAACAAACGGTATCACACAGAGACGTTTCTTATTACATGGTAACCCGCTTTTGGCTGCATGGGTAACCGACCATGTTGGGGCTGACTGGATTACAGACCTTCCCAAGATCAAAAAATTAAAAGTATTTGCGGAAGATGAAAAAGCTCAGCAGGAATTCATGAATATCAAATACCAGAATAAAGTACGTCTGGCAGAATATATTTTACAACACAACGGAATTGAAGTGGATCCTCGTTCCATCTTCGATGTACAGGTTAAGAGATTACATGAGTACAAACGTCAGTTGTTAAATATCCTTCATGTAATGTATTTATACAACGAGATCAAAGAACATCCGGAAATGGATTTTTATCCTCGTACCTTTATCTTTGGTGCAAAGGCAGCAGCCGGATACAAAAATGCAAAACTTACCATTAAATTAATCAACTCTGTTGCAGATGTTATCAACAACGACGAATCCATCAACGGAAAGATTAAAGTTGTATTTATTGAAAACTATCGCGTATCCAATGCAGAGTGGATTTTTGCGGCAGCAGATGTATCCGAACAGATTTCTACAGCTTCCAAAGAAGCATCCGGTACCGGTAACATGAAGTTCATGTTAAACGGTGCGCTGACATTGGGAACTATGGATGGTGCCAATGTGGAAATCGTTGAAGAGGTTGGCGAAGAAAACGCATTTATTTTTGGTCTTTCTTCCGATGAAGTTATCCGTTACGAAAACTACGGCGGATACAACCCCATGGATATTTTCAACAACGATGCCGATATCCGTAAAGTCTTAATGCAGTTAATTAACGGTACATACAGCCAGGATACAGAGTTGTTCCGTGACTTATACAACTCATTATTAAATACAAAATGTACGGCAAAGGCAGATACCTATTTCATCTTAAAAGACTTCAAGTCCTATGCAGAAGCACAGAAACGTGTAGAAGCTGCTTACAGAGATGAAAAAGGCTGGGCTAAGAGCACTATTTTAAATGTAGCATGCTGCGGTAAGTTTACTTCAGACAGAACCATTCAGGAATACGTGGATGAGATCTGGCACTTAGATAAAGTTACATTACCGAAAAAGAAAGTATCTACAAAATAAATAATTCTGTATCAAATGCGATACCCGCCGATGAATAGCCGGCGGGTATCTATGTGTTTTTTAGGAGGTATATTCATGGTTTCATTGTTAGAAGGCGGTGCATATTTAGTAAACGGCACCGAAATCATTCCCGATAGTGCAGAAGCGTTATCGGCTGTTGCGGCTAAGACAGGAAAAACTATTACAAAAGAAGATGCGGCAAAAGGTACCATTGCATATGGAATTTTAGAAAGTCACAATACGTCCGGCAATATGGACAAGCTGAAAATTAAATTTGATAAACTGACATCACATGACATTACATTTGTCGGTATTATTCAGACAGCAAGAGCATCAGGACTGGAAAAGTTTCCGATTCCCTATGTTTTGACCAACTGCCATAATTCTCTTTGTGCGGTAGGCGGTACGATTAATGAAGATGACCACATGTTTGGTCTTACCTGTGCCAAAAAATACGGTGGAATTTATGTTCCTCCTCATCAGGCAGTTATTCATCAGTTTGCAAGAGAAATGCTTGCAGGCGGAGGAAAGATGATTTTGGGTTCCGATTCCCACACCCGTTATGGAGCGCTTGGCACCATGGCAATGGGTGAAGGCGGCCCCGAGCTTGTAAAACAGCTCTTAAATCAGACATATGATATCAATATGCCCGGTGTAGTTGCCGTATATCTGACAGGTGCGCCGATTCCCGGTGTTGGACCTCAGGACGTTGCTCTGGCTATTATCGGTGCAGTTTTTGGCAACGGATATGTTAAAAATAAAGTCATGGAATTTGTAGGACCCGGTGTGGCAAGCTTAACCCCCGATTTCCGTATCGGTATTGATGTAATGACGACGGAGACAACCTGTCTTTCATCTATCTGGCAGACAGACGATCAGGTCAAGGAATTCTATGAAATTCATGAAAGAGCAGAAGAATACAAAGAGTTAGCACCTGCTAACGTTGCATATTATGATGGCGTCATCGAAATCGATCTTTCTACAATCAGACCTATGATTGCGATGCCGTTCCATCCCAGCAATACCTATACCATTGATGAAGTCAATGCGAACTTAAAAGATGTTTTACACGATGTGGAAGAAAGAGCAAAAGTATCCTTAGACGGTGCTGTTCCTTATTCTTTACAGGACAAAGTTGTAAACGGCAAATTTATGGTTGATCAGGGTATTATCGCAGGTTGTGCCGGCGGCGGATTTGAAAACATCTGTGCCGCAGCGGATATCTTAAAAGGAAAATATATCGGTTCCGACGGATTTACCTTATCCGTATATCCCGCATCTATGCCTGTTTATATGGAATTAATCAAAAACGGTTGTGCCGCAACTATCATGGAAACAGGTGCAGTCATGAAAACAGCATTCTGCGGACCTTGCTTTGGTGCCGGAGATACACCTGCCAACAATGCTTTTTCCATCAGACATTCAACCCGTAACTTCCCCAACAGAGAAGGTTCCAAGTTACAGAATGGTCAGATTTCTTCCGTTGCATTGATGGATGCTCGTTCCATCGCAGCAACTGCAGCCAATAAAGGTGTCCTGACACCGGCAACAGAATTTGATGGCGAAATCGGTAAATACAAATATCACTTTGATGCAAATATTTACAAAAACCGCGTATTTGATTCAAAGGGCGTTGCAGATCCTTCCGTAGAAATCCAGTTTGGCCCCAATATCAAGGACTGGCCTGCTATGGTTGCCCTGACAGATAACTTGGTTTTAAAAGTTGTATCCGAAATACATGATCCGGTTACAACAACCGATGAATTAATTCCTTCCGGTGAAACAAGTTCTTATCGTTCTAATCCGTTGGGACTTGCTGAGTTTGCACTTTCCCGTAAGGACCCTGCATATGTAGGACGCGCAAAAGAGGTGCAGAAGGCAGAAAAAGCCAGAGAAGCACTGATTGCCGGAACAAGCGATGTACATCCTTGCAAAGAATTGCCGGAAATCAAGCCCGTTATGAATAAAATCAAAGAGATGTTCCCGGATTTGACACACGAAAGCTTTGGTATCGGTTCAACCATCTTTGCAGTAAAACCCGGTGACGGTTCTGCCAGAGAACAGGCAGCAAGCTGCCAGAAAGTACTTGGCGGTTGGGCAAATATTGCCAATGAATATGCTACCAAGAGATATCGCAGCAATTTGATTAACTGGGGTATGCTTCCTTTCATCATTGATGAAGGTGAACTTCCATTCAAAAATCTGGATTACATTTTTGTTCCCAACATCAGACAGGCTGTCATTGATAAAAAGACAGAAATTCCTGCATATGTTGTAAAAGAAGACGGACTGAAAGAATTCACCTTAAAACTTGGTGAATTGACAGATGAAGAACGTGAAATCATCTTGAAGGGATGCCTGATTAATTACAATAGAGTATCGTAAATAATTAACGTTTTATTCTTAAGAAGTGCGGCATAGTTAGGTGTTTACCAGGCTATGCCGTTTTTTGAAACAATTTATCCAACTGGTAGTTGAGTTGCCTGTTTTACAAGGGATTCAACCAACAGTTCGTGTTCTTTTTTACAAAAAAATCATATGCTCACATCAGAAAGAAGCCAAACGCGAACGAAAGGACGGAGAAAGAAATGGATCAAATTAAGATTGGAAAGTTTATTGCGGCATGTAGAAAAGAAAAAGGATATACACAAGCTTCATTGGCCGAGGAGTTAGGTATTACTGACCGTGCTGTATCAAAATGGGAAACCGGAAAATCATTACCGGATTCGTCGATTATGTTAGAGCTTTGTGAGCTTCTTTCCATTAACGTAAATGAGTTATTGAAAGGAGAGCATATGGATATGGAAGAATATGCAAGAGCATCACAGGAAATTATTTTGGATTTCAAAAAGAGAGATGAGGAAAAAACAAGGTTTTTATTAAAAGTGGAGACTTCCATGGGGATTTTGGTCATCATTACTTTTACAACAATAATTTTAGTTGGCGCCTATCTGATGAATCAAAATCACATCTTGGGGACAGGATTGATATTGTTGAGTCTGGTGCTTCTGATTGGTTTTATCCCGCTTGCAATTCGGATTGAGCAGTCAGCCGGCTATTATCAGTGTAAGGAATGTAACCATTGTTATGTTCCGACATACTCTCAGGTATTTATGGCACCGCATTATGGTCGTACCCGTTATATGAAATGTCCTAATTGCGGAAAAAGAAGCTATCAGAAAAAAATGATTACTAAAGAATAATCAAAAGAAAAATACGATTCACAGCGAGGGGAGATATGATGAGTAAAGCGCTATTAGTTATTGATATGCAGGAAGTAACTGTGGGAAAAAATCATGCAAAAATATTTGACTATCCAGTAGATTTTCTGGATAAGGTTAATACAGCAATTGGTAATACAGATGCAGATATTGTTATCTATATTAGAAATCTGATGAAAAATAATCTGATTAACAAGTTGGCTCCTTTTAAATGCTTTGAAGGAACAAAAGAAGCCGAACTTGTAGCAGAATTAAAGGTGGTTAGCAATAATGTGTTTGAGAAATATGAAGGTAATGCATTCTCAAATACGGAATTGATATCTTTTTTAAAAAAAGAGAAAATTACTGAGATTGAGGTTATTGGTGTAGATGGAGGAGGATGCGTAGCTCTTACGGCTTTAGGAGCCCTGGAGTGTGGTTTTAAGGTTACTCTAAATACATCTTATATAGGAACAGTATTTGAAAAGCAGAGGGATAAGTATTATCAGAAATTGCAGGAAAAAGGTGCAGTTATTTTATAGTTATATTTCCTTTTAAGCAGAATTTTATTGTAAACAAAACGGCGGTGAATTGACACAAACAAACGGCGGTGAATTGACACAAACGAGCGTTGACCGCCGTTTTGTTTTAGTGTATATTAATTACTTAATATAAGGAATTTTGGTTGAACAGAGGATTATATCATGAAAATTGTGAACCTGATTGAGAATAATATTGGAAATCCGGCCTGTATTGCACAGCATGGCTTGAGTTTCTATTTTGAAACAAAGAAACATAAGGTCTTGGTTGATTCCGGAGCGGATGCATCGTTTTTGAAAAATGCAAAGGTGCTTGGAGTGGATCTGACACAAGTGGATGTTATGATACTAAGCCACGGGCATTATGATCATGCCGGTGGTATTTTGGGATTTGCAGGTTTGAATCCGGATGCAACGATTTATATGCAGTCGACAGCGGATGGAGAGTATTATGCAATTGCTGAAAACGAAAATGAGTATATCGGAATTGATAAAGAAATTACAAAGCTTCGACAGGTTCAAAAAGTAGATGGAAATCTGAAGATTGATGAAGAATTATCGTTATTTTCCAGTGTTACCGGAAGAAGAGGTTTTTCAAAGAGCAATCTCAGGTTAAAGGAAATTGTAGGCAAAGACATCAGACAGGATTCATTTTTGCATGAGCAATATCTTGTGGTAGAGCAGGAAGGGAAGAAATATCTGTTTTCCGGTTGTGCGCACAACGGTGTTTTGAACATCTTGGATCGTTTTAGGGAAATTTACGGATGCGAGCCGGATGTGGTCATCAGTGGATTTCACTATATGAAAAAAACGGCTTACTCGGAAGAAGAAGTCCGGATTATTACGGATACGGCAAAAGAACTTGCAAGATGTAATACACAATTTTTTACCTGTCATTGCACCGGCATACCTGCATATGAGATGATGAAACCGATTATGGGAGAAAAACTTCATATGGTAAACAGCGGCGATATCATAGAGTTTTATCCGATAAAAAAGGCTGAGAATGCCAACACGGATAAAATCGTGTCCGTTGTGGTACCGGGTTCAAAATCGATTACAAACAGGGCACTTTTAATCGCAGCCATGGCAAATGGAAAGAGTACCTTGAAAGGTTGTCTGACCAGTGAGGATGCCACTCATTTTTTGGAGTGCATTAGGACTTTGGGCTTTCCGGTAGAAGTAGTTAGCGATGGACAACTTGGTAGCGATATTACGATTACCGGATTTGGTGGGGATATTCCCAATAAAAAGGCAGAAATATATGTAGGAAGCGCAGGAACCGCAGCCAGATTTTTGGTGGCTATGCTTGCTTTTTCACAAGGAGACTATGTGGTCAATTCTTCCAACCAGATGAAAAAGCGCCCCATGCAGCCGTTGATTGAGACCTTGAGAAATGCCGGTGCTTTTGTAGAGTGCATGGAAGAAGAAGGTCATTTTCCGTTACATATCGTCGGTATTGGAAAGAAAGAAAAGATTCCGGAAAAAATATCCGTAAATATTGATAAAAGTTCTCAATTTTTGAGTGCGTTACTGATTGCTGCCGGAACTTTTGGCAAAAAAACAGAAATTGAAGTTGTCGGCTCTCATGGATTAAGCTATGTGGATTTGACGGCAGATATGATGAAAAGTTTCGGTGTTTCTGTTATCAAAAAAGAGGTAGATGGTCAGGTATTTTATGAACTTTCCGGAACCGACTGTTATCATGCGCTAACCTATGATGTTGAGCCGGATATGTCGGCAGCTGCGTATTTTTATGCACTTGCAGCGATTCTCGGAGCAAAGATTTCGGTAAGTGGTGTTAGAGAGGATATGCTTCAGGGAGATACGCAGTTTCTGGATCTCTTAGAAAAGATGGGATGCAGGAAAAAGCTGATAGATCAGACTTTAATAGATGCACAAAAACTTTCCGATTCGTGTCTGGGAAATATTCTGTTAGAAGGTCCTGCAGGCGGAAAATTAAAAGGCGGATTTACCATAGATATGTCTGCGTTTTCCGATCAGGCACTTACGCTTGCTGCCATTGCCCCTTTTGCGGATGCTCCTATTTCTATTGTCGGAATTGGTCATATCCGTTTGCAGGAATGTGACCGGATTCGGGCCATTGTCGATAATTTGACCGCAATGGGCATCCAAGTCGAAGAAAAAGAGGATGCTGTTACCATTTATCCGGGGCTTCCACACTGTTGCGACGTCGCAACATATGATGATCATCGTGTGGCGATGTCATTTGCCCTGACCGGCTTGCGGACAGAGGGGATTTACATTATGAATCCCGCCTGTTGCAAAAAGACCTTTGCACAATATTTTGACGTGTTGGAAGATACCTTAAAAAAATTGTGATATAGCAATATGATATGATACCAGGGTCAAAAGGTCATACTTTTCATGCTCGCATGAAAAAGTATGACTTTGGGACCCTGGTATTATTAAATTCTCATACTTGCGCAGAGCGCGAAACAATTCGTAGATATCATGGATAGCAAGTCGCTCTCACAGAATAAAATATATCTTTGACCGCGGAATTTGGCGAGGTTTCTTGGTATTTCTTAGCGGCATAAGCGAACAAAATAATGCCCGGTTTCAACTGTTCGAAGACGAAGTCTGAGTTTTGAAACCGGGCATTTAATATATATTTTGTGAGCATGCCGCTTAGAAATACCGGAAACCGAAGTATGAAGCGGCAAAGATATATTTTATCCTGTGAGAACGACTTGCGTCCCCCAAAGAGGGAACACAAATCCGAAAAATGGTGTTTAAAAAAATATTAATAAACATATTGACATAACAGTTCATTGGTGCTATGGTTAGTTACATAAGTAATGAACCGTACAACAAAGAAAGGAGTTAGCATTGAAAGAAATACTAAATCAGGAAAAATCGATTTATATACAGATTGCCGAGATGATTGAAAATGATATTTTGCGGGATGTCATTATGGAAGAAGAACGTGTTCCAAGTACTAATGAGCTGGCAAAGCTTTATACCATCAATCCGGCAACTGCTGCCAAAGGGATTAATCTTTTGGTTGACAATGGAATTTTATATAAAAAGAGGGGTGTTGGAATGTTTGTAAGTAGTGGTGCCAAAGCGGCAATCAGGGAAAGCAGAAAAGCGGAGTTTTATGATAAATATATCAAAAGCCTTTTGCAGGAAGCAGAGGGACTTGGAATTGATAAGGCGGAATTAATCCGTATGATTGAAAGGGAGGATAAATAAATGAGTTTGACAATAAATCAGGTTAGTAAGGTATATGGTAAGAAAGTTGCTTTAAATCAATTAAGCTTGGAATTAGAGGATGGAAAAATCTATGGCTTGATCGGAAGAAACGGAGCCGGTAAAACAACGTTATTGTCCATTGCGAGTGCACAAAATGCAGCAACAAACGGAGAAGTTCTTCTGGATGGAAAAAAGGTCTGGGAAAATGAAGAAGCGTTAAAAGATATCTGTTTCTCAAGAGAAATCGCAACAACTGCAACCGACAGTCGTAATACCAGTAAGGTTTGCGAGTATTTAAGAATTGCATCGATTTTATACCCAAACTGGAATGCAGTACTTGCAGATGAATTGATAAATGAATTTGGTTTAGACCGCAAAATGCGGATGAACAAATTGTCAAAAGGTATGCAGTCCATGGTTACCATTATTGTGGCTTTGGCAAGCGGTGCAAGATTTACTTTTTTAGATGAGCCTGTAACCGGACTGGATGTGGTTGCCAGAGAATATTTTTACAAGGTGCTTTTGGATGAATATGCAAAAGGAGAAAGAACCTTTGTTATCTCCACACATATTATCGAAGAAGCGGCTAATGTATTTGAAGAGGTTATCTTTATTCATGAGGGCAAGGTCTTATTAAAAGAAGAAACTGATTCTTTATTGCAAAGAACCATTCATATCAGTGGAAAAGAAGAAGATGTAGATGCTATCTGTGATGGTAAAAAAGTGCATCATGTGGAAAAACTCGGACGCAGTAAAGGCGTGACAGTTTTACTGAATCCGGGTGAAGAACCGGACACAAAAGGACGTGATGTGGATATTCGTCCGCTGTCTTTACAGGATGTATTTGTTGCCCTTTGCGGCAAGGAGGAGAGCTATGAGTAAGGTGTTTCGTATTATGAAAGCAGATTTCAAAGGTGCCGCTTTTGTATATCTGAGATCGTTGATGATGGTAGCGTTCTTTTTTATCTATTTCAAATTTTTTTGTGGCGGTACATTTATTAATCTTGGTATGTTGTTAATCTGGAGTCAGGCAATTATGATTTATATGCTGTCGATGCAGGATATTTCAAACAGTATACCAACTTACATTGGAATGGGATGCACCAGAAAGAGTGTCAGCGTTGCCATTTGGATCAGATGGTTTCTCTTGCTTCTGATTTCTATCGGTATCTATGCACTGGTTTGTGCCATTCTTTATCCGGAAATGCTGACAATGAAATTGTTTATTACCCAGATTTCCACATTCATGATGATGTTGGGACTCAATTCAGTAATCGTTGTTATCGGGGATGCAAATCGATGGATTGGTGTAATATTCGGATGTCTCTTTGCAGCCGGAATAGGAATTGGAACGGTTGCCTTTACAAAAACTACAGAAAACGCAGAAATTATTGCGCAAAAAGTTGGATCTGTATCAGATGGAATTTTTTCGACATCCTTTTTCATTGCTGTCGTTGTGCTGCTATTTGGTATTGTGTTCCATACAATAAGACTGAAAAAGTATTCGGTCAGATAGATTTTGGACAGGAGATGATGATATGTTAATACAGGGAATTCAATTGAGAAAAAACACGTTAAATATATATCTTTTAACCATGTTAATCGGGTTTGCATTCGGCTCCATACTTTTGCTGGTTATGAGCATTTTATACAATGCGGGTATTGTAAAAGATAATGAATATACAGTTGCAGTTGTAGGGACTTTGATGTCGTTGATTTTATTCTTTGCAGTCTATGTATTTTGGGGAATGAGTGAGATAAATACCAACTTTAATAAATTCATTGGCTTTGGTATGACAAGAAAGAAATTCTTTTTACAGGAAATGTTCTCTTCTTATGCTTTTATCGGCATCAGTATGCTGGCAATTTGCGTTCTGTATTATATTGAGCTGGCGATATTAAAAATTCCTTTTTACAGACAGTATGTCTATGAGGAATTGTTTTCTACTAAAGTTCTTATGGTAGTTTTACTTTGTGTTGTCATTTGTGCGCCTGTCTTTCGGATGTTTTTGGGAGCATTGTTGCTTAAATACGGCAATTCAAAGGGCTTCTGGATTATCTGGGCTCTTTGGATGGTTGGTTGTATGGCTCCCGGATATATTCATGATATTATAAAAGAAGGGCCTCAAAATGGCATGCAGGAAGTCCTGTTTAGGATGGTGATGGCTGTTATAGGAGTTCCAAAACCGGTATGGATTTTGCTTGGATTAGCAGTGCTTGCTGTGTTTTTAATAATCTCTTGGCAAATGATTCGTAAGAAAGCGGTTGAATAATTACATTTCTTAGAGAGAAAAAGCAGGAAAAAATAATTTCATATCCTCCGGCATGGGTGCAATAAAAGAAAGGACTTCTTTTGTAATCGGATGCCGAAAGGACAATTTTCCCGCATGCAGAGCCTGACGAGTCATATGCGTATCTTCGGGATTGTATAAAAAATCTCCGATAAGAGGATGCCCGATTGCCTGCATATGGACACGGATCTGATGGGTTCGCCCGGTATCTAAATGTAATTCTAAAAGACAAAGGCCATTGCTCGTTGCCAGAATACGGTAATGAGTGATGGCCTTATCGCCATCTTTTGAATCAACCATCCGTTCAATTGCCGAATCGGGTTTCCTTCCAAGAGGCAGATCAATCGTTCCATCGGATGCGAGTTCACACGAAAAAGGGGCATTGGGAACCGTATTTTGTAAAACAATGGCATAATAAGTTCTGTCAATTCTTCTTTGTTCCATCTCATCATATAGAATTCCACAACTCAAATAATGCTTTGCTAAAATCGTCAATCCTGAAGTATCACGGTCTAAGCGGTTGATGCAGCGAAAAATAAAAGGTTCCTTTTTTTCTTTAAAATAATAGGCAACTGCATTTCCCAAGGTATTTTCGTAATTGTTCATGGAAGGATGAATTGGCATGTTGGCAGGCTTGTTTAATACAAGAATATCTTCGTCCTCATAAACTATGGACAAAGGTAAATCAACCGGCGGTATTTTTTTGGATGATTCCTGCTCTCTTACATAAATAGTCAGCAAATCATCTTTTGAAAGAATGCGGTTGATAAATCCGGCTTCGTTGTTGAGACAGACATTGGATACATCACTTTTTAATTTAATCAGAGACTTGGTGGAAATCCCCTGATTTCTTAAAAATTCAGATATTTTATGACCTTCATATATGTCCTGTATCTGATAATGAATAATTCTTTCTTTTGTCATATGGCAGTGTAATATTTCCTTTTCGAAAAATGATTATTATTGCATCATTTTAACAAATTCTTGAGAAATCGCCAAGAAATCATTGCACTAGAGTTTGAAATTTATAATCAGAGATGATAAAATATTTTAGAAAAAGGTCGTTGGATCATCCGGATCTTACATAATAAAAGACATAAAAGGAGGACGTAATATGAAGAGAATTGGTATGCTGACCAGCGGTGGAGACTGCCAGGCTTTAAATGCTGCTATGAGAGGTGTAGTAAAAAGTGTCACAAATTCCAAAGAGGATGTTGAGATTTATGGTTTTATAGATGGTTACAAAGGATTGATTTATGGTGACTTTACGATGCTTACCAGCAAAGATTTTTCCGGTATTCTGACAAAGGGCGGAACCATTCTCGGAAGCAGTCGTACTCCTTTTAAGACGATAAAAGATCCCGATGAAAACGGTTTGGATAAAGTAGAGGCAATGAAGCAAAACTATTATAAGCTTCGTTTAGATTGCCTGGTTATCTTGGGTGGTAACGGAACGCACAAGACAGCGAACCTTTTAAGAGAAGAAGGCCTAAATGTTGTTACACTGCCCAAAACAATCGATAATGACTTATACGGAACGGATATGACCTTTGGTTTCCAGAGTGCTGTAAATGTTGCGACCGATGCCATTGACTGCATCCATACAACAGCAGCTTCCCACGGCCGTGTATTTATTGTGGAAGTTATGGGACACAAGGTTGGGTGGCTTACCTTAAATGCCGGCATTGCAGGCGGTGCGGATATCATTCTGATTCCGGAGATTCCTTATGATATTGACAAAGTCATTGAAGCGATTGAAAGACGTCATAAAAATGGAAGCAAATTTACCATTCTGGCTGTTGCGGAAGGTGCAATTTCCAAAGAAGATGCCGCATTATCCAAAAAAGAATACAAAGAAAAGATGAAAAATTATCCTTATCCGTCAGTTTCTTATGAAATTGCGGACAAGATTCAGAAAAAATCCAAATGCGAGGTAAGAGTAACCGTACCCGGACACACACAAAGAGGTGGAAGCCCCTGTCCGTATGACCGTGTGTTTGCATCCCGTCTCGGTTCCGAGGCAGGCAAGCTGATTATGAATGGCGAATACGGATTTATGGTAGGTTACAAAAATCGTGAGATTGTAAAAGTTCCTTTGGAAGATGTTGCCGGCAAATTAAAATATGTTTCTCCGGACGCATCCATCATTCAGGAAGCAAAGATGCTTGGCATCAGCTTTGGAGATGAATAAATTTTAAATTATGATTGAAAAGAGTGAGCACATGGCTTATCAGGCATTGTACCGGAAGTTCCGTCCGGCTGCATTTGAAGATGTTAAGGGACAGGGACATATTGTTGAAACACTGAAAAATCAAATAATGGCCGACAGAATTGGACATGCATATCTTTTTTGCGGTACACGTGGTACCGGTAAGACAACTATTGCAAAAATCTTTGCAAGAGCTGTCAATTGTGAACATCCGGTAGATGGAAGTCCTTGTGGAGAGTGCAAGACATGTAAGGCAATTGCTTCGGGAGCAAGTCTTAATGTTATTGAAATTGATGCCGCATCCAATAATGGTGTTGATAACATTCGTGAAATTGTGGAAGAGGTTACCTACTCACCACAAGAGGGAAGATATAAGGTTTATATTATCGATGAAGTGCATATGCTTTCCATCGGAGCCTTTAATGCATTGCTAAAAACATTGGAAGAGCCGCCGGAATACGTAATCTTTATTCTGGCCACAACCGAAGTGCACAAGATTCCGATTACCATTATGTCCCGTTGTCAGCGTTATGATTTTAAACGGATTGATATTGAGACCATTACCGCGCGTCTGCGTGAGCTGATGCAGATAGAAAATATTGAAGTAGAAGATAGAGCCCTGCGTTACGTGGCCAAAACTGCTGACGGCTCTCTTCGTGATGCACTGAGTCTGTTAGACCAGTGTCTGGCTTTTCATTTTGGGAAGACACTGACCTATGATATGGCATTGGATGTTTTAGGTGCCGTAGACGGAGAAGTATTTAGCAGACTGCTTAGAAATATGTTGGAACGCAATGTCATCGGATGTATTACACTTTTGGAAGAAATTGTGATGCAGGGACGCGAACTGGCACAGTTTGTTACGGATTATACCTGGTATTTGCGCAATTTATTACTGGTCAAAAATTGTGATGATGTGGAAGATGTGCTGGATGTCTCAAAAGAGCATCTTGTATTGCTGAAAGAAGAAGCAGAAATGGCAGATATCCATACCATCATGCGCCTGATTCGTATTTTTTCCGAATTATCAGGGCAGCTTCGGTTTTCCACATCAAAGCGAGTTTTAATTGAAATGGCTATGATTAAGGCGTGTAGACCGCAGATGGAGACCGATGCGGATTCGGTTTTAGACAGGGTGCGTTTGTTAGAAGAAAAATTAGAAAGCGGACAGTTTGTATCGGCACTGATGCCTTCCGGTGCTCAGGAAGGAGCGGTTCTTTCGCCGCAGCCGGAACTTCCTGATGCAGATGCAGATGATGTCGTTAAAATTGTCAATCGTTTTCAGGAAATTTTGATAAATTTCCCGCGTAAAGGTGCAAAAGCCATGATGAAAAGTGCTGACCCGCGCGTAGGGAAAAACGGGGATTTAGAGATTTTTCTCAATCCCATCGAGTATAATGTAATCACAAAGGATACGACCAGCCTGAAGGAAACATTGAATGCCTATATCAATGAGGCCATTGGGAAAAAGGTTTCTATCCATTATTTTATGATCGAATCAGGAAAAAGAAATAACAGGGAAGATAGCGATACGGTGGATTTTGATTCCGTTATATCAATACCTGTAAGTGAAGTGGAGGATTAAAAAATGGCAAAACGTGGAGGATATCCCGGAGGAATGGGAATGCCCGGCAACATGAACAATCTGATGAAACAGGCGCAGAGAATGCAGCGTCAGATGGAAGAAAGTCAGAAAGAACTGGAGACAAAAGAATTTACTGCAAAAGCAGGTGGTGGTGCGGTTGAAGTAACCGTGACCGGTGCAAAGGAAGTTACAAAGGTTATCATTGATAAAGATGCCGTTGATCCGGATGAAACAGAAATGCTGCAGGATATGATCATGGTTGCCGTAAATGACGCGCTTCATCAGGCAGAAGAAGCCAATGCGGCAATTATGGGCAAAATGACAGGTGGTCTGGGAGGATTTCCTTTCTAATGGATTTATATAGTGGATATATCAGCCGGTTGATTGAAGAATTGTCTGCTTTGCCCGGAATCGGTAATAAATCCGCACAGCGCCTGGCGTTTTATCTGGTAAATCAGCCCAAAGAAAAGGTGAAAAAGCTTTCGGACGCCATTGTGGATGCCAGAGATAAAGTGCGCTACTGCTCTTGTTGCTGCACATTGACGGATCGTGAAATATGTCCCATTTGTGCTAATGAAAAAAGGGATCATAGCACGATTATGGTTGTGGAAAATCCGCGTGATTTGGCAGCCTATGAAAAAACAGGAAAATTTGAGGGTGTGTATCATGTTCTTCACGGTGCGATTTCTCCAATGCTTGGAATCGGTCCCGGAGATATCAGACTCAAAGAATTGATGCAGCGTTTACAGACAGACGATGTCACAGAAGTTATTATTGCGACAAATTCCAGTCTCGAAGGTGAAACGACGGCTATGTACATCAGCAAACTGATTAAACCGACGGGAATCAAGGTGACGCGGATTGCAAGTGGAGTGCCGGTCGGAGGAGATTTGGAATATATCGATGAAATTACTCTTTTGCGCGCTCTGGAAGGGCGGACAGAGTTATAATAAGAGTACCATAAGGGAGGAACCGTATGATTACAGAAAAGGTTTTTGGACAGACGCAGGACGGACAGACGGTCACACTCTATTCGATTTCCAATGAATGTGGATTTCAGGCAGATGTTATGAATTACGGAGCGATTCTTGTCAATTTGTTTGTGCCGGACAAGAGGGGAAAGGTTGCCGACGTGGTTCTTGGTTACGACAATTTAAAAAAATATTTCACAAACGGTAGCTTTTTCGGTGCATCGGTTGGGCCGATTGCAAATAGGACTGCAAATGCCGTTTTTGAAATTGATGGCACGAAATATCAATTGAAAGTAAACGATGGCGTGAACAATCTGCATACCGATTATGACGCAGGTTTTCACAAAAAGCTTTGGACAGCCAAAGTTGACAAAAAAAATAACAGTGTCATTTTTTTGCTGGCAATGGAAGACGGCGAACTTGGACTTCCCGGAAACAGAGAGTTTTCAGTTACATATTCCGTAACAGATGATAACGGATTAAAAATTGTTTATACGGGAAAGACAGACAAAAAGACAATTTTCAATCCGACCAATCATTCATATTTTAATTTAAAAGGGCATGATGCAGGAAGTGTTTTAGATGAAACACTTTGGTTAAACTGCTCAAAATATACGGAGATTGTTCCCGGTGCAATTCCGACAGGAGAGCTTATAAGTGTAGAGGGTACACCGCTTGACTATACCAAAGAGATGCCTTTGGGGGCACGTATTCGTCGCCATTTTGAACAGATGACCATGGTATGCGGTTATGACCACAACTATGTCAGCGATGCCAAACCCGGCAAAATAGAAAAAATAGCCGTATTATCCGACGAAAAAGCCGGCAGGACGATGGAAGTCTATACGGATATGCCCGGTATCCAGGTATATACGGGTAACCATATCGGAAGACACTTGGGAAAAGGCGGGGCACATTACAAAAGAAGATGTGGTGTTGCGCTCGAAACACAGTTCTTCCCGAATAGTGCAAATGATGAGCACTTTACCAGACCTTTGCTCGAGCCAGGCAAGGTATTTAAATCTACAACGGTTTATAAATTTGTGTAGCTAAAATGATGCTTAAAAAGTCGTGTTTTTTCATTTCTATATGTAAAAACATGGCTTTTAGTTTGGCTTGTTGGTATTTTCAAAAGATGTGACGCATATCTATAGATAGAGTGCATATTTGATTCATTTTGTTATCGACAAAATGAAAAGGAAATCTCTTTCGTATCCTATGTTTTTATGTATAAAAAAGACTGTTTCGATAGAACGGTCTTTTTTTATTTCTCTTTTTGTCATAAAAAAGAAAAAATGCCTGCCAGAAAATGATAAAATCCGCCCACCCGCATGTGCTATATACATAGTAAGGAAATTGAGACAGGCTTTTTACCGGATACAATATCCCCACAAGCATCTTCAATGATCAAAGATACAGTAATATAGAAAGAGGGTAATCGTATGATAGAGATTGTGAAAGAGAACGGAAATGAGGTTGACAAGAGAGAAATTCCGGCCAACTTAAGACCGGTGGGAGACCCAAAGGGAAATGAAAAAATATATATTGAAGACTATATTGAAACGTTTATTAAACAAATTGCGGTTAAGGACGATTCCCCCAAGGTGTTAATCTTATATGGAGAAAACCGGCAGGAAGATGAAATGCTTCACCACTATGTTTGTGGCGCGATTCTCGCAGAGGAAATTCTGACTGATGAAAAAATGATTTTCCGGGATTCGATATGGAAAGACGTAAACTGGAAGGCGGAACATTTTTTTCCGAATCTTCAGGTCGTCGGATGGGCTTATATCCGATATGATTTAGCAGATTTTGCGCAGGGTAAGGTGCAATATACCCACAATCGTTGTTTTAGAAAAGAGCAGAATGTGTATCTGGAATATTCTGCAGTGGAAAAAAAGGAAGAAGTCTTTTTGGTTAAAAATGAGATTATGGAAAAGCAGAGCGGACATTTTATCTATTATGAAAGAAATGAGCCGATGCAGAATTATATGGTTACCATGAAGCAGGATGAACCGGAAGAAATTAAACCTGAAGTTGATCTTGCTGCCAAAAAATGCAGGGGAATTGTCAGGGGCAAAAAAGAAGAATTGAAGCATAAACAGACCATGGGAATGTTGTATGGGACAAGCATGGCAATGCTTTTGGTAATCACGATTGTCGGAGTGACTTTGTTGAACAATTATAATAAGATGCAGGACATGGAAAAGGTGCTCTCTGACATTTCCAACCAGATGTCACAAAGTAACCGGAATGATCTTGAAAAGACAAATGCCATTTCGGATTCGGTTCTTGCAGATAAGGATGCATTGCCTCAGCAAGATCTTTTAACAGAAAACACAGAAGGACTGGAAACGGATGAGATTGCGAATAAAGATGCAGATGGCATGGCAGATGAAAACGCGGATGGCGATACGAATAGTTCGGCAGATTTACAAAACGGAGAATTGGCTTTGGCAGATCCTGAAACGGATGCATCAGCAGAAGATGAGACAAAAGTAACAGATAAAATAACAGATGGCGTGCAGGATGCATCAAAAACAAGTATAGGGCAAACCCCAGTAGCCGATTCTGAAAATAGTGCACCTCAAAATAGCGCAGATGAAACGGCAGATAGTTCAACAGAAAAAGTTGTTTTGCAAACGAGCGATGAGGAAGTCCTTATATCAAATGATGATTCGGTGGAGATTACAGAACAGGAAAATGCAGATACAACTCTTGCAGATTCGCAGGGATCATCGGATCAGACTATTCAGAATCAAACTTATAGGATAGAAAAGGGTGATACCTTAAGTAAAATCAGTTTGAAATTTTATGGAGATGAGTATCATATTGATGAGATTTGCAGACTGAATCAGATTTCAGATAAAAATGAAATACGATACGGTGTTAACATCGTTCTTCCATAAAATAGTCAGATATGCTACAATATCCTTGTTGTAAAGGAGTAGTAGTATGCGGGAAGAAAAGCTCTCATTTCAGGATAAAATCATAAAGCATCATCTGACGAAAATATATCGCGTTATACTTTGCGTTGTTTTGGTGATCGTGATTGCCACCGGTATTCATTTCTACAGAGAGGGAAAGGTATATACCGAATATGAGGTGGCAAAAACCTATGATTCAATAGGTTCCAAAGATAGCAAAGTTGAGGTGTACAATCAAAATAATATGTTATGTTACAGCAGAGATGGCGTTTCTGCGTACAATGCCAAAGGCGAACAACTTTGGAACAGGACATTTGAAATGCAGTCTCCGATTATCCGTACAAGTGGCGAATATGTTGTCGCCGGAGATTATAAAGGAAACGAAATTTATCTGATGAATGCATCAGGACCTTGTGCCACCATCACGTGCAACAAGATCATTGTGGATGTCAATGTTTCACAGGGTGGAGTCGTGATTGCAACATTGGATGATTCTTCCGTGACCTGGTTAGAGTTGTATGCCTCAGACGGAACCAGTCTTGCAACCATTCGTACAACCATGGATCAGACGGGATTTCCGGTTAAATTGTCAATGTCTCCCGACAATAAAAAAATGATGGTCTCCTATTTAAAGGCAAGAGGAAACGGAATTCAGACCAGTTTGGCCTTTTACAATTTTGGGGATGTTGGTCAGAACATGACGGATAAAATTGTCAGCGGCTATGATTATGCCGAAAAGGTGATTCCGTTTTTGCATTATGTGGATGAGAATACGTCGGTCTGTGTAGGGGAGGATGTACTGCAGATTTATTATGGAAAGCAGATCCCCGAATTAAAAACACAAGTGGAAGTAGAAAAAGATATTCAAAGTGTTTTTTACGGAGAAGGATATACCGTGCTTGTTTACCGCAATGAAGAAAGTGAAGATAAATATCGTGCGGATATCTATGACTTAAATGCTAAATTGGTACTCACAAAAACATTTAATATGGAATATGATAATATTGTGATATCCAATAAAAATATACTGATATATAATAGTGCAGAAGTTTTGATGTGGAATTTGAAAGGCTTAGAGAAATATAACGGAGAACTCGGCACCGACATCAAAGCAATTATTCCTACAAAAAATGAGATGAAGTTCATTGTTGTCAGAGATGGCGGCGTGGAAACGGTGAAATTAAAATAATGGAAGTATTTGTTGTAATTTGTTATGGGATCTTGATTGTCATGACTATTCTTGGGTTTTTCCTGGGGATGGTCCGTGTGTTGACACCGCTTGTATCCGGAATATTGTCTCTTCTATTAATGCTTTTGCTAAAAAACTGGGCATTTGGATTTCTGTTTCTGTGGGCGGTTTTTCAAGGAGAGCATATTCTGTCAAGAATTGTGGTCATTCTTTTGACCTTTGTACTGGGCTCTTTGTTGTTTCGTTGGGTTGTTAAAGCACTCTGCCTTTTGACGAAGCTTCCGATTATACATGGGCTTAACCGTATCCTTGGTGCGGCAGCAGGTTTTTTTGAAGGGACCATGCTTATCTGGCTTATCATGTTTTTTATAGCTGTATTTCCGACCGTTCCGTTTTTCGAACTTTGCCATGGGCAGCTTATGACGAAGCCTTTTCTTTCTTTTCTATATGAGCATAACTTTGTAGAATTTCTTATGGAAATGTTTACACAAATTAGTGTATAATGGCTTTTTTCACCACTGTTCCTTAATACCCTATTCTTGAAGTTGCAATTTCGCAATGTTATAATATTACTGATGTTGGGGTCAAAAGGTATTTTGACCCCATAATACCAACGGATTGCTACGCACTTTGTGCTCTCGCAATCCGTAAACAATCGAAATCCGCCCTAATCGGGCTACTTTCTCATGTTTTGCGGGTCCCAAAGTCATACTTTTTCATGTGAGCATGAAAAGTATGACCTTTTGACCCTGGTATCATATTACTAACAATAAAAAGAATGAAAGGGGTATGCATATGGATATAAAAAAAGAACATTACACCATAGAGCAGGTTGCTTCGATGCAAGGACATGTAGAGTTAATCGATGGAACTATCGTTGTTGAAGACAGGGTATCTGTTACTCACAATCTGGTTATGAATGATATTGCGACCTCGTTTAAAAATTATATTTCCGGCAAAAGTGGAACATGTAAAGTGTTTACGGAAAACGTTGCACTCTATGTTAGTGAGTTATGCGATGAAAACATGAATTACTTTTTGCCCGACCTTATGGTGGTTTGTGATGAAAACAAGATTGATGAGGATGGTGTTCATATTGCTCCCCTTTTTGTGGCAGAAATCACTTCAGAATCAACTAAAAAAACAGACTATGGAGAAAAGCTGAATATTTACCGAAAAATCGGGGTAGAGGAATATTGGGTTGTGGATATACAAAGAAAAATGGTATTTCGGTATTTAGCCGCTGAAGATTATGTGCCTGTCGCATATATATATCCTGAACTTATGAAAGTGTCTGTATATGAAGACCTTTTTATTGATTTATCCTCCTATATGAAACAATAAAAAATAAACTCTTCCTAAGAAGAACTTATATTACCACAAAAACGATAAGTCTCTCGGTTGCGACCGGGAACTTATTTTCTGTCATAATTTTCCGAATTTTTTTGTTAAATTAACTGCGAATCAACTACTACATTAAAAATTTTAAAAAAACTGAAAAAAGTTGTTGACAACAAAAAAATGAAATGATACTATAAATGAGCCGCGTGTGAAAAGCATGCGGCAAAAAAACGGTTTTCTTTTTATAAAAGAAGCCAGAACCTTGAAAACTAAACAGCAATGCAACCCTGAAAAATTCCAAGAGAAAATTTCAGAACGTCTCGAAAGAGACAAACCAAAAACAGTAAAGAAAGAACGGTTAAAATTAGCCAAGTTGATTTTGACTGGGATTGAAAGG
>JAFOEY010000017.1 GCA_017387565.1 Lachnospiraceae bacterium | reverse complement strand
GCAATGGGATATAATGAAATACAGCATTTACTTCATGATTTTTCAGATAATATAATAATTCCGTTCTCTCATTGAGATCCCTTACTTTAATATAAAACATATGTGCATTATGCTTACACTCCACTGGGATATAAGGCAACGCTATATCGTACTTATCAGCAATTGGCTTCATTAATTCGTAATAATGAGCCCACATACTTAATGTCTGCTCAATAAGCAGCTATTTTTTCACAGCAATTGTTTACTGTAAATCTCAGCATATTTTTGTGCTGTT
Organism: Lachnospiraceae bacterium; assembly: GCA_017387565.1. Taxonomy (GTDB): domain Bacteria; phylum Bacillota; class Clostridia; order Lachnospirales; family Lachnospiraceae; genus UBA2882. Next base: position 50,730 of record JAFOEY010000017.1, on the reverse strand, counting down.
TGAACTTTGAAAATATCGTCATTAAAAATTGACACAATGAAAGCGCCACAATGCGGGCTACATTCATTGTCAGTATTGACAACGCTATTGAACTTCTTGTTGTGGTATCAAGTTTTGTTGTTATCCTGCCAAGTCCGTAACATCTCTTGGCAAGACTAAAAGATCTTTCCACTTCAATTCGGTCTGCATTGTCAATGTATTCGGCTTTCTTATCCATCGCGGCATTCTTTCCCGGTCTTCCAAGAGAAGGACCTGACAAGCGGATACCATGAAGTTTGCAGTATGCCAGATTCTTCCTGTTACGGTAGATCTTATCTGCCAGTGCCCGCTCCGGATAATGTCCCGTACGTTCCTTGCACCTTTCAATGGCTCCAATCAGAACATCGGATTCATTGTAAGCATCAAAAGATAACCTCTCCAGACGAGCAAGCCCTTTTTCATCAATGCTCATATCCAGCTTCGCTCCGAATTCCACCGGCGCTGCGGCTTTCCCTCTGACGATTGGTCTGATGTACGGCTGACTGATGCTGACAATACGATCCGGTACGGAATGGACTTTGTTTTCATACATGTACTGTTGCTGTCTACAGAGCTCGTCAATTACCTTTAAGCGTTCTTCCTGTTTTGGTGTCAGAATGACACCATCTTCAAGGAACGTTGTGATATAAGCTCTGTCCCGACGGATATACTGTAACTGTTGTTTGATAGCTTTGCGGATTTTCTTCGCAGTACTCTTTTTGCATCTTGCAAGATTCAGGTAGTCTTTTCTGGCTTTTTGCCGATACATCCGGGGCTTGTAGTAATTGTAATCGTAGCATATCCTGTCAATCATTCCTTCAAGGTTCTCCCTTGCTTCATTCAAAAGATTGACATCCTGTGGATAACTGATATTCTGCGGTGCACATGTTGCATCCAAAATGATGGTGCCTTTGTTTTCTGTCTCTGCAGATGCTGCTTCAGCAACATCGGTTCCATCACCGGGTCCCGGATCATCCGGTCTGTTGTATTCGATGATCATCTCATTGATCTCACTGAGGATTTCGTCATTAAGACGTTTTCTGAACTCAACCAGAAGTGAAGGAACGTATGGCGGTTCATTACGAAAACCGGGAAGACCTACAAAGAACTGATAATACGGATTCTCCGTAATCTGTTCTACAAGTTCCCTGTCAGAATAACCATACTGTTTCTGGATCATGAGTGAACCTAGTGCCATACGAAGCGGCTTTGCAGGCATACCTGTTTTACTTGGGAAGAGCTTCGCATATTTTTCCTCTATGGCATCCCATGGAATGGTTGCTGCCTTCTTCACCCATCTGTTTTCAGGATTCATTTTGAATCCCAACGGCTGGTTGAAATCAGCCAGAACTAATTGACGATAATGTTCAAATTTATACATATGTCCTCCGGTAAGTGCAAGGTTTTTTGCTGAAAATCTATGTTTTTCCTGCACTTCCAGTATAGCACATATTGCTAATAAATTCAGTGTTTTCAATGGTTTTAAGCACTTTTTGTTGCTTCTCAGCAGACATTATTTAATTGGTTCAGACGACTGGTTCTGCCCAATAGTTTTCAAAAACTTCAGGTAGATACCATTCGCTTAAAACTGCTGAAGATAGCGGCAAAGTTTATACGTTCAGCAAGATATATTACATTCAAACCGTGCAGTCATTGCCCTTATAAAAATGAATTCCTAGAAACGATGAATAACATTTTCAGGCTGAAACAGTTGGAATGACAAAGTAGTTGTACCTTGACAGTTTCAAAATGCTTTCCTGATTTAACAGGATAACTATGCCCTAAAAAAGAGGAATTTACTATGAAACAATTAATTTTTGAAACGAAGTCAAAGGTAATGGCAAAACATGAGTGTTTTTATTTGCTCATGAATAATTCAGGATTATTGTTAATATAAGTTATTTAGATGTATGAATAATGCCTTTAATAATCAAATCTATAAACTCTCTTACAGCTCCTTCACCAGCTTTATTTTTACAAACATAATCAACTATATTTATCAACTCTTGAGCAGCATCTGAAGGGCATCCGATAATACCACCCGCTTCTTTTATATACTTCATACATTTCATGTCAGGAATGTCGTCTCCAATATACGCACAACTACCAATATCAGAGGTTTCTATCAAGTTCTTTAATACATTCAACTTGTCCATTCTTCCCTGAATTATAGTATTAATGCCTATTTCCTTACATCTTTTTTCAACTATTGCACTTTTTCGACCTGTTATAACAATAGGTTCAATCAATGCATCTTTCAATAAATGGGCTATGCCATAACCATCTTTAATATTAAAGGACTTAAATAATTCCCCATCATCAGTATAATAAATCTTTCCATCCGTCAAAGTTCCATCAACATCCATAATCAGATATTTTATCTTTTTCATTCTATAGAACACTCCTGTCAACTATATGTATATTAAACTATTTCATTATTGTTCAAATATATCTTGATAAACGCTTGGTGTAAGAAACTTAACATCTGTCTTTCTATCCAACCTCATTGCATAGTCATTTAACATATTTCTAGTATTCAATGTAATTTCTTCATATTTACCAGCAAATCTTCTTTCATCAAACTGCTCATCGTTAAAGTAATTTGTTTCATTACATTTATAACCATCAAAACCAGCTATAGCAAAATGCTTGATTCCCAACTTACTAAGCAAATTAAGCAACATAAGTGTAGTATTATCAAAATCTTCATAATCTCTCTGAATCAAGCTATCATAATTAACAACTATTTCTTCTCCAGTTTCTTTTTCAACATTTGACACAATAACCAGATTTTTTTCATAATTAAGGTTATTTGTATTCTTATATCGTTTTTGACTACCGAAAAAAGCAATTCTGTTAGCTTCGTCGGCAAAATCTGAAATAAAATTTTCTGAAATCACAATACACTCGTTATCAATTACATATTTTTTTATCAAATCTTTATATTTAATAATTGAATACCCTGGCATAACAACAAGGACATTTCTCCCATCTAACAACTCATGTAGTCTAATTAAATCCGCGCTGTCATCCACCTTTGTATGATTGTATTCCATGTATAATCTTTGTATATTTCCATAATCATACGTCTGTCGCTTTTCTGGATCAATCATAGAAAGAATTTTTCCAATGTCCTTAGTATCAAGTCTATATTTCTCTGTCAAATAAATAACATTATTAGGATGAGCTTTATATATTCCAGACATTAGAGCTGGAATAGAATATCCCCAACTATGAGTCAATGAATATTTATGTATAAACTCATCAATAATATCAAATATCATATCAACATCATAATTATATTTTTTCTTTCTAACTAAAAATTCTACAATTAACTCCGTATTTAAGTTCCCAGCAACCTTTCCAATCCCACTCAGGGTACCATCTATTATTATTTGTCTATATCCGCTAGAATTCAGCTTTATGATTTCTAGAGCAAAAGCAAATGATAATTGATAATTATTATGTGAATGAAAATTTATACAAATATCTTGATCCATATTATGATTAATAAGACCATATATTCTATCTACATCATCCATATACATAGCACCATATGTATCTACAATTCCAAAACTGTATGGTTTAATTTCATTTACCATTTTAACTATTTCTAACAGTTCTATATCAGAATAGTTTAATGAATTAACACCTTGTACAAAAAGCTTATATCCTCGTTCTTTTATAATCTTCATCCATCGAATTACTTCTTCTTTAGATTCCGTATAATTTTTTTTGGTAAACCCAAATCTCAAGGCATCAACAGAAGTCCCATCATATGGCTTAAGACTATCTATATCGCACATCCCAAAATCAATAAACGCTGCGAACATAGTATTATTATTGCCGTGGCATACATACGGACGCATCTGATCAACATCAGTAAAAAATGTACTGTTCCCATTATATTCGATATTTCGATGGTCTCTTAAAAAGCCCACTTCAACAATATCAATCTTAGCCTTTTCTAATCGTTCTGATATACTTTTTATTTCTTGATTTTGAAAGGCACAATCTATAATTCTACCTCCATCTCTCAATGTACAATCAAGAATTCTAACATTTTTCATCTATAACTTTACCTCTCGACTGTATAATACTTCTTACTTTTTCTAAATCATTTTTTGTATCAACCGACAACGATTCAGACTCTATTTTTGTATAATAAATTGGAATACCATTTTCAAGAAATCTAAGGTGATCTATATCTTCTATTTTTTCTAAAATTCCCATTGGCGTACTAACAAAAAAATCAAGAGCTTGTTTATTGAAGCATTCAATACCTATAGCTTTTTTATACTTAAAATTTAACGAGCCCTTTGTACTAGGTATTGGATATCGTGATTGATAAAGACAACGATTCTCATTACCAAGCACAATCTTTACATTAGCCAAATCCATTGTTTCCGCCGGGTCAGATAATTCTCTATAAACACTCCCAAAATAAGGCTCATTTGACAATTCGTTTGGAATTGCCATTATTGCCTGCCTAATATTATCCGGATTTATCAACGGCTCATCGCCATTAACACTAACATAATAATTCGACTCGATAATTTCAGTAACCTCCCATATTCTATGAATGTGATTTGGTGTCTTACTTGAAGTCATAAGTACTGGCATAGAATACGATTCGCACACACTCTTTATTCGCTCATCATCAGTAGCAACATATATTTCATCAAATTCTTTAACTTGAGAAACCTGCTGATACACCCACCATATCATAGGCTTTCCACAAATATCTGCTAAAGGTTTACCTGGCAACCTAGATGATTGGTAACGTGCTGGAATAACACCCACTATTTTCATAATGTTTTGGCCTCCTTAATTACGGTTTTCACACACATTGTTATCCTCATTATATACATCTTCACCTTCAATTGATTCTATATTTGAGTTCAAATATACATTCCATTGAATAGCCCTAATAAAACATGCACTTTTGCCTTATTATTGTAAATTTATATATAACATATCCTATTTCATCCCGCACAAATTTTGTAAATTCGACGGTTTTTTCCTTGAATATTTGAATTACCTACAAGTCACTTGTGTCTTTCTCAAAATCTTATCAATATCTCTATAACGTGTATGTAATTCTATCTGCATCTTTGTTTCCAACTGAAAATCCGAAACATCAATTTCAACCACCGAAGTTGCATCATTACCTATAGAAAGCTCCACCACTTGTAAATCATTCTGGTCCTGTGTGCTCCATAAATATAATGCCGCACTATCGTAGGGATATAAGTATTTAACCGTTATTTGTACTTTTTTTGTTTCTTTATTATAAACAGGTACTAATAAGTCATGCGTTTTAAAAAGTAAATAATCTTTATTCATGATGCGATTTTCCCAACCACTATCAAGGCAGTTTTCTAATTCGCCAATACTTATCGCACTCTCAAAACCGTCAGCCAGTGATAAAACACCATTTGCCACATAAATATTGTCCTGTCCACAAAAATCACGAGGAAATACATAGAATGCAGAATAATCGGACAACATATGAGTCAAGTCCAAAATACTAATTTGAGAATCCCCTAAATTCTCCATGATATCTTCGGGTGTCGCTGTTCTCACACTTTTTGTAAAAACCGTTGAAAATTTGGAATTTAAAATAGTTAAAAATATTACTATAAATAACCCTAAATACCTTAATTCTTCTCCTTCAATTTCTATTTTATTCATATACATTACTACATATATACATACTAACATCATGCAGCCAGCTTTTATCCAGCTATAGTTCATCAAATTATATAAATAAAATAGTAGTGTCCCTAAAAATAATAATATAGTTGAAGAAAAAACAATATATTTTTTTGATTTTTTTGAATAAAGAATATAAAGTATTAGTAATACAAAATACAAATATGTCATACCGACATCTAAAAATTGAATTGGAACACTTTTAAGATACTTGTTGATATTGTAGAAATCGAGCTCCTTTGTCTTTTCAACAATGGACTTCATTTTATTCAAATCTTCTTCATCACCTTCAACAAATATTCCTCTTACTAATCGTATATATTCGCCCTCGGTTTCTATACCCATCTCAAGCATGGCATCATAGTCATAATCTTCATATCCAAAAGAAAATGCTTTTTCAAATACATTACGATATCTTAACGCACGAACACGAATCGTAGTATCACAATAATTTGCTCTATCTACAAACATAAGCATTATTCCCAAAAAGACTATCACAAAATAAGCTCCCAATACCCTTATTATTTGGCTTTTTTCTATCGTATGATGAGAGAAAAACTCCGTAGTCAGAAAACTTACATAACAAATACAACCAAACACACATCCGACAACAAATATTTTAAACGATACTAGGGACGCCAATAAGTATAATAAAACACCAATCGTACAAAAACACTTTTTTTGTGTGATAGCAAAATATATTATTAATAAACATCCAGCACATACTAAGATTATTGATGTAATAATATAATTCGGATTAACATATCCTTCATATCCAAAAAAAAGAGCAAATAAAAATGACAAAACCAAACCAAATGTATTTTCACTTCTATTCAAAATAAAAAAACAAATTGCCCATAAAGAGATGAACACCATGCAATAATGAAACAAAGCATACCATGGTAAAGATGCGCATACTGCAAATAATGATTTTAACACTTTTCCAAGCAAAACATTTGAGAAAAGCAAATGTGCTGAGCTAGAATCATATCCACCAACTCCATATAAAATACTCTGCATAATGATATCAGCTTCATTTTTAAATGTCGGGAAAAACATTAATACACATACTAATAATACACAACAATTGATTGCAAATGAAATTAACAATTTTTTATGATTAAATAACAATTTTTTCATTCTTTATCCTCTCACAGTAATCTTAATTGAATGATATAGTATTTTTTTTCTTCTATTTGTGTATTAACAATATCGATTACATCATAATCTAAATTATACCCAATACTATTATAATAATCTGTAATAATGTAAACCCAATCCAAATAATCTGTCACCAATCGGATATCATCTCTTTTCACAATGACATTCCAAATATCTTCTCCATTTCCCTTTGTAATCATCTCCTGAAACGCAGGCGTAATGGTTGCCCATCCGGTAATTTTAATATAGTTCAGTTCATTAGGATTATCAATAAAATCAAATTTCTCTTTAAAAACGCGAAAATCCGGCCCCAATAAGAAAAGGTCTTTTTTATTATTCTTCATATACTCATATGCATTGCACTGAAGATAATATTGCTCACTACTTTTCCTATAATTATTAATTGATAACTTTAATTGAAAAATTCCTGCAACAATTATGCCCAAACCCAATAAAGCCATGCCAATACGAAAAGAAATATGCGTTTTGTTAATTGATGAACGCAAAAAAGAATTCAACAATATCGCTATCAATATCATATTCAAGCTGAAATGCATAATAAATAATACTCTTAATGGAAAGCGGTTACTTCTCCCCAAATAAACCCACATACAAAAATAGATTCCCAAAATGAGGATATTACTCAAAAAAGATATTTTATCCTTATTTTTACAATATAGAATTCCCGATGACAAAAGTAGTAAAAGCAGAAAAATAATATGCCCAACACTATTCATATCAAAAAACGCTTTTCCGGCATTTTCAATCGCAATAATTATCTTGAACCTATTATCTGTATTCAAATTATTTACTTCACATAAAACAGAATAGTAATCGATCAAATCTTCCATTGTTAGATTTTCAAAAAACTCATAAGCTGCCAGACCATTCACCAGACACTGTTCTTCGTACGAGATATCATATTTCTGATATATATCTTTATATTCGTTGTAATCCGGCAACCCCCCATAATCCGCAATCCGAGCTCTGTATGAGTTCATAGTTTTTAACTGTCCATATGTTGCATCAGAATACGCCAACTGATCAACTTTGCTCATAGTAAAAATACACAGACATGAAACTAATATTATAATTATATCCTGTTTGAGTTCTTTTTTTTGAATAGCCCGAATCACAAACAAAATGAACACAGACGGTACAATCATTTTGAAAACAGATTCTCTAATTCCAAAACATATCAATATCATTAAAATGATAAGGATTTGCTCAAAATATTTTTTTACAATTGAACAATCTTTTTCCCAATTGCTAGTATACCATAAAAAAACGGCCATCGTGCCAACAATTCCTGCCGATTGTGTCCATTGTGGCTCCAGAATTTGACTAAAACAAAGAGAAGAGTATAGTAAAATTGCCAAAACTGATATGAGAATATATTCGCGATTTTTTTTATATGAAATGTCCATAAACCTGTAAATCATTATCCATAATCCACCAAAAACCGGAATAATATTTATTAAAAATGAATACCAATTCACATTTTGAACCAATTTATACAAAAATGCTATTATACTACTTAAAGTATAATTAATAAATTCACAATGTGGATCCGGGGTTCCTGTCATCATACCGGATACAATTCTACTCATACTTGTATCATCATTATCTAAATAAATATTAAATACAGACATTATAATAAAGGCATATAAAGCGGTAAAAAAAATAGGATAAACAATATGTCTATATTTCAAAATTACTTCTTTCATAAATTATCCTTATAATATAATGAATAATAAAAAACGTCTCTTTTATATAATTAATTCCTCTCGTATAAAACTACTATACAAACCAAATATTAGATTGCTGTAAAAATTCATCCGGAATACTACCTTTACAATCTTTTACAACATCTACTATTTTTCCTATAAATGCTGAATACAGTTTAAATTCTTCCATATCCTTCATCATCTGCACACTGTAATTTTCCATAAGGACAGCAAGGAGGTCTCTATCTTTGTTTGACGCATTTTGTAATAAGATAATACAATCTCTGAATAGATTCGTAATATTATCTTTTTTCAATAAAGAAATGTCCATGTATGTCGCATCATATTCATCTACTAATTTAGCATATAAAGACAAATTGCCGTTTACAAGAACGATACTGTTCTTTACAGTCTCTTTATCAAAATCATTTATAGCTGAGATTGAAATAAAACTTGTAGCATCTGTTTTCTCATATATTTCTTTATCTTCTACAAACGAAACATTAGCATACCATTCATTTCTTAATATATTAGCTCCTATAAATGGATTATTTTTCAAATTATCCCTACATCTTTTATCCTGATCAAATATCATAACATTCCAGCCACAATCAGCAAATCGTAAAGCTAACAAAGATTCTAAACTATTCGGAGACCAAAATTTCACTATTTTGTTTTCATGTATTTTAAGCATTTGTTGCTTTTGCGCATAATCCTCCGACTCATAATACACTGCCTTTTCTTTCCAAGGATAATCCATTTCCAATGCAGCTTTAACAGCAAGTAAATCATCACTATAAAAAAGAGTCTCAGTTAAATATATCCTTGAAACCAAATTCATAAATGTATGTTTTTCTCTATATTTTCTATTATGAGACAATGCCTGACTTTTTAAATTAACTTTTTGAGGATACTCAAAAGAAATTGTATCTATATCCTTCGAAACCCAATCCAATATTGAATCGTCTACATCTGTTCCCAAAAATATTTTTCCGGCTCTGAAAGTTTTTAAATGGCGTTTCTCATATACATTAGGATAATAATATTCACAAAAAGTGCCATAAGTCTCGAATTCAGAGAATGAATTACCTTGTTTACTAAAATCTGTCGCATTAATTATTTTTTCAAAAAACTTCGTACCTTCATACTTATGATTCTGTTCAATTTTTGCAATCAAAGCTTTCATAATTTCTACATTGAACAACATATGCTCTGTAATAAATGATTCTTCATCACATTTTTTCAGTCCCAACAAATTCTTCAATGTAGAAAAATATGGTGCAACATATTCCGGCTTCATATTAAACATTGGCTTTCCAGTTTCTTTGTTAATCATATCAATAGGTTTAACCGGAATTGTATCAGCATCCCAAACTAAATAATAGTCATCCTTGCAAACAAAAGAATATGACATTTTTAAAAACTGTTGCAAAAACCAACCCGTCAATGACCGATCATGACCTTTTACTTCAAAAATTTCTCGAATACTTGAAAAACTCATTCCGGGATATAACGAATCTTCGTCTATAAATGAGACATTATCTTCTGGTTTTAGCTTGTTTTTAATTTTTTTAGAAGAAACGATAACGACTCTTTTGGGATTTAAATTGTTGCGAATATATTTAATATTTCTTTTTGCGATATCCCAATCGTCAGCCTTTATTACTACAACAACATCATAGGGATTCGAATTTTCATTAATGATACAATCTTTTTTCTGGATTGTCTGACCTAATCTGGATTCTAATCCTTCTGTCCATTTGGCAAACAAGTTAAAAATATGTTCATCATCTATTGTATTTAAATACTGTCTCTGTCCTTCTAAGACGCCTTCCCTAAACGATGAATCTTTTGTTATTTTATCAATGATCTTTGCTACAAAAACCGGATTTTTATCATCGATAAGTATTCCGCTATTTCCCATTGTTCCTTTAACTGCACCTGCATCAAATGCAATTACCGGAATATCAAATGCCATCGCTTCTATCAATGGAATACAATATCCTTCGTGCTCACTCATACATAAAAAGATGTTTGCGGTAGCGTAATATGCAAGAAGGTGAGAAAATGGTATTTGCTTTGTAAAGATGACATCCTTTAATTTTAAATCTCGGACATAATCTACCAAACGAAGATAATATGATTCCATTACTCCACCGGCAAAAATCAATCGAGATTTCGGATTAATGTTTTTCTTGTAGTAATCAAAAGCTTTTATTACATCTTCATATTTTTTATGTGGTGATACTCGTCCAACGAATAGAATGTTTGTCCATCCATCGCTCATACGCTTAACAATTTTTTCATCAGGAGTTTTACTAAAATCTTCTTTTGATACAAATGGAGGAATAACCGTAATGTTTTCCGCACAGTAACCTACTGATATCATGTCTTGCTTATTAAATTCAGAATCTGCCAAACAGATATCAAATGCATCTTTCATATTTGCAAGCTGTGCTAAACCCATTTCACATGCTTTGGCAAGATTTGAATCATATGCCCGCAGCATTTCCGGAGGTGTAATATTATGATATACCAACACCTTTTTGCACTCGTAATTACAAATTTCATCGTTCAACGGTGTACCAATACATAAATGATACATAATAATATCTTCATCTAATAAGTCGTCTAAAAGTGACATTTCTGAAATCATATCATCCTGTTTATCAATTAATCGAGCCACAATCGCACAATCAATTCCTAAACGTTTACAATATCGATAATATGTAACAGCGCAATTTGCAACAGCATTTCCGCTGGCATAATAATCCAATACTTGTATAATTCTCAATTATTTACCCTCACATTTACTTTTCTAAATCTCTTATTCTACTTTCAAGATCTACTATTTGTTCTTTACAACTGTTCAATTCTTTTTTTAACATATTTATTTCCAGGCATAGCCTTTCATTATACATATTCTGTTCCATTATCATTGGTACAAGCAAAAACTTGTTAAGCTTTCTAATCGCTCTTTTTATAAACACAACAAGAGGATTTGCCTTTTTATTTTCAGGAGAAAGTGGGAATGCATAATGAATCTGCATACCTTCCAAATCTTTTCCTAAAATATAGCCATTATTTTCTCCCGTAACTGAACCTTTAAACTGAATTGTTTCTTCATACAATTCTCCGGAAGTTTCGATTTCAGATTTGATATTATCTAATTCTTTTATTATTTCGCTTTGATTTAACATTATTCTTCCTCTTTTATGGCTTTTTTATTACTCGTTTTTCCTTTTCGAAAAAATTTTTGCTTTATTGAAAAATGCTTATTTCTTTCGGTTTCAAATTCTTTTTGGAGATTTTCAAATTCTTTTCGGAGATTTCCCAACTGTCCGGTTAAGAAGTCACAACGTTCATTATAATCATCTTGCACTCTTTTAATATCTTCATTTATAAATCCAATTGCAGTTTCATTTCTTCGGCCTCTATCTTCAATCTCCTTGTTTTTCTTGGAGAAATTCTCCATGCAAAATGAAAATTCTAAAAAATCATTGATATATGATAACCATTCCCGAAAAACAATCGAATTTATCTCTTTCCATGGTTTCACTGTACCCGCCATATGAAATACAATTGCTTCTTTCTCTAAATTATTTATATTTTGACCTTGTTCATCATAATACTCTAATATTTGCTCGTTCGTGTATTTTCCTACTATATCATAAATAAAGTTAAATTTAAGTGGCATATATAATACTTGATTTTTAAAACAAACATTAAAGCAATCCTGATCCATAAATGTATGTTTTTCTTCGCTTATTTTATACGCAAACAGCTTTTCTTTTAGCTTATCTTCTCTCATGCGTTTTAAATTCAGAAACATAACGCCCGAATTAAAATAGTTCTCAATGCCTAAATCTTTTGAATGCTGACTTATTCCAACATTCATATCTTTTACTACGGCAGCATAGACATTTTCAATATGATACGAAAAAATCTGCTCCATTCCGGGGCGAACCAATATATCACCATCTAAATACAATATGGAATTCAACTCTGAAAAAATCTCACCCAAACAAAATTTAATCAACGCGGCCTTCGATACATACAAATGATTGGCGTCAATTTCTATAAGATGGCTGTCATATTTGCGAACATGGACTTCGAATTGTTCACAAGCTTCTGTTTCAATTTTATCCTTAATGACCTTATCATCGCAGTTTGTTATAACAAACACCCTGTACTTCTGACCACTAATTCTATTTATTTTAATAGATCTCAATGTGACCAAAGTGGGTACTATATAGTGTTCGTCACTGATTAATGCGATATCGTACATATCTATTTCTCCTTATGGCTAAAATGCCAGGTATGATCTAACTTAGCAATTCCACGTTCTCTCTCCACAGAAGTAATCGTTATCGTTGCCGCCTTCTCTTTATAATCATAGGGAACGGCGTCCCAGTTTCTGATTGATAATTCAATCCAATACTCACCTGTTATCAGATTTAATTTATCAATTTCAATTTCAACATGACCTTTTCCATCAACATCCATTAACGGAAATCCTTCTCGAAATGTATTCGTCTCATAGCATTCCAATCCATCATTACGCAGTATTACTAATTCCATAGATACACGATCCGGAACATGGGCCATATAATCAAATTTTAACAATGCTCGCTCGCCGGTAACATAATTATATCTTTCTTTCCCTTCTGAATCAAAAAGCTGAACATTAAAAATTTCCATTTCTTTATTATTTTCTTTTTTTGTTTGCTCAATTGCACTGTCATCTTCTTGTTCTTCGCCATCAGCTTCGTCAGCACTTCTTGCTAACGAAAAGTCACTCATGAATTTTGCATAATGCCGATGAATCTCTCGGGGACTACCTTCTTCTTTAATTAAACCTTCATCAATCCAAATAGTTCTTTCACAAATTTCTTCAAGCTGAGTAAGCGTATGAGATACAATTACAATCGTTGTGCCTTTAGCCTTAATTTCTCTTAGTTTTCTGAAACATTTTGCCTGAAAATTCGCATCTCCGACTGCTAAAATTTCATCAACCAATAAAACATCAGCATCAACATTAATTGCAACGGAAAAAGCTAATCTCATATACATTCCTGATGAATATGTCCTAACAGGACTATCAATAAAATCTTCTAATTCAGAAAAAGCGATTATTCCATCTATTCTTTTATCAATCTCTTTTTTGGATAATCCAAAAATAGAAGCATTAATATAAATGTTTTCACGTCCACTCATGTCCGGATGGAAACCAGCACCAAGTTCAATCAAACTGGATACTCTTCCCTGAATTTCAATTGAACCGGAATCTGGATACATGATTTTGGCCAGCATCTTTAAAGTCGTACTTTTCCCACAACCATTATGTCCGATTAAGCCAATTGCTTCACCTTTTTTTACATCAAAACTAATACCTTTCAACACATCTCTGTACTCATATCTGCGTCTTTTTGAGTGAATGACAAAATCTTTCATATTGCTACTTCGATCCAAATAGACCTTAAAAGACTTTTTTATATTTTTTACCTCTATTGCATTTCCGTCTTTCATTACAAGACCTCCGCAAAATGTTTTTTCATTTTTCCAAATACCAGCCAACCAACAACCAAGACAATCACCCCAAATACCGTTCCTAAAATGAAATCTTGTAACTCTGGCGCTTTTTTATAATAAAAAATGTCTCTATATGCGACAATTATTGGAGTCATGGGATTTAAGTAAAACAACTTAACCAATCTCTCCGGTACCATATCCACCGAATACATTACCGGGCTTAAGAACTGCCAAGCCATTGTAATAATTCCCAAAAACCATTCCATATCTCTAAAATATACCGTAATTGCTGAGAACAACATGGCCAAACCAAATCCAAGTAAAGTCTCCTGCAAAATTACAACAATCAAATATGGCCATACAAAAATATTAATTCCTTTTCCGGATACGATCAAAACCAGAATTACAACAATAAAGGATAAAAGCATATTTATCAATTGACTCAATACATGAGCTATCGGCAAAACCTCTCTTGGAAAATATATTTTATTTACCAAGTTTTGTTGTCCGATAATACAACTTGCCCCACCGGTTATACAGCTTGCAAAATAATTCCACGGTACAAGTGCCACAAACAGAAATAAGTAATAATCTTCAATTCCGGCTCTCATAATAATTGAGAACACAAATGTATAAACAGCCAACTGTAATAATGGATTTAAAAACGTCCAAAAGAATCCTAAGACAGATCCTTTATATCGTCCTCTTAAATCTCTTTTTACCATGCTACTAATCATTTCTCTGTAGCTATATATTTCTTTAAATATATTAATCATTCTACAATTCCCTAATCCTATTTTTATATTCTTTCATATAAGCAATACAATAATTACCAAATCATATTTTAGCACATACAAACCAACAATTCATCATAATTATCAAATTGATCTGTTATATACTGTATCAAATACCGCTTTTTCTGTTTATAACTATCTTTAATCCATCCAAAATTTGTTTCTTTACAACTTCATACTGTAGTGAATCCAGCTTATATCTTGCCCCCTGCAGATATTTCTCCTGCAATTCTTTGCTCTCCAATATTTCATGCATCTTTTGCGCAACATATTCCGGTTGTTTGTCATCAATAAGCATTCCGCCACCACCAAGTGTTTCCGGAACTGCTGCCATATTATATGCCAAAATCGGTTTTTCAAAAAACATCGCCTCAATAAGCGGGACACAAAATCCTTCATGCTCGCTGAGACATAGAAATAAATCCGCAATCTGATAATAGGCCAGAATATCCGAAAACGGAATATGACCGGTAAAGATCACATTGTCGACTTTCTCCTTTTCGACAAGCTTTTTCAGCTCATCATAGTACTGTTCCTGACCGTTGTAATTTCCAACCAGGATTAAACGACTTTTTTGATTGTATGTTCTTTGATACGCAGCAAAACATTTGATTAGGTCATCATCTTTTTTATTCGGGACAATTCTTCCGACAAATACAATGTTTGTATAACCATCTGTTTTATATTTTTCAATAATATGCGTACTCGGACTCTTTTTATAATCATCAAATGGGATTAAGATTGGCACGACTTCGATTGGATAGCGATGTCCCATTTTAACCAAATCCATTTTATTAAATTCCGAATCGACCATGCCAAAATCAAAGAAGTCTTTCATCGCCTCAATCTGTTTCAGACCATTGGTTGTGCTAATCTCGCTCGCTTTATCATATCCCTCAAAAAATTTCGGCGGAGTGACATTATGATAACGAAGGATGCGTTTGCATTTCAAATCCCGGATAATCTCATAGGATATATCCGCCGCTCCAAAATGATATATAACAACATCATCTTTCTTTAATTCAGGAAGCTGATCCAATCGAAAAGCCAAATTCGATTTTACTCTCTCATCGATGGACGTTGCAAAAATACCGGTACAATACCCTTCCTCCGACAACGCTTTTTGTATAGCCAGCACATCATTGCCGACGGCATCTCCGAAGTGCAGACTTCCGACAATCTGAACAACAATCCTTGTATTTTCATTGTCTGAAGTATTAAGAGTACAATTCGACTTCATCATTTGTAAAGCTTTTTGTTTTTGGAATTTAGAACCATAATATATTTTTTTCAGTTTTCTTTTTATTCGCCGGGCAAATAACATCACATTATTGTTATCCACATTCGTCCTCACTTTATATAGTTCTTTATTTTTTCCATGAACATCTGCGCAACATTCTCTTTTGCAAAATATTCCATACGACATGCCATTTTCTTTTGCAGTTCTGCTCTTAATTCCTCGTCGGAAACAACCCTATGAATGGCCGCTGCCATCAGCTTTGGATCACCATCCAATAATAGACCTGCATCTCCCATGGTCTCACCTACCGCGCCAGCATCTTTTGCAAGAACCGGAATCCCAAAGCTCATAGCTTCTAAAATCGGCACGCAAAAACCTTCATGGTCACTCATGCAAAGAAAAATATCTGCAGCCTTATAGTATGCCAGCATCTGCCGAAAACCGATATGCCCCGCAAAGAAAATATCATCCATACCAAGTCTTTTTTGATAATCTAACAGCTCACCGTAATACTTCTCGTTTCCAACATATCCGCCTACGAAATATAGTTTTGAGTTGGCATGATAGTATTTATTGTAATAATAAAATGCCTGCATTACTTCTTCCTGGCGCTTATTGGGAACTATTCGGCCCGTAAACAGGATGTTGATACAATCACTGTCTTTTTTCAGTTCACGGTAAGTTTTTACATCTTCCTTTGCTTTAAAATCATGAAAATCCATCAATATCGGAACAACATCCATCGGACATTGATATCCCATATGAATCAAATCATTTTTATTATACTCAGAATCACAAATACAACCATCAGCATACGCCGCTAAATATTTCGCACCTCGAAGCCCCTCCAAAGTGCCGGCCATTTTTTCTTTGCTATATCCTTTAAAAAACATAGGCGGGGTAATATTATGGTATCGCAAAATCAGTGTGAATTCCGTTTCTCTTTTCTTTTCCGGAATTAGATAATTCAGTGTTGTGCCTGTAGATAGATGATATATTACTATATCTTTCGTTCGCACAAAAGATAAATCACCTGTATCTCTCACCTGTACTCCATCGGGGTGGTAATACAGGCGTTCCGCTGCCAAAACAGTTTCAAAACCTTGTTTTGAAAGCATCTCATGAATTGCCAATGCATCATTACTTACCGCATCTCCATGTGCCAGGGATGCCACTATCGTTATAATCTTCATAAGCCTCTTCCATATGATATAACTCTATGATTCTCTTTTTAACATTTCAATTTCATGTTCCAGTGTCTTTACTCTGTCCTGCAGTTCCTGATTTTCCTTTGCAAGCTGCTCAAGTTGCAGGAGTGCATTGACGACGGAAACATTAAATGCATTTTGACTGGTCATATGCGAATTCATGGAAACGCGTGCAGCCTTATTTAGAAAAGTCTTGATTTTTCCTTTTATACCATTTGCATTTGTCAATGGCTCAACTGATGTATCCCAAAGAGCCATGGCATTGACAATTTCATTTTTCAACGCCTCATCATCACATGCCGTTGGCATGACGAAAAGTGATTCTTCGGCTTTTTCACGAAAAGGAACGACTTCTTCATGAATCGATTTTTGTTCTAATTCACTCTTAATTTCATCCAATAGTTGTTCCGAACAATTCTTCGGTTTTTGTTCCATATGCTACACTCTCCATCATACCAACTTAGGCATATCTTTTCTTATAAACCATACTGAGCCATAATTTGTTTGAATTCTTTTGAATTAGCAAATTCATTTAAAACAGTATCTCTGCTCATACCATATACTCTCATCTGGAACAGCCAGTAGTTTAGACCTTCTTCATCGTATTCACGTCCCAAAAATGTACGATAAAGTACTTTTACATAGTCACTGTCGCCCAAGCCCTTCATCGTAAACTCTTTTGAATGGAAGAACTGTGTTGAAGCAATTTCTGCAGCCGAATATTCTTTTCGAATTAGGCAATCACACCAATAGTTTAATCCGTCTACATCATAGGTTCTTCCAAGTGCCTTGGTGTATAGTCTTGCAATAAACTGCGTTGCTCCAATATTCTTATCACGCCCTTCGGAAACAACTGCATCACCGCGTGTAATTCCATAATTTTTACAGATTGCACTAAATTCTGGGGACGCGGCAAATTCTGCAAAAACTCCTGTCTTGCCTACTCCGTTTTTCATCAAATCAAGCCAGTATTCTTTACCGGAAACATCTGCCTTTCTATCCATCATGACAACGTATAAAGTGTCAATAAACTGCTCATCAGTCAATTTTTTATTTTTCATTTCTTCACTGAAGAAGAAGTTTTGTGCAACTTGTGCACCGGATAGCTGTTTGCTCTTCAACTGATCCTTCCAATAAAGCATCCCCGTTGTATCATTGTCTCGGTCTAAGCACTTCTGATACAGTCTGTTGATAAACGCCTCTAAGGCTGCCTCATCTACCTGCTTATCACCACTTCCCAAATCAGGATTGGTATCCGTAATATAATCCTGCGGATTAAAGAAATCAATCGTATAGCACAAAGATGCGGGTGTTCCCAGTTTTTCCTTCAGACCGGAGATAACAACGGTATAGGTACCGGAAAGTGCATTAGCACCAAAGACATCCGAACCGGGACGGAAAATGATACAGTTGTTTACACCATAACCTGCTGTATCAATCGTAAAATAAGACTTACTCTGATCATCGATCAGGCTGTCCTTTTTATCTGCAGCACGAAAAGTCTTGGTCACACCATTTGGTGCAGTGATGGTGACAGAAACATTGTTTGTATTTAAATATGCCGAATCCGTCTTAAATTTCTCCGGATTCAGAGTAACTGACCATGGCTCCTTAGCACTCATAATCGTATTGGGGAAATTTCCGGACGAGGGCCATGCAATAAAATCATAATCCACGCCTGTTTTGGATTTGTCAAAAGCATACATAACCGAGTAACTTTTTCCACTCGTTGATTCAGCATAACCAAAACCTGTCTGTCCCATACTTGGATTCAATATCCATCTCCGATGGCCAACAGTCAATACGTTATTACCTCGATTGTCCTGCATATATCCTGTGGTAAATTTCGGCATGGTATAGTAAGAAGAAGTTCCCATACTGATATTCCCACGGCTTGTACCAGTCAGTCCTTTCAGGTAAAACTCTGAATCCATCCCTGCCGGGCAAGACGGTGTGTGGGAAAATTCTTCTCTTGCCGCCATTACCACCGCTCCATACTGTGCATAGGTATTGTATTCATCCTTAAATGTTACACCCGGCAATCCGGCAATTTGTCGCATCAGGTTAACGCTTGCAAGTGTATATTTATAGTGTTCTGCCGATGCTGCTCCACTACTGTAAGGAACGGTAACGCTGGGCACGATACTGTAAAGCCCAAATTTCGCACTATAGATGGCATTAAGTTGATTTGCAATCCCTGATTTTGACATTTTTGAAACCGATGCTGAACCACTGTCAAGATAGGTAGCTTCCGGCTGCATAATCTCTCCGATAGAATCATCGGAAACCGATAGATTTGCGATATCTGTCGCATCATTTTCAGTATCACTTGTCTCTACATTTGTCTCGTCTGCAACAGGCTCGCCCAATTCTGCATCCTGTGCACTTACCAGTTCAGTAAGGGGAGCTGCCGAAATCTCCGTCAGACTCCCTTCTGCTGCCATTATGGCAACCATTGCCAATGTCAATAACGGCATCACTTTCTTCTTTTTCATCCTTCATTCCCTCCATTACGTTATTAAAATCCATATTGCGCTCTGACAATTTGAAATTCCTTTGATAATGCAAAATCATTTAATATCTGATTTCTTGTCATGTTTCCTGTATGTAGCTGCGATACCCAGTATTGCAACCCCTCTTCATCGTATTCGCGGTCAAAGAATGTCCGATATAATACTTTTATATATTCTTCATCCGATAAATTCTTGTTTTGAAATTCTTTGGAATGGAAAAAACCGTCTGTACATACATCTATTATACTATATCTTCCGTCAAGAATCTCTCCGGTCCAGTAATTGATACCTTCAACATCAAATGCCCGTCCCAATGCCTTTGTATATTGTCTTGCAACAAAACCGGTCAGACCCACATTGCGGTCCCGATTTTCTTTTAAATCCATAGAACCCGCAGTAATCCCACAATTCTTGCATATTTGCACAAATTCAGCCGAAGTGCAGAATTGATTGGCAACAAAGGTCCTTGATACACCGTTTGACAACAATTCCAGCCAGTATCGGTAACCATCCGCATCCGGTTCTCTTCCCATAAAAATCTCATAGAGAACGGTAACATACCGTTCATCGGATAAGTTGCGGTTTGCAAACTCAGGACTTTCAATAAACCCTTCCGCAACTTTTGCACCGGTTTTTTCTCCACTCTTTAAAGTATTAACCCAATAGGACAGTCCCTCCAAATCAGCTTGTCTCTCCATTGCCAGCCGATACAGGCGATTGACAAAGCCACTTACGGTATTGGAATTTTGTGTCACTTGCGTAACTGCCTCCATCGGATTGACAACTCCCCATCCGGAATATTCATCAAATCCGGAAGTGTAAATATCCGTTGCCGACTGAGCTAAAACCGTCTTTAATTCTTCGACGGACAAGGTCGGATTCAGAGATAAAACGTATGCAGCGACAGCAGTTACCATTCCCGATGCCATGGATGTTCCACTCAGATATCCATATTTCCCATCGGGAAGTGTACTGTATATACTGCTTCCGGGTGCACTGATAAAATTATCCTTCCCATAATTGGAGCTGGAAGTCTTATGATTGTCCTGACCAACTGCAATGACGCCAATCGTCTCATCATATCTGCTTGGATAATGCACACCGTTGCTGCCGCTATTTCCGGCCGAGCAGATAACCAAAACATCCCGGCTGTATGCATACTCCATTGCTGTTTTTAAAAGATTATCATCCTTGGTGGTTCCAAGGCTCATATTGATCAGTCTCGCACCATTGTCTACGGCATATTCCACTCCTCGCGCCGCATAGGATGAATAAATACTTGTTTCTGTCTGACACCGGATGCCCATAATCTCCACGCGGCCCGCCGCAAGTCCGGCAATGCCGATTCCATTATTGGCAGTAGCACCTATGATTCCCGCAATATGTGTACCATGACCTGTTTTTCCTAAATCCGTTGTGATTTTATCAAAATCAGAGTTTACGGAGCTGACACACAAATCTCTGTTTACCGCATCCTGAAGATCCGGATGATTCACATCCAGTCCCGTATCTACGATTGCAACTTTAACCTTTGAAAAAGGCATATCTTTCGTATATTCACATACGATATCCATGTTAAGTTTTTCCCAATACCATTGTGCACTCACAGAAGGATCATTTGTTGTATTTTCTACTTCCAACAGATAATCCGGCTGGGCAAATGCCACTCCCGGAAGGTTTCCGTAATAATCAACCGCTTCTGAAACCGTCATATCCTCTGATAATTCTACGGTCGAAAACTGAAAATCTCCGCTTCCCTCCATAGAATCCAGAATCTCATCACAAACCTGAGACAGCCCGTCATCTGCATTCGATGGCGAATCATCCTCGCATTCGCTCTGCAGCGTTATGATGCCATCCCTTTCCATTACCACGACAATGCGTTCTTTGGAATATTCCCGGCTTTCATCCACATAGGATTCTGTCTCATTTAATATTTTCTCAAAAGAATTATTTGTTTCTGTCTCATTATATTCATTGGCGGAAACACTTTCGTTATCCGAATCCGTTGCAACAAAAGGTTCTGCATATACCGCGCTCGTTGAAAAAGTCAGAAAGAACGCTGTGGCTATAGCAATCATCCTATTGCATTGAAAATTTCTTTTCCTCATTTAAATTTCTCCTACTGATACCCCATAAGATGCACAAATTGCTGCAAACTCCGCAGAGTGTGTAAATTCCCGCAAAATGTCATGTCTGCTATACCCATTGTTCATGAGAGAAACCCAGTATTTTTTTCCGTTTTCATCTGATTTTCTGCCAAGAACCGTCTCATATAGCCTCTCAACATATTCTTCGTTACTGAGATTTGCACTTGCAAATTCCGGACTTTTTGCAAATTGTTCTACCAGACGTGATGCCGTCATGCCATTTTCGATCATCTCTCCTGTCCAGTAATTCAGGCCCTCTAAATCTGGATCCCGTTTTAACACATTTCGGTAAATGAACGTAACAAACTTTGTTGCACCCGCAGATTTGTCTGCATGTTCTAATCCTGTAATGTTTCCTCGAACGATACCGTAATTGCCGCAAAGCTGAGTAAACTCTGTTGACACCACAAATTCGCTCAACAACCACCTTCTGGTTGCCCCCTGTTGCAACTCAGATAACCAATACTGCAATCCGGCATCATCAGCCTCTCTTCCCAGGATGGCACGATAAGCATATGTTAAAAACTCTTTATCATTCAGATTTTTATTTTTCATTTCCTGACTATTAAAGAATTCTCCAACAATATCCGCTGCCGTTTCACCAATCCTTAACTGATTCATCCAATAGCGCAGGCCTTCTTCATCCGGCTCACGTTCCAAAACAACCGAATAGACCTGTCTGATAAAAGCTTCCGATGTGGGATATTCTGTATTAGGTGATTGATAATCGCCATTTCCGGGCATGTTATTATAAACCGGAATTTTAAAAACAAAATTATTATTCAGAGCACCTGCATTGGAATAAGCTCGATAAACGGATGCGCTCTCTGTGGTAGGCGCTTGAATATTCTGCATATATTGGTGTGTATACATACCGTAATAGGAATTATCAACATCAAATTTCTGCAGATATAAGGTGTCCTGCCCCTTTGTAATATAGTTTTCGCCAAGTCTTGCGGCGCCACCATATATGGAAGCATAGCGACTTGTCCATCCCTGACTCTGTGCATAGGCAGTTCCATTTGCCAAAATCTCTGCTGATGTTGCACCACTCGCCTGAACATTGAAATAATTATAGACGCCGCCGTATCCTGAAATCAGCGCTGCGTCCCCTCTTGTCCCCTGCTCCTGAAGCACGCGGCTTGCCAGATGATAGGGACTGACTCCCGTAAGGAAACCGACCAATACAAACACATCACAATAATATCCGCTAGAACCATCCTCCAAAGCAGTATTATACATCCAAGAATTACGAATGATGGCATTTACTCCGTCTGCATTATGTGCATTTGCATTATAAGTAAGTTGTTCAAAAGCAAAAATATGTGTTTCATCCAGATAGTTGATAGGATTCATACAGAAATCAACTGCTTCCTGTGATGCCCTAAACCAGTTCGGACCACTTTTAGGAATATATGTTCCGGTAGAATAGTCATAATCTCCGGGATCCTTGGATTTCCAGGAATCAATAACGGTTTTATAGACCAGACTTCGGTTTCCCACACGCTCCTGTGTTACCGCCTCATACCAGTCAACACCGGTGTTATGTGCCACAAATGTCCAGTTCGGATGCGCTGCTGCCAATGCAACAAGTTTTTCGTGATAACCGCTTGGGAAATTTGCATAAATGGATTCTATATTGGACGCCTCGGTTTGTAATCTCGCACCAATAAGCGGAGTTAAGTATTCCTCTTTCCATGAACAAAAATCAACATCTTCGGATGCAAGATTGCCATTTTGAACATAGCCGGTTACTGTTTTCCCGGCAATTCCGCATTCTACAAGATAATAAATATCTCCATCCTGGCTCTGTGCCACATCTTTTATAAAAACCTGAGTCCCACTCGGAGCAGAGCCGGTGATATTGCCCTGTCTGCCGGGCTTCTCGTATAGATCGTAGTAATCGGAATTGTAAATCAAAGCATAAATCGGTTTTTTTAACAAAATATCGGTCAATGCATTTTGCGCATCAGCAAACGAACTATCTGATACGGATTTTTCTTCACTTATCGCCATTCCTTCTGTATCAATCACAGAATTGTCGCTTAACGTTGTAGCGCTAACGCTTAATACGCCACTCTCGAATATCATAATTGCTGCAAGCAATATACTCATCATTCGTAATTTTTTCATCACATTTCCTCCAGTGCTGTTGCATAAATCGTCTCAATACGACTTTCGATTCTTTCTGTCGCCTTTTCTATGCTCAGTTCATCCACCATTTTCTTTTTGGCATTTGAAACTATCTCCTGATAAAAATCTTGGTTTTGATATAGTTTCATCATATAGTCTGCTGCTTCTTCCATGGACGCTTCAGCCCACTTACTGCCCTTGGGATACTGTCCGGTATCCCCGGTCATATCAACCAATTCATAGTCAACCATGCACGCACATTCCGAATTCATAAACTCTGTATTGGCTGAATAATTGGTTGCAACACAGGCTGTCCCATTTAACATAGCTTCTGCCATAACCAGTCCAAAGCCTTCGGCTCTGTGCAGTGACACAAAAACATCGGCGCATTTTACCAAACTGTTCACTTCGATTTTTGTCAAAGTTTTCCCGATAAAATAAACGTTTTGATAACCACTAAGCTCTTTTTTCAGCACACCTTCGTCTTCCGGCGTGATATGGTTAATTTTTACAATCAGTCCGACTTGCTCCCGTTCAACGGGAAATGCCTTTTTGTATGCTTCAATTGCACCCTGCGGATTTTTTCTTGCCATCGTGCTATTTGTATCATACATAATCAAATACAGAAATTTATCTTCCGG
The DNA here is from genome assembly GCA_017387565.1 of Lachnospiraceae bacterium. GTDB lineage: Bacteria > Bacillota > Clostridia > Lachnospirales > Lachnospiraceae > UBA2882. The sequence continues at coordinate 25,898 of JAFOEY010000017.1, read as the reverse complement.
CAGTTCGAAATAGGATCGATCCATGGTATCATCAACCGGTGCCGTAATGAAATATGGCATTGAACACACAGGCTTATCTGTTAATTTCCGGAACAAATTGCTCGTGTATTCTGACGGTGTCCATATTTCATCCACCAGATCAATTGCCTCACGCCATCCATCCGGTATTTTTTCCAATTCATATGACCAGAAACCTATGTTATATCTGTAATCAAGCAGTTCGTTTCCGCTTTCCACATAATAAAGTCTAAGCTCATAGGGATTGAGGTCCAAAAGATTGATTTCATACTTTTTCTCATTGGAAATCATATCATCAAATTCGTGATCATTTCTTCCCACCTGCGCATCCGCACAGTACTCACAAACAGTAAAAGGAAATGAAGAATGCTTCAATATTCTTGCCAAAATCCTGCAGCTTTCTCCCAAACCGGTCTGAACATTGATTCCACCGATTAAATTTATGCCCTTCTCATAAACTCCGAGGGTGAATTCTTTTCTTCCGGCACATTTTAATTTATTCTCTTTATGGGTAACCAGATAATCTTTGATTGCTTTCCAAAACTGATATGGAAGCAGTTCCAATAAAAAAGGTTTTACTTTTATTGCTAACTTGATAATCATTTTTACTCCAAATAAATTACTTTCTACAGCATTGCTTTTATATATCGCTTTTTATAGCATTGCTTTTTACGATATTGCTTTTATACAGAAGCCAGCAGACATTGTATCATAGGCGGGCCAAGTTTCTCGGCACGATAACGCTCCAGCACCTCATCATAAACATTCAAATCAATTTGCTGTCCACCGACAAATTGATACATTGCCTTGGCTAAATTATCAACATCAAGCGCAATATCATCGCTATGCTGATAATAACCGATCGCATCTCCGATCAGCTCCTTGAATATTTCCAAATCACTTGCAATAACCGGACGATAGTACTCCATCACCTCAATAATCGGCATCCCAAACCCTTCCGCTCGTGACGGAAACAAGAAACAAGCACAATTTTCAATCAATTCCGCTTTTCTTTCTTTTGAAACATATCCCAAATATTCGATGGTTGCTTTATTTGCGCCTTGCAATTTGGCATTGGTCTCTTCAAGCAAATCAATAACACTCTGATCATTTACGCCACCGGCCAGATATAGCTTTCGGCAGCCTCCCATTTGAACGTAGGCTTCATATGCCTTGATTAATATATCTGTCCCTTTTCGCTTTCCAAGATATCCAACATACAGGAAATAGTCGTTATCAAAGTTGGATTGATTCAATTCTGATTTCTGTTCTTTATTGATAATGACATAAGTTAAGAAATTCTTTTTCTTTCGGGCAGGTTTTGAATATTTTTCTGTTTCTTTTTTCGAAAAATCAGAATCATAAAGAATTAAATCAGCCTGTTTAATTGATTTATTTAATAAAAACCGGAAGTAAATCCGATAGATAATTCCGTAATTTTCGGCTGCAGTAATAGGGAAAATATCATGTATGGTAAGCACGATTTTCCCATGATATCCATGCATTGGGAGCGGAATGAGTATATTGGGTTCCCAAAATAAATCCGGCTGATATTTTTTTGCCTGTTTTCTGACATAATTAAAATAGGCAAACACCCCTCCACTTCGAAAAACCTTTTTTCCATATAGAAGTATTTCAACGCCACGCTCTTTCATGTCCAATATTTCCGAGCTAGTGGCAACATCAGAAACCAAAACCAATCGAATCTCAGGTGCTTTTACGATTTCTTTTAGAAAATTATAAAGGTACATACCTATTCCGCTTGGCTGACTTCCCATTGTTCGAGCATCCACCATCAAAATCATGATTTTAGGAATCCTTTCTCAAAAAATATTTAAATACTCCACCAAATGCGTATTTGATAAATGCTTTACAGCTATAAAAAAACGGAAGTTTAAATGCAACTCTGAATATTTTCCAGCGTTCCAATGCCGAATGAAGCTTGTCATTCGAGCGTGAACCATTCACCTGACGATAATAAGCCAAAATATCGGTCACACCTCTTGCAACAGCTCCTTGTTTCAGCATTTTCAACCATAAGAATAGATCCTCATGATAAAACTCCGATGAAAAATGATTTTCCTTAAACAACTTTGCACGAATAAAACAAGTGGAACAACTAATCACACTTTTTGACAAAGTGTCTTCAAAATTGGTTTGTTTTGGCACAATAAACTCTCCATACTCATTTCCGTCCTCAGACACAAATCCATAAGAACAGTATACAATGTCGGCATTATAATCCATTGCGCATTGATACTGTTTTTCCAATTTATCACTTGTCCAATAATCATCCGAATCCAATAAAGCAATCCATTCACCCGCCGCATAATCAATTCCGGTATTTCTCGCTTTAGACACACCACCGTTTTTTTCCTGTCTGATTACTTTTATTCTCGAATCACCACCGGCTGTCTCTAAAGCAATCTCCAGAGTGTGGTCTTTAGAACAGTCATCAATAACCAAAAGTTCCCACGACTGAAATGTCTGAGCAATGACACTATCTATTGCCTCTTTTATATACTTTTCACAATTATATGCCGGCATAATTACCGTCACAGCAGGGGATGTGTTCATTCTTTTTTATTGTCTCCGTTTGATTTTAATGCAGTTGTTTGCGTTGTATCAACACCTTCCGTATTTTCTTTTTGGAACAAAATTTTGAATGTCAAAATCATTATTTTGATATCCAGCCAAAAAGAATAGTTTTCAATATACTGCATATCGAATTTCAACTTATCATAAGGTGTCGTATTATATTTCCCGAAAACCTGAGCATACCCAGTAAGACCGGCTTTTACTTTCAATCTGAAGTCAAATTCCGGCAACTCTTTTTTGTACTGATTCATAATAACCTGCCTCTCGGGACGAGGCCCAACTACAGACATTTCTCCCTTCAAAATGTTAAATAACTGAGGAAGTTCATCGAAATGAATGTTGCGTATAATTTTCCCAACCGGAGTTACACGAGAATCATTTTTCATGGCAAGTCTTGCACCCTTTGTTTCCGAATCTGTACTCATACTACGAAACTTATATATTTCAAAGACTTTTCCATCCCTTGTTAATCTCTCCTGTTTATAAAATACAGGACCATGATCATACAATTTAATCGCAATGGCAATAATCAGCATAAACGGTGAGGCAAGAATAATTCCAATGAGAGAAATCAAAATATCCATGCATCGTTTTATAAATCTCTGCTCAATCGAAAGTCCACGATTTCTACATAAAAGAAGAGGCGTATCAAACAGAAAAATATTATCTGCGCCGTCCATAATAATATCCGATATCTTTGGGGTCACATATGCTCTTACATTATTGCGATAGCAGTATTTTAAAATCAGATTACGGTCATACGCCGGCAAATCGCACAGCATAACCGCCTGATATTTGTCAATCATGCCTTCAATTTTTTCCATGCCCTCTTTATATGAAACAGTGTCGCATATATGATATTTATCCTGTCGACTGCCAAATTTAGAAATTAATGATTCCGGTGGATAATCTCCATAAATAAAGATAACGTCACGTGGCGGATAAATACGGGTATATGTGTATCTGACCAGATATACCCAAATAACCGCAAAAAATATGTCTATCAAACTAACTATCACTAATGGCATTGGATCCACGTAATCCCTGATAATCAGACAGATTTCCAAATATCCCGCACAGCCTGCCAAAATGATAGCAAGAATATGCGAAAGGCAAATGTCCATGATACGTAGATACCCGATTTTATATCCGTTAAATGTCTTTGTAAAAAAGAACACAATCAACATATAGAATCCGATTGCTGCCCAATGTCCTCTTCGGTAAAACAAATACGGACCAACCGAATAATACTTATACCATATATAAGAAAATAGCATACACTGGAAAAGTAGCATGATAAAATTTGCACAGAAATTCAGTAAATGCTTATATTGTTCTTTCATCTATAGTGTTCCTTTTCTCCGTTTGTTATTCTATTATAACCATTATTACATAGTTCATATAATTGTATCATTTTTTCTGCTTTGATGCAAACTTACAAGCACAGAAAAAAATACCATTTCGTGGAGCAAAACATCACTTTTTTGCACTAGCAAAAATAGCGAAACAGCAAATGCTGTTCCGCTATTTTGATAGATTTATTTTACAATCCGTATTGTGCTTTAATCTGCGCAAACTCTTTTGAATTTGCAAACTCATTTAAAATGGCATCTCTGCTCTGTCCGGCTTTTAGTTGTGCCAGCCAGTAGTCAAGACCTTCTTTATCATATTCGCGATCAAAGAACGTACGGTATAATACTTTGACATATTCTTCATCATTCAAATTCTTTGATAAAAATTCCTTGGAATGGAAGAACTGTTCTGTTGAAACCTGCATTAATGTATAATTTCCTTTGTGGATTTCTTCACACCAGTAATCTAAACCTTCCTGGTCATAAGCACGGCCCAATGCTTTGGTATAGAGTCTTGACATGAAAGCTGACATACCCATATTTCTGCTACAACCGGTTACGTTATAACTTCCGGCTGAAATACCATAATTATTGCAAATTCCATTGAACTCCTTTGACTGACAGAACTCGTTAAAGATTCCTTCTAATCCGAATGCATTCTTTCTGCAATCCAGCCAGTAATTCATGCCTCCTTCGTCAGAGGTACGATCCATCATAACTTTATAGCAGATTTCAATAAATTCTTCATCCGTCAGATTCTTGTTTTTCATTTCCGGACTAAAGAAAAATCCTCCGGCAACCTCTGCTCCTGTCATACGGCCACTGCAAAGTTCGTCCGTCCAATACAAAAGTCCTTCTTCTTCGGGTTCTCTTCCGAGTGCAAGTTCATAAATTCTGGAAACAAAGGCTTTTACCTTGGTACGGTCAGCTTTTTTGGTTTCTACACCATAATTAGGAATAATTTCTGCGTAAGATCCAATTCCGATTACCGGTAACGTCACAGATTCAACATATTCCGGAGCATCATCCAGATGATTCCATACCGCCAATGCAAGATTACTCAATGAAAAATCCTGATTACCACCTTCATTCGCTACATTAATAATAAATGCATCAACCATCGGGTCGTATTTTGCAGCATAATAGGATAATGCCAGACTCGCTGCCTGAACCTCATCTCCCATCGTTCTTGCAAATCCCTGCTCGGTAAGCATGATCTTATGACTCGTTCCATAATTCTGCTTAATATAATCCGTCATAACAAATAAATTATAGCCATCAACAAATTCCGCACCTTCGTGTCTTGGATTTAAATCTCTTCCGCACAGTCCTTCAAAAGGTGTTGATGTCCATACTGCAGCTTCCGGCAAATATGCGGGATACATATGATATGAAATTGTCCAATCAACATTAGGCTGTATTGCATTAATTGCAGCAACCAGACGATTCAGATAATCTTTTACCGCGATACCTCTACCTTCATCATTGTGCTGCCAACTGTGATCAAAGCAGAAGCTTACACGTGATTTGTCTGTATATTGATGTACCGCATTGTAAACAGCCAGATATTCTGCCGCATATAAATTAGCATTGTACTGCGGATCACTTGATCCTGTAAAATACCATGAATTAGGCATATTTACTTCGTTTCCGACAATCCAGTTATCAATATGGCAGTCTGCCTGTGAAAATAGCTGTGCTAAATATGCAAGCTCGGCTCTGTAATATCTGGAACTTTCATTTATCACATTGGGAGCCCAGTAATTATTGTTTTTAGGTTTTGCCTGATAATTTGCAATTGCAGTAGGATCATATAATTCTAATCCGGGATAACCTCTTTCGCTTGATTTCAACAGTAATTCTACGCTAACAGGAATTCCTGCTTTGTTGGCTGCTTTAACTGAGCCAACATAGTTTGACATATTATTGAAATAGTAAATCTGACCTTCAAACTCAAAAGGTACTCCATACGGTGGATTATAACTCCATACATCATTTAGAATTAAGTTAAGGAAATAGTTTCCACTTGCCTGCGTACCTCTGACCATCGTTGTCGAATCCCATGCACTTTCCTTTAAGTAGGAAATGTCTTCCGGAATCAAGCTGGTCTGTAATGCATCTTCGCCGTATTTTTCACGGCACTCTGCTTCCAGTTCTGCTGCTTCTTCAGGGGATAGTCCCTGTTTTGAAAAGTAGCTTTCCTCTTCCCAGTTTACTTCTTCCTCTTCAATCTCATCTTCCTCAACCCCAACCTCCGCTTCGAAGGTTTCCGAAGTTTCATTGGAAGACACGGTTGGCTCTGCAAAAACCGTAATATCGGTTGCTGTCACTGCCAGTGTCAATGCAAGCGCCATTGAAAACAGTGACGTTAACAGTTTCTTTTTCATTTGTTAATTGCCCCTCTCGTTTTTATATCTCTTTTTTAATTTTATTTAAAGAAATTTCCCTCGTCGCCATGACAAACGACGTAATTACATCACAAAATTATAAACCATACTGTGCACGAATGATGGCAAATTCTTTGGAATTTGCAAATTCATTTAATACGGTATCTCTGCTCATTCCAAAATAGGTCATCTGCGCAATCCAGTAATTCAAACCATCTTGGTCATATTCACGGTCAAAGAAAGTACGGTATAACACTTTCACGTATTCCACATCGTCCAGGTTCTTTGCAAGAAACTCCTTAGAATGGAAAAACTGTTCGGTAGAAACCTGCATCAAAGTGTAATTTCCCTGTGAAATCTCTTCACACCAATAATCAAGTCCTTCACGGTCGAAATCCCTTCCTAAAGCTTTGGTATACAATCTTGACATAAAGGCAGACAATCCGGAATTACGGCTCGCACCGGTTACCGGATACGTTCCTGCCTTTATTCCATAACTGTCACAAATACCGTGAAATTCTGCAGATTCCACAAAATCATTGAACACACCGGCTCTTCCGTATCCATTCTTCATCAGACCTATCCAGTAGTCCAATCCTTCCTGATCCGGAACACGGTTCATCATAACCTCATATAATAATTTCACAAATTCTTCGTCCGAAAGATTCTTTGCTTTCAATTCCGGGCTAAAGAAAAATCCTCCGGCAACTTCAGCTCCCGTTTCTGCACCACTGTACAATTCATCCACCCAGTAATTCAGACCGCTTGTATCATAGGTTCTCTGTAAAACTTTTGTATATAACCGATCCACAAAAGCAGCGATGGCAGCTGTTTCATTCGTATAATGCTGATTTGCCTCATAAAAACCGCAATCAGAAAGGGTTTCTTTTAAAGATGCTTTCGACTGGGATGAAACGGTTTCTCCCCACACAATACCCTCTCCGTCTACAAAAGCAATCAGAGGCATATATAGGATACCATTATTCAACAATCCATTATTTCCTGCTTCCTGACGTAAGTAATAGTACAGATTGCTCCATTCACCCCAATCCGTGGTTCCATTGATAATCTTCATATTGGAATTAATCCCAAAGAGCGCACTGATATCACGAATAGTTGCATCTGAATTATCATCTATATCAAATGCCCAGAATTCAATCTGATCTAATCCATCTTCCTCAGCGATTTGAGAAAGACGAGCCATATTGTTCATGGTATTTCCGCAGCTTCCGATACCGCCAAACACCAAAACCTTGCATCTTCCGTTTTGAGAATTGAATCTCTCCTTTGCTCCTGTTCTGACATCTGTCACTTCAAAAATCAATGCACTGCTATCTTTGGCAGTACTCTCATCAAAGTCTATGGGATATGTCTGGTTACTTTCCGCTTCTCCCGGACCGGTCCAATGATTAATCGCAGGCAACACATTGGGATTGGAACCATCAATCGGATAACGTGTCGCATAATTTGTAAAACCATCTGCGACTTCCTCCTTTGTCATTTTACGTCCCCAGTGAATCGAACTGTTATAATTACCCTCTGCAACAATCACATAATCATCATATTTTTCCAGAATGATTACAGAATGAGAATCATTGTTTACACGAAGAATATCTCCGACGCGGAAGCTATCCCACTCAAAACTGTCTATATAACGTGATGGAAGATTACCGAAAGCGGCATCTGATAACAAAAATGTAAATCCCGCGCATCCGTAACCTCCATAATATCTTCCACCGCCATTCCAGGCATAAAAGTTTTCATTCGTCCAATACATTCCCTCCGGAAAATAAGCCTTCATACTAATCATACAATTATAAACAGAGGCAGCAGATAAATCATGTTCGACATCAATATCCGACAACGGTTCCGTTATAATAGCATTGGCTGAAACCTGATCAGCACTTTCCACACCATATCCAGTAGGACCTTCAGACAAAGAATCCAAAAAGACCTGATAAGAAGATTTATCCTCATCTGCCCGTACTCCCGTCGGCATTGTCGTAACATATCCGCCGGTTTGTTCTTTACATGTCTCAACCGTATCTTTGGTAATTTTTTCTGATGCCAGCACACAGTTTGTACCTGACAAAGCCAGACTTGCTGCCAACAAAATAGCCAGCCCGCTCCATAGTTTTTTCTTTTTCATTTTCTGAAAACCCTCCCTAAAAAGAATTATGAATATATAATCACTTTAAGCGACCGTAAGCATCATAATAAACGATGCATTAACGGTCGCCTTATTAAATTTTTTGAACACTATAAACCTATAATACCATAATTGGCTCGAATTTGCTCAAATTCTTTTGAATTGTTGAACTGCTCTAAAACCTGATTGCGCGTCATTCCCTTTTTCATTTGCGCAAGCCAGTAATTCATCCCCTCGTCATCATATTCCCGATCAAAGAATGTCCGGTATAAAACCTGTACATATTGCTTATCTGTCAATTTTTTATTTAAAAATTCTTTCGAATTGAAAAACTGAGTTCCGGCAACCTCCAGAATTTTATAATTGCCGTCCAGAATTTCATTGCACCAATAATCCAGTCCGTCCCGGTCATATTCACGTCCCATAGCTTTGGTATAAAGTCGCATCATAAACAAAGTAAGTCCCGGATTTCTATTTCTGCCGGCGACTTTCACAACACCGCGTTCAATACCATAGGATTCACAAATATTGTAATACTCCGGAGATTCTACAAATTGTTTAAAAATAGCTTCTCTCTCAATACCGGAATTCATATAGCTTAGCCAGTATGATATACCTGCTGAATCGGAGGTTCTGTCCATCAGGACATTATACAAAATTTCGACAAACTCACGGTCGGATAAATTTCTGTTTTCCATCTCCTGACTAAAAAAGAATCCCTGCGCCACTTCTGCACCGGACATTTCTTCGCTACAAATGATGTCCGTCCAATAATCAAGTCCGCCTGCTTCAGGTGCTCTGTTTAAACCAAGATTATATAGCCGTGTTACAAACGCCAAAACTTTTTCCCTATCTATATCCGGTCCTTTTGAAAGCCCCAGATAAGAAGCAATTCCAGTTGCATCGGCGATGCCAAGTGCCTGCAGATTGGATTCACTTTTCAAAAACGCGGCATCAGATGCATTGGAAACATAGGCATGCTCCACGATAACCCCCGGAAAACCTGCATTCTTGGAATGTTTGATAACCGCATAGTAATCTGCCAGTGAACCATCCGGATAACGGGAACCATCTCCGGAATTTCGAATGGAAATACCTCTGTTATTCAGTCCGAGAGCCACTAGCTGTCTTTGAATCTGTGTTGCGAGGTTAGCTCCTGCTGATCCGATACCCGGTCTATAATTGCTGTTCGGATAAAAAACTTCGGCCCCCTTAGCTGTACTCGTGCCGGCAGAATTCAAATGAATGCTGACATAAATGTCTGCTCCTACATTTGCAGCCGTGGCAACACGGTTTAGATTATCTGCAACCGATGTTGAACCCGGCAGAGGACATGCAGCACTTTCTCTTGTCATATATACTTTTACATGCTTATACTGTTCTAATTCAGCCTTACAATATTGTGCTATTTTTAAGGTAAGAACTTCTTCACGAAGACCGTTTTTATTGGCACCACAGTGCGTCGCATCATGTCCGGGATCGAGCATAACCACATAGTCTTCTGCTTCTGTCGAAAGCGCACTTTCCGTACTCAGGCGGGCATTTTTATTTACCGTAGTTTCTCCTGCTTCTAATGCTTTTTTAATATCATTGATGTCGGAAGTTGAAATCTGACTTCCGTCTGAACCAAGAGAAACAATCTGAAATTCAATTTGCGACAAATCTACATTTTGCAAATTGCTTTGCGCATTGGAATTAATGGAACCATTGGCAGATTCACTTTCCGTCTGCATGGTTGCATAAGCGTCAGTCAGTTCCTGATAACTCTCAGCCGTCAATGCCTTGTCTGCATCGTCAGTCTCTTCAAATTCTTCATCCACACCAAAATAAATATGCTCCATACCGGTATCACGCAGGTGAATCTGCTCGGCATAGCCTTCAGTTGTAACAATATGTAAATCTGTTATTTCATAAATTCCACGATCTGATGCCGTATAATCCAACGAAAATAAGGCAGTATTTTCAAAGGTATCTGCCATGCTGTATTCTGTCTGACTGCCTGTCAGATAGTTTTGCACTGTTAATTTAGCTTCTGCTAACTGTGTCTGTTCATCTCCATAGGAAACCATCACAGTCTGTGCAGAAGGTGTGTAAACAGTCTTTGCATCCAGATAGACATAGTTTAATTTATTTACTTCGAACGCTGTTTCAGATTCTAAAGCGTCTGTCAATTCCTCTGCGCCATTCTCATATTCTGCCGGATCTGTCATAATACCTTCAGTCGGCATTTCAGCAGCCTGGACCTGCATACTTCCAAAAGAAATTCCACCTGAAAATACAGAAACAGAAACCATGGGAATTAATAAAAATGCTGCTAAATACTTATGTATTTTACGGATCATACTGTACCACCTTTTCGTTTGTATATTATGTAAACACACTCACTTATCAGTTTATTACACTTATACCTCTTTTTTCAAGTGGGAATTTGTAGAAATATAGATACCAATTCCCATCAGGAGGAAAATAAACGGCGTACAGCATACCGTCTGGTAGCAGAATACGTTGTGACACATATAGGAGACTACACATGCCGTGATACCTGCCAGAATTGGCTGCTGTTCCCAGTTTTTTGCAAATTGGATGCAGGCAGACACAAAAATACCGATATAGGCAATGCATCCTGCAAGTCCATAATTGATTAATGCGTTTATCCATTCATTGTGGGCATTGGTCAGCTTTCGCTCTCCCCACATTTCCACCAGTCTGTCTGCATAGAGATTGTATGCATAGGGAGCATAACCATCCGGACCGACACCAAATATTTTGTGTCCCAAATCCATATCCCGGTACATCTGAATACTGAAAGCCCATGTCCGGCCTCGTCCGTTTCCCCAATTATCCGACCATGTCATATAGGGTATCTTTTCCGTGACTGCCAACAGTCCGGCCGGTAAAATACCTTTTGCACTCATGATTAGAAGAATAACTGCGCAAAAGACGGCTAAAATAATCACAACAAGTAAGCCTGTGCGAACACTTTTCATGACTTTGACAGGATAGTTCTCTTTCTTCTGACTCCAAAGTACAAGTCCCCATATTGCCATAACACCAAGCAGCATTACCCACATCCAGGGAGAGAATACCATAAAATGGCTCAGAGCATCCAAATCCAGCCTTTCATTGGGATGGATAAGCAGTAACAGCCACATAGCTCTTGTTGCCGCAAAAAACAGAACCAGAACTTCCATAAAACGTTCCATTCTGTTTACATCCGTAGCAGAAAACCAAAACAGTACAAAGAAAAATCCCAGCATGGCCATATATGCACTGTCGCTGTTTTGTGTAACCAAAGTCATACTTCCGACAAAGGAAAAAACTCCTAACGCAATACGCATACTTTTCTTTTTTGCATACCAGAATACGGCAAGCCCCAACGGAAATACCGTGCAGACAAAGCTTGAATACCAGCTGGCCTGTCCTAATGTGGAAAGAAACTGATTTTTAAAATTGTCTGCTATTTCCTCTGTTGTCCCCAGATAATAGGTCCCAATCACATCAATCATCATACGATGCAGTATTCCGATGATATAGGTAATAAATGACGTCGCAAGCAGTGCACAAACTACCGCCTTGTAATATCTTCCTGCCTTTGCAAACATAAAATATAAAAGTGCAAAACTAAACAGTGATAATATTCCCATGTACCAACCGTCATAGCCTACAATGCATGCCGAAAAGTTACCGCCGACTAACGCAGATAAAAGTGCAAAAAACAAAAATGCAAAAACAAAGAGGTCGGTTGGCTGTAATTTATTGGAATCCGGCTTGTCTGTCTGTATTTCAAATTCATTCTTAGCATTGTTGCGATTCTGTGTTTTGGGGATATTTGTATCTTTAACCGTAACAAATCCTCCCTGACAGAAATAGATGATACTCATAAATGCCACCGCAATCGTTCCGGTAATTATGATCCATTTATAAAGCTCATATTTGCAGTCACCGACACCGTGATATCCGTTTTTTAGATATAAGGGCACCAACACACAGAGTGCAATTCCAAGTGCCATTACGGTATATTCCAACACATTGCGGGCAATTACCAGTCCCGCATTCTCTTTCATTTTTGCTTTCTTATTATCTTTTTTATTTCCTGCTAATTTGTTTGACATAATTTATTCCTGATTTCGTAGTTTATTTGATTCAATTTTTCGATTAATTATTTGATTTATTTTTTGCACATTTAATTTCATCATATTTCTTTTGAAGGATTTTTAAAATACGTTTTCTTGTCTCCAAGAACTCAGTTTCACCCATAGGCACATCATTGATACAGGCAGACTTTGATGTCCTCAATGCCTTTGCGATTTTTTGCGGCTCATCGTTTACCTCAAGGTAACGGTTCTTCACTTTTGCAGGGATAAAATTTCCTGATAAAAGCTGCTCATAGCGCATGACATAGACCGAAACATTGTCTTCCTGTCTGGTTTTACACAGGCAGGTTTTATGAAGCACTTCTTTGTCGCGCTTCCAGAGCTTTTCATAAGTACTCTTCAAAAGCGGCATCGGACCGTGCGGATTGTGAATCCCCTGCAGCCTCTGAAAAGGCAGCAATAGAATGGTTCTGATATTTTGCATTCCATATGCAGGATGAAGCCATTTTGATAAATGCCGGCGGACATCCTGTATGCTATAATGCACATTCATCAAAGCCATGTTGTGAAACTGGATCCCCGCAAACAGGTTGTCTTTTCCATTGATTCCATTTAAAATGGCAGAATCCACAGGTTTTCCGTCCTCAAAAAAGTCTTCCGGCTCGCAGGGATTGGTCAACAGGGTGTCGTCATTAAAATATACAAATTGCTCTGACAATCCGGGAATGCGATGAAAATTGAGTTCAATCGTATGCGAATTAAAGGTTGGCAAATATTCCTTTGGGATAAAATCCATATGATCCATGATTGTTATTTTATCCCAAATAGTGCTTGCATCACTATTTATATTTTCACATTGCAAATCATTCGATTCCACCGTTCCATTTCTGTCAAGGAAGGACGGAACTTGTCTGTCGGTAACAATAAAAATGTGATGCACCCAGGGGGCATACAACTCGATACTTTTCAAAACATAGGGCAAAAAGCCCCAGTCACGAAAGTGCTCTGCCTGTTCCGGCATTTTTAAAAGTGAATCCACGTCCCGTTTTCTCTGTATCCACTTTTCATCACTGCCGTCTACCCAGGTAATGACAAAATCTATACAGTTGTTGGTTTTGATTTTCTGTTTTTGTATTTGTTTCTGTTGTTTCATATTTCTTGCTTTTATTTAATCCGATATCTTTTTATATAGACCCACAAAATCTTTTTCTCTGCGTTTGGACCCACATGGTCTTCTCGCCTGCCATCCCAAACTGACTTTATTTCGTGTCCGGGGCCTACATTCTCGTTCGTTGTATAGGTCCACTCAAATACAACATCCTGAATTGGGATCTACAGACTTTAGTGTATACAATTTTTCACTTTCCCCACAACCCGTAAAACAGAAATTTTACATTAGTAACAACATACCGTTTCCACAATCTCTTTGGATCGGAAGCAAGACGAAATAACCACTCAAGTCCTATCACCTGCATCCATTTGGGAGCCCGTTTCTGTGTTCCTGCCAGAAAATCAAACGCTGCGCCCACACCAAGCATCAATCCGTTTACTTTTCCGCTTGCATGCATCATAAACAACTCCTGCTTGGGCGCTCCCAATCCAACCCAGATAAAATCCGGATTGGATTCATTGATTTTCTGAATATCCGCATCAAAATGCGTGGCAAAAGAATCTTCTTCTATAGTTTCCACAAAATCCGGAGCCAGACTTCCTGCAATTTGTATATCCGGGTATTTTTCCTTTATATTGTCAATCAGTCTGTCCAGTGTCTCTTTACTGCTGCCGTAAAAAAAATGACGGTAACTTCCGGACAGTTTCAAAATTCCATCCATAAAATCCGGTCCCGCAACGCGGGCTGCCTGGATATAATCCTGCTTTTTTTGCAGATAGACAATTGGCATGCCATCCGCAAAATTGCATACGGCTAATTCCTGTGCGCGAAAATATTCTTTTTCTTCTACCGCAGTCATTAAAGCATGTACATTGACAAAGGTGATATATTTTCCCCTCCACTGCTCTAAATGTCTGCAGGTTGTATGAATGGCGGACTTTAAATTGGTCGCTACAATTTGTAACCCAAAGCAGTCGCAAGTGTGATTTGTTTTTTGCATGATTCACTTTATACTCCTTAGCATCGGATGTATACTTCATTATATTGTGTCAGTTTCCCTATGTCATATACTGCCATTTATCACTCTTTTTCAAAAGAAGATTTTTCCGGAAATTTCTTTTCAAATGCTCTCTTTATAGCATCCCTTTTCTCCTCGAAATTTACCGTTTTTACAGTATCATTGATACAGATAATGTTCTGGCTTTCATTTTCAATTACCGCCAGCAGTTTTGTAATATCTTTTTCTACGTGAAAGCACAAACCCATTTTCTTTTTACGCGGAAAAAAGTTGCCCGATGCTAACTGCCAGTATTTCATCAGCCATTGATTGACATTGGTTGCGGTCCGGAATTTGCATTTGCAGGTATCATCCAGAATTTCAAATTCTTTCTCCCAAACCTCTTCAAAAGTGGATTTTAAAAAGTTGGATGAGATATGCTGGTAAAAGAAACCGGGGAACCACCTTTTATGCAGTAAAATCAGGCTTCTTGCAGGAACTCTAATTCCATATCGGTAATTTAACCATTTGCCCGGATTCTTTTTAAAACATTCCCGGCTTTTAAAATGGTCATTAATCAATCCCACATCATTGGCGTTGAACATGCCGGCACTATTACGGCCAAACGCAATACAGTCCAATCCCAGTATATCTCTTGGAAGACCATTTTTAAAGAAATCTTCCGGTTTCATAACATGATTTAAAAACACATCGTCATTAAAATAAACAAACTGTTCCGCCAACCCCGGAATACGATGCAAATTCAGTTCGATTGTATGGGAATTAAAGGTCGGCAAATATTGCGTCGGAATAAAATCTTCATGCTTTACAATATGAAGCTTGGGATGTTCCACATTTAACCATCCCGGGATGTGTCCCCATGTCACAAAGTGAATGGTGCGAACCCAGGGAGCGTACTGCGCCACTGCACGAAACCAATACTGCAGATTATCCCAGTCCCGATATCTTGCCTCACAATCATCATCATATATGGATGTGGTCTGATATTTTGTTTTTTCGCTAAGCCATGCCTTATCATTGCCGTCTA
This sequence comes from Lachnospiraceae bacterium, assembly GCA_017387565.1. GTDB lineage: Bacteria > Bacillota > Clostridia > Lachnospirales > Lachnospiraceae > UBA2882. The sequence continues at coordinate 10,144 of JAFOEY010000017.1, read as the reverse complement.
CCCAGGTAATGACAAAGTCAATGGGTTCACATGGTATCTTATTACTCATATCGTTTCCTACAATTTAATTTCTATAATTATTTTGATTATTATTTTCTAATCATCTGATTTTAATTGTATATTTTATATATTTGATGTTGGGGTCAAAAGGTATTTTACCCCCATGATACCAACGGATTGCTACGCACTTTGTGCTCTCGCAATCCTAAAACATTCGAAATCCGCCCTAATCGGGCTACTTTCTCATGTTTTATTTTAACTGCTTATTTCTGATTTCTTTTTCAAATCTTTCATTCCATTTGCGTATGTCTATATTTCGGATTTCATCTCCAAAAGCTTCTGGTACACGCGTTCGCAGTTGTTTTTGTCATGAAAAGCAAATGTTTCATCAACTCTCTTTTGATATTCCGGCTTCATGCGACAATCATTTTGCACATATTCAATAATACGGTCAACGGTTGCCTCTAAGGTATATTCCACTTCTCCAAATCCGTCTTTTTCATAATCAAAATATCCTTTTTTGTATGTATGGTTGCCGCCAAAGAAAACTTCTTTATCAAACTGGCAATATACAACCGGCTTATTCAAATAAGCAAAATCAAAAGCGGTGGAGGAATAGTCGGTTACTAAAAGGCTGCCTTTAGCAAATAACTCCCGATAAGAATCGTCAGCACAAGCAAACTCCACATAATCATTCTTATCAAAGCTATTGATAAACGGCTGCATTAACGGATGAGGAACAAAGCGTAATCGATATCCAAATTGTTTCAAAGTCTCAATCAATTGCTTATCATTAATCAGTCGATTATAGAACTGAAAGAAATCACTATCTAAATACCCCAATTTTAACGCATGAAGACCCGTAAATTGATTCAATCCTTTTAACAGATAACTTCTCCATGTCGGTACAATTGCAACAATCTTTTCTCTTCTATCCTCTAAATTATCATATCTACATAGTCCGGTAAGCCATACCTGTTTTTCCGTATAATCATAATCCCCATTTATAATGGAATCATATTCTCTTTGACTCGTTGTAATAAAACCGAATAAATTTTTGTTTCTTCTATTTAACCAGTCGGATAAATCATCTTTGATTACACCATGTTGCAAAAAGACAAACCTGGGTAAATTTAAACTCCGGTATGCTTTTTCATATCCATGAAAGGGGTGTTGTACAATTTTCTCACCCTGCGAAGATATATTATATGTACTCAACAAATGTAGAATCCTGTGCTTGATTGAAAATGTATTAACGGCGGGACCAATTTTCTTAATACGCTCATAATCAGCACAATTCTTGCTGATTACAAAATACACTTTCAGATCTTTTGGCTTTTTATCCATGAGATATTTAAAAAAAGCCTCTCCATTATCATCGGCTTTTAAAATTCGATCCGATACCATCCATATTTCTTTATGAGGCAACACACTTAATATTCCGTATAGCAATCTGACTAAAATAGCTTTCTTACTTCCGCGTTGATTTCTTACAAATATACCCAGCAAATATGCAATCTCATGAAACAAACAAATGGTGTTTTTTTGAACAATCAATTCACCATCTTTTTTTTGCAATATCCAATTCTTATATTTTTTGTAAGAATATCTGCAATGAGAATCCAACGGAAAGAACTGTCCCAATGCCAATTTTTCCGTCTGAATTTTTGTCCCGCCGAAATCCAAAATAAATTTTATTCGATGCTTTCTTCTTCCTTTTAAAGGAAGTTGTACATAAAAACTATATTTCTGATATAGATTTTCACCAAGACAATGTGGTCCGGACGGAATTTCTTCTACCCTTACTTCATGCAGTTCTCCATCAATCTCCAAAAACAAAGGTGGCAGTTCCTGCGTCTCATATAAATAATGAGAGCACCATCCTTCCAATGTCAGAACATCATTTTTCAATTCAGCAAATGACAAATGTACCGGTGTGTTATTTATTGTATTTCCGACTCCCAGATTACCAAACTCAAAAATCGGATTCTGTTCTTCATCATAGGCAATGTGCGGATATTCTCCCATTCTTCGATAAAGTAAATACGATTTTTGTTCTCTCCAGAGCTGCTTTTGAGCATATATTACATCTGCATCAATGCGGTCACATAAGGATAATAATTTTTGCTTATATTTTTCCGCCTCTTCCTGAGTTAAGGTATTTTCAGTAATCTTGGACTGTCTCAATCTCCACTGAAATTCATACATAACTGTAAACTGCACAAACTTGGGAACATATCCACATTTTTCATAAGAATAATCCATAATATATTGTGAAAATTGTTCCAAGTTATCCGTATACCACTTGGGATTTCCTTTAGAGTTGCTTACGAGGGTATCTTCATGGCGCCTGTATAAATACTTTGTGGTAGATAGAAGACCCAAGGTTTTCTTCTCCAATAACACGCGTAACATTTCACGTGCATCTTCATTAGTGGGAATGTCTACCGGGTCTTTAAAACTGACCCTTTTTGCCACTTCTGCCCGCATTACTGCAGAATTGATAAATAATTGCGGATTTTGCCATTCTTCTTCTAAATCCACAACTCTGCTGCCTTGTTCAAATTTGTAATTGAGCAGATGGGCTCCTTTCCTCGTCCCAAAGAAATAGACAGGAAAAGCGATTACATCCGTTTCTTTATCATGTTTGCGGATAAACCTTTCTACTTCATGGAATACATTTTTTGCAAGTTTATCATCCGAATCTAAAAAGTTAATCCATTTACCCGAAGCTAACTCTACACCTTTTTTTCTTGCAAAAGCCGCTCCCTGATTATCCTGATGCACCACTTTAATATGGTCAGGATATTTTCTTTGATATTTATCACAAATTTCACCACTGCCATCCGTCGAGCCGTCATCAATCATGATTATTTCGATTTTCGATATACCACAAGATTGATAAAGAACACTTTTAATTGCATCCTCTAAATATTTTTCTCTGTTATAAACCGGCATTACAACCGAAAACAGGAAATCAACATCCATGATTTTTCATCCTCCGCATTTTATCTGAGAAAGATAGAATAACTGTTATCCACGCACCCAGAAAAGGGGTAAAATAGTACATCGTATATTGATGCATGGCAGTTAAAAATACCGCTCCAAAAATTGTCAATATCATTATTTTCAATATAATATTTGAAGTATTTTTTTTCATCAGATCATGTATCAAATCAAATAACAAAAGTAATTCCGGAACCCACATCGCATATAGAATTTTAAACATAAATATCCCTGCGAAACAAAAATCACCCGCAAGCTTATCTTTTATCCATTCGGACAATTCAGGATTAAGCTGATGAAACATACCTGCAACTTCCTGCGGTTTGATTTCTTCCGGAAATTGATATCTATTGGCTCCACTTTCAATAATTCCAAATGTTCTGGCTGCCAGAATAGATTTGTTTTTTAGATATACTTCCGGATGTGAAAGCAGAATTTTACCAATAATCTTTTTAACCTCACAATATTCCCTGGAATCTACAACATCCCCCGGATGTGTCAGCCTTTCATAATTGGCATAAGAAATGATATTCTCCGGATTAGAGTGCTCCTCTATCATTTTATTTAAGTCAAAATATCTATCCAAGAGAACCATATCCTCTATCTCAAATTCATCAAAATGCCACACCAAAATCTCACTTAAAGGTGCTGTAAAAGACAGCAGATTATGTGTGACCGAATTACCTTGATTTCCCAATTTTTTCCATCCGGATACCATCCCAACAGACATACACATTAAAAGTGTCAACATAACAATCCATGTCCACCTTTTTACCTTGTCAGAATATGCCTTTTTCCACATAAGCAAAGGGAAAAAGACAAGTACAACCATCATTTCAATACGAAAATTAATTACAATTGCACCCAACAAAGCTAATTGTATCCATTCAGATACTGCTGGCGTTTCTTGATATTGTAACTTCCAATACTTATAAATAAATGCCACAAAGAAAACAGCGGTCAAATATGCCCGCATCGGATATAAGGCAAAATACAGGCCGCAGGGTGAAAAAATCAACCCTATCACAGCAACCGAAGCCCAACGCCTTCTTTCTTTCCATAAATCTGCAAGCACAACTCCAAATATCATACTCCCAACTAACATTTGTAACAATACTACCGACACCGGGGCAGGATATATCATAAAAGCCAGAAAATAAAAAAGCGACATCATAAAGCCTTGATGGTATTGGACCTGCAGATGCTTTGTAAAATCTACCATTCTAAATTCATCTGCTCCGTTACACCACCATATACCCGGCCAGCATGCAATCAGGAAGACAAGATATACTATCAGAATAATGAAAACGAATATCAGACGTCTTCCGGAGTCTGCATCTTTTTGGATTCCTCCAAAAAAATATTTTTTACATATAGCCATAAAACGATATAAAAGAAATGCAAATACAATTTTAAGTGATAAATAAAATAAAACGGAATGCGGGCTGCCGGAAGGCACATAATAAGAGCCGGAATCTACATAAGAAAAATCAAAAAAATGTACATCATTCCATATTGACCATAATAAAATGATAAAATATAAAACATAAAAGACGATATTTTGTCTTTTAAATAATTCTTTCATTTTTATTTTCCTCTTGATATTATTTTCTATTTGTTTTGATTTCACTTAACTTCTTTTACTGCCGTATTCTTATTATAATTTAGTACTCTCGTTTTGTTGTTTTTTCTGATCTATTTCATGAATTCTCTATATTTTTTGATAATTTCTTTTGAAGGGCCAATTTCCTTTATCTCACCATCATTCAACCACAGTACCCGGTTGCATAGCTTCTCCAATGTATCCAGACTGTGGGAAACAATTACAACTGTCCTGTCATTATTGGTAATCAGTTCTTTCATTTTCGCATAGCTTTTCTTTTTAAAGTGCTCATCACCTACACTAAGCACTTCATCAATCAGCATGATATCCGTCTCTAAAATTGCGGTCACGGAAAATGCAAGCTTGGAATACATACCACTTGAATATGTTCGAACCGGCTGATCGATAAATTCACCTAATTCAGAAAACTCAATAATTTCATCCATGTGCGAAAGTACTTCTTTTTCACGAAATCCCAAGAGCATCCCCGAAAGCATAATATTCTCTCGACCGGTTAACTGATTTTTGAAACCAACGCCTATCGCTAAAAGCGAAATCGAATTTCCATGCAAATCAATGTTTCCCTCATCTGCAGAGAAGATATTTGCAAGGGCACGTAAAAGAGTGGATTTCCCACTGCCGTTTTTACCGATTACCCCCAGTATTTCTCCTTTATTCACGGTGAAACTGACATTCTTTACAGCCTCAAAATTTTTACTTTCTACCGGTTTTAACCGTAATAGATTCCGTTTGATGGAGTATGATTTTACACTTTTATATCGAATTGTCACATCTTGTACTGTAATCGATACTTCGCTCATACAATGCTCATATTATCCAATTATTCTTCATTAGAGTGATTGGATTTACTTTTCCTTTCTCAAATGTCTTTTCTGATTAAGTTTCAATTTAAATTACTTTTACATAGGTGTTTTCATAGCGATAAATTGTATATACCCCATACGCAGAAACACCAAGACCTATCACAAACCATATCAACATTAAAATCCAGTTTGGGGACATTTTTTCCAGCATGCAGTTTCGTAGCGAGTCGATAAACAGTGCTATGGGATTGCAACTTAGTAAAATTGTTGAGTATGGTTTGGGAATACTGGTTCCTATATTGTAAAATATGCCGGTCAGATAAAACATAAATCGTAATACTATATTTATCACATTAGACATATCCTCTATAAAAACTCCCATATGAGCCAGAATACAACAACATCCAAAAGTAAAAAGTAAAGCATTAGCAATAATCGGAACAATTTCCAAAATATGCCAGTCTATGGAAATCCGGTTTACAATCAGCATACCAAACACAATTAACAGGCAAATAAACATTTTGAATGTATTAACCATCATGTTGGAAATGATTAATGCATATTTGGGTAAATACACTTTTGACACAATCGACTTATTTCTCTTCACAATCGTAACAGATGCTTTAATGCAGCGATTAAAATTATCCCATAATGCCAATGCAATAAAAATAAACACATTATAATTCTCTTCTTTGTGTTTAAATAAGAATCCAAACACAAAAGCATAAACCATCATTAGAAGCAGCGGCTCTAAAATCCACCAAATCCAGTTTAGATATGAATTGGCAACCTCTGCTTTTAACTGTGACTTTGCTTCATAAAGCATATAATTCCAATATTTTTTTACATCAGATGCGAATCTTTTCAATATCTACCTCCGAAACGCTAAACCTTTTTTAATTTTACTACATATGTTTTTCCAATCCAAGTTGACTACACTACATTTAATTGTATTTTACTTCAATTCACAATAATTTGCACATTATTTGTGCAAAAAGTGCTATATTTTGATAAATATGGTATACTTGCCCTATAGTATAATTTTTTATTTTTGATTTTTATCCTATGAATTTTGGTGGGGAGATTTATCTATGGATTGTACCAACAAAAGAATTGAATGGATTGATACAGCAAAAGGAATCACTATTTTGCTTGTTATTATTGCTCATACCGTTTACTACGGAAACACCGGTTCAATTATCCATACGGTTATATATTCTTTTCATATGCCCCTCTTTTTTATTTTAAGTGGATTTACAGCTACTCTTACTTCTACGAAAGAGGACTTTTTGATTAAAACAAAAAAACTGGCTATGTCACTTCTTGTTCCTGCGTATGTAGCCTATATTTGTAAATTATTTATTTGTATGGTAATTGATAAACCTGATAATATCAATTTCAACTTTTTTATCAATCATTTATATTCAATGTTGTATGTTAGCAAAGGAAAAATAAATAATCAGCAAGACCTTATATACCTGTTTGGATATATATGGTTTTTAGTAGTTTTATTTCTCTGTCGTACATTATTAAATTACTTAAATCTTTTATTAAACCGGGAGCAACTTATTTTTGTTACTTCCCTCCTGTCATTGATTGGCTATGCAATCGGGATACAAACTTATATGATTTTTTCTTTTGATATTGTACTCACTGTCCTGCCATTTTTCCTGTGTGGACAATTCATAAAAAGGATAAACATATCAAAAGCACCGTTTATGTATGGCATTTGCTCATTTCTAATCTGGATAACAGGCTTATTTTTGATGCATCCGCATCCAAGAAACACTGAGCATCTTGACTTTTTTGCAAGAAAATATCCTTTTTATCCATTATGCTTTTTTACAGCTATCACCGGTTCTGTTTTTTTGTGCACATGTTGCATCATCCTTTCAAAACTTCATATTTCGAAGTTTTTTGCTTTGATAGGGAAACATTCCCTCATTTTATTACTTATTCATTATTTTGATTCTATATGGAAAACCATATGGATTTCACCCTCAGATCAATACATTCGAGTCCTTCTCAGATTACTGATGGATATTGCTATTTTTCTATTGATTATTTTAGTCCGCATTTTGATAAATATTGTGAAAAAACGTACTACAAAACTCGTCCCCTTAAAAGATAATAATCTATAAAAGGAGTACTTATGCACTCAAATACCCAAAAACAATACACGCTCCAAAATTTCATATTGCTTTTTCTGGATGTATTATCCATTTGTATAGCCTATGCCTTAGCATTTGTAACACGTGGCATTCTTTCAGATTTTTATAGAAATACAGAGTATTATTTACTAATTTTATTTTTTGCCATCATGCTTTGCATATTTTCATATATTTTCTTAAATCTGAACCATGGATTTTTGACCAGAAGCAGTTTGGCTGAATTTTTCTTTACCATAAAGTATGACTTTATCATCGGAGCCGGATTAGGTCTCATTTTGTTTTTGACGCAAAACGCGCAGGATTTTTCCCGTCTGGCATTTGTTTTTTTTATCATATACAACTTTATTTTTACATATCTTTTTCATATTTTAGCAAAGAAATTTGTCACACACATTTATATGAACTCTGCCGGAAGTCTGAAAATGATGATTATAACCGAATCACAGTTTGTCGGAAAACTTATTCCGCTCATTAAGTCCAAGGCAGAATGGGCACATGAAATCACTTCTTTGGGATTGATTGATTTAGATAAAACAGTTCAGGAAGATGCTTCCCTTGTTTATGAAGGAGTTCCCGTTATCGCTTCCAAACACAATCTGTATGATTGTCTGGGGCAATCTGTTGTGGATGAAGTCTTGATTTATCTTCCTACCTATAACAATACAGAACTGGGGAATATGATTCGGAAATTCGAAATGGCCGGTATTGTTGTTCATGTCAGCATCGACCCTTATGATCACTTTATTTCTCACAAAACAATTGATAATTATGCAGGATTATCTGTTATGACATACAGTATGTCTGATTATGATTTTCACCGAATTGCCATAAAACGTATCATGGATGTGATTGGTTCTTTCATCGGACTGTTTTTTACCATTGTATTGACGCCTTTTATTGCTGTTGCAATTAAAATAGATTCTCCGGGACCTGTTTTTTACCGTCAAAAACGGATTGGTCTGAATGGAAGAGAATTTCAGATTATAAAATTCAGGTCTATGTATGTGGATGCAGATGCCAAAAAAGATGATTTACTTTGTGCGAATGAAATGAACGGACCGATGTTCAAGATTACCAATGACCCCCGCATTACAAAAGTCGGACGTTTTTTGAGACGTACAAGTTTAGACGAGCTTCCTCAGTTTTATAACATCCTGATTGGGCAAATGAGTCTGGTCGGCACACGTCCACCCACTCCGGATGAATATGTGCAGTACAAGCTGCAATACCGCCGCCGTTTGAGTATCAAACCCGGTCTGACCGGACTTTGGCAGGTCAGCGGACGCAGTGATATTACCGATTTTGAAGATGTTCTTCGTCTGGATTTGCACTATATTGACCATTGGTCTTTGGGACTGGATATTAAGATTATTTTTCAAACAATTGGAGTTGTGATTGGAAAAAGAGGGGCTAAGTAAGAAATGGCACACTGCCTGAGCAGCGTGCCATTTTGCTACCGATACTGTATTTTATTTAATTGATTTGGGACAAAAACGATGCCATACTATCGGATTTGATAGCCAGTGTGAACCACTGCTTTAATACATCTACATCTGTGACAGAATTCACTTTCTCCACAACATCATCCGGGACATCTCCAAATTTATTTAGTACTTCTAAAGTATTCTCTCGATATGTCGCAAGTACTGCTTCTGCTCGGCCTTCTGCCTGCCCCTCTTTACGAGCTTCTGCCTTTGCTTCCATTGTTTCAAAATCAATATATTCTCCCCATGTCATATACCGATACCTCTCTTCCGGTGACGATTTTACCTTCGTCACATACTCATGTAACTGTTTGGTTAATTCTGTTGTTGCATTCTCTTCGGTACTGTTCTGGATATATTTAAGCAGGGCATTCAGTTCGTCATCCTCATCATTAGGCGAACTGGTGTTGAAATAGTAATGATCCAATCCGTCCGGATAGGGAATGGAAATATCCTCTTCACACATGTTGTGGAAATGATATTTTGCCTTCCCCTTGCCAAAAGGATCATAGTCCAGAATGTTAATGACACATAAATCCGGCAGATTATCAAAATCTTTTTCACCCGAATACAGGTTGTGGGCATCGATCTTTGCCTGATTGAACCGGTTTCGCTTAAAAAGATTGTCTGAATTTTTGTGATGCGGTTCGAAATCATAAATCTTTTCCGGCAGTTCATTTTCTTCCGGTTTGTGAGGGAATGATTGTAATTCCACATCCATCCGGATTCCTCGCTTGGCCAGGCCAATTCCAGGAACAATCTTTTCTGCATGGATACGTACATATCCGACTTTTTCATGCAAAAGCCCTTCGGCTAACAGCCGTCCGCATTCCGGTCCGCATTTCAAATCAGATGCCACTGACAGTACCAAAAAACCGTCAATCAAACTTAAGTCTTCAAAATCTTTATTACTCATTAAAACCTCCTTACCGACGGAGCCATGAGTAAAAATAGATTTTCAAAACAAATCTAACTCCGCCAACATATAAAATTATTTCTCTGTGAAAAATGTTGGCGAATGCCAAGATATTGCTGAAGATGTGATTTACAGCAGAT
>JAFOEY010000016.1 GCA_017387565.1 Lachnospiraceae bacterium | reverse complement strand
TCGTTTGCCACTGTTGACTTAAGTGTAACACTAAATTCCTCTTTCGTATAGAAAAAAATAGCATTTACTCCATACTGCAAGAGTAAATGCTACTTTGTTATTAAGCATTTTCAAAGTGGAAATAAACTTTTCACTTCAGCAGAAAAACAGCCAAAAATAATAAAAAAGACATCCGGATAATAAACTCCAAATGTCTTTTTATAAAAATCACAATAAATCAGTTTTATGCCTGAGGAACATCCTTCATTGAGAAACTGATACGTCCCATTTTGTCTTTTCCTAAACATACAACGGTAACGGTATCTCCCAATGTCAATACGTCTTCCACATGGTTGATACGCTCTTTTGCAATCTTGGAAATGTGAACCATACCTTCCTTGCCGGGTGCAAACTCAATAAATGCTCCAAACTCTTTAATACTTACAACTTTTCCTTTAAAGATCTGACCTTCTTCAAAATCAGTTGTGATAATCTGAATCATCTCGATTGCTTTATCCATCATAGCCTGATCAGTGCCACATACACTTACCGCACCATCATCTGTGATATCAATCTTAACACCGGTCTGTTCAATAATGGCATTGATTGTCTTACCACGCTGGCCGACAACATCACCAATCTTTTCAGGATCAATCTTTGTCTGAACAATCTTGGGTGCATATTTACCCACAGTTTCACGAGGAGCAGCAATGGCAGGTTTCATACAAGTATCCATGATAAACTCTCTTGCTTCACGACATCTTGCAATTGCTCCTTCAACGATTGGTCTGGTCAATCCATGGATTTTGATATCCATCTGAATTGCTGTAATACCTTCAGTCGTACCGGTAACCTTAAAGTCCATGTCACCAAAGAAATCTTCCAATCCCTGGATATCTGTCAATAATACAAAATCATCGTCTGTATCACCGGTTACAAGACCACAGGAAATACCTGCAACCATTTTTTTAATCGGAACACCGGCAGCCATTAAAGACATACATGATGCACAAGTAGATGCCATGGATGTAGAACCATTTGATTCGAAGGTTTCAGATACAGTACGGATTGCATAAGGAAACTCTTCTTCACTGGGTAAAACAGGAAGTAAAGCTCTTTCTGCCAAAGCACCATGTCCGATTTCACGACGTCCGGGACCACGGCTCACTTTTGTTTCTCCAACAGAATATGCCGGGAAATTGTAATGATGTAAATAACGTTTGGTTGTAATGTTATCATCCAGTCCGTCCACTTTTTGTGCTTCAGACAAAGGAGCCAGAGTTGTAACATTACAAATCTGTGTCTGGCCACGTGTAAACATGGCAGAGCCATGAACACGGGGAATAATATCAACTTCTGCAGCCAAAGGACGGATCTGATTTAACTGTCTGCCATCCGGACGTTTGTGATCCTTTAAGATCATCTTACGAACAGTCTTTTTCTGATACTGATAAATCGCTTCACCTAAAATAGCAAGCCATTCTTCTTTATCTGCAAACGCCTCTTCCAATTTAGCTGTAATATTGCGGATATTTTCTTCGCGCACCTGCTTTTCATCTGTAAATACAGCTTCTTCCATCTCTGCAGGCGGAACGATTTCTTTGATTGCTGCAAACAATTCTTCCGGAATTGCACAACTTTCATAACTGTGTTTCGGTTTTCCAACCTCTGCAACAATTTTATTGATAAACTCAATAATTGTCTGGTTCACTTCATGCGCTTTGTAAATTGCATCAATCATTTTTGCTTCAGGAATTTCATTACATCCTGCTTCAATCATAATTACTTTTTCTGCTGTAGATGCAACCGTCAGTCTCATCTGACCTTTGTCCCACACTTCCTGACTCGGGTTAATGATGAATTCATCATTAACCATACCAACCTGTGTCATAGCACAGGGACCGTCAAACGGGATGTCAGAAATGCAGGTTGCAATGGATGTACCAAGCATAGCAACAAGTTCCGGTCTGCACTCAGGATCAACACTCATTACCATGTTGTTTAAGGTAACATCATTTCTGTAATCCTTGGGGAATAACGGACGCATCGGTCTGTCAATCACGCGGCTTGTTAAAACTGCATTTTCACTTGCCTTTCCTTCACGTTTGTTAAATCCACCCGGAATTTTTCCTACGGAGTAAAATTTCTCTTCATACTCAACAGAGCAGGGGAAGAAATCAATTCCTTCACGTGGTTTCTCACTTGCTGTTGCGGTAGACAACACAGTTGTCTCTCCATAGTGCATAAATGCACATCCGTTTGCCTGCTTACCAACTCTTCCGATATCAACGGATAAAGTACGTCCTGCAAGCTCCATACTGAATGTTTTGTAACTCATTCTCATTTCTCCTTTTCTGATTTTTATAATCAGGCAGAAGATGCCGAAACTACTGACCGAAAGATTATGTATCTTATTTGTGTTTCGTATCGATTTTTCTTTTAATCATCTTTAATCTTCCCGTCAGTGGTCTCGGAATGAACCTTCCGCCTGTTAATAAACATACAAAGGACGGATACTCTAAATATCCGTCCCCGATATGATTATTATTTGAATTACTGAATCGAATCTCTTAATCCAAGTTTTTCAATCAATGCACGATATCTGTTGATATCTGTTTTCTTTAAGTAAGATAAAAGACCACGTCTCTGACCTACCATTTTTAACATACCGCGTCTTGAATGATGATCCTTCGGATGTGTTTTTAAGTGATCGGTTAATTCTTTGATACGAGCTGATAATACAGCTACCTGAACTTCCGGTGAACCTGTATCGCCGGGTGTTCTTGCATATTCATTGATAATTGCCTGTTTCTTTTCTTTAGAAATCATTTCTAAATCCTCCTGTTCTTTTCATATGGCCAATCTAAGTATCGGGTCTAGGCATTCCCGAAACTGAGCATCGGCTAAAACTCATACAAAATGTATTTTACCATGGTTTACAGAACTTGTAAAGTCTATATTTGTCATTTCGAAAGCAGCATTCGCTGACTACTTTGGTTAATCATTTATTGTTTCGTATATGAAGTATTTCCGGCCGCATAAATATTATATGCCGCAACATGATCATAAATTGCTCTCCAGCTACTGTGCGCATCCGCAGTTACACAGATAAACTCAGTTCCATCATTTCTTTCATAACAACTGGCCGCACAGTTACCTGACTGAACCACATACCCTGTCTTGGCCCCTAAAATTGTGCCTCCCATTTCCTTATCTTCAATTCTACGCATAAACCAGTTGGAAACAGTAATTCCTTCCGGATGCTGTTCGGTCGCGGATGTGGTATAGGAGCGTGTATTTAACACCTGTCTGCATAAATCATTTTCCATCGCTGCTTCCAGCATGACTGCCATATCATAAATGGAACAATAATGATTCTCATCATACAATCCAACACAATTGGTAAAATGCGCACTATCGGAAAGTCCAAGTTCTTCTATCTTTTGATTCATCATGTCAACAAAGGCTTCCTGTGAGCCGGCAACATATGTTGCCAGTCCAACAGCCGCATCTCCACCGGAAGGCAAAATAGTTCCGTACAAAAGATCTTTTACCGTAACAACTTCACCATCCAGAAAGCCGACACTGCTACAGTCATTCACATATGCATAATCCGTAATATCCAAAGTCATAGTAAAGGTATCATCCAAATTGGTCACATGTTCACTTGCTACCAATAATGTAAGAATCTTTGTCATAGATGCCGGATTGATACGCTCATACGCGTTTTTTTGTGCAACAACTTCTTTATTAGATAAATCTACCATCAAAGCATACGTACTGGTCACCTCCGGACTGTTTAATCCAGCTGCCGCATCTGCATTAAACTGATATGCCGCACTATTAACATTACTAATTGTTTCATTTATTTCCGGCCCAACACCATCTGTTGTCTGATTCAGTTGGGAAGTTTCCGAAAGTTCTCCCATATCACTCACATTTTCTATATTTCCGGCATCGGCATCCATTACGGTTGTCGCATCCTCGCGCCCGTTTTCTTCTGCTTTTTCATCCGGCTTCCTTAGTGCCGATACCCCGCCAATACAAAGTAATACAAAAATCAGAATTCCGATTGCAAAGAGTATACGTTTCTGACGCTCTTTTTTTCTACGCAAGGCAACTCTCTTTTTCCGCATTTCCATTCGCTTAAGCTGCTCGGGTGTATAATCATAATTTCTTTTTTCTCTGCCCACTCTCATTTCCTTCTTTACAACAATTATTTCCTATATCATGATGTTGGGTCAAAAGGCATTTTGACCTATATCCAATACAAAACCACTTTTTCAGTATAACAACATAACCGTATAATGGGAATAGTTATTTATCATCCGTTTTCCGGCTTATACCATAAAAAACGCTTAGGAAACTTTCTCCTAAGCGTTTTATCTTGATATCGTTTCTATCATCAATCCTGAATAATACGACGCACTGTAGTAGGTGTACGGTAATAAACACTGGTAATACGAATACCATATTTCGGGCTGCTCGCATGAACTACCTGTCCACCACCAATGTAAATTGCAACATGGTTAATCCGTCCGCCTTTTGAATAAAATACCAAATCACCGGGTTTTGCTTCGGCAAGTGAAACCTTTGTTCCCATATTAGCCTGCGCTCTAGATGAATGAGGCAGAGAATATCCATATTTTCCAAAGATACTGAGAACATAACCAGAACAGTCAGCACCTTTTGTCAGACTTGTACCACCCCATACATAGGGATTACCAAGGAACTGCTTTGCATATTCACAAAGTGAAACACGCACATCGGATACTCCTTCACCGAATAAGAATTCACTCATATTTAATGCCGTCTTTAAATCTTCACCGACGGTAACATATTCTGCATTTACATAGGTTTCCTGACCATCATATAAAACCTTTACCCAGCCGTCAAGCTCTTCAACAACTTCAAGCTCTTCACCGTATGCAACCATATTCACAACTTCAGCTTCCAAATCCGGAGCAGTTCTGACCTTTAATCCATCCGCAGAAACGGTTGCCAGTTTTTTCACAATCTGATTTGCATAAGCAGCTGCTAAATCTCCTGTTAAAATGTAATCGGTGGAAACATATCCCTCAACGGAACCGGAAACAATATGTGCTTTATTTCCAACGACTTCCAATATCTCACAGCCGGAATCGTTCGACATCTTACCGACAATTTTGCTATTGTCATCTGCAGTCTCACGAACATTTAAATGATCATCAACAATAGCAATACCCAAATTTGTATATCCGTAAAGAGTATCTACATCATCCTCTTCTTCGCCTTCCTCCGGAAGCGAAATCTCTAAACCGGTATCCGTTGCACCTGCGGAAATCAAAATAGAATCCGCTTCCGCCTGCGCCTGTGCCTCTGCTTCTAATTCAGCCGTTAATGTTTCTTCCAAAGCTGCAATTTTAGAGCCTTCCGGAGCCGAGCCGGTCTGAATCGTCATCTCAGGCTGTTCTAAAGCCACATCTGTTGATTCATCTGCTGTAACATCACCGGATATCGTGATGAAATTATTATTTTCACTTACAACATTTTCTTCTGAAGCATTCTGTGCTACACCATCTAAAGAAATGCTATCCTGTACAACAGCTTTCTGATCATCAGATGCTTTCACTGTAATTGATGCATCCGTCGCAACAGACAATCCCGCTGTACCCACACTGCTATTTTCGAATGAAGAAGTAGTTGATGTTTTTGTACTGTCAGTTTCCTGAGCCGTGGAAGTTGTGCAAACAATACCACCCTCAATTAAGGTAGCGCCTCCGACTGATAAACCGGAAATATAATTCTGTGCCGCCACAGTGGTACCTGCCACCGTTGAAAAAACCACAACTCCAATCAACAATTTTATAATATTATTTTTCATATCATATCCTTTTTATTTCTAACATAATTTGTTACAAAAATGTTACAAGATTAATTATAGCACAGAATAATATTACGTCAACCACAAAATATAAGCCAATTCTTCCCCAAAAGCCACCATATATATTGAAAAACTGCTAATAATCCACTTTTATTGACGAAATAACATCAAAATCCGGTCACAAAGATTTAAATAAAATGAAATATTTTATT
Organism: Lachnospiraceae bacterium; assembly: GCA_017387565.1. Taxonomy (GTDB): domain Bacteria; phylum Bacillota; class Clostridia; order Lachnospirales; family Lachnospiraceae; genus UBA2882. The sequence continues at coordinate 107,590 of JAFOEY010000016.1, read as the reverse complement.
TAAATGATTTACAATGATAAAAGGCATATATAATAAAAAAGACGAGAGGCATACTCTCGTCTTTTTCTTTATGTCGTCTCAACATTATTCAGATATAAAACAATATTGGTTGCGTGATCAGCTACACGCTCTAATCCGGATACAACGTCAGAATACAACATGCCGGATTCGGGAGTACATTCATTTCTTGTTAATCGGTTAACATGAGCCTGCTGAAGTTCTCTCTCTTTTTCATCAACCGCCTGCTCAAGCCTCATAATGTCCTCCATATGCTCATCTCCACTTTCGTGAATGGTTTTAATGGAAAACTGGACAATAGTATTAACCATATTTAAAATATCACCGAGTTCTTTGATTGCTTCTTTACTAAAGCTTAATTTTCCGTCTTTTCTTCTTTGAGCCGCTTCCGCAAAATTTTCTGCATGGTCACCAATCCGTTCAATGTCATTTACAACATGGAATAAAGCTCCCAGGCTCTTTAAATCTTCGATTGGAAGGGTCGTCTGATTAATCTTTACCAGATAATCCGTTATAGACTTGTTTAAAAAGTTGATATTCTTTTCAACCTCATAAACTTCCTTTATATCCTCTTCATCCAATGTAATCAGAGCATTCATAGCCCGATTCAGATTTTCACTTGCTAGGCAAGCCATACGTTCCACTTCTTTTAATACATCCACAACGGCTGTTGCGGGATTGAATACCGCTTTTTCTCCGATATATTTTAATTGCATTTTTTCCCGGTAATTTACTGATTTTTCTTCTCCGGGAACAAACAAATACGTCAATTTTACAATCCATGATGAGAAAGGCAGTAAAATAATAACCTGAAAAATCTTAACGGCTGTATGAGCATTTGCGACACAACGTCCCGGATTATCACCTGAAATCCGATGTAACAATTCCAGAACAAAATCCATACCGAACAGGAAAATAGAAAATACAATGATGGTTCCGATAATATTGAATAGCAGATGAATCATAGCGGCCCGTTTTGCATCTTTTTTACCGGTCATGGATGTTAAAACAGCCGGTGTGCAGGCACCGATATTACATCCAAGTATAATAAACAGACAGATATTCAGACTGAGAAGCCCCTGGTTACACATTAATAAGGCAATGCTGACTGTTACCGAAGAACTCTGGATAATGGAAGTCAATACAGTTCCAACCAACACAGCAAGCAACGGACTCTTTAAGGTGCTAAGCATATTTACGACAACCGGAACATCCCTCAATGCACTCATAGCACTACTCAGACTGCTGAGGCCGGTAAATAAAACACCAAATCCCAGAACAACTTCTGCTATTTTCACAATTTTGGGATTTTTACAAAACATGACAAAAACAGCTCCGACCAACAAAAAGACGGGTGCATATTCCGATAAGTTGAAAGACACTAACTGTGAAGTGATGGTGGTACCGATATTGGCACCAAAGATAACACCGGCAGCCTGATACAAATTCATCAATCCGGAGTTTACAAAGCTGACAACCATTACCGTACAGGCTGAGGATGACTGAATGATGGCGGTAAAAAGCATACCAACCAGCATGCCCGTAAAACGGTTGGTTGTAAAAAACTCTAAGATACTTCTTAATCTGGCACCGGCAGCTTTTTCAATGGATTCACTCATTGTATGCATTCCGAACAAAAACAGACCAAGTCCACCGGCCATAGATAATAAGATTGAGCTACTCATATATTTTACCTTTTCCTTACAAAAGTTTTACAAGTAAATAATAAAGTATGTAAAAACAAGATACAACATTTATTTTTTATTTCTGATAAATTTCTTTTTATTTATGTACTGTTTTTTTATTTTTTGTAGATGATAAAATCTACGTTTCTGCTACAAAATTGCATATAAACATCCACAACATAAACATTTTATTGCAAATTTATAATTATAACGTTTGATTTGGCAAAAACTATTCATCACAAAAACGAAAGTATTTTTGTGCCTGACGAATATCATTTTCCAGACAAAGGCTTAAATCGCGTACTGATTCAAACCGTTCTTCTTTTCGTGAAAAATGAAGCAATTCAATTGTAAGCTCTCTACCGTATAAATTTTCATCAAAATCAAGCAGATAGGTTTCCACACTCATTCGGTCCCCATCCTGTACTGTCGGCCTGCATCCGATATTGGTAACTCCCTGATATTTTATACCATCACAAAAAACATTACAAAAATAGACCCCGTTTGGAGGCAAAAGCTTTTCTTTGGAAGGATAAATATTTGCTGTAGGGACACCCAAAGTCCGTCCCAGTTTTTTGCCATCTTCCACGATTCCACTTATAAAATAAGGCGTCCCCAACAATTCTTCTACCAACTCCATATTTCCCTTTGTGACTTCCTCACGCACATAGGAAGAGCTGATTTCTTTCTGACCTCTGAGTATTTTATCAATAATCACAAGGCGGAAATGATACTCCTTAGCCATATTTCTTAATAATGCAGCATCTCCTTTGCCACCTTTACCAAAAGAAACATCCGTTCCTGCCACAATCCGTTTTCCATTCATTTTATGCAATAAAAAATCTGTCACATAATCCCTTGGTAAAACATTCGCAGTAGCCTGTGCAAAAGGATATTCCACCAGATAATCAATCTGCATTTTTTCAAACAGTTTTCTTTTTTCTTCGCGTGTTGTCAGTTCCGGTATCTGCTTTTTACTAAAAAAGGTTTCCGGCGAAGGGTCAAATGTAAAAACTGCTGTCTTTAATCCCTCTTTTTTTGCCTGAAAAAGATTGAAAAAGATTTCCTTATGACCGCGATGGATACCATCAAATTTACCTATTGCAATAGCAGTCGGTTCTTCAATATGAAATTCTGTAGTCTGCTCAATAATCTGCAAAACACTTCTCCTCTATCCGGGTATAAACATTTTATATGGTTTCAGTATATTTTCCCCTTCAAAATATTCATATATTCCGTAAAATTCACCATTGCTGTGATATACGAGAATCCGTTGCTCATTTTCTAACAGATTCAAATTCCATTCCGATAAAAGCATCTCTTTGGTGCAGGGATTTCCGTTTTCCAAAATCCTGTTGTATTCAGGCTTTATAGTTGCCTTGTAAAGATCTTTGAAAACCCGATCCACCGGAATAATAATTTCACCTAATCTGTCTTCTATTTTATACTGTTCCAGTTCCTGCAGCAAACAGGCATCCTTCAGATAGAAATTTTCTACTCTGGTACGCTGTAAATTCTCCATACAGGCACCACAGCCAAGTTTTTTCCCAATATCATCGCAAAGAGAACGAATATAAGTCCCCTTTGAACACAAAATCCGAATCTCAACTCTTGGAAGATTTATATTTAAGATTTCTATTTCAAATATTTCTATCGGTCTGGGTTGGCGTTCGACTTCAATTCCTGCTCTGGCCAACTCGTACAATTTTTTACCGTTTTGCTTTAAAGCCGAATACATAGGAGGAATCTGCATAGATTTCCCCAAAAAAGACAGAACAGCCTCTCTTACTTCTTCCTCTGATACCAAAACCGGATGTTGAGAAAGAACGACACCACCGATATCCAGTGTATCCGTTACCGTTCCTAACAGAAGCGTTGCAATATATTCCTTCGTCTTATCCGTCAAAACATCGCAAAGCTTGGTTGCATTGCCCAGACAAACCGGCAAAACACCTGTAGCATCCGGGTCCAGTGTGCCGGTATGTCCAACTTTTTTCTGGCGTAGAATCCCACGGACCTTTGCACATACATCATGACTGGTGTAACCTTTTTCTTTATTGATAATTACAATTCCATTGATCATCGTTTATCTCTGTCCGCCTATGATTTTGAAGTTTCATATTCTGAAATTGTCTGTTCTAAAATCTCACATGCTGTTTCTACAGTATTTAAACAACGAGTTTCTTTACTAAATGACTGCGGTTTAATATCTTTACACAAATGGGAACCATATTTTTCTTGAAATTTCTTCATAAGCAGGACTGTAACCGGTCTGATATCCTCACTTTCATGAGCATTCTTCTCAATATATTTCATAGACAAAATGGACGCACCACTCAAAATGGCACCACAGGTATTACCGCACTGAATACCGGCTCCGAAAACGCCCAGCATTTTCATATCTTCATCATGCAGACCAAGATTATAGTAATCATTTCCCGCACGGATGATAGTTTCCGCACAATTATAATTTCCTTCAAAATAGTATTTACCGATTTCGTCTTTTAGCATCTTTTCTCTCCCATTTTATAAAGAAAGGGCCGGTTTTAAGCGACCCTTTGTTAAATTTTTAGTTGTATCTTAAATTTGCTTTTTTATTTCTGTCAGAAGATTATGAATCATAGTATTTTTATCACCTGACATCGTACATCCGGCAGCTCTCACATGACCGCCTCCGCCAAAAGCAGAACAAACTGCCGAAACATCAACATATTCCTTACTGCGTAAACTTCCTTTAAAAGTGCCATCTTCATTTTCTCTTAACAAAATAGCAACATCAACACCTTTGACATATCGCATCTGACTGACAACACCTTCAAAATCCTTCGCATCTACTTGTAAACGGTTCATATCTTCCATCGTTACAACCATGAAACAGACCAAACCATCTAAAGAAAGCTCACAATTTTGAAGTACATATCCCAACAGCTTTGACTGTGCATATGTTTTTTCATAAAACGTCTTTTCAATCAGCTTTGGAAAATCAAAACCATAACCAATCAGCCATGCAGCGATTTCCAAGGTTTTCGGTGATGTATTGGAATACTGAAAAACGCCGCTATCCTGAATTATGCCAAAATACAATGTCTCTGCAAGATCTATGTCCATGAAAGAATTATCCGGATCTGCATATCGGATTAAATCCGCCACAAGTTCACTTGCCGAACTCGCTTTCGCGTCAATATAACAAGCATCACCAATTCCTTCATTCGTAATATGATGGTCAATATTTATTTTTATATCAGCATCACAAAAATAAGGATAAGCATCACCAATTCGGTCTTTTTCTGGAACAGAATCCGCAACAATAAAGACATCGTAATGTTGTCCGTTATTTTTTGTCACAATCTCTGAAACGCCCTTAATAAAAGCATAAGCTTCGGGAACCTCTTCAATACGGACATGAATCTGCTTATCGGGATAGGCATTTTTTAAAAATTGCCAAAGCGCCATAGTGGAACCGACACAATCTCCATCCGGACGAATGTGCCCGCTGATTCCTATAGCATCTGCATCTTTGCATAATTCCAACAAATTGATCATAAATTTTTATTTACCTCATCAATTTTCTTTGTCATATCCACACCATAGGCAATGGACTGATCCATGACAAAATGTAGCTGTGGTGTATTTCTTAAATTGATTTCTTTTGCAAGGCAGTTTTTAATATAACCTTCGGCACTTTTTAAACCTGCCAGCGTATCTGCCTGCGCCTTCTCGTCTCCTAATGTGGAAATCCAGACCTTTGCCGTCTTCAAATCCGGTGCAACATTAACAGCAACAACACTTGTCAGGGGTGAAATACGCGGATCTTTGATTTCACCTCTGATAATGTTTGCAAGTACTCTCTGAACTTCATTATTGATACGAGTATTTTTAATACTGTTTTTTTTCATACTATCTGGGAACCTCTACCATAATATATGCTTCTACAATGTCACCTTCCTGCATCTGATCAAAACCTTCAAATACAAGACCACACTCAAAGCCTGCTTTAACTTCTTTTACGTCATCTTTGAAACGTTTTAAGCTGGCCAGTTCTCCTTCGTAAATCTGTTCCTCTCCGCGTGAGATACGAACCTTACATCCTCTGTCAAATCTGCCGTCCAATACATAAGAACCGGCAATGTTACCAACTGCAGATGCCTTGAAGAGCTGACGCACTTCAGCATGACCGATAACCTGTTCTTCATAAACAGGATCTAACATTCCCTTCATGGCAGCTTCCACATCTTCGATTGCCTGGTAAATAACCTTATACAGACGGACATCGACACCTTCGCGTTCTGCGGTTGCCTTTGCCATTACATCCGGACGCACATTAAAACCAATAATAATCGCACTGGATGCAGCAGCGAGGGAAACGTCAGATTCATTAATGGCACCTACACCACCATGAATACATTTTACGACTACCTCTTCATTGGAAAGTTTAACCAAACTCTGTTTTACAGCTTCCACACTACCCTGAACATCGGCTTTGATAATCAGATTTAACTCTTTCAGATTACCTTCCTGAATCTTGGAGAATAAATCATCCAATGACATCTTAGCCTTTGTTTCTTCCAGCTTTTTCTCTTTATTTTGTGCAATAAAGGTTTCTGCGAAGTTTCTTGCTTCCTTATCGCTATTGTGTGCAATGAAGATCTCACCTGCATTCGGAACATCGGATAAACCTAAAATCTCTACCGGAGTAGAAGGTGTGGCTTCTTTAACACGACGACCCTTATCATCAATCATGGCACGAACTTTGCCGTGGGCTGCTCCTGCAGAGATAAAATCTCCCACTTTCAAAGTACCTTTCTGTACCAGAACCGTTGCAACCGGTCCTCTTCCTTTATCAAGCTCAGCCTCAATAACAAGACCTCTTGCTTTTCGATTGGGATTTGCCTTTAACTCTAAAATTTCTGCGGTTAATATAATGGTCTCCAGCAAATCGGCAATTCCTTCGCCACTCTTTGCAGACACGGGAACAAATTCTGTGCTTCCGCCCCAGTCAACAGGGATCAGTTCATATTCTGTCAGCTCCTGTTTAACCCTGTCAATATTGGCATTGGGCTTATCAATCTTATTGACCGCAACAATGATTTCAATACCTGCAGCCTTGGCATGGTTAATTGCTTCTATCGTCTGTGGCATAACACCGTCATCAGCAGCTACAACCAATACGGCAATATCCGTTGAATTGGCACCACGCATACGCATGGCTGTAAATGCTTCATGTCCGGGTGTATCCAAAAATGTAATTTTTTCGCCATTTGCAGTTACAGTATACGCACCAATATGCTGTGTAATACCACCTGCTTCTTTGTCGGTAACATTGGTCTTACGAATTGCATCCAAAAGAGAAGTTTTACCGTGGTCAACGTGTCCCATAACACAGATAACCGGAGGTCTCTGTGTTAAAGTTGCTTCATCTTCCTCTTCTTCTTTTAAGAGTTCTTCGATGATGTCAACTTTTACTTCTTTCTCACAAAGAATTTCATATTCCATTGCAATTTCTTCTGCAGTTTCATAAGAAATTTCCTGATTTACCGTTACAATCTGTCCCTGCATGAAAAGTTTTTTAACAATTGCAGACGGCTGGATTTTCATTTTATCGGCAAGATCCTTAATGGTCAGTGTTTCGGGAATAACGATTACTTTAATCTGTTCTTCCTCTTTCTCCTCCACTTTCTTTTCCGGTTTGATAAATCTGCCGGGTTTGTTCATCTTGCCTTTTTGTCCCATCATTTCATCATCTTCGTAAAGATGGTCTTTCTTGGAACGTTTATCTCTTTCCTGACTTTGACGGCGCTTTTCGTCATCGCGGTGTTTTTCCTGTTCTTTGATCGGGCTGTCCGGAACAAAGCCTTTATTTGCGGAAGAAGGCTTTCTGAAATTGTTGTTCCCCGGTCTGCCATCTCCTCTGTTAGGGCGTTCATTATTGCCAAAAGGCCTCTTATTATCGCGGTTAGCTTCGCGAGAACCATCCCCGCTTCGATTATCCTGGCGATTTTCATGATAACCACCCTGACGTCTTTCTCCATTTCCGGATTTGGCAAAGTTTTGACCATTTCCTTTTCTGTCATCGTTTCGGTTGTTTTTAAAATCGCCTCTGTTTTCGTTTCGTCCATCATTTCTGTTACCGCCTCGATTATCCCGATTATCATTACGGTTGAAACCATCTTTTTTATTATCCTGCTGTTTTGTAACAGGTGTTTTTTCCGGTACACCAAATTCCTCTTCGTAACTTGGCAGAACTGCCGGTTTAATAACCGGTTTCGGTAACGGTCTGTGCTGCTGTTGCTGTTGGATAACCGGCTTTCCGTTTCCGGGACGCTGTCCATTGTTGCCGTTTCCGCCATTAGGACGATTACCACCATTCTGGGGACGGTTTCCATTCCGTTGTTGCATGGAACTATTCTGCATATTAGAAACAAAAATAATATTTTTCTTTTTCTTTGGAGCTTCACCGGTTTTGGCAGCTTCCGGTTTTGCATCTGCCTTGGGCGCATCTGCTTTCGGTGCTTCTGCTTTCGGTGCCTCTGCTTTCGGTACTTCTGCTTTTACTTCCGGCTTTTCTTCTTTTTTCTCTTCCGGTTTTGTAACCTGCTTTCCGAATTGCTTTTTTACTAATGCAATCGCATCATCTTCAATGCTGCTCATGTGACTTTTTACTTCCATGCCTTTATCATTTAAAAATGTTATTACCTCTTTGCTGGATACATCCAGTTCTTTTGCAAGCTCATGTACTTTTATTTTCGCCATATTCTACCTCCGAAATTCATTTGCCGTTATTTACCGATTTTAAGATGCTTTTTGCAATTCCGGCATCCGTAATTGCAACATTCGCTCTCATCTGTGTTCCGATGAAATGGCCCAAAACATCTTTATTTCCGTAAACGACCATTGGAACCTCATAAAATTCACACATATTTCTAAATTGCTTTTTTGTATTATCCGAAGCATCCTCTGCAACAATAACAAGATGGGCCGTCCCCGTCTTTACCGCTTTTTCGACTGCGAACTCTCCGCTGACCAAATTACGTCCTTTTGCCGCAATGGACATCATGGATAAAACTCTGTCGGGTTTACTCATTCAGCTTATCAAACTCCTTTAACAGGTTGTCATATACTTCTTTAGAAATGGCATGCTTTAAGGAACGCTCCAATCCTTTGGACTTTTGGGCAGTCTTGAGACAATCTGCGTTTTTACACAAATATGCACCCCGTCCATTCTGCTTTCCGGTAACATCCAGTAAGATTTCATCTTCCGGTGTTTTTATCACACGCATCATTTCTTTTTTACTTTTCATTTCACCGCATCCGACACACTGCCGTAACGGAATTTTTTTTGCCATAAAACCACTTATTCCTCTGCTTCTGAATTTTCTGCTACTTCTGATTCCTCTGAATATTCGGCATTTTCATCATATTCACTGCTTTCATATTCACCATCTTCATACTCAGCGCCTTCATACTCACCATCTTCGTAATATTCTTCATCATCCATATAATCTTCGTAATGGAAACCGGGAGCATCCTTCGCCTGAGTTTCACTCTTGATATCAATCTTATATCCGGTAAGTCTTGCTGCAAGACGGGCATTCTGTCCTTCTTTACCGATTGCTAATGATAACTGATGATCCGGAACAACGACTTTAGCTGTTTTTTCATCCGGATCTGCAAATACTGCAACAATTTTTGCAGGAGACAGTGCATTCTGGATTAACACACCGGGGTTTTCATCCCAGTTGATAATATCAATTTTTTCACCGCGCAGCTCGTTGACAATAGCGTTTACTCTGCCACCGTTCATACCGACACAGGCGCCAACCGGATCCACATTGGGATTTTCGGAATAAACTGCCATTTTGGTTCTGCTTCCGGCTTCTCTTGCAATACTCTTGATTTCAACCGTACCATCTGCAATTTCTGCAACTTCTTCTTCAAACAGTCTTTTTACCAGTTCAGGATGTGTACGGCTGACAAGTACGCGCGGTCCTCTGGAAGTATTGCGAACTTCCAGCACATAAACCTTAACTCTTTCGCCCTGCTTAAAGGTTTCACCGGGAACCATTTCTTTTTCATCCAGAATGGCATCACATTTACCAAGGTTGATGCTGACATTTCTTCCGAGATATCTCTGGAATGTACCGGTTACCACATCTTTTTCTTTTTCGAAATACTGATTGTAAAGAATGTTTCTCTCTTCCTCACGGATTTTCTGAACAATAACACCTTTTGCATTCTGTGCAGCAATTCTGCTGAATTCTTTACTTCTTACTTCGATTTTAACAGTGTCTCCGACTTTTGCCTTTTTATCATATTCCAGCGCTTTTTCTAAAGAAATCTGTAATACATCATCTTCTACATCTTCTTCGCTTTCAACGACCTCTTTGTTGGCCCATACCATGAAATCACCGGTTTCACGATTCATTTCCACGGTAATATTGTCAGATTTACCAAAATGATTTTTGCAGGCTGTAATCAATGAATTTTCGATTGCATCAAACAAAACATCTTTACTGATTTCTTTCTCCTTCTCCAACATATCCAGTGCCAATAATAATTCTTTGTTCATTTTTCCCTTTTCCTCCTGAAAATAAATGTTAATCAAATTCTATATAAGGTCTGATCAGCGCTGCTTCTTTCCGGTTCAGCCTGATTTCTTTTTCTTCTGTCTGAATGGTCAGCGTATCTGCATCAAACGCTGTCAGAGTACCGATTAGTTCTTTTTTCTTATCCATCATTTTAAATAAGTGAACTTCAATCTCTTTTCCAACATTTCTCTGAAAGTCCTTATCCTTCTTAATCGGTCTTAACAAACCGGGAGAACTGACTTCCAAAATATAAGCTTCTTCAATAAAATCTTCCTGATCCAAAAGATCGGATAAGGCTCTGCTAACCAGTTCACAGTCATCAATGGAAATTCCGCCTTCTTTGTCAATATAAGCCCGTAAATACCAGTTGCTTCCTTCCTTAACATATTCCACGTCCACCAGCTCAAATTGATTGGCTTCCATAATCGGTAAAAGCAATGCTTCTGTACGGCTTTCATAGGTATCGCGTTTTGACATAGATTCACCTCTGTTTTTCATTCCAACAATAGAAAAAAGTGGACTTGCAAGCCCACTTTCTATCATCGTTTTTACTATCCTAAATTAGTTTACACCTAATGTTTTAGGAATGTCAATACTAAAAATTTAAAAAACAGCTTGTAGGGGAATCGAACCCCTGATTCCGCCGTGAGAGGGCGGCGTCTTAACCTCTTGACCAACAAGCCATTTACAAAGGACACTCACGCGTCCTTTGCTATCTTACTAAATTATGCAAAAGAATGCAAGAACTTTTTTCTATTTTTGCAATTTTTTCTATTTTTGCAAAATATCTACAACATGAGCGCCTGCTCCAAGTAAATCTGCTCTTTCACAGACAGTCTTCTGATACTGTATAAAAGCCTCAAATTCCTCTTCACTTAATGCATTAAGAAACGGCCTGATATAATTAGCAGCACCATCGGGAGAAATGATTTTTATCCGATTAAGACCTGCCGTCTCATTCAATTTTTCGATATCTTCCGTTCGTACATAATCATAAAGTGATTCTCCTTCCATAAAACGAGTATGAAAATTTTCATCGATCATCCCGTTTTCCAGACATTCCAGCACATGTTTCTCTTTAAAGGCATAGGTAATAATACTGTATTCATTCATACAATAGGCAACCAAAATCATGCCACCTTTTTTCGTAACCCGCTTGGCTTCCAAAAGTGCCTGCAATTTTTCCTCAAAACTACCCAAATGATACATCGGGCCGAATAAAAGCGTCAGATCAAATGTTTCATCCTGAAATCTTTTCAACTTCAAGGCATTTCCTTTGTATGCTTTGATTTCCGGTTTCTTCTGTTTCAAAATCCCCAGATTGTGCTGTACCAGTTCTACAGCTGTCACATCATATCCTTCTTCAAAAAGCGGAATGGAATATCTGCCGGTTCCGGCTCCGATATCCAGAATTTTAATTTCCTCCGGTTTCCTGTCTTTGGGAAGATATTGATGAATATACTGCATGGAAATACGATATTCTACCTGACCATGTCTGGAATTCAGTCGCTTCTCTTCATTAAATTTATTGTAGTATTCTTCTAACTGATTCATTTTCGTTTCCTACTTAAAGAATGATGTATGTGGATTGCTACATTGCTACGCAATTCTCGCAATCCACGAACACCTCATACTATCATAAAATGCCGTATTAACGCCATTTTATTCCGTACTCCGTGTTCAGCGTGTCAATAAATATAATTTGCTCATTTGTGCAAGCACATTCGCAAATTACATTTTTGACACTTACATCATAAAATCAAATAAACTAAACTGGTTGGAAATCGGAATATCTCCGAGCAGATTCATCTCTGCCATTTTTTCTGCAGTCGTCTTGGAAATTTTACCACGCTCGCATAAATCGTCTCGGGATAAAAAGGGTCCGTTTTTGGCGGCTTCCATCAGGGATTCTGCTGCCGAGTCACCCATTCCGTCAATGCTGTTAAAGGATGGCATGATTTTTCCATCCACAATCTGGAACAATCTGGAATGTGCTTTATAGATATCAATCGGAACGAATTCATAACCTCGTGCATACATTTCCTTAACAATACGCAAGTCTCTTAACGAATCCTCTTCTTTTTTCGATAAATCATCTTTTCTGGAATTGTAGTCTTCGAGTGTTGCATCAATTTTTCCAATTCCCTGACACATAATTTCATAAGAAAAACCGCTCGCACGGATACTGAAATATGCCGTATAATAAGCCAACGGATAATTTACCTTAAAATAAGCAACTCGCCATGCCATCATAACGTAGGCTGCCGCATGCGCTTTCGGGAACATGTATTTAATTTGCTCACAGGACCAGATATACCAATCCGGAACATCATGCTCCTTCATCAACTCTTTCCACTCAGCCCAGTTTGCGCACTTTCCTTTTGCCACGGTTCCCTTACGAACTGCTTCCATAATCTTAAAAGCGGTACTTTCATCCAATCCCTTATCAATCAGATAAATCATAATATCATCACGGGTACAGATTGCTGTGGAAATGGTAGCTTTCCCTTCCTGAATCAATGTCTGGGCATTGTTTAACCATACATCGGTTCCGTGTGCCAGTCCCGCAATACGCTCTAAGTCGGTAAAGGAAGTCGGCTTGGTATCCAAAAGCATCTGCATAGCAAACTCCGTACCAAATTCCGGTATTCCCAAAGAACCCAGTAAAATACCGCCGATGTCGTCCGGTGTAATCTTTAATGCCTCCGTATTCTGGAACAGGGACATGACGTCTTTATCGTCCAACGGAATCTTAACCGGATCTACACCGGTCAGATCCTGAAGCATACGAATCATCGTTGGATCCAGATGTCCTAAAATATCCAGTTTCAAAAGATTGTGATCAATTTTATGATAATCAAAATGGGTGGTAACGATGTCTGTTGTCATATCATTTGCCGGACGCTGAACCGGTGTAAAGGAATTGATATCCTCTCCTACCGGCAAAACAACAATACCACCCGGATGCTGACCGGTAGAACGCTTTACACCCGTACAACCAACGGAAATACGGTCAATTTCACATCCGCGTTTTGTAATACCACGCTCTTCAAAATATTTACGCACAAAACCATATGCCGTCTTATCGGCAACCGAGCCAATGGTTCCGGCACGATAAGTCTGTCCGTATCCGAAAATAACTTCGGTATATTTATGTGCTTTACTCTGATATTCATTGGAGAAATTCAAGTCAATATCCGGCTCTTTATCCCCCTTAAATCCGAGGAAGGTTTCAAACGGAATGTCAAATCCGTCTTTTACCAGTAATTCTCCGCACTGCGGGCACATTTTATCCGGCATATCACACCCGGATTTACCGGAATACGCCCTGACCTCATCGGAAGTAAAATCATAATAATGACATTTTTTACAATAGTAATGCGGACTGAGAGAATTTACCTCTGTAATTCCGGAAAGATAGGCAACAAAAGAAGATCCAACCGATCCTCTCGAACCAACCAGATAACCGTCTTCCACAGACTTCCACACTAACTTCTGTGCAATAATGTACATAACGGCAAATCCGTTTTTGATAATGGCATTCAATTCCTTTTCCATTCGTTTCTCAACGATTTCAGGAAGAACCTCGCCATATATCTCATGTGCCTTGTTGTGACAGATTGTGGTCAGTATCTCATCCGAATTCGGAATAATAGGCGGACTCTTATCAGGTCTGACCGGATCAATCGATTCAATGCAATCAGCAATCAGATTGGTATTCGTAATAACTACCTCTCTTGCTTTATCACTTCCAAGATATTGGAATTCCTCCAACATCTCTTCCGTAGTACGAAGATACAAAGGAGCCTGCTCTTCATCCTTATACCCCTGGCCCGCCTGGATAATTCTTCTGTATATTTCATCTTCCGGATTCAGGAAATGGACATCACAGGTTGCACAGACCGGTTTATGGAGTGCTTCTCCGATTTCCACAACCTTGCGGTTTAATTCCATCAAATCTTCCATGGATTCAATATTCTCATGGCGATCCGATTCAATCATAAACTTGTTGTTTCCAAGTGGCTGTATCTCCAGATAATCATAAAAACCGGCGATCTTATACAATTCGGCATCGCTTTTCCCATCCAACATGGCGCGGAACAATTCGCCCGCTTCACAGGCACTGCCCAAGATCAGACCTTCCCGGTATTTTTGCAAAAGACTTCTGGGAATCCTTGGTTTTTTATAAAAATAATCGATATGGGATTCGGAAATCAATCGATAAAGATTAATGCGTCCCACTTCATTTTTAGCCAGAATAATAATGTGATAATATGGAAGCTTTTTGACCGTATCCTTGTTATCCTCAGCTAACTGATTGATATCCATTAGTTTTTCTACGCCCTTTGCTTCCAGCATGGGTAAAAACTTCACAAAGATTTCTGCTGTCGCTTCCGCATCATCCACTGCGCGGTGATGATTTTCCAAAGACACACCCAGTGACTTGGCACAGGCATCCAACGTATGCTTTGCCTGATTTGGCAAAAGGATTCTGGCGATTCCTACGGTATCCACAATGGTAAACTCTCTCAAAAGATTTTGCCTTGCAGCATTTTCCTTGATGAAACTCATATCAAACGATGCATTGTGGGCAACCATGACACAGTCCTTGGAAAATTCCAAAAACTCAGGAAGAACCTCTTCAATGCACGGTGCATCCATCACATCGTGATCGGTAATGGATGTCAGTTGGGTAATCCGGTATGGAATCGGTTCTCTCGGATTTACAAAAGTGGAATACCGCTCTGTAATCTGTCCGTTTTGAACTTTTACGGCACCAATTTCAATAATGTTATTCTTAACAGGCGAAAAACCGGTAGTCTCAATATCAAAGACAACATAATCCTGGTGAATATCCAGATTTTTAGGGTTATCAACGATTTGTTTGGAATCATCAACCAGATATCCTTCCACACCCAAAATGATTTTAAAGAAGTTCTGCCTATCAGGAACGATACCGGCCTCTTTACAACGTTTCTTTTCCGCATCCCATAAATCACACCAGGTATGAAACACATCCGCAAGCGCATGCACCACACCGTGGTCGGTTATAGCAATCGCAGGATGTCCCCATTTATAGGCACACTTGACAATATCAATAACATCAGAAACTCCATCCATATCACTCATTTTGGTATGGCAATGCAGTTCCACTCTTTTATTAGCAGAGTAATCCATCCGCTTGGTCGTAAAATCGTCGATTTCTTTGATAATCAGTCCACGACCGCCAATCGTCAGCTCATGATCAAACTTGTCAACAGAAACATCACCCTTTATCTTTACAAAGGTTCCTTTTTTGGTATCAAACCGCCCCAGTACTTCGTCAATGCGCTCATCTTCCACAAACTGTTTAATAATGATTGTATCCGTAAAATCGGTGACGGTTAAAATCAAAATCGTCTTTTTT
The DNA here is from genome assembly GCA_017387565.1 of Lachnospiraceae bacterium. Lineage (GTDB taxonomy): Bacteria > Bacillota > Clostridia > Lachnospirales > Lachnospiraceae > UBA2882. The sequence goes on along the minus strand of JAFOEY010000016.1, from coordinate 91,895 downwards.
AAAGAAGCAATCGGTTTTGTATCTACGCCGATAACCTTTCCCCTTATGACAACATTTCCGATTTCGCCAACAATATCCTCAACCGGAATCGGTTCTCCTTCAATATCATGCATTCCCCAAATAATACTGGGATCATCTGATTTTTTCGGATAAAAATCTTTTTTCCTGGGATAATCTTTATTATATTTTCTTCCTTCCGATTTCGAAAAATTACCATTTTGTTTCGTCTGATCGGCACTTCGATCATTTTGAATTCTATTTTCACCTTTTTTAGCAGATGCAACCTTTGCCTTTTCAGACTGTTTCTCTTTTGCATCTAACATTTGTCCCGTTTGATTATCTTCATCCGGCTCCGCCAAAGATGAATTTTCATCCATAGAATCATTTTGTACAGATGATGCTAAGCGCATCTCGATTTCTTCAATCTGTCTTTTTAACCTGATTTCATCATCTTTTTTGGTAGCACTTTCTTCTGCCGGCTTAAATGCAATCTCTATGTCCACATAAACGCCACAACGCTCTGTAAAAATCTTATTTAAAATATCCGTAAGCTCCGTTGCACGGTCATGATAGACATGAATATCTTCTGCCGTCAACAACAGATGTTCATCCGAAAACTCTGCGTCTGCTTTTTTGAGCATACTAAATAAAACCGGACTGTAATTCTTAAGTTCCAGCAAAATACTGTCCCTATATTCTTTGTACAAATTCTGTGGTGTATACTGCTTCGAAAGCGTAAAGTGCTCGTAAATCTTTATCACGATATTGCTTTGTTCAAACAGTTGTTTCTTAATCTGCTGTTCTACCGCAATAATTGTTTTTTTGGCAATCAGTCTATCTGCTGCAATATAGATACGCAGAATATCTCTATTTCTTGTTGTTGTGATATGTGTGACCTTTATTCCCGCCAGTTCATTCTTTAATTCCTCTTTTAACTGCAGGGTTGGAAAAGCCGCAAAAAATTCTTTTGGTTCCATATAGCATTCATCCGTATATCATTGTTCCATTATGATATCATTTATCCATATATAATTACCTATTATGCATTCCAATGCTCAAGTTCATATTGCAATACGTTAAGCAAATCTTCTTCCGGAACTTTTTTTATAATCTCACCTTTTTTGATTAACAAACCAACACCGTCTCCACCGGCAATTCCGATATCCGCTTCCTTTGCTTCTCCCGGTCCGTTTACCACACATCCCATAACGGCAACCTTTAAATTTAACGGCATACCGGCAACCATTTCTTCTACTTTATTGGCAAGTCCGATCAAATCAATTCTGGTGCGGCCGCAGGTCGGGCATGCAATCACTTCAATTCCTTTATGATACAGTCCTAAAGAACGTAAAATCGTCTGAGCTGAACGGATTTCTTCCACCGGATCTCCGGACAAAGAAACACGCATGGTATCGCCAATTCCTTCATGCAATAAAATGCCAAGACCGACTGCCGACTTGATATTGCCGCCATACAGGGTGCCTGCCTCCGTAATGCCGATATGGAGCGGATAATTGGTCTTTTTCACCAGTTCTTCATGAGCTTTTACACAGATGGGAATATTGGATGATTTGATACTGATTACCATATTGTCATATCCGGCATCTTCTATCATATGTACTTTATCCAAAGCACTTTCTACAATACCCTCCGGTGTAACACCATGATACTTTTCCACCAGTTCCTTTTCTAACGATCCGCCGTTTACGCCAACACGAATCGGGATATTTCTTTCTTTTGCACATGCAACCACTTCACAAAGCTTTTCTTTTCCGCCGATATTACCCGGATTAATCCGAATCTTATCCGCTCCGTTTTCCATGGCAGCAATGGCCATCTGATAATCAAAATGAATATCCGCGACTAACGGAATGGATATTTCTTTTTTGATTTCCCGAAATGCTTTTGCGGCTTCTATGGTTGGAACCGTACTACGCACAATATCACAGCCGGCCTCTTCTAACCGCCTGATTTGCGCAACTGTTTCTTTGACATTTTCCGTTCTGGTGTTGGTCATGGACTGAATCAGGATTGGATTTCCGCCACCAATAATTTTATTTCCGATTTTTATGACTTTAGTTTCATCTCTATACATGTTAATTACCCCTTCAATTTTATCTGTTTTCTTTTATCTGTTTTCTTTTATCTGTTTTCTCAGAATTCACATCAAAATATTGAAAATAAAATGAATACAGTCTCATTCAATTTGCAATATTTGGTATGTTCCATCTTTGAACCCACATCATATTATAGTCATCCTTTAATTTTACAGTCAATACTTGAATCTTTCTTCCGAGTATGCTACAACCATTTAATCCTAATTCTCCGCCCTATCCTCACTTTTTCTTATTCGCAACTTTGTGTGATGACGGTCACCCTTACGAAAATATATATCTTTGTCCGCGGAATTTGGCGAGGTTTTCCGGCATTTCTTAGCGGCATAAGAGAACAAAAATAAATTATTTTCTCCGCATTACGCTTCTTCCGTAAATATCTTTTTCCACCATATCTTCTGCATTCGGTTCTTCTTTTCCTGCCGTGATACTGTTAACATCCAGTCCGTAATGATTCCCTATTTGTTTATTATATACTGTAACGGTTTCAACCTTTTCTTCATATTGTGCTTCTTTCGTAAAATGTCTGTATCCCTCAAATTTTATAAACAAAAGTCCTATAATCAACATAAAAATCAAGACACTTTGCGGTAGTGATTTTAAAAAACCATGCATAATAAAACGACAGGTATCACCAATTACATCATTTCTCTTTCTTCTTTGATATGAAATACATCCATCTATCATAGATTTTTCCCATAAATCAAAATCCTGTAACATATGCATTGCATCCGCATAACCCTCTCTGGGATTTAATCGAACTGCCTTTTTCATGATTGTCTGACATTCCTCTGACAACTGTCGTATATCCGCCTTCCCATTTAACATGCCCTGCTGATAAGAACAACCGGTGAGCATTTCATACATAATCAGCCCCAGCGCATAAGTATCCCGAAAAGGTAGCAATGCTCCCGCTGTTTCGCAATGATAAGCCTTTGTCCCGTGAACATCCATGTTTTTTTCATCCTCAATGATCACCGAGCCAAAATCAATCAGATATACTTCTCCTTTTTCTGTAATCATAATATTTTCCGGCTTTAAATCCCCATAAATCCATTTTGGAGCATGGCTGTGAAACAACTGCAGAATATGCAAAATCTTCCTGCCAATCATGAAAACTTCTTTTTCTGTAAAAACGTGTTTTGTCTTAAGTAATTGACGCAAATTCTGTCCCGGAACATATTCCATGAAAATATTCATACTTCCATCAACCTTTACGCAATCAAACAAAAAAGGTATTCCGTAGGCTTTTATTTCTTTTAAAACCTGTAGCTCTCTCAGACTTTCCTGTCCAATATAAGGATAGGATTTCATGGCCAGCATTTCATCTGTATTGGAATTCCTCACCAGATAAACTTTTGCCCTGCTTCCGTGACCAATTTCCCGAACCAACTCATATTTTTCAATCATACAACTCCTCCTTATTCTGCAAAATTTTATCTTGTCATAAACCGATAATTGTCATTAAAACAAAGTACATTATTAATAAATAGATTGTTAATAAAAAGATTGTTAATAAATGGATTATTAATCAATATGATTTAAAAACAATGTATTTCGACTATATTTTCATCCATACCGCTGAAATATTATCCGTTTCTCCTCTTCTCATGTTATCCTCCGCTAACTCTTTCAACCTGCGATTAATTCTCCCGCTATCCGTCATACTTTTCGTGTCAAGACACACAGACCAGATATCAGAATCAAATAAGTTGGAAAAACCATCTGAACAAAGCACAAAGTTTTTGCAGGTTGTGATGCCATAATTAAAATCAGGCATATAATCCTTATTCAGACCAAGGCATCTTTGTAACCTGTGTTTTACTGCATGATCGGTTGTCTTTTGTATAAACTGTGTCTTACCAAAAACAGAGCGTACAAAATATATTCTGCTGTCACCCATATGAAACAGATAATAATATTTTCCATACAGAATGAGCATAGATACGGTGGTCCCCATCCGTCCCATATGTTTCCGCATCATATGAAACAATTTTCGATTAATTTGATAAAAAGCGGAATTGCCTTTTGTTCGAATAATGTTTCTCTTTTCATAAAATTTATAACTAACATTCATAAAAACAGGCAGCAATTCACGGTCAAACCAACAGTCTAAAAATTGCAGGCATTCATACGAAGCCTGTTCACCGCATTCTTCACCTCCCATTCCATCACATACTACAGCCATAACAAGTTCGCCCTGTGAAAGCTTTGTACTGCGCACTAATAGCGCATCCTGATTATTTGGACGCAGACCGGCCTCATAGACATAACCAAATACCATATTCAGTTTCCTTTCTGTGAAAAAACACATCCGAAACGGATGGTTGCGGTACAGAACGTACCGTTAATCTGATATCGTTATTATAGTCTGCTTTTTAAAAAAAAGCAATCACAAAATCAATTTTGCAAAAATAGCTCAAATAAAAAACGGTTCCAATAATATACTTGTTTCCAATTAGTAAACCCGGTTTCAAATTGAAACCGGGTTTGTTTTTAACATATTCCTGCTAATGTCAAATTTAACAGCTTATCGACACTTCTTAAGGTATCATTCGCCTACTGACACTTCATGCTACATCTTCAGCTTTCTGCTTTTATTAACCAAGCTGAGCTGCAACTTCTGCTGCAAAGTCTTCGTTCTTTTTCTCCATACCTTCGCCTACTTCAAAACGAACGATTTTAGAGATTGTAATTGCTTTGTTAACAGATTCCAGATATTTTGCTACTGTCTGTTTTCCGTCTTCAGCTTTTACATATGTCTGATCAAGAAGGCTGATTTCTTTTAACTGTTTTGAAATACGTCCTTCAACAGCACCGGAGAAGATCTTTTCAGCCATGATAGAAGCTTTATCAGCCATAGCTAACTCTGTTAACTGTGCGGCAGCTTCTTTTGAAAGGAAGTTGAATAAGTAATTCATATTGCTCTTCTTTTCTTCGTAGATAGCGATATCTTCATCGCTCCATACTTTATCATTTATTGCTTTGTCAATTAATTTGTTCAAAACCGGTTTCGGAAGTGAAGCGGGATCGTTTAATGAGCTGTCAATTGTAATTTCTCTCATTTTATCTATTTCAGCATCAGAGATATCAGCTCTGCTGATGTACTGAGGATTCATAGCTGCAACCTGCATCGCAATGTTTGTTAATGCTTCTTTTGCAGCATCATCAGATGCACCGTCAGCAGCAACTAAAACACCAATTCTTCCGCCGCCGTGTAAGTATGAAACAACTGCATCACCGGATACTTTTTCAAATCTTCTGATAGATAATTTTTCTCCGATAGTAGCAGTTTTTTCTACTAATACATCTTTTACGGTCTTGCTTGCATCTTCATTCCATGCTTCTGCAACAAATGCTTCAATATCCTGACCGTCTTTTCCTCCATTTAAGGAAGAAGCCAAAGCCTGTTTTGCAACAGCTTCAACATAAGTCTGGAATACTTCATTTTTTGCAACAAAGTCAGTTTCTGAGTTAACTTCTACAACAGCTGCAGTTGTACCATTGCTTGCAACACGACAAATACCTTCGGCTGCAATTCTGCTTGCTTTTTTCTCAGCCTTAGCTGCACCGCTTTTTCTTAATACTTCAACAGCGGCATCCATATCACCATCGGTCTCGGTAAGGGCTTTTTTACATTCCATCATACCTGCACCGGTCATTTCTCTTAATTCTTTAACCATAGAAGCACTGATTGCCATGATTATATCCTCCTAATATAAAATCGTAATCTGAAACACTATTAGCTATTAAGCTTCTTCTGTTTCTACTGTTTCTTCTTCTGCTGCTTCAGCCATTTCTGCTAACTCTTCTGTTACATCTGCAGCATCACCCTGTTTTGCTTCAATAACAGCATCAGCCATAGTAGAAACGATTAATTTTACGGCACGGATAGCATCATCGTTACCGGGAATGACAAAGTCAAGTTCTTCCGGATCACAGTTTGTATCAGCCATACCAACTAATGTAATTCCTAAAGCATGTGCTTCCTGAACACAAATTCTTTCTTTTTTCGGATCTACAACGAAAATACAATCGGGAATCTGTGTCATATTCTTGATACCACCGATATTTTTCTCTAATTTATCCCATTCTTTCTGTAACTGAGCAACTTCTTTCTTCGGTAATGCTTCAAAAGTACCGTCTGTTGCCATCTGCTCAATTGCACGTAATCTTTCGATACGAGACTGAATTGTCTTGAAGTTGGTTAACATACCGCCTAACCATCTCTCATTTACATAGAACATACCACAACGCTCTGCTTCTGTCTTTACAGCATCCTGAGCCTGTTTCTTTGTACCAACAAAAAGTACGGTACCGCCGGCTGAAACGATCTGGCTGATTGCCTGGTATGCTTCATCAACTTTACCTACAGATGTCTGTAAGTCGATGATATGGATTCCATTACGCTCTGTGTAGATGTAAGGAGCCATCTTAGGATTCCATCTTCTTGTCTGATGTCCGAAATGAACACCTGCTTCGAGTAACTGTTTCATTGAAATAACGCCCATTTTTATTCCCTCCGTTTGGTTATTTTCTTCCGTATGCATCAACTCTCCTGCCACTTTGGCGTTAACAAAGCACCAGCATTTAATCCGCATACGTGTTTTTTGGGCAGAATTATCCCGCCCATTTTTTCACAACAGATAGATGATAACATAAAAAAAAGGCCGTTTCAAGCCTTTTTTCAATATAATTTAGCTTTTTGATTTATTTTTCACATTTCTCAATTCAGCTTATTTATTTTGCTAAATACAGCAGTTGTCTTTACATCTCTTTCGATAATCTAGTTCACTCTTTTTACCAATGCTTCTGCTATTTCTTTCTCGTCAGCACCGGCTTTGATTTCATGATTCCCGGTTGTCAGACGTTTATCATAACCATTCTGACATAAATACCGGTCAAACTCTGCAGCATCCTCAATCACTCCCATTTCTTCCAAACGGTTTGCTACTGTTCTGGAGCCGTCACCGCTATAAATAGATACAACATATCTTTTTTCTGCCGAATCTGCCTGATCCGACTTTACGGTTTCTGCGTCCGGTTTTGTTTTCTTAGTTTTGTCGTTTTCTGTATTGTTTTCCAAATCTGTTTTCGCCGGATTGTCCTTTTCTATTTCTTTTTCCGAATCTATTTGTGTAGAACTGTTGTTTTCTGTTTCCTTTTCCGAATCTGTCTGCGTCAGATTATCTGTTTTTGCTTCCGGTTGTGTCTGCGTCAGATTATCTGTTTGTGTTTCCGGCTGTGTTTGCTGAGCTTCTTGTTGATCCACCTCAGAAATATCATTCACGGAAATTTCCTCTTTGTTTCCCAAATCAGCAGATAAAACACTGCTTTCTACCATTCCGAGTGATTTTGCCCGTTCCACTATTTCTGCATCGGTCAGCGTTTCTTTCTGACCACCCTTTGTAAAACCCATTAAAAGAGCTGTAACTACGATCCCGATGCCAAGTCCGCGTAAGTAATATCTCATTCTCATAATTACATCACCTCAAACAAATCAATCACCAGATTGACTTCTCCGACACCTAATCCCAGTTCTTTTGCAATTGCAATATTGGATTTTCCTTTTTTATGAAGCTCCAGTATGCGGTCATTATTATTGATACTCTCTGTTACGGCATCTCCGATAACAGGCATGGATACAGGCTCAATAATTTTACCGGTCCTGGCATTTGTGCCTTTTGATGACTTTCTTGTTTTCTTTGTACTCTTGGGTTCTATTACTTCTTTAGCAAGATTAATAGTTTCAAACTGATTTGCCAAACCTTCATCCATCGTCGGTTCCATTGTTTGCTGCATCGTCTCTTCAGCTTTTGTTTCTTCCTGTAACTGTTTTGTTACCAATTCAAGCTCTGTTTTTGTCTCCTTTGCCATGGCATTGGTTTTATCAGCCTGTATCACGGTCTCTCTTAAGTTCTTCTGTTTATCATGAAGCATATCATACATAAACATGACTTCCTGATGATTTTTATTGATATCAGAAAGAACCGTCTCAGAAAATTCAGAAACGGCAGTAATCTTTTCATTGGAAACCCGCTCTAAGGATCTCTCGGCTTTTTCCATCGCATATGTTATTGTCTCATCAATAGTATCCTGAATCCGGTCTTTGGCATCTCTGATTTTTCCATCAACCATTTCATTGATTTTATCTTCAGAAAGCTTTACCGTTTCTTCATCCGGTGTATACATTGTTTCCGGTACAATAAAACTTGCAATAAAAACTATGATACCCAATATCAGAAGCGCTATTTCCATTCCTGTCATTTTCTTATCTCCGTTCCCTGTAACTAAACAGACATATCAAAGTGGGAAGTACCTTTTAATATCACTTTCCCATCGCTTTGAGGCTGTTGTTTTTTTCGATGACTTCCACCGTCACCGGCATATGTATTGCTGCCTTTTTCTCTGGCATCCGCACGATTTTCACTTTTATTGGAATCATCGCCCTTTTGAATCTGATTGGCTTTCTGATCCTCTTTTTTTACAGACTGAAACTGATAATTCGCCTGATCCACATTGGTTTTCATATCCTCATTGTGTTTCATGGCGGAATAATCCTGCGTTCGCTGTATCGTTCCCTGAAATTCAATCATTCCGATTGCCATACAATGACCTCCTAATAAGCGGTAACTTTAATATCTCCCCGGTCTTTGATAAAGCGGCAGAATTTCACCGGATTTTTTAACACTAAAGATGCATCTCCAATTGCAACTTTGGTACCGGCATATGCTTCTTCGGATACGCATACACAAGCCTGACCTTCACCGCTCATAGCGCTTTCCAAAATTTCCAGTTCGCTACGATCTTTTACAATCATTTCATTTAACTGTTGATTTGCAGCCGCTAACGATTTTACATATTTCATTTGTTCAGGTGTGATTTTTTCTCCCTGCTTCAGCTTTGCAGTCAGATTAACCAGTATCGGCTGTATCTGCCCAAGCTTTTTCTGAGCTTCCATCAGTTCTTTCTGGAGTTGCTGATAACGAAGCTTGCTTTCCGGATCAACACCCACCTCAACTACGGTATCCGCCCCCATGGGTGAGCCCAATGTCTTACAACTAATCTTTTCTGTTGCACGAACAATACCACCGGCAATAAAACCTTTTTTACCATCTACCAAAACATAGTTTCTGGCATTTACCGTGGAATGTATAATGGATTCTGATTCAATATACGCACCTGAAATGATCGTAGCATTTTCCGCAAATTTCAAAATAACACGGCCTCCGGCTTTTAATATTCCTTTGCCCATTCCGTTCATTCCACGTGCGATGATGATATCTCCGTCTGCTTCAATCGTAGCACCTTCAACGACACCCTTTACCTCTACATTGCCCTTCGCCTTAATGGCATAACCTGCCTGAACATTGCCGTTTACCTTTACACTGCCTTCCGACTCGATATTACCGGTCGCTGTACCAACATTTTCCACTTCATATATATCCGATACAAAAACCTTATCTTCAGTCAGACACACATGCCCATTGATTAAGGAGCGGATTTCACATCCATCTTCTGATATTTCAATGTTATTTCCATATTTTAACGTCAGTTTTTTAATAGTACGCGGCTTGATTGTTTCGCCATATACCGTAGTTCCATTTTCACCGGGTACTTCTCTGGTCAGACGTGCCAGAAGATCTCCCGTTTTACAGTGATTTATCGTATTTAAATGAAAAAAATCAACTGAACCATCCTCATTTCTGGTTGGCCTGGTACTTAAATCCGTATTAAAAAAATATTCAATGGAAGCATCCGTTCCATGAATCGGAGCCGTACCTCTTGCAAGTACAATATCCGTACAGTAATTTCTATTTTTCAGATATTGTTCCATTGCAGCTTCATCATAGCCATATAAGACTTTCTGAAATTTCAAATCGCTGATGATATCATCTTTTCTATTATAGGCTGCGCCATTTGAGCTTGGCGGATAAAACCGTCCAACAACTTCCATTCGATCTTCCGAAACGCGTATGGAAATCATTTCCTGTTGCGGAAAACAAGGTTTCGCACACAATGGTACAATTACCTCTTTATCATAATTTGATGCTACCTGATATAGCATTTTTAAATCTGCAATTTCAACCTTTTTTAAATGCAGATACTCCGTCAATTCGGCTATATTCAATTTTTCACCGCCATCCGTAGGTGGTACTAAACGGACCGCTGTACTGTTGCCTTCGGCAATCAACTGAAAATAAGCGTTCATTATATATCTCTCCAAAATCAATCCATCATATAGCATCAAAATGAAAATACAACATAATAAAGTTGGTAATAGCTCAATGCAATCATTTATCTGTCAGATAAAATCCCCATATATTCACCAAGCTTAGCCTTCATTTTCACCAAAGCTTTGGTATGTAGCTGCGAAACCCTTGATTCGGAAACTTCCAAAACTCTGCTGATTTCTTTTAATGTTAAATCTTCATAATAATATAAAACAACAACTTTCCGTTCCTTTGGTGTAAGCACCTCCAGAGATTCCTTTAATTTTTCTTTTAATTCGACCTGTTCAACCACTTCTTCCGGCATTTCAAATCCGGCATTCCGGTTTTTATCAGCTGCTAACTCAGGTCCACCCTGCTCAATATATTCATTCAGACTGACAACGCCGGTTATTTTCATCTGCGACTGCCAATCCGTATACTCATCATCAGAAATACCAAGTGCAGATGCAATTTCTTCATCTGTAGCAGCACGGCCTTTTGCCGCTTCAATTTCCTTCATAACCGTTTCAATCTTTTTCTGTCGTTGGCGTATGGTTCGCGGTATCCAGTCCATTTTTCTAATCTGGTCTAAGATTGCACCACGAATACGTAAGCTCGCATATGTTTCAAATTTCACATCCTTCATCACGTCAAATTTATCAATTGCATCAATCAATCCAAAGACCCCATAGCCTACTAAATCATCATATTCAACATTGTATCCAAGATACATACTCAGACGTCCGGCCACCAATTTAACCAAAGGCGCATATTCAATTATCAGTTTTTCTCTTAATTCCGGACTTTTTAAACGATAATAGTCCTGCCAAAGTCTCTTCTTTCCTGCTTCGTCCATGAATACCCTCCGCGGATACAGCGCTCAAAAACAACTCTCATTCAGTCATATTGGTCACCTATCCTGTTTTTACGGTCCAGCTTCCTTCTCAATAACCGCACCGTCTTCATCTTCGCTATCCGTCTGTTCATCTGCTTCTACATTTTCCTGATCAAACCGTTCAATGACATTCACAAACAACCTTCCAATGATATAAAACACAATCAGCGAAGCCACTAAAATCCATAAGAATTTTATCAAAGTATAATTTTTGATATACAAAACAATGCTTGTAACCACACCGGCCACCAGCATAAGTATCAAAGGAAATCTTTTTCTATTCATATTAGATCACCATTTCCGGCTTTCCGACAGCACGAATTACAAAATCCCCTGTTTCCGGATAAAAAATAACCGTTCTACCATAATTTTCTCCGGTATCTTCTGCCAAAATCGGAATATTCAATTCTTCTAACTTTTTCTTTACCGCCATTACATTTTTTTCACCGACCTTAATTAAGGACGATTTATTCTGAAACGCAAACATCTGGGCTCCGCCGGCAATTTTTGCAACCAGTCTGGTTTTGGAACCGCCTGCAGAGATAATCCGGTTTACCAACTCTACAATACCGGTATCTGCAAATTTCGGAATATTTGTATTATCTTTAATGGCCGTACTGTCCGGTAGCATTATATGTGCCAGTCCACCAACTTTTTTAACAGGATCTCTTAATGCAATTCCAACACAGGATCCCAATCCCAAAGTCGTAAGACCATCCGGACTTTTGCAGATATTTAAATCTGCCATTCCCACTTTTATTATCTCACCCATTTTACATACCTAATGCAGTCAAAATTTTATCATACGACTCCAAATCCGGAACCAGAATAAAATATCCATTTAAAGCTTTAGCATCTGAAAACTCAGTCTGAATCATCAGTATCTCATCACCAATTTCGCCAAACTCAATTGCCGGAACACTTAAAATGGCTCCGGCCATATCAATACATAAATCAGGAACCGACGGCATAATCTTTAATCCTGTCAATGTGGCCAGGGAATTGAGATATGATGCAACAATAATATTACCGATTTCTTTAAGCGCTGAAAGCTCCATTTCTGAAAAAGCGCCTTCTGACTGCTCTGTCTGCATCAGCTTTGAGACAAGCGAATGAGCAGCCTTTTCTTCCAGCAGAAACATCATACTCCCTGTAATATCACCTTCAACAATCAGATATACACCTGCCATCAATTGTTCTTCACCGCCAATGGCAGCTCCAACCTTTGAAAACTCCAAAAGTCGGATTTGCGGAACTTTCATATCAACTTTACATTGCAGTAACTGCGCTAATGCTGTTGTTGCATTTCCTGCCCCAATATTGCCGATTTCTTTTAAAACATCAAAATACTGATTGGAATTATTCAAACTAAAATCATGCATATATTTCAACCATCTTTCTATTTTACAATGTTGTTAATACCCTTCTTTTGAATGATAAACTAATTTGATTTTTCCTTCTCCGCAAATACAAGATTTAAATCAAACAGGGAGATTAATTCTCCTTTATCTTTTCCTATTCCTGAAATGAAATTTGTTTTTTCTTCTGCTGAATCATAAGAAACTTTTTCAATTTCTCTCGTATCAAGTGTTACAACTTCTTTTACAGAATCGACCAAAACGCCAATGACTTCTCCATTTTCCAATTTGATAATAATAATCCTGGTCAACTTTGTAATTTCATCTTCCTCAAGTCCCATCTTTAAACGAAGAGAAACAACCGGTACAACCTCACCACGAAGATTAATTACTCCTTTTATGTACGCAGGAACATTCGGCACCCTGGTAATTCTCTGCATACGAACAATATTATCAATATACTTTATATCGATACCAAACTGTTCATCACCGAATTTCACAACTATATACTGAATGGATTCATATGATTCAATTTCTTTTAATCCGTCCATCTGCTACCTCCCTCTTACAGTAATGCATTTGCGTCGATGATCAATGCAATTTCACCATCGCCAAGAATTGTTGCACCACTGATAACTTTACTCTTATTAATATACTTTCCAAGTGACTTGATAACAATTTCCTGCTGTCCCATTAATTCATCCACAACCAGACCTGCCAGTTTATCGCCTTTTTTCACAATGGCAACAATCAGATTATCATCCGGTCCCTTTGTTGACTCATTATCAAGCACCTTATTCAGTCGAATCAAAGGAATAACATCACCTCGAAGATTAATCACTTCCTCATTCTGCACAAATTTAATTTCGTTTGGAGCAATATCTTCAATTGTCTGAATCGATCCTAATGAAATCGCATATTTTTCTCCACCGACTTCTACCATCAATGCCTGAATAATAGCCAATGTAAGCGGGAGACGGATAATAAACGTACTGCCTTCTCCAAGTTTTGTCTTAACTTCCACATCACCACTAAGGGACTCGATTTTTGATTTAACAACATCCAGACCAACGCCTCTGCCGGAAACATCCGTAACCTGCTTGGCAGTTGAAAAACTCGGCTGGAATAATAAATCAATGGCATCTTTGTCTGTCATCGCATCAGCCTGCTCCTGTGTGATTTTGCCTTTTTCTACTGCTTTTGCTTTTACGGCTTCAACATCAATTCCGTTACCGTCATCCCTTACCTCAATGACAACGTTATTTCCATCCTGATATGCGTCTAAGAAAATGGATCCCACTTCCGGTTTGCCGCGTTTTTTACGAATCTCAGCTGATTCCAGACCATGGTCAGCTGAATTACGCAACAGATGCATTAACGGATCTCCGATTTCATCAACCACAGTACGGTCTAATTCTGTTTCTTCACCTGACATAAACAACTGCATTTTCTTATCCAGCTTTTTGGAAAGATCCCTTATCATCTTGGGAAATTTCTGCACAACCGATTCAATGGGAACCATTCGTACTTTCATGACTGATTCATGTAAATTGGTTGTAACACTTTCCAAGTATTCAATCGGTTCATTTACACTGCTGTTGGAAGTGATACCCTCTGTCTGAGCAGCAGAAACAAGCGAGTTTTTCGCAATAATCAACTCACTTACCAAATTCATTAATACATCCAGTTTTTCGATGTCCACACGTACCGTTCTGTTAACAATCGGTTTTGCAGCCGATTTCTTTTCTGCTTTGGCAGGTGTCTGACCGGCAGCATGCTGGGATACTGATACTTCAGCCGATTTTTCTTCTGCAGAAGGAACTACATCATGTTTTTCCACTTCCAGCTCTATCGGTGCTATGTAACAATTTTCAATTTCAGAGACATTCATTACGGCAGCCTTGACCTTGTCCATGTCCACTTCCGAAATAATGATGACACTGAAATCAAAATCGAATTTTTCATCTTCAATATCCTGTGCACTGGGAACGGAAATCATGATTTCTCCGAGTTCTTCCAATGCTTTGTACACCAAAAATGCACGAGCGGCTTTCAAAATACAGGTTTCCTGAACAAAAACACTCAGGCCAAATACATTCTTTCCCTGTTTTATGGCTTCACCCAGGACCTTTTTGTCTGTGTCCGAAAAAGAAATGGCTTTCCATTTTTCTTTTGCTTCATCATTCTGTGTTGCAGCTGATGGCGTTGATTGAACGGACTTTGCACTTTCTGCCGGAGCGGCAACCGGTTCACTCACTGCAGGTGCAGAACCTTTTCCTGCCAGAATATCATTGAGTGCTTTAATCAGATGCTCATTGTCATTTGTTCCCTCATCAGAGGTATTCTGAATATTTTCTGTATATTCCTCCAACGCATCCAGACATTGAAACAAAATATCAATCATGCTTCCATCCGCTTTTATGGTACCGTTACGAACCTCGGAAAAGACATTTTCCATATCATGCGTCAAATTCTGCATTCTTTTATAACCCATGGTTCCTGCCATACCTTTTAATGTATGTGCAGCACGGAAAATCTCATTAATTGTATCCATATTTTCCGGATCCTGCTCCAAATTCATAAGCTGATCGCTTAAATTCTGCAGATGTTCCTTGGTTTCATCAAGGAAAATTTCAAGATACTGGCTAACATCCATCTTTCATTACCCCCACGTTCTTTATTATTGCTTCTGCCACCTTATCCAGCGGCACACTTTCATCGGTTAATTTTGCCATATCAACAGCTCTCGGCATTCCATAAACAGAACAGGTTTCTTTACTCTGCGTAATAACATGTACCTGTTTGCTACATTTTAACCTTTTAATTCCCTCTGTTCCGTCAGCTCCCATTCCGGTCAGCACGACACATACAACCTCTTGGAATTTGGAATGAGCCAATGATTCAAACATATAATTTGCACAAGGTTTTACTCCCTCTCTTGTACATCCATCAAACAAACAAATCCTATCATCATGGTACTTGTGTTTGATTTCCATATGAAGACCACCCTTTGCGATATAAACATGACCTTTTTCAAGAGCGATACCATCCGAAGCCTCCTGAATCTGAAGAGCGGAAACGGAATCAAGTCTTTTTGCCAGAGATTCAGTAAAACCGGCCGGCATATGCTGGACAACCAAAACCGGTGCATCCAAATCTGCAGGCAACCGGGACATTACTTCCATTAATGCTTTGGGTCCGCCGGTCGAACTGGCAATTGCAACAATCTTTCCGGCTGACCGGGCATTGATTTTATCATGTCCCTTTATCCCACTTATGTCTTTTCGATTATGCCTATGAAAAGAATGTATCTTATCTTCATTTGAATGTACAAAATCTGATTCATCATCAAAAACAACAGACGAAATTATCCGGAAAAATTGTTTTTTAAATATATCACTTTGTATTTCCTCAACAGTCTGGGGCTTTGTGATAAAATCAGCTGCTCCTAATGAAAGTGCTTCAATTGTAATCTGCGTTCCATCTCCCGCAACCATACTGAAAATCACAACTTTGGACGTACACTGCATCTGATTTATCTTTTTTAAAAAAGTAATACCATCCATATTGGGCATCATCAAATCCAAAAGGATTAAATCATAGCTTTTTTCTTTTAACAGTTTTAGCCCTTCCTGCCCGTCTGCTGCTGTATCTTCGACTACGAATCGGTGATCTGAATTTATTATATCACAAAAAATACTTCTCATAAGTGCAGAGTCATCTATAAATAATATTTTTTTCATTTTTTCCCTTTACACCAATGCTATATGCTGCTACGTTTTTTTCGCTCTTCTTCAAAAATAAACCTAATGATAGCTTCTCTTTGCCTGCTCATTATACTCGTAAATTTCAAACGATGCTCGAATTTTCCTTTTTGATTATCAATTTCTCTGCAGCTTAACACTTCGCCTGCAAGCTCATACACTGTTTCTTTTCCACGGAAATTCAGACTGAATACCAATGCAATCTGTTCTCCTACCGTAAAAGCAGTCTGTGAAATAAATTTCAGTCCACCACCACTGATATCCCGTATTTCACATTTTGTCATCGTCAGCCCCTGCTGCATATGGAAATTGTTCTTTTCTAAATCTTTCACTTCTTCTTCCATCAGTGTTCTGGCTTTTAACGGCATGCTGACAGAATAACGATAATATTCCCTTCGTTGGAACTTTTCCAAATCCGAAGTCACTTCAGCCAGTAGAATGTAAACATTATTACTTTTATAGCGATCAGCAATCCGTACAAAACACTGATATAAACCTTTTTTTGTATAAAAACAAAACTGATATTGCCCGTCTTTTGGTAATAAAATCAATTTCGAACCTTCCATAGGCATTAGTATTTCTAATTGTTCGTCATCAATAATGTCATAAATCTTGGATGAATAAACTTTTTTATTAGACGCTGATCCTAAAATAGCTCTCTCCACAGCCATAATATCAATTTTTTCACCGGGTCTTACTAATTCTGTCAAAGTCATAAAGTTTCTCCTCTGTTCTGGGGGATATGAGTCAATTTTTTGTTTGGGTGTCTGAGAAATTTATATATTCTATCACAGATGCGTTCTCACTTGGATGACAACGTAGCAGTACTAAATTCGCAACAAATTGCTCTTTAAGTGCTGACGCCCACATACAGTCTGTGCGTAGAATATATAAATTTCTCAGACACTTTCGAAAAAAATTTATTTTTTGGTTATAATATGAGAAAAAAACGCCGCCATTCCTCTTTTTTGTGGTAATAAAGACTGTTCGCCATACATCAGTACCTGTGCGATTTCCTGATATGCCTTTGCTGATTTTGCATTCGGTTTCGCTAAAGATACCGGTGTCTGCTGCATAACCGCCTGACTAAGATGCGAATCCTGCGGTACACTTCCCAAATAAGAAATAGGCAGTTTCAAATATCTGGCAACCACCGCATTCAGCTTCGTAAACAGGGCTTTTCCCTCTTCTTTATTATCTACCTTATTTGCCATCACCTTAATCTGCGAGGTATCAGATGAAAATCTGTCATGCCGATTTAAGGCTTTTAACAGGGAATAGGAATCTGTAATGGAGGTGGGGTCCGGCGTCGTTACCAGAATGATTTCTCCGCTGGCAACCAGAAATTCCAAGACAGCATCGGAGATTCCGGCTCCGGTATCGACAATCACGATATCCGTAATGGCATCCAGCTCTGCCAGATTCTGTATAATATAAATCAAATACTCTCTACTCAGATTGGAAAGACCGGCAATTCCGGAACCGCCGGAAATAAAGCCGACTTCTCCCGGTCCCCAAGTAATAATATCCTTAATATTTTTTCCCTGGTAAATCAAATCACACAAATTGTGACGGGGAACCGTACCAAACATGATTTCAATATTGGCAAGTCCAAAATCGGCATCCAGAATAATGACGCGCTGTCCCATCTGTCTGAATTGAATTGCAAGGTTGATGGCTGTATTGGATTTACCGACGCCGCCTTTTCCGCTTGTTACCGTAATTACCCTGGCAACCGGTCGTTGGGGTTGTTGATTCATCTTTATGATATTTCTTAAGTTTTCTGCCTGATCCATATTGCCTCCTTAAGAAATTTTATTGCCGCCAAGTAACTTTTTCACTGTTTTTTGCGGATTGAAATCTTCCATATCATCAGGAACGTTTTGACCACATGTCACATAAGAAAGCTTTGCTCCTGTATGAAGTTTCAAATTTAACAAATTACCCAAGCAGGTGGTCTCATCAAGCTTGGTGAAAATCAATTTATACTGGGTTATGGTCGCATAAGCATCCGCAATACTCAGTAAATCTTTATATTTTGTAGTCACACTGACAACCAGATAGACCTCTTTTTCAATGGACGGATCAACAGCCATAATAAACTCATTCATGGCATCCCGCTGTTTTTCATTGTGATGTGAATGACCTGCCGTATCCATAAAAATATAGTCATAATCCTTATATTTCTCGATTTCTTTCTGCATTTCATCCGTTGTATAGATGATACAAAACGGAACATTCAAAATATTGGCATAAGTACGAAGCTGTTCAGCGGCTGCAATACGATAGGTATCCATCGTAAACAAGGCTACCTTTTTCTTTTGTTCCAAAGAATAACGGGATGCGATTTTTGCAATCGTTGTGGTCTTTCCAACTCCTGTGGGTCCCACGAAAAATACGACCTTCGGACCTTTTTTAGCCAGTGTTATTCCCTCCGGCTGTTCAAATTTTAATATCATTTTTTGATACACATTGGATAGCATAAAATCAATCGGCATATTGGGCTTAATTACCGAATCCAGTTCATCAATAATCTGATTTGCATAGGTCTCCGTAATTTCGTTTTCAAGCATGGTATTGTATAACAGTTTTAAAAAACGGACATTGCTGTTTTCATCTTCATCTCTGTCTTCTTTTTTGACCGTTTTATTTTCCACAACATTTTTTTTCGGTTCGTCCTTTTGTAATTGTTTTTCAATCAAATTCTGCAGACTATCCAGTTTCTTCTCAAGGACTTTATCATTGCTACTTTCATCCGAAGCCGACATTGGAGACGGTACAACCTGTTCCTGCTTTTCGGAAGAAACCGTCCTTTTTTCAGGAATCGGCTTAACCACATCTTTTTTTACGAGTAAAATACGGTCGGGTTCTTCCTCCAAGGCAACGGTTGCCTCAATGGATTTGGACTTTAAGAAAGAAAAGAAACCTTTTTTCTTCACCTCTTTTACATTCATGACAACGACACCGTTTCCAAGCTCCTTTTTTGCGGCTTCGATTGCATCGTTTTCTGTTTTTCCCTGGAATTTTTTAATAATCATTTATATCTTCACCGTCCCCACTGACTGTAATTCCACATTTGGCTCAATTTCATTATAGGATATAACAATCAAATCGTTTAAATACTGCTCTGTCATCTTTTTAAAATAAATCCGGACTATGGGAGAAGTGATTACAATCGGCGGTTTTCCCAGACTTTCAAGTTTTTCAATCTCCTCTTTGGTACTTTCGATAATCGCCCTCGTTTTTTCCGGATCCAGTGTCAGATAAGCACCCTGTTCTGTCTGCTTGACACTGCCCATGATTTCCTGTTCCACTTTGGCATCCACCGTCACAACACTGGTCGTTTCATTTGGTGCAAAGAATTTGGCACAGATTGCTCTCTTTAAAGCCTGCCTTACATACTCTGTCAAAATATCCGTATCCCTTGTAGACGTCGCAAAATCTGCAAGGGTCTCGAAAATAGTCAACAAATCGCGGATGGAAACGCCCTCCATTAACAGATTTTGCAGTACTTTTTGTACCTCGCCAAGTCCAAGCAATTTCGGAACCAGTTCTTCCACAATAGAAGGATTGGTTTCTTTTAGATTGTTAACCAGATTTTGAACATCCTGTCTGGTAAGAAGTTCCGCAATATGCTGACGGATAACCTCCGTTAAATGAGTTGCAATAATACTTGGTGGATCAACTACGGTATATCCAAGGCTTTCTGCCCGCTCTCTCTGCCCTTCGGTAATCCAGATAGCCGGCAGATGGAAAGAAGGTTCAAAGGTTGGAATACCGGTGATTTCTTCCTCCACATATCCGGGATTCATCGCCATGTAATGGTCAAAGAGAATTTCTCCTTCCGAAACCTGAATTCCCTTGATTTTGATAATATACTGATTGGGATTTAGCTGGATATTATCTCGCAATCGGATAATGGGAACCACCGTACCAAGCTCTAAAGCGACCTGACGACGTATCATAACAACGCGGTCTAACAAGTCTCCGCCCTGATTAACATCGGCAAGTGGAATAATACCATAACCAAACTCCAGCTCGATCGGATCGACCTGTAAAAGCGAATTGACATTCTCCGGCTGACGGATTTCTTCGGCTTCTGCTTCCTCCATATCCACAGCACCTTCAATGGTTGCAGTTTCAATCTGTGCCTGCATATTTCTGCCGCATAAAACAAAGCAAAAGCCAAGTGTCAGAAACAATAGCGGATTTAATGGGGTAACAACCCCTAAAAAGC
Source organism: Lachnospiraceae bacterium (assembly GCA_017387565.1). Taxonomy (GTDB): domain Bacteria; phylum Bacillota; class Clostridia; order Lachnospirales; family Lachnospiraceae; genus UBA2882. The sequence continues at coordinate 71,314 of JAFOEY010000016.1, read as the reverse complement.
AAAGAATACATCCAACCAGATAGCATGCCTTCGGCATACCGAAAACCTGCTTAATTAAGACGGAACCAAAATCCGAATCCTTACTTCCTTTGGTAACCAGAATACCGGTGGAAAGAGAAATTAAAAGAGAGGGAATCTGGCTGACTAGTCCGTCACCGATTGTCAGAATGGAGTAACGGCTTAAAGCGGTGGAAATATCCATACCGTTTCGAAGCATTCCCATGGCAATACCACCGACCAAGTTAACAACCGTGATAATCAGACCGGCTACCGCATCACCCTTTACGTATTTTACCGCACCATCCATGCTACCAAAAAAACTGGATTCCAACTGTATTTTTTCTCTTCTGACTTTGGCCTCTGCATCTGTGATGGCGCCGGTATTCAAATCGGCATCAATTGCCATCTGCTTACCGGGCATAGCATCCAGTGTAAAACGTGCTGTTACTTCAGCAACACGTTCAGAACCCTTATTAATAACCATAAACTGGATAATAATCAGGATAATAAATACAATGGCACCCATAATCAGGTCACCGCCACCAACGAAACCACCAAAGGTTTCCACCACGTTACCCGGGCTTCCGGTTGTAAGAATCAATCTTGTGGATGATACGTTCAGTGCAATCCTGAAAATGGTGGTAAATAACAAAACAGTAGGGAAATAGGACATTTCCAGTACTTCTTTTGCAAACATACAACGAAACATAATCGTAAATGCCAAAGCAATATTACATGCCAGTAAAATATCTAAAAGTACGGAAGGAATCGGTACAATCAACATCACAAATGCAGCAACAATATACAAAGCTACGCCAACATCTGCTTTTTTCATTCTGTACCTCTCCTTTCTCTTTAAATAATCCCCTGTTTCTTTTTATATCAAATCTTACCCTGCATGTGATAAACCATGGCAAGTACTTCCGCAACCGCCTGATACAACTCCTGGGGCACCTGCTCTCCCAATTCCACATTGTGATAAAGCATACGCGCCAAAGGCTTATTTTCCACAATTTCGATATGATACTCTTTTGCCTTTTCTTTAATTTTCTGTGCCAGATAATCCTCACCCTTGGCAACCACAATCGGTGCCGGAGCAATTTCCGTATCATATTTGATAGCAACGGCAAAATGCGTCGGGTTTGTAATAACTACATCCGCTTCCGGCAATTGCTGCATCATACGCCTGCGTGATGCTTCCTGCATCTTTGCCCGGATTTTTCCTTTTACCTGCGGATCTCCTTCTGCCTGCTTGTACTCATCTTTTACTTCCTGCTTGGTCATCTTCTGATTTTCATGGAATTTATGCTTCTGATAAGCAAAATCCAAAGCAGCAATGACAATATAAATAACAGAAACTTTCAATCCGAAATCAATGGCAAGCTTTCCTGCTGCGGCAATTCCCTGCCATAAAGGCATGTTAAACAACAAATAAATGATATCTATATTATCCTTGAAGGTCGAATAAGCCACCCATGCAATCAATCCGATTTTTAAAAAGGATTTCAACAGCTCCATCAGAGACTGTGCCGAAAACATACGTTTAAATCCATTCACCGGATTCATTTTACTGAATTTTGGTTGCATCGGTTTTGCAGTCGGTTTCCACTTTACCTGAACCAAATCGGAAACAAATGCAACGATAAATCCCAATATAAGAAACGGTGCAATAATCAACAAAATTTTTAACATTACGCTACGGATAAGCGTATAATAAGCTTCCGCCGGTATAAAACCGTTGGGCATCTTGATTAATTCACCCATGCGATTATATGTAAATGAAAATACAGACAGGAAGTTTTCACCCAGATAACCCAGTCCAAATTTCAAAATTAAAAACAATACAATGAGTCCGGTCGCATTGGCAATTTCTTTGCTTTTTGCAACCTGGCCTTCTTTTCTGGCATCACTTAATTTTTTGGCGGTAGGTTCTTCTGTCTTTTCTCCGCCCGGTCCTTCCTTTGCGAAGAACTGCAGGTTGTATTGAATCAAGCCATCATCGCCTCCACAAACGTTACCATCATGGTCTTCATTTCCGTAAATATAAAATCAGAAATATAAGGCAACATTCCGATTGTCAAAAACATTACCCCAAGACCAAACAACAATTTAATCTGCATACCGACCGCAAACATATTCATTTGCGGCGCAACTTTTGCCATAATTCCCAAAATGACATTGGTAATCAGCAAAACACAAAAGACCGGCAGGCAGATTCGAAAACCGATATTAATATAATCAGACATAAACGAAATAATGGCAGAAAGCATCCTGTCACTATGAAAAACAGCTCCGTTAACCGGTATCAGAGTATAAGTTTCCACAAAAGCCTTGATTAAATATTGATGCATGTTTGATGCAACCAAAATCAAAAGCACCATATACTGATAAAGCATTCCGGAAATACTGACGCTTTCCTTGGTCAAAGGATCATATTCACTTGCCATCGCAAGACCGATTTCCATATCTATCATACGTCCGGCAAACGTTACAATATGTGTACAGATATTTACCGCCAAACCAATCAGTAATCCTGTGAAAACCTCATGTGCCACAATTAACGCATACTCAAGTACCGTACGATATTCGATTACTTCATGTGGCATGGTTGTCTCATAAACCAAAATGGCAAAGAAAAAGGAAAATGCTGTTTTTACACGCCGTGGCGTATTGTTCATGCTAAAAAAGGGGGCAACAAACACAAAACTCGCTACCCTGGCCAAAATCAGCAGAAAATATTCAAATTCATACATGGAAAAGGAATAATTAATCATCCCATCACCTTATATATACCGAAAAATTGGACCACAACTCAATCATATAACCACTGATATTGTCAAGAATCCAGCTACCTAACAGCATAAGCGTCAAAAAAACAGCCAGAATTTTCGGAACAAAGGTTAATGTCTGTTCCTGAATCGATGTAACCGTCTGAAAAATACTGACAATCAGACCAACAGCCAATGACACAAGTAAAATCGGAGCCGCTGTTTTGATTATGAGGAAAAGCGCTTCGCTTCCCATGTCTACGACCCAATCTGTTGACATATAACCCTTCCTTTCTGTCTGTTTTTATTTGTTTCTGTTTGTTTTAATTTGTTTCTGTTTTTTATCTGTTTCTATTTGTTTTGATTTGTTCTGATTATTTCTCAAGTCTGATTTACTGTTCAGATCATATAATTAGAAACTATCAATCTTCATAAAACTAATAAAATGTCCTTACTAAATTGACAATGACTAAATTCCATCCATCCGCTAAAACGAACAACAAAATCTTAAACGGCATGGAAATCGTGGTTGGCGGCAACATCATCATACCCATACTCATGAGGGCCGAAGCCACAACCATATCTATTACAATAAACGGTATATAAATCACAAAACCAATGATAAACGCGGTTCGTAGTTCACTAACTAAAAAGGCCGGAATCAGAGCACTTGTTGGAATGTCATCCAAGTCTCCGGTCCATTCATATCCGCCGATATCACAAAAAGTCTTGGCATCCTTTGTCTGCGTTTGTGCATACATAAACTCCCGCAGTGGTGCCACACCTCTTTCCAATGCAACCTCCTGCGTGATTTCCCCAGCCTCAAACGGCTTAATGGCATCTTCATTAATCTGTGTGATAACCGGATTCATGATAAAAAAGGTTAAAAATAAAGATAACGCAATTAAAACCTGATTTGGCGGAGCAGTCTGTGTATTTAACGCTGCTCTCGTAAAATGAAGCACAATCAGGATACGTGTAAATGAGGTTAAACAAATAATGAGAATAGGTGCCAAAGTGATGCCGGTCAAGATCAGCATGATCCTTAGTGCACCCGCAATAGATCCATTCCCATCATTATATGTAACGGTTAAGTCGTTCGCTATATTCAATTCTTTTAAGTCGTCAGGCTCTTCGGCAGTTCCGGGCTCTCTGATATTGGTCCGGTCTTCAGTTTCTCCGGCATCGGATGTGGAATCCAATGCTCCTATGGTTGATGCCTGCACACTTGTTGGATGAATTAAAAAAACACAAACAAGAAATACAAAAAGCAACAATCCTTTTTTCAGAAAACTACCCAAATGAACACTATGAATCTTTGGTAATATCATCCTCATCGCTTTCTTCAATCGACTTTTTGGTTTTATTATCCGTAAAATCTTTTGCTTTATTAAAAATATCTTCAAAAGAAACTGCTTTCTTAGACAAATCGCTGTCATGAAATACAATCTCACTCTCGTCGAGTTCACGCAATACGGTAACAGTGTCTTTGCAGATAGCAACCGCCATATACTTTTTTCCGATGCGCAAAATATGGACATATTTGTTTTGCGTCAATCGAAAGGTATCAATAACTTCAAAATTACTGCCTTTCATCTTGCCCTTTTGCACACCTGCGACATATCTGGTTGTCAGCCAGGTGGCACCCAAAACTACAACAAAAAGCAATATCACGGTAAGCAACTGCGCAACCGAATCAATCTTTGACGTTGAAACAAGAAGCATATTAACCGACAACCTTCTTTACCGCTTCCAAAACACGATCTGCCTGGAAAGGTTTAACAATAAAGTCTTTTGCACCGGCCTGAATGGATTCGATTACCATAGCCTGCTGACCCATTGCGGAGCACATAATAACCATTGCACCGGCATCTGCTGCTTTGATATTTTTTAATGCCTGAATTCCATCCATCTCAGGCATTGTAATATCCATCAATACCAGATCCGGTTTTAATTCATTGTACTTTTCTACAGCTCTTAATCCATTTTCTGCTTCACCAACGACATTGTAACCGTTTTTGGTTAAAATGTCTTTGATCATCATTCTCATAAATGCTGCATCATCACAAATTAAAATATTCTTTGCCATTTTCTCTCTCCTAAATTCCCTGATTATTTACTATTTCGGTTACTCTGATACCAAAACTTTCTTCAATTACAACAACTTCACCTTTTGCAACAAACTTTCCGTTGACTAAAACATCTATAGGTTCACCCGCAATCTTATTTAATTCAATAATTGTTCCGGGTGCGAAGTCCAAAATCTCTGCAATGGATTTTTTGGTTCTTCCGAGTTCGACGGTTACCTCGAGTGGTACATCCATAATCAATCCGATATTTTCCTGACTTGGCATTGCCGAAAAATCCTGATTGAATGACTGAAACTGTGCCGGTTGAATATTGAGATTTTGCTGCGGTGTCATGGCCATCTGCGGCATTCCCATCTGTGGCATTCCCATCTGCGGCATTCCGTATCCCATCGGCTGTTGCATTGACATATCATATCCAGCCTGAGGCATTCCCATCTGCGGCATCGGTGACGGTGTCGGATCGACTGTCGGTGGTATAAATGGTGCCGGTTCCGGTGTGGGTGCAGGCTCCGGTGCTGATACCTCCGGTTCCTGATTGCCGATAAACATCTGATAAAGAGATTTCGCAAAATCAATCGGATACAATTGCATGATGGTGGAATCTACCAAATCATCAATCTGCATCCGGAATGCAATCTTTACAAACGAGCCTTCTAAGAAAGGAGCAATATCAGACGGCTTTCTTTGCTCTAATAAATTCAAAAGACTGGCTTCCGGAGGACTGATATCAACCATACGTCCCAACATGGAAGAAAGGCTCGTAGCACTTGAACCCATCATCTGGTTCATTGCTTCAGAAATAGCACTTAAATGCAGCTCTGAAAGCTCGCCCTCTGTATTGGTTCCGTCACCGCCCATCATAAGATCAGTAATAACTTTAACATCCTGCTCTCGCAAAATTAATATGTTGGCTCCATCTAATCCGGCAGTATACTTTATCTGAATAAATACACACGGTTTTTCGTAATCCTCCATGAGATTAGACCATCTTGCCATGGATACAACAGGCGTTGTAATATTGACTTTTTTATTTACAAGCGAATACAGTGTCGTTGCTGACGTTCCCATACTGATGTTGGCAATCTCGCCAATGGCATCTTTTTCTATATCCGTCAATACAACGTCTTCCATTATCGGAGCAGACTGTGGAACGTCTGCAACGGGAGCCGAATTCTCGTTGGATGTCTCCTGAGGAACCTCTCCCATAGCCATTCCGGCTAATAACGCATTAATCTCGTCCTGAGATAATGATGCTCCGTCCATTCGTCTAATCCTCCTCTCTGATAACCGATGTCACCCTTACGGCGTATTTATCTTTATTCACGCCGGGCAAAGCGGTAAATTTCTTTATATTTCCAACATATATTTCCATTTCATCCTCAACTCCCCGATCCAGCCTGATAATATCTCCGACCTGTAAAGAAGCAAAGTCCATAACAGAAATAACGCTCTGACCAAGTACCGCTTTCATCGGTACATCTACTCTTTTAATCAAGGATTCAATGTGGTCATGATATGCATCATCATTGATTTCCTGCATTGTTGAGAACCAGTACTTGGTATTCAATTTATCCATAATGCTTTCCAACGTCAAAAACGGAAGGCAAGCATTCATAAATCCCTCTACTGAACCTATTCGGACGTTTAATGTAACAATCGCTATCATTTCATTTGGTGAAATAATCTGCGCAAACTGTGGATTGGTCTCTATCCTTTCTAAAAAAGGTTCCAAAGCCACAACATTTTTCCACGGTTCACGGAATAACCCCATGCAAATTACCAAGACCTTATCCAGAATAGATAACTCAATTTCTGAAAAATCGCGGTTTTTTTCTAACGGTAAACCCGCACCGCCTAGCATTCGATCTATAATTGCATAACCCAAACTTGGCTGAATTTCCATAATGATATTTCCGGGTAAAGGATTAAAATTGATAATACCCAAAATAACCGGATTACTCAATGCATTGGTAAATTCCGAAAAGGTAACCGCTTCGGAACTGGCTACGCTGACCTGAACATTTTTTCTAAAATAAACCGGAAGATTGGTTGATAACAATCGACCATAATGTTCAAAAATGATTTCCAACGTTCGAAGATGCTCTTTTGAAAACTTGGCGGGACGCTTAAAATCATAGTTCTTGACCTGCGGCCCCTGGTTTTCTTTCAAATCATCTACTTCAAGTTCACCACTGTCTAGTGCCGCCAGCAAACTATCTATCTCATTTTGAGATAAAACTTCACTCACCAAGTTCACCTCCTATTCGTGATAATATGACACTTCCGTACAATAATTTTTCTGAACTACCATACAATAAATTTACTGAACTACCATACAATAAAATTACTAAGCTACTGTATATTAAATTCACTAAACTACTGTACAATTAATTTACTGAAAGTCACTTTATAAATAAAATCGGAGTCAAACATTTCTTTTGACTGTAATCTTTCCAAAATTTCCTTTTGGATATCCGCACTGCGAGGTTGAATTTCATCCGCTGTATACTTGCCGATTACCTCAGTAATAATACTTTCAATCAGACTTTGTCTTGTGCCGATATCTGCACCATATGTCTTATAACCATCATTTTTGGTGTTCAGTGATAAGGATACCTTTACCATCGCAAAATGCTGAGTGCCATCTTCTCCTTTTGCAAGAAGAATTGTCATCTCCTCAGGCAGATCATATACCTGCGTATCTTCTAAAGATACCACTTCTTCAGCAGTTTCTGCTTCACTAGTTGGATTCAATTCCAGTTTTAAAATGGATGCAATATCCGTAACAATTGCAGCTGTCTTTTTATTGGTGCCTGTCACACTGATCATCATAATGGATGTCATAACCAAATTAACAATCAACAATGCCAAAATCACAATAGACAATAAATTCTTCTTCATTTATGTGCCTCCTATTCACCAGTACTGAGTGAATGATAAATCTTAATTTCCACTCTACGGTTCTGTGCTCGTCCCTGATCAGTCGAATTATCCGCTACCGGAACATATTCACCTCTGCCGGAATGCTTTATTTTGGCAGGATCCAAAAACGTAGTCTCCATAAAGTAATTGAATACCGACAGTGCGCGGAAGCTGGATAATTCGTTATTATCCGCAAAACGTGAATTATGAATCGGAACGTTATCCGTATGTCCTTCTATTTCGATCGTACTTTCCGCATATCGGGATAAAATCTGTCCAATCTTATCAAGAACCGGCTTTGCTTCTTTTTTAATCTCAGCGCTGCCCGAATCAAACAGCAAAGCACCATTCAATGTCAAAGAAACATACTGGGATGTAAAATCAACATCAATTTCATTGGCAAACTGACTTTCGTCAATGGCTTCTTCCACTTTTTCGGCAAGCTGTTCACTTTCCTCTAATTGTTTTTCAGCCATCTGTTGTTCATATTCTTCTAAATCATTGACTGTTTCATCGCTTTCGGCTGTCTTGCCGGTACTATTTATGTAATCATCCAGTTCGTTTAACTGGCTGACACCATTACTGATCAAAATACCGTCGCCGATTGCTGTTGCTCCACCTGAAAAAATACTGAAATTCTGGTTAAACGAAGCAGCTACCTGCTGTAACTTCTGAGCATCCATGGTCGACATGGAAAACAAAAGCACAAAGAAACATAATAGCAGGTTCATCAAATCACTAAAGGTTGTCATCCACGCCGGAGAACCGCCACCGCCGCCTTCTTCTTTCTTTTTTCTGGCCATTTACTGCTCACCGCCCTCCTCTGAGCCTGCTGAGACTCTATCTTTGGGAGCTAAGAAAGATTTCAATTTTTCTTCGATAACTCTGGGGTTTTCTCCTGCTTGAATGGATAAAAGACCTTCAATCATAATTTCTTTTACCATGGTCTCATTTTCACTGTTGGTCTTTAATTTGGTTGCAACCGGAGTTCCAATCCAGTTTGCCAACATGGAACCATACAAAGTCGTAATCAGGGCCGTAGCCATATTCGGACCAATGGTACTGGCATCGGATAGGTTTTGTAACATCAAAATAAGGCCGATTAAGGTACCGATCATACCCCAGGCAGGGCCCATGGCTGCAATATTCATCCAAAAATCAATCCTCTTCTTGTGTCGGTCTTCTATACAGGTTAATTCGGTTTCCAAAATACCACGTACCAATTCCGGATCTGTACCATCAACAATTAATAAAATACCCTTTTTCAAAAAAGCATCATCCAAATCGGTCGCAGCTTCTTCCAGTGAAAGAAGTCCCTCTTTACGTGCAATATTTGATAAATCTATAATCTTTTTGATAATCTGCGGGGTATCCAGAGTAGGAGTCTTTAAAACCAATGTGAAACTCTTTAATCCACTAATGAAATCCTGAATCGGATTCATTGCCAGAATACAGGCAAATGTACCACCAACCGTAATAATAAAAGATTGTGCATGCAAAAAATGCTTGATAGCTCCAAAGCCTTCATCACCGGTTACGATACCGAAAATAATCATCCCCAGACAGACTACTAATCCAATAATTGACGCTAAATCCATTGAAAAAAATCCTGTCCTTTTTACCTCTTAAGTAAAAATATCCTTTCTGTACAATTTTACTAGATTTTTCATCTTTTGTCTACTTTCTTTTACGATTATTTTGCGTCCGGTTGTAAAGCTGATGACTGTATCAGGCGTTTCTTCAACAAACTCAATCAAATCCGGATTAATCAAAATTTTCGTCCCATTCAATCTTGTCACTTCTATCATACGAATTCTCCTTTTCCGGTTCGCGTTTTTCCGTTTTCCCGGGGCCCGTTTCTCGGGGCCCGTTTTTGTAAATATTGTTTTTTCAAGTTTAGGTTTCGATGCATAAGTTTATCTAAATGTTTCATCGTAACAATTATGATAACGGACGCACCGGTGCACTCGGACATCCATGTCCGCGGTGCACCTTTCGCAGCATCCATGCTGCGAATTGCTGTTTTTTGAATGAAACATTAAGATAAACTAATGCATCTGCACAATAAACTTTCAAAAACAATATTTACAAAAACTTTATTCTTGGGCTCGGGCTACAGGTTGTATTTATCTGACATACCAAATCAACTATTTTTCTAATTTGGGGCCTACTACCTCCAGCTACCTTTCATGCCAAACTGGCCATTTTTTTGTTTTGGACCTACTACATCTATCCACCAGTCATGCCAAGCTGACTTTTTTCTTGCTTTGGACCTACTACATCTATCCATCAGTCATGCCAAGCTGACTTTTTTTCTTGCTTGGGGCCTACAGCCCCTGTATACCAGTCAGACCAAGCTGAGCTATTTTTTGTTTTGGACCTACTACATCTATCCACCAGTCATGCCAAACTGACTTTTTTTCTTGCTTGGGGCCTACAGACTCTATCCATCTGTCAGGCTAAACCGACACTTTTCTTGCTAAAAGGTATAAATAAGTGCCAATCGAATATTACAAATCAGTTCCACAAATAACATTTTGCACAAGTCAATTCCGAGCCGGGAAAATATCATTTATTTCCTCGCACATTTGACGCTATTGATTAGTTTATCTTAATATTTCGAATTAAAACCAGCACTTCGCGACACGGATGTCGCGAAAGGTGCAATTGGGCAGGACGTCCAATTTGCACCGTGTGCGTACGAAGACAAATTTAGTTTCCCGAAATATTTAGATAAACTTATCAACGTTAGTCTGTGCGTGAAATAAATGATATTTTCCGGCGACCGCCAATTGACCATAAAATACACCACTCCAACGAAACATAGGAACACTCTTCGATTATACGAAAAACATCCCTATGTTTCTATATATCTGTTTATTAACTTGCAAAAGAATTAACAATCTTTCAGACAATCTTTGAAATGCTTCTTTAGTCAGTTTTTTGATTATCTCTTTAAGTTAACCAATTCTTCCAATAAAGTATCAGATACGGTAATGATACGGGAATTAGCCTGGAAACCACGCTGAGCAGTAATCATATCCGTAAACTCTGCGGATAAGTCAACATTACTCATTTCCAAAACACCGGTTTCCATATATCCACCATTTGCAGAGATATCAACACCGATACCGTCAAACTCACCGGAGTTTAATGTTGCAGAATAAAGATTGTCGCCTTCTTTCTGCAAACCGGAAGCATTGGTGAATTCTGCTACTGCCATCTGACCTAAAAGTCTGGTCTGTCCATTGTCGTAAGAAGCATAAATCATACCATCATTTTGGATGGAAATACCGGACATTGCACCGAGTTTTCGACCTGTGCCTCTTCCCTGTGTATCACCGGGATCTGCACTGATGGTACTGGTGCCGTTATTGTTAAAGTTGGTGGAAGTAGAAAAATCAATGGTGATTGTTTCATAAGGTCCCGCAGGATATGTAGACGCACCAAAGGATAAATTTAATCCAAAATCATTGGTCAATCCGTTGACACTCTTAATCGTACCGGTAGCTGTATCGTACTGAATTAATCCGCCGGTTACCTGTCGGCCTGATGTATTTAATGATATAATTGTGATTGGATCGCCATTTTCATCTGTTCCGGGAGTAGATGTCAAAATACCAGTACTAGTCAAAGTGCCGGCATCTACATAAGAACCAACCGTCGTTCCATCTGCCAAAGTTAATTTTGCAAATTCTGTATATGAAGAATAACCAAATGCATTTGCAACTTTTTCCTTCTCTGCGTCCGTCAATGCAGCACTTGCCAAATCGATTGTTTGTGTGGCACCGTTTTCATCCACATAAGATAAATTGGAACCTGCAAGCGTATAAGCAGAACTCATGGTAAGAGACTGCACCTGAGGCGCTGTTGACACACTGCCAAGCTGAACCCCGGGAATATTTACTTCTTCACCGTTTTCATTTAAGATTGTTGTCAGTTCTACAGAATACAGACCAAGTGTATCCGTTTCTTTCATGGAAAGCTTAGCTGTATAAGCATATCCTAACTCATCAAAGAAACTCAAGTTCATAATCTTACCGGATTCGGAAGCAACCTGAACATCGTTTTTATCGATAATACCGGAAACATACGCTTTGGTTGTTGCCTCCGGAGGGTATGTCATGTTTTCAGCACTCATAATACGTAATGCAGAAACCGTATCTTTTTTGATAGTTCCGGTAGTTTCATCAACCTGCCATCCCATAACATTATATCCGTTTGATGACATTGCCAGATTGCCGACACTGTCTACATAGAACGAACCGTCTCTGGTAAAGAAATTTTTGCTACCGTCACTAACGATAAAAAATGAATCTCCGGTAATACGGATATCAAACGGATTGCCGGTTGTCTGAGAAGCGCCCGCTGTTTCGATTGCTGTGCTGATAGCACCTGATTTTACACCAAGACCAATCTGCTTTGCATTCGTACCTGCGGTTCCGCTCGTAGCATTCGGACCACTGGCAGCCTGTGTTGTCTGATACATTAATTCCGAAAAAGTTATGGACTGCGATTTATATGCCGTTGTATTAACATTCGCAATGTTGTTACCAATTACGTCCATTTTGACCTGGTGTGTTTTCAATCCTGATACACCAGAGTAGAGTGATCTCATCATAATTAAACGACCTCCTGTTTTGCACCGTCTGTTTTCTCTGTCATTCGAAAACAAGTTAGCCTCCATAAGGTCCGGCTAAGCGATTACGGCTCCATCAATATTTGTAAAAATGTTTTCATCCGCCTGTGACTGATCCATTGCTGTGATTACCGTATTCTTTGGTACATTTACGATAAAAGCAAGATGATCAACCATAACCAGCGAATCTTTAATTCCTTTCGAACCCGCTTTGTTGGTTCCTTCTGTCAATCGATCCATCTGTTCTTTTGTCAATTCGATATTGCGGTCTGCCAGCCGGCTGCTTGCATGTTTGGAAAACTTTAGAGTTGTTTCCCTGCTGCTGTCCATAGCCTCTAACAAAGCATCCTGAAACGAATTGGTTTTTGATGTTTCCTGACTTTGGTTTACTTTTCCGGTAGTGATGTACCGGTCCATGATCTGAGCGCTCGAAAGAAAGGTTTGATTGATTCCGTTCATTCTTTTTCCTCCCTGCGATTCGCACGAAAAACCTATTTTTCAACAACTTATACAGTAGGTTCCTCTGTCACTGTATCGTTGTCAGCTGTCTCACTATTATTATCGTCAGCAAGCTCCTGTAACTTAATAAGCTCCTGCATTTTTTGAACATAATTTTTGATTTTTTCTACACTCTCCTGTGCAACAAAGCTCTGCTGGTATTCATCCATTCCATCAAACACTTTAGAAATTGAATCGACCGCATCTTTATCCTGAACTGTTAATGCATTGATATTGGGCAGCTTATTTAATGCATTATTTAAAGTAACTGCCATGGAATATGCTTCAATATAAGCCGGATCTGCGACCTCTTTTACATCATCAAGAGACCACGATTGTCCATTTATCCATACTAAAGCTTTGTTATTTTCATAACTGATATAATCTACTACACCCATATCACTGGATGTCTTTCCGGTAGCATCCGTCGTTTCTACAACTACTGTTTTTCCTACCAGATCCGATGCTCTTGATAATTCCATCGTTGAACTCATATTCTGCATCTGCTCCAATTCGGAGAAAGTTGCATATTGTGAAATATATTCCGTATTGGAAGTCGGTTCCAACGGATCCTGATATTTCATCTGTGCCACCAGAAGTTGTAAAAAATCATCTTTTCCAAGAGATGAACCGCCTGATGTTTTTTGTGTTTTATCTGAACTTGCAGTTGCTGTCTGCTGCAAAATTCCATCTACCACACTGGCTGATACCATATGTATTCTCCTTTCCTGTTGATATTGTTATTGTATTACTGTTTCGTCACAATTACATATCTCTGAATTATAATGTTATGTATACAATTTTCAATCACTGAATTTTTCTGTTTCGTTGACAATTCAAATCACTGATTTTTACTGTTTCATCATAAATCTAATCGCTGATTGATTAATGTTTCGTTGACAATTCAAATTACTGCTTCACTTCTGTTTTCAGTTTTTTGAATATCCTATGCCATAACATCCATGCTGCTGCCGTTTTTCGCCATCATATCAATCTGAAGACGTTCCGCATCGGAAAGTGTTGCGTCCTGAAGCATTTCCTGCGCCTCTTCCAAACCGGAAATCATTATGCATCGACGGGTCTGTTTATTGAGCTGTTCTTCGTAAAGTTGTCTGGCTTCCTGACCTTCATCTTGCTGCATGTTTTGTTCAAACTCATGACTGGCAATCGTCACTTCAACAGATTCAACTTTTAAACCCTGTTCATTTAATTCTTCCTTCAACACCATTGCCTGAACCAGTAAAGCATCTCTGACCATTTCGTTTTCGGTTGTAATTACCGCGGTGATAATACCTGCCTTTTGCGATACCTGTAAATGTACATTGCCCAATGTTGCAGGATGCAAAGAAATTTCAACCTCTGAAAAGTCTGTAGAATTATTAATTTTAACATGTTCGGCTATCTGATCGATGATTTCTTTGACATTCACATTAGAAGAAAATATAGCGTCCGTTTTATTCGCCGCATCCATACCACCGGCATTAGTCAAATCAAAAGGATTTACCAAAGCTGACGCATCAGACGAATCTGCCATTGTCTGATTGTTACCATTTCCTGTTAATTCTTGATTTGTATCTGAAAAATCAGATGCGGTATTATCCGTGCCACTCTGATTTTGCACAGTCTCGTCAGAGACTTCTTTCGCATCAGCAGTCACATCTTCCTGGTGAATTCCATAATCAACATCACTTTCAAAAATCGCCTCTTTACTATCTGCATGTTCCGGCATATCCTTCATTGCCACAGAAGACATGTCATCTTCCGATGCAGACTGGATTACATCTTCTTTGAATCCATCATTTCCCTGTAAGCCGATTAATGATTCTTCCTGAAGCATATTGGAAATCGTCTCTGTCAAATCCTGAATTGTTGCAAATAAATTTTCATCCGTCAGCATGGCAAGGCTGTCACCATCCGCCGTAAGTTTTGTTACCAACAATGCCATATTGGACTGATTAGTCAAATCAGCAAAACCAAGTCCAAGTGCCTCCATTGCAGCTTTCACGTCTTCTTCAGAAACATTCAGTTCTTCTGCGATTTTCTCTATTATTTTTTCTTCCGTCTCAATCGCTTTTTCATCTGCTATTTTTTCGTCCGCCATGTTTGCATCTGTCTTTTTCTCATCTGATGTTTCATTAACATCATTTTTCGTAACACGGTTTGTATCTGACTTTTGCAATTCTTTATTTCGATCAACATTTCCATACGAATCTTTCTGCATTTTTTTCGTTGAGGCAACATTATCTTTCCGATTAATGAAATCGTATGATTGTCGAGTCCCAGAAATCACGTTATGTAAACTTTGTGTTCCCTGTTGTTTCTCAACTGACAAATCTTTCGTACTGCCATAATCGGAATTCCCCAGCGCACTGTTATCTTTTGCCAAATTCATGGCATTTTGAAACATTCCCGATAAATCATCATCAAAAGCGCCATTTTTCTGCCCTTTGACCTGTTTTTGATACATCAATCCGGAAATATCCTGTATAGAACTACTGGTCATATCAAAACCTCCTTTCTCTCAAAATATATCGGTCTGTTTCACCGATATCTTAAGAGTCAGGGTCCATTATTTTCGTAATTTTAGCAGCGACTGCGGAATCCATGACACCAAGAATTGCACCTCTGTCATCCGGTTCCATAACCCCCAGAATTTTCGCAACCAAATCCAGATTATCTGTCATGCCTTCAAAAATAGTGGCTGCCTGCTTCGGTTTCATTTCAGAATAAGCCTGGGCATAGCGCTTGATTTCCTCAGAAACCGCTTCTTCTTTCACAACCTCTTTATAAAGATTTTCTGCGGTTTCCGGATCCATGGTTTCATAATATTTCACATATTCTTCCGCTCCCGGACCATTTTCTGCATATACAACTTCTTCATAAAATTCATTTTTTATACGCTGAAACTCTAATTGCTTTTCTTCAAATGTTTTTAATCGTTTCACTTCATTTTCAAGCTGCGTAATTTTTTCCGCATCAGCATTTATCGTGGTTTGAGCACTCTCTAACTGAAGCTTAAGCTTTTCAACGTCATTCACAGCATCTTTCAGATTTGTATAACCGCCATAACTTTCAGTAGATAAAGATTCTGTTTCTTCACTTTCCGGTAAAATTTTGTTCAAAACCGGCACATCCGATAAAATAGGAGCCAGAACTTCTGAACCAAATCCTCCCACGTCAAGTTTAATCAGCAAGGCAATAATACCAAGCCACACCAAAATGATAATCGCAGTAATAATAAAAACTGAAAGACCGCCGCTTTCCTCATCTTCTGACAGATCAGCCTCCTGTTTGGCAAGCTCCTTTGCACGTTGCTTTGCTTCTTTTTTCTGTGCTTTCTGATCCTGTTTTAACTTTTTCTTTTCTTCTTTTAATCTCTTTTTTTCCGCTTTTGTATCCATATTGTTATCAGCCATAGAAATCACCCATTCGTTTTCGTTTTCTGTCCATATGTATAACTGGTCATTTCATCTATTTCTTTGCCTTCGGAAGCTTTTAATTCCATCTTGAATTCTTCGAATGCTTTTTCTTTTAAGATTTCATGCGTTTTGCGTTCCTGCATAGCCTTCTGCATGCGCACACGCTGCTCTTCTAAGCGCTTTTCTGCCATACGAACCTGTATCGTCTGCGCACGTACCTGTTCGCCGGCAAAAGAAACCATTTTTTTATTTTCATCGATTTTTAAAATATCCAATCTGTCTGCCAAAAGCAATTCGCGCCCGTCTTCTTCCAACTTTTGACGATAATGTACTTTTGTCGAAAGCTTTTCCTCTTCTTCCGACAAGTGCATAACCGCAGCTGCAAATTCATTTTTTGCCTGCGTTTCCATTTTTTCTTTTATTTCGAGAATATTCTGCATCCGATAACTAAACTTCGCCATAATTATTCCTCTGAAGAAACCTTTTGACATTAAAACAAATTTAGCAGCCTTTGAATTTCATCTTCAAACGATATTTTTTCATCAGTTTCCTGCATCAGAAACTCATTGACGGCATCAATTTTTTCCATTGCATAATCAATATTTTTATTGCTGCCCTTTTTATATGCTCCGATATTGATCAAATCTTCCGCATCTTTATAAGTAGCCAGTACATTTTTTAGCTTTCCGGCCGCCTGCTTATGCTCACGGTCCGCAATCTGACTCATACAACGGGAAATACTCTGGAGAACATCAATTGCCGGGTAGTGATTTTTATGCGCAAGACGACGATCCAACATGATATGTCCATCCAGAATACTACGTGCTGTATCGGTAATCGGTTCATTGAAATCATCACCGTCTACCAAAACCGTGTATAATCCTGTAATGGATCCTTTTTCATTGCGTCCGGCACGTTCCAATAACTTCGGCATCTCCGAATAAACGCTTGGCGGATAGCCACGGGTAACCGGGGGCTCTCCGCTGGCCAGACCGATTTCACGCTGTGCCATGGAAAAACGGGTTAACGAATCCATCATTAATAAAACATCTTTTCCTTTGTCACGGAAATATTCTGCAATCGCCGTCGCTGTCTGTGCGGCTTTTTTTCTCTCCAGTGCCGGTTTGTCCGAAGTGGCAACCACCACCACACTGCGCGCCATACCTTCTTCGCCGAGGTCTCGCTCAATAAATTCGCGCACCTCCCTGCCACGCTCTCCAATCAGGGCTATAACATTGATATCTGCCATTGTATTGCGGGCAAACATTCCCATCAAAGTAGACTTTCCTACACCGGAACCGGCAAAAATGCCGATACGCTGTCCTTTTCCAATGGTAATCAGGCCATCAACCGCCTTTACCCCAAGCGGCAAAATCGTATCGATAATCTGTCTTTTTAACGGGTCAGGAGCCGGTGCTTCCATCGGATAGCTCTGCAGACAATGCAGTTCTTCCCCTTCAATCGGACGGCCAAGACCATCCAACGTCCGGCCAAGCAGTTCATCTCCGACCAAAACCTTTAATGGTTCACCTTCCGCTTCCACCACGCAACCGCCACCGATACGGTCGGTTGCTTCATAAGGCATCAGCAGGGTATGACGATTTTTAAAACCAACTACCTCTGCTAAAATAAATTCGCCGGTTCTGCCTTCTTTGTAGATTCTACATAAATCTCCCATTTTGGCATCAGGACCGGCCGATTCTATTGTGAGTCCCACAACATTGACCACTTTTCCCATTTTTTTAAAATAAGTCATGCCCAATGCTTTGGAATATTTTTTTGCATCAATTGCAGCATTTGCCACTGTTCTAACCCCTTTGCACACCGTCGTAGGACAACAACAGTAATTGCTTTTTTAGTTCTTTTAGTTCGACGCCCAGACTACAGTCAAAAATCCCGCCATCCGTCTCTATCAGACACTGGTTTTTCTTTAAGGTAACATCCTCAATAAACTCTACAGAGGAATTGACAATTCCGCCTGCTTCCATCAGTGCATCCTTGTGCATGCTGACAAAAGCCAGATCCTCTGGTGAAACATGAATCAGATATTCACTGCTAGTATCTGTTTTTCTGAGAGTATTTCCAATCAAATGAACAATCAAATCCCGATCATCCGACAATTTTACATGAAAAATATGCTCATAGATATCCGTCAACGTATCAATCAAAACCGGTTCTATTTCTTCCAGTTTTTGCTGATAGATACCGGTAAGCCGATTTTCTTTTTCTTCATATTCCCGACAAAGCATATTCTCTTTTGCTTCCAGTTCCTGCGTTGCCTTTAAAAGACCGTCCTGATATCCCTGCTTTTGTCCTTCCTCGTAAGCCTGATTTTTCACCATCTGTGCTTCGGCCTGCGCATTGGCAAGCATGGCATCAATCTGTTCCTGTGCCTGGGCAAGCAGTTCTTCCGGCGACGGGCCATCATAAACAGGCTCGGCCTTAATCACATTTCCCGCATCATCGCCCAGCAATGCAGATACCTGTTCTGCATCCAGTCCACCTGAAAAACCATCTACAAATTCATCAGCACTTTCACTCTCCATCGTTTCCTGAAGATTTTGTGACAATTCCGCTATTTTTTTCGCAATTCGTTCATTGTAATCAATAATACGGGCATCTTCTTCGTTCAGCGTGACGTACTGATATTTTAATAGATTGGACTTTTTAGACAACAATCTCGTCACCTCCGCCTCTGGAAATAATAATTTCTGCGGAATCTTCTAACTTACGTATGATATTAACAATCTTCTGCTGTGCTTCTTCAACGTCCTTCATACGTACAGGTCCCATGAATTCCATATCTTCCTGTATCATGGCAGCCAGACGTTTGGAAAGGTTGTTGAAAATCGCATTCTGAACCTGTTCGGTTGAACCTTTTAATGCGATTGCCAAATCGGAATTTTCAACATCACGCAGCACTCGCTGAATCGCTCTGTCGTCCAAAAGCAGAATATCCTCGAATACAAACATCTTTTTGCGGATTTCGTCTGCCAGTTCGGGGTCTTCGATTTCCAAAGTCTCCATGATATGTTTCTCTGTTCCACGGTCTACTGTATTTAAAATCTCGACAACCGCATCGACACCACCAATGACCGTGTAATCCTGATTGACTAAAGATGACAACTGTGTCTCTAACACACGCTCCACTTCTTTGATAACATCCGGACTTGTGCGGTCCATGGTTGCCACACGCCTTGCTACATCGGCCTGACGATCCGGAGGCAATGCAGACAAAATCAAAGAAGACTGACTTGGTGACAGATAGGATAAAATCAATGCAATTGTCTGCGGATGCTCGTCCTGAATAAAGTTTAAAATCTGGGAAGCATCGGCCTTTCTGACAAACTCGAACGGTTTTACCTGCAATGATGCGGTAAGCTTGCCGATAACATCCATTGCCTTTTCTGCACCAAGCGCTTTTTCGAGCAGTTCTTTGGCATAACTGATACCGCCTTCGGCAATATACTGCTGAGCCAGACATACTTCATAAAACTCGTTGATAACATCATCCTTCAACTGCGGTGTAATACTGCGCGTATTCGCAATCTCTAATGTCAATTCTTCTATTTCATCTTCTTTTAAATGCTTAAAAATCAAAGACGATTTTTCGGGTCCGAGGGCAATCAGTAAAATTGCAGCCTTCTGAATACCGGAAATCGAATGTTCTCCCATTTTTGCCATAGACTGTTACCCCCAATCTTCCGATAGCCAGTTTCGCAAAAGATTTGCAACGGCCTCCGGATTTTCATCCACAAATCTTTCAATCAGTCTGCGAGTCTCAGATTTTTCTTCCAGTTCAATATCCTCGAGCGTATCCGTAGGAGTGGATTGCAACAAACTCTCCACAGAAAGCTCTTCCTCGGCTTCTTCTGTCTTTGCTTCCCGCATACTGCGAAGAATAACAAATGCCAGTAATCCAAGAATTAATACAATGATGATAACCTGAACAACATCTGTAGCTTCTACATTCAGGCCTTCTTTATCGATAAAAATCGGAACATCATATGCAACAATTGATATATTTTCCGCAGGAATTCCGGTTGCCGTCTGTACCAATGCGACAATATCCGCATCTACCTCCTGCTTTACGGATGCTTCGTTGGCAGCCTTAAATTCATCCCATGTCATATCTGTTAAAAGTCCCTGTGCCTTAACATCCTCTTCCTTGTAGATATGTAAAGATTTTGCTGCTACCGAAATGGAAGATGTCGAATACTGGATAAGCCCTGCCGGTACATCCTTTGTGGTAATCTTTTCGTTTGGCAGATAATCATAAGACTGCTGATTAACCGTCTCTGAAGAATTATCATAATTTTCAATGACGTAGCTCGGCTCGTTATCACTGTCATTACTCGTTACGCCGGGAACGCCGCCGGTGCCGCCGGTCGATTCGGATTCATAGGTCTCGGAATGACTTAACACGCCCTGTGTCTGATCTTCTGCCGGTGTATATTGATGATCTACAATCTGCGTTGATGAAAAATCCAGATCCAGATTGCTGGCCACTTCAATACTGTCATACAAATCCGTACCCAGTAAAACCGATTTTACTTCGCTCTTTACAAGGTCTTCTGCCTTTTTCTTCATGGAAAGCTGCGTCGTTGCCGTTGCTCCTCCAACAGAGGATACGTCATCTCCCGAAAAGAGCAGATTTCCATCCGTATCAATAATCGTAATATTATCCGTTGTCTCATTGCCCAGTGCAGATGCAGCAAAACGTGCAAGCGCAGCCGCAACATCTTCGGTCATTTCCCCTTCCAATTCCAGAGTGATTGCCGCAAAAGCATCCGTCTTTTGAGAAATCAGAGTACCGTCATTTTCCGGAAGATCCAAAGTAACAATCGCATTTTTAACAACCGAATTGGCCTCTAAATCTGTTTCCATCTTTTGCTGTAACAGATAAACCCATCTCTTCTGCTTGTCCGATTCCGTGGTAGAAAAACCACCCGCAGTCACATCATCAATGGTATAACCGGCAGCTGTAATCTTATTGGCTCCCAATAATAAATTGGCCTGCGATTCCTGACTTTCCAAAACAGAAACAATGGTTCCGTCCGTACTTGTCTGATATTCAAGACCATTACTCTCTAACAATTCAACAATCTCAGCGGCTTCTGCAGTCGTCTCACAGGTAGCCAGTGTAACATACGTTTTTCTGGTCAGTAAGGTCACTAAAAGGGCCAGTGCCAAAATGACACCCGCCGCAATACTGATGATGATGGTTTTTTGACGCGTTGTAAACCGGTCCCACCACTCCAATATTCTTTTCGGAAGTTCCCTTATTCTGTCTAACACAGCAAAATGCTCCTTTTATCACATGTTAATTAAAATATTATGACCAACCAAATCATCTTACTTTTTTAGTGTCATGATTTGCCAGTATTATTCTCTGTCGTTTTCAAAAATAATCAAATTAAATCTGCATCTGCATAATCGTATTGTATGCCTCAATAATCTTGTCCCTTACTGCAATCGTATATTGAAGAGATGCTGACGCCTTTTGCAATGCAATCGTCAGATCATGTGTATTTTCCGATTCGCCCATCGCAAATTTAATTTCTTCATTTTCAGCATCCGATAAATAGCTGTTCGTCTGGCTGATATTATGAATTGCACTATTTAAAAAAGTCGAAAAGACATCTTCACTTTCATTTGTTGCATTTGTTGATGATTTAGATGCACCGGTCATCTGATTCAGTAAAGACGGATTCACTCCGTATAATGATTGTATGTCCATGTTGTTCCTCCAATATGGCAATCGACTTTGTATACTGTTTTATGGTTTTGTATACTGTTTCACGGTTTTATATACTGTTTCACGGTTTTATATACTGTTCTACGCTTTTGTATACTGTTTACAATTTTGCTATTGATATATATTTACAAAAATCAATTTGCCATCTCCAAACCTTTTACTGCCATAGCTTTACTGGTCGTAAATGCTGTCGCATTGGCTTCATAAGAGCGGCTTGCATCAATCAAGTCCGTCATTTCGGTAATAATATTGACATTGGGATAATATACATATCCATCTTCATCGGCATCCGGATGATCCGGTTCATAAGCCTTAATCAAATCCGTCTCCGTATCTTCAAACGTACCGGTAACCTTTACCCCCTGCCCTTTATAGGTACCCTTCGCCTTATTAAGAGCATCGGCAAAAGAAGCGCCGCCTGTACGCTCCTCAAACACAACCACTTTACGTCTGTAAGGTGTTCCGTCAGCCGTACGTGTGGTATTTACATTGGCAATATTTTCAGAAATCACATCCATACGGTATCGTTGTGCCGTCAATCCGGATGCATTTATATCAAAAGAATTAAATATACTCATTTCGCTTCTCCTGTTAAAACATGTAATACAACAAGCTCAAGTTGTACATGGTGTAAATTTTCCATTGTGCAAATGCTTTCATAATGCAAATGTTTTCACTATGCAAATGTTTCCAACTTAGTCAATTATTTTAATGTTGGGGTCAAAAGATATTTTCCCTATGATAAAAAATAAATTTATCACTTCATAGCGCTTTTCAAATTAGAAAACTCATTGTTGATACTGTCCATTAATGCCTGATAGCGGATCTGGTTTTCCGCCAGTTGAACCTGTTCCGTTTCAACATCCACATTATTTTCATCCAAACGGTATGAATAATCACCATAATCGGTATAGGGAGATACATCTAAAGATCCTTTACGCAGATTAGCAACCTTTGTATCCATATTTGTGCCGCCGGCACTCTGAATTGCCTGTTTCAGGGCATCCTCAAAATCCACATCCTGTCTTTTATAACCGGGTGTATCATAATTGGCAATATTATTGGCAATTAAATCATTGCGAATCCAAGAGGCATCCGCAGCCTTACCAAGAACATTGATATAATCGAATGCATTTGAAGAAATCATCTTACCACTCCTTAATCTGTACACGACCACATAATAGCCCTACCTTATTCCATTATAGATTATTTAGAGAAAAACACAAGATTTTTTTGTGAAAAAATACTTTATCTTGTGCCTTTTTCGCATTTCAAACACAAGATGCGCCTAATTATGTAAACATACTATATTTCCGATAAAACCGCTTCGCTCGTTTTATCGCTGATTAGCGGTCGTCAAATGCAATTGTGCAAGCACATTGCATTTTCCTCGTCGCCATAACACCGATAAAACCGCTTCGCTTGTTTTATCGCTGATTAGCGGTCGTCAAATGCAATTGTGCAAGCACATTGCATTTTCCTCGTCGCCATAACAAAAAAAGAATTTACTTGTGTAAATCCTTTTATCTTGTGCAAATCCTTTTGCTCTCTATTATGTTTTATTGTAGGAAACCATACTGTTATCGCAAAATCTCTTTGACTATCATCTGATAACAGTCAATTAATTAATAAACTTCATAATTATTATCGGCATAAATAATTGCTATCCTTAGCATTTTACATAAATTTCCGTCGATATTCTTCTATTTCCTCATACACAGCATCATTGGAGACTTTGATATAGGTACCTTTCATTCCTGAGCTACGCGATTCAATCACTCCGGCACTTTCAAATTTACGCAGTGCATTCACAATAACACTTCGTGTAATTCCAACCCTGTCTGCAATCTTACTGGCAACCAGAATTCCTTCTGTTCCGTTTAATTCATCAAAAATGTGAACAATTGCTTCCGCCTCCGAAGACGATAATGTGCCAAGAGCGGCTTTTACCACCTGATGCTTCCGTGTGTCCTCCGCATTTTCTTCATTGACAGAACGAAGCATCTCCAATCCGACTACGGTAACACCATATTCCGTCAAAATAATATCATCAATATCATATTGTTCATCACATTGATATAAAAACAAAGTTCCCAGTCGTTCACCGGCAATTTCAATCGGTGCAATGACAGCCTGATATTTTTTACTGTCCGTATTTTCAAATCCCAGTGTGGAAAGATTAACATTTTCTTTTGTGCTTAAAACAGAAAGAAAACGATCATTAAGCATGGTATCAATAAAACTACCAACATTTCCCTCTAAAAGTTCGGTGATTCTTTCAATCTCAGGACGTTCCCCGACACCAAGAATTTTTCCTTTTTTACTAATGACCAAAACATTAGATTGTAGAATTTCTTTCATGACATCGCAGATATCATTGAATACTACCTTGCTCGAATTGTTGTTATGTAATAATTTACCTATCTTTCTCGTCTTATCCAGAAGCTGTACACTACTCATTTATTTCTTCATCCTTTGTAGAACTATGTTGCAAAATTTGTATTATACATATACCAAAAGTTTTTTCAATTGCTTAGGCTAAAATCATTCTAGCATTATTTTCTCACATATGCAAACACAAATGTCGAATTGTCTGAAAATTGTGCATATTTTTCTTTTTTGCTCGGTCTAACTTGATTTTTCATGATTTTGCTTTGTCCTTGGAGTCTGTTTCAACTTGTTTGCCTGCCTTTTATTGTCTCCGTAGTATACCTTTTAACTTGATTTTATATTTTGGTATGCCCTTTTGCTTGATTTCTCTTGTTTTCGTCTGCAAAAAATCGGCTCCGGGGCATACTTCTTGATTTGATTTTATTTTCCAGTATGCCTTTTTGCTTGGTTTGCCTGCCATAAACCGGCTCAGGGCATACTTTTTGACTTAACTATGTATTTCAGCACGTACTTGACATATTTTTCTATTGAATCTAGTATAATATCAAAGACAGGCAACACGAGTGTCTGCCAAGCGTTAAAATAAGGTGTTGTGCCAGAAAGCAGTGCCTTATTAGCTTTATAAGGGTTTGACGTTTACCACACTCTGGCTAGAGAATATTTCTCGAAAGAAAATGTCAGAGGGCTCTGCTACAGCAGAGCCTTTCTTTATTATAAGGAGGATTTACTTATTGAGAAATATTACTGATTGTATTATAGAAAACAGAAATTTGTTTTTATTTCTATCGAAAAATGTAGATGATACATTTTTTTGCAGATCTTTTTTTCCAGAAAATAAAAGAGATTATACAAAAAACCAGGCATCATGGACTTTACTATTCAAAAAGAAAGTTAATACTGAAACTAAAAATGAAATTATCTTATATAACAAACTAAAAAATAGATAACTATGCTATATTTCTTCTAATCTATAAATGACACCATAAGCAAAAGATATTATTCCCTTTGCTCCGGTGTCATTCAAATTCTTCAATTACTTCTTCAGTTGCTCCACATAGCCACATTTTTCATCGGCACAGCAGAGTTTATTCCCCTTTTGGATTAAGACATTTCCGCAATCGGGACACTTTTTGTCCACAGGTTTCTGCCAAACCATAAAATCACATTCCGGATATCCTTCACAGCCGTAAAATCTACGGCCTTTTTGGGTACGTTTCACAACGATATCCTTTCCGCATTTCGGACAAGATACTCCGATCTTTTCCAGATAAGGTTTTGTGTTGTGGCATTCCGGAAATCCAGGACAACCGAGGAACTTACCGTGAGGGCCATACTTGATAACCATATTGCGACCGCAAAGTTCACATTTGACATCCGTTTCTTCATCAGCAATCTTGACATGCTCAAGAGTTTTTTCAGCCTGCTCTACAGCATTTTCCAAATCGGGATAGAAATTCTTTAAAATAACTTTCCAATTGGTGCTGTCTTCTTCAATACCATCCAATAAAGATTCCATATTAACCGTAAAATTGACATCGACAATGGTAGGAAAAGCTTCTTTCATCATATTGTTTACAACATCACCGATTTCTGTCATAAACAAGTTCTTTCCTTCTTTTCCAACATAACGACGCGCTAAAATGGTTGTAATCGTAGGTGCATAAGTTGAAGGACGTCCAATTCCCAACTCTTCCATAGTATGAACCAGACTTGCTTCCGTATAATGAGCCGGTGGCTGTGTAAAATGCTGATCATAATGGAATTCCTCCAAAGAAAGCTTTGTATCTTTGCTTAAGGAAGTCAAAAGCTTGTTGGGTTCTGCCTTCTCACCGTCTGCTTCGGTATAGACACTCATAAAACCGTCAAATTTGACCTTGCTGGCTGCAACCGTAAAACGATAATCAGCAGCATCAATTTTGACAGAAGTGGTTTCATACACAGCCGGAGCCATCTGGCTTGCGGTAAAGCGTTTCCAAATCAGCTGATACAAACGGAATAAATCTCTGGGCAATGAATCCTTTAATGAAGAAGGAATTCGATTGATGTCTGTGGGACGGATTGCTTCGTGTGCATCCTGAATCTTTCCTTTGGAAGTCTTTTTATTTGTTTCACCGGCGAGATAATTCTTACCATAGCTTTCCTCTATAAATTCCGCTGCAGCTTTTGATGCTTCTTCGGAAATTCGGGTTGAATCCGTACGCAGGTAACTGATTAAACCAACCGTACCCTGCCCTTTGATTTCAACACCTTCATATAACTGCTGTGCCAGACGCATCGTCTTTTGTGTAGAATAATTTAATGTCTTTGATGCTTCCTGTTGTAAAGTAGAAGTAGTAAACGGCAAGGGCTGTTTGCGTACTCTCTCACCAATCTTAATATCGGAAATCTGATATTTAGCATCCTTTAAGTCTTTTAAAATATGATCCAACTGCTCTTTTGAGCCGATAGAAATCTTTTCATCTTTTTTGCCATAGAATTTAGCAACCAGAGGCTTCTGCTCGCCTGCAATCACAAAATCGGCATCCAGTGTCCAGTATTCTTCCGGAATAAATGCATTAATTTCATCCTCCCGGTCTCCAATCAGACGCAAAGCAACAGACTGAACACGTCCTGCACTCAATCCACGTTTTACCTTTTCCCATAATAAAGGTGAAATTTTATAACCCACCATACGATCTAAAATTCGTCTGGTCTGCTGGGCATTCACCAGATTCATATCAATCTCACGCGGATGTTTTAAGGATTCTTTTACTGCCGTCTTTGTAATCTCATTAAATGTAATCCGGTATACTTTTTTATCCTGAAGCTTCAATGCTTCAAACAAATGCCACGAAATAGCTTCACCTTCACGGTCCGGGTCTGTTGCCAGATATATTTTTTCAGCTTTCTTTACTTCCTTACGAAGTGCAGAGAGAATATCACCCTTTCCCCGAATTGTAATGTACTTCGGTTCATAATCATTTTCAAAATCTATTCCCAATGTTGATTTTGGCAAATCCCTGACATGACCATTACTTGCCATAACTTCATAGTTCGGACCCAAAAACTTTTTAATCGTTTTAACTTTTGCAGGTGATTCCACGATGACCAGATATTTTGCCATTTTTAATATCCCCTTTTTTGAAACTCTTACAATGGTACAAACTATACACGAAAAAATCAAATGTGTAAAGAATTTTTTTTGATTTTAGATTTTTTTCATAAAAAAGAACTTCAGCATTATCATGAAATGCACTTAGGATTCTGGATACATATCATTGTCTATGCCGAAGTTATTTTCTAATTCGTTCTTTATGGATTCCAATAGAGCAATAGCAAATAAATGCATAATAATGCCGTGACAATTATATGGCATTAATTTCATCAATCAATCAGACAATTATTTTCTCATCTTTTGCGAGTTCCAAATTCATACTTTTCATGCTGGCATGAAAAATATTATCCTTGGTATCATATTAATACAAAAACAAACGCTGCAAACCAAAAGTCTACAGCGTTTGTTTTATGTAATAATCTGAACTCCCAAAAACAGGACATTCAAGACAATTAATCCAGATCCAATAAATCTGCTTTCACAACCGATAAGGATTGGTAAGCTTTTTCTGTCGTGGTATTCTTACCGTATCCGGAAGTGGAAATCGTTGTAATGGTCGTCTGTGCTTCAACTAAAATCGTAAAGCCTGCATTCTCATTTAACAAATTCATCGGTAAGTAGAAACCATATGCCCTGCCTGATTCAACTCCACTGATTGAACCATCTTTGTTTTTCGTCATCGCTGTATCAGATAAAAGCATACCACTTGTTGCATAGGTATTAATTCTATTTGAAATATCAACAGCGGAGACCGGCGTTCCATTAACATCTAAAGAAACAACATCCAGTTTGGTCTTATCCGGCATTTCATAATATAACTTGTTGTTTTCTTCATCTTTAATAACACTCGGCACCTGTAAATAATATCTGGTTGTGATATTCTTTGTACCACGGACAAAGTTATAATCCCCGACGCGGTAATAAACCATCGTACCGTCAGCAGCGGTTACTCCCTTACTGCTTTCCGTATTCGGATCAACGAATTTGTACATATATTCTGATGAACCCTTAGCTTTCAAAATAGATGAATCAAATTTATTTTCTGATCCTTTATCCGGATCGGTCACATTACCATCATAAGGCACAACAACTGATGTTATCGGTTTATCATTAATATCCGGTGAATTATAGAATTCAACCGAAGGATTCGAGATACCGGTTTCATAAGCTGCAATCAGAGTATTAATAAACAACTCAACCTCATCCAATTTGGCATCTGTTAAATTCTTATGACCGGCACCGGTATAGGTAATATTACCATCATTATAAATATAATATCCGTTTGCAGGGTTAATGGAACCACCTGATGTTTCGCTGTAAGGATTATTTCCCCATGCATTCGGATCTGTTTTACTTGAATCACCCAATGCATACCAGACAACGACATCAGATTCTTCATCATGATCCAAATCCGAGGTTAAATCCAAACAATAATACTGGCTATGGGTGGCAGTCGTTCTAAACGATTTCTTTAGTCGATAAGGATAATTGGTTATCTGACCTTCGTTAACCTGCTCAACCATATATAACTTATCATCACCTAAGTCATTCTGTCCACCTGAATTCCACTGGGTCTTACCTGCTGAACAGTTATTAGCATTCATCCATGACTTCTTTGACTTATTATTATCACGGTTCCACTCAATAATCATAGAAGACAATCCCTGTGTTTCAGGTGTCGTTGTATTCCTTAAACTATTTGGCTGATAAGAAACCTCTTTACCTGTATTTTCAATAACCTCAAATACATCAGCATTTGCGGATCTGGTATATGCATAACTGGAATGCAAATAGCCAAGTAAATCTGCTCCCGAAATACGTTGTGCTTTAAAGTCTGTATTATTCTTAACCGTTACAGGATTCCATGCATTTAACATGGAAACTTTTTGATTTCCTGTCAGGGAATCAGTTGTTACTGTCAAGTTTTGTGTAACACCATATAAATCTGCACCAAATGAATTACGCAATACCCTGTTTTGTGATACACCGATACGGAAATGCACAAAGTCATGTGTTGTCAATACCGGCTTACCCATCTGAATGAATGCCTGCAAAGCAATCAAGGCTTCCGATGAAGTAAATGCCTTATAATCATCACCAAAACCGCAGACAATCATGTCAACTCCGATTTCGTCTGTATATCCTCTGCTTTTCAGTTCACTTGCTTTAATATAAGAATTAGACGGTCCCGGTGTAGAATGATTCTGTGGGGTTTCAGAACAAGATTTCAGATTCACATTCTGAACTACAAAATCCTTAAAGAAAGTGTCATATGACTTTTGTGCATATTCCGTATAAGTCATCGGTGTAACTTTCTCTGCATCCGGAAGTGACAAGTTATCTTTATTCACTTTCGCTACGTATTCATTGTATTTATTCTGTAAAGCAGTCTGATATTCAGAAACCTTAATTGTACGGATATATAACTCATAATCCGGTACTTTATTCATCAAAAGACTCCAATTGTTTGATGTAGAAGAGGTTCTTGCATTATACAGACGAGCCTCCATATCCAAAGTTGAATTATCATTGGTAATCTGAAGAATACGGATTTTTTTCTTTTGCGCATTGGCATCTTTTACCAGTGTATATCCGGATGCCGAATCGTGTATATGCGAAACCTTATTGGACTTAATGTCCAATTTCCAGTTTAACAGTCCGCTGAAATCATTAGCAATATCCCTTCGTAATGTATATTCCACACTAGGGGAAAGAACATATTCGTTTGACTCATTTTTAAGAGCTTCCTGTCCGTTTGAATTGATTGTAATGACAATATCCTGTACGTTCTCAGTCGTTTTTGAAAACTTACCGTCTTTATTGATATCAACATACAAGGCAACGGAATAACCTAATTCAGCAGTATTTTCACTATCTCCTTCAATGGTAAACTTGTATTCCAGATATCTGGTTCCGTCATCATCAATCGTATTCAGGTACGCAGAAGATGTAATGACGCCATTACTCTGTGCTGAATATGTATAAGGCGTGGGTTTATCAATTAAGTTTAATGCCAGTTTTTCAGTCGAAACGTATTCTGCCAGTAATTCCTTATCAACAAGACCACGTTTAATATCCGCTACAGAAACAACGTTTTCATAAACGGTTCCGCCACTGGTTGGGGTGACATATGAACCTAACCCATCTGCATCTACATAATAATTTTTCCCTAAAGCAAAGTTTAGAAATTCATACAAATTTGAAGAATTGTCCACTCTGCCGTATACATCATCATTTGATTTATTACCGGTCACAATGGTAGGGTTAACCTGCGTATTTTTTACATCACCGCTAGGTGTACCAAATAAGCCCTCTGCAACTAAAACAAGCGCCTTGGATTCAACAAACTCCTTCAACTTCGCCAAATTATTTTTGGTAATATCACGAGGTGAATAACGTGTCCAAATAACATTTGGGTCCTTAAACTTATCCTTATCAAGCCATCCGCTGACACCATCGTTATCTCCACTTTGGAACATACCAAATACTTGAACTTTGTCACCAACATTATAATACAGGTTACCAATCATATTATCATCCCTGAAGTTGGATAAAGCGATTTTCTGTAATTCATATTCATTTTTAGAATCGTTCCATTCCAGAGTTTTTCTCTTTGAACCGTCGGTATAATACAAATTCTTTCCGTTTCTGGTTGTTTCATCACCGATATAAATTATATCATAGGTTTCAACCAGGTCTTCATTTCTTGCATTGAATTCATATATCGTCATGGATGTAAACTCAATAAAGTTGATACGGTCCTCTTCTGTATAGAAGGATGACAAATATTTCTTCACAAAATTGTTACGATTTTCTTTTACTTTTTTATCTGCAGAATTACTATCATTTAATTCCGCATATTCCTGACTTCCTCTTTGTGTATTGTATAAGAAAGCAGGAACAGGCTCTATTTCCAACACCCGAAGAGAAGTCTTCATAACATCCAGATCAACACCCTCACTGACTAAAATATACTGAATACAAACAGCCGGTGTAATATCTGTCGATAACAAATCAGAATATGAATTTTTATTTGTTGCATCAATATAACGACTGACAGCAGAAAATCCCTGCTCTACAACCGTACCTGTATATGGTGTCTTAAAGTCACCGTTTGCAAAAATATCCAATGCATCCAGCATAACTTTTGAACCCGCAAAGTCACTCATATGATGGTTGTATACATAAGTATTACCCGTTATAAAGTTTCCGTTGCCGATACCGGCAGGAACCATAGTCTCTTTCGCTGCAGACCACAAAGCGGTATCTGCTAAAGCAGCAGTATTTAAATTATGGTAACTCTGCTCTTTTGCAACAGTCGAACCCTTTGCTGTATCTGTTACTGTTCCGGCAGTAAACCATGTCGGGTGATCATCTACATTATTTGTATAGAATGCAGACTGAGACTTTTGCCACAATAAAGCAGCTAACTTACTGATATTATTTCCCAAAGAGGCATCATATACAGCATAGTCCATCATAACCGCTTTATGCTTATAATTAACTTCATCATTATAAATCTGTAATAATACATCTTCTGAAATATCACTTCCGACCGAACCATCTGAAAAAGCTGCAGTAGTAAAAGATTCATATGTTCCGGAAATGTAAATCAAATCCGCATCTATAATATCATTCACTGTAACATTTTTTGCAGCCTTAACAGTATAGGGAGTATCCACCTTAGCACCTTCATAGGTCTTTAAATCTCCCATTACATATTCATTCCACCAGTCACCATTTTTACAGATAGCCTTATCATCTTTTGTAAAATATACTCCGGCAAGCGATGCATTGCTTGGGAAGCCTTTATATAAATGATAAGGTGAAGCAACTCCCATCGTATACTCAAAATCAACATTACCATCATTGGTGTTGGTTCTATCCTCTACAACAACTACACCGCTTTTATCTTTTGGCAGACTTAATTCAGATGAAGCAATATCGACAATACTGTTACCACTTACATATACCACACCACTTATACTATTGACACTTACAGAATTTGGCATGGAATTGTCACTTATGCTATTTACAATATAAATGGTATTATTATCATATTCATTGATATAGAACTTATTCGGATCAATATAATACTTTCCTGTATTCGTTCTATTATAGTAATAATATCCATCAACCAGACGACCTGCTAAAAACTGATCGAAATCTCCTGTCTTAACGGAAGAAAAAATACCTGTGGCAGCATAAATCGGATATTCACTAATTCCCGTATACCAGCCTGCATCAGAACCATTAGGCTTTATCAGACCATACTGGTACAGATTATAAAGATGGTTTTTAAATCCCGAATCATCATGAGCATCATTATCAGGTTCATACGTATCAATTACGCCATGAACCGCACCTCTTGATACATATAAAGGATTGTTTTGTTTATATTCACTACTTACATTATATGTACCATATTGCTGTGAAATTGATAAAGGCATAAAATAACCTAATTCTGATTTTGAATTAATATTATAATCAATTTCGGTTGTATCTACTGTTACCTTTCCGGTATAAACTTCATCTGTAGGAACAATTTCCAGAATATTAACTTGTTTATCTGTGCCAAAGTTTTTTGTCATTCCCTCAAAAACTTTTTGTGTCGCAACAACATCCGTAACATCATTCATTAAAGCAACAACCAATGTAATGCCTGCCACTAAAACAGCTACGCATGCGATTAAGAACCTTTTTTTGCCTTTACTCATTTTCATTGCCCTCTCCTATTCGGAAAAATTCGTGCATTAATTTTAATTACTCCAGTAATGATATGTCTGATTATATGTGTATGTATTTCCGTTATATTCACACATATATTTTGAACCATTCATATATGCCTTAGCAATATTACTAATATACTTACCATCGCTATCATAACCACCGATTGATTTTGGTTTGGAACTTGTTGCTTTCTTAACATCTTCCAGTGGAAATTTACAGGTGCCAACGGTTGTCGACGGTCCGGAAATAAATACATTCTGACCAACCACATTGGCAATATACACGGTATAATCCGTAGCTGACCTTGTATATCCCGTCCATCCGTATGAACCACTCACTGCAATTGAATTTGTTATATAATCAGAGTATTTATATTTTGCTCCCGCCTCATCAGGCATAAAACATAGTTTATAATAATCATCCGCAGTAAATCGAACCGTTATTGGATTAGCATTGTAAACCTGAGAATCTTTTGCCGTCAAGGTAATGCGTGCAATATCAACAAAATGCTTTGCATCTCCATAACTGCTGGCATATTCCACTTTTAAAAATGGATTCGAATCACTGTTAGCATTATTTAAATTGCCAGAAAAGTCCTGTGTTCCTGCCAACGAATCATTATCAATATAAATACCAAAATAA
This sequence comes from Lachnospiraceae bacterium, assembly GCA_017387565.1. Classification (GTDB taxonomy): domain Bacteria; phylum Bacillota; class Clostridia; order Lachnospirales; family Lachnospiraceae; genus UBA2882. Next base: position 37,363 of record JAFOEY010000016.1, on the reverse strand, counting down.
TCGGAGTTAATAATATTATAATAATCCGTCTTAACTTTTACATCTGATGATTTTCCTCTTGTAATTACAAGAACATCCGATGACGGTGCCACCTTATGAACAAAAACGGGACGAGTATCGTATTTAATACCTTTAACAACATCACCAGCTATTTGCGCATCAAGAGTAGATACCATATTTTGTGAATAAAAATCGAATCTTTGTTTTTGATTATATGTCGAGGATGCATAATCTATAAAATAATAACAACTACCACCTGCATCCTGATATTTATCATATGCTTCTATCTTCGCATCTGCAGTAATATCTATACTCAGTGCATTCTGATCCTTGAAAATCTTATTATCAGCCAGACCATTTTCTCCTGTAGTATCAATAGGAAAATCTGTATCTTTCAGATAATCATTTAAATTCACATAAAAACCACGACCATGATAACCACCGCCATTTTCACGTTCACGAGGAGCAATGCCAAAAGTATATTCCCCAAGTTTAGAACCATCAAATTTGGATGTTGCCGTTATTTTATAAATCTGTCCATTCATAACAGAATTACCAAATATAACAGAGTTTGTGGTAGAGCTGTCTGTTTCATTATACTGCAGTCTGGCATACGATGCAGCAGGTGTAACCCAATCGTTACTGTTCTTATCCTTCATCTCAAGTTTCCATGTCAGACCACCGGCATACGGTACCCATTTCTGAATAATATTGGCATTAAATACCATCGTATAATAATTTCCATACGCATCAGGATATGCATAACTATCTACTTCGTCTGATTTTATAGGATTTCCATTGTATGAATCATATATACTTTTCCATGCGGTTGAGCCGGAGACCGCAATCAAACGTATGCTTTTTACACGACGCAAATGAACCTTAGTTTGTTTTGAAGATGCGCTGACTGTATTACCCTCTGCATCAAGAACAGACTTTGCAACAGAAATCGTAAAATCATCTATTGCAGAATTATCAAAATTATATCCATCCACAATCTTTAAATATGCTTTCTCGCTCAATTGTTTATTACCTGATGCATCTAAATCAGCTTCAGGTAAATCAAAACCGTTCTCATCTGCGCCATTCAGATACCATTCTACTTTATTATCTGTAAGAATTTTATTTGATGTAACAGAAGAAGTTAACTCAATGCCTGATGATGTTAAAGTTCTTTTTCCCCCATCGGAAATCTCATTATAATAGTAATTATTTCCCGGAGCACCACCAATAATATCTACATAAATCTGCTTGGGCTGTAATCCAAGAATCAACTTCATCGAATCATTATTATTGTTATTCTTCGTGTCCTTATCAGCATATGCACGATTACGCATCAATACCTGATAGTTGCCGTTATAAGTTCTTTTATTTTTTGTATATGTCAACTGAAAATTAATAATGTTTTCTTTATCAACATGAGATGTATCTACCGTAAAATCTGTAATATAATTACCTAAAAGTGAAAACGTAAAACCGGACCATGCATCTCCGGGATTTTTGGAGCGTTCACCAAGATAAAGCTTATTTTCAGCGGTTCTGGTAATTACATAATTATATTCAACTCCGTTACGCTCTTTGGAATACAAAACCAAAACTTTATTTTCTGTATTATCATAGATACTATTGATTGATACAGAGCACTGATTTTTAGCATCATAAGAGTCGATGGCATACTCGGAAATTGCATTTGCCACAAGCTGGGCTTCTGATTGTAACTGTGTTTCCACACTCATACGACCGTAATTTTTAGAAGATGAGGTCATCATAAAAGCAACAATGGTCGAAATAACAGCCAAAATACCGATTGCTACAACAAGTTCAACCAAAGAAAAACCACTATTGCGCTTATTCTTTTTTGCCAAAAACAATTCCTTCATATTTTCTTCCTTCTCCTACTCTTACACTTTTTCGGAATAAAACCTAATATCTTCCGACTACTTTTCCGGTTTTTGCTACAATTTCAATATTGTAGCTTCTGCTACCATTTGAAACTGTAATGGCGCTGATATTTTTATCTTTTACAACAGCCCCCCGACAACCTTCATACAAAGCACCTGTACTGCGGTCATAACACAGTTTTAGTGGATTTGACGAATCAACTTCATGATCACCATCGACATCGGTATATGTTATCTTTATATTAGATGTCTTGCCGACTTTTGAATTTTCTTCTACAAGTGTCATGGTGCCACCGTTATATTCCGGATAGTAAACAGTGACATAATATTTTCCATCCGAACCTTTTTTTAATTCCCAATAAGCATCCCCGGTATTCTGTTGCTTACTTAATGATTTTATCTTTGCTCCCGTCAAACTGCTTGCAACCTTACCGGCACATTCACGTGCACGATATCCGGACAAATTACCAATCCAGGTAACTCCAATCCCGGCTACAATAACCATAACAGCAATTACAACAACTAATTCAATTAAAGAAAATCCTGCATTTTTATTTTTCATGCGTTATCTCCTATTCTTTTTTCCAATTCTCATATGTAACTAAATCTGTTAATTGTATTGTATTGGTACCGCTTCCTGCAGTAACAACGCCATATGAAATCTGACCACTCACACCTAATGCATCATATACATGAGTTGTCGTATTTAAAACAGGATCAACATTTTCAAGCTGCATTGCCCGAATAACCTTAGTCGGGTTGTATGTGATTTTTGAACATTGGCTACAGATGTAAATATTACCACCTGCCATAATCAGACCGTCATAATTACCATTTACATATACATCACCGCTGGTAATAATCACTGCTGTATTTTGGGGACACTTCGCGCTTGGATATAAAACGTCTTTTGTTCCAACATACGCACTGATTTCGGAAGGATCTACCGGTACTGAATTATGTACGAAGCTGATGCTTTCCATCCTGCTTAATGCATTTTTCATCAACCAAATTATCAAATACATCCGATGTCAGCTGAGCACTTGTCATCGCATCATAATTATCCTTTAATGTATGCATTAATGCCGTATGCTTATTAGAATACTCTTCCTGCCACAAACTCATATTAAGGAATTTGGTTGAATCCTGACTCGTATCTTCAACAACAACAACTTCTTTTTTATTATTTAAATAGAACATATTACCGGCCAGCGTTAACTGACTTTTTAAACCGGCATTCCACTTCAAATCCTTGATATATGAATTCACATACAGATTGACAGAATCCGGAGCATATTTACAATAAGCACGGTAAAATTCATTTGCAAGATTTTCATCTGATGTAAAATCAAGATATAAATAAACCATTACGGTTCCGTTAATACGACGGTAAACTGCCTTATATTTATTCGTATATGCAGCAGTTCCCATTTCCGTCCATAAAACAGATAATCTGACAGGCTCATATTTATATGCTTTTCTGGAAGCTGTTTTAACCTTTGTAATATCAAAATCCTTGCCCGCATTTAAGGGATTACTATCAAACTCTGCTTTTAAATCTTTATATTCCGAACTTTCCGGATCCGGCGTATTAAGAAGTTCATTATATTCATCATAAGTCATGGGATTTTTGGTAACAAACTGCTGATCTGTGCCTTTGATATAACCAATACATTCAACCGGAACCATATACATCAGCTGGTTTGCCTTTACTGACATGGACTCACCCATCAAAACATCAGATGTGTTTTGAGGAATGATCTTCTCGCCATTCATTTCCCTTTTGGCTGTAAATGCATCATAAGCATCCGAATTGAGCATTTCATCATATTGATTATCAAACTGCTCTTCATCTTCAATCTTGTCTGAATTAAGGACTTTATCACTAACAGCCTTAGTTAATTCATCATCTGTATATACCGTATCTTTATCATATACACTTCCTAATGCAAGACGATCTCTGTCCGCATCATATTTCTTTGCGCCTACATAAGCATGACCGGATAAAACCAATTCATCCAAATTAGAAAAATCCAAGGTGGTGTTAGCACCATTTATTAAAATAGAACTGCTGGAATCGGAAATTGTATTTTCATTGCCATATCCCCTGTAATGTCCCTTTAAAACGACCTTACTGTTGCGACCGGCAATATCCAAATCATCTCCGACAAACATGTTTCCATCTCCTTTAAAATTGGAAGATGTAACATTAATATTTTCAACAAAAGTGTCATATTTTTCATTAATATTCACACCTGCCGTTGCCTCGGAAGCATTTTCTATATCAAGGGATTTTGAAATCAGTTTATAGGTTAAATCAAGTCCATTTGAGTCATCCGTCGGATCTTTGATGAAGTCAATGTTAGCCTGTTTTCCAACCTGTATACCGTTTTTACCACCATAAACACTTCCGGATATTTCCAAATCTGTTGATCCTTTATTGACACTAATACCGTCAGGCACTTCATCCTGATTACCCAAATGATTAATCAAAGAATCATTTGCTACCAGTGAATAGTCTTCCAGATTTAATTTTGTAGCACTTTGTGCAAAATCGAGATCCGGAACTTTCAGACGAATATCCGTTTCTATCATGGAAATATAGCCGTCTTCATTGGTATAAACAATTTTTACATTCGCAATAGTCAAATAATCCGTATTGGTTAATGTCAGAGAATTATTTCCTCCGATTGCTTCCATGTAAGCGCCTTTATTACCGGCTGAAGCAGCGTGAATTAAGTCAGCAGCTTCCCACATATCTGTTAAATGTGTTAAAAGCCACTTATTTTGATCAGACGGATCACATACTTTTTCACGAAGAATTTTCGCAAAATCATTCTTGAAATAAACCGTCATGGTATCTGCGTCCATACCTGCAGAATTCTGAAGGGTTTTTACATATGCTTCTGCCATACTGTCTGAAATATCTTTTTGAAGACCGACATTAATAATATCCAAAGCATATTCAGCGGAATAAAAGTTATCTTTATTCTTTCTGTCAACATACTTCATCAGATAGTTGTAATATGCCATGTAAACCAACATTCCAACCAGCATTCCAATAAAAGCTATTGCAACGATTGCAACAACAATAGCTGCACCCTTGTTATCCTTTTTGAAAATATCAAGTTTATTTCTTAACCTAGAAAACATCTATTGTTTCTTCCTTTCAATCAACTAATCCATCTGTCCGCAATTTAATTAGATAAACCTCCGGTATAGGATGCTATCGATTTTGTCTTACCACTTTCAAATATTTCAATTTTTACATCAAACAATACATTTCTTTGGATTTTCCGATAACCATCAAATATGTACTTTTCATAGAAATTATTTCCCTGAGCAGGATTGTTTCCTATTTCAGTTGAACTATTATAATATATCAGGGACCGGTCACGAGAATAATGTGTTTCTGCTACGTCAGTATCCGTAATTCCATCAAGTTTTTCCGTTGTACCTTCTTTATAAACCCTCTTATTATTTTTAAAACAGAAATTATGACGTAAATTTGAAACAATCTCTACATTATCCACTGTTGCTGCTAAAGGATCTGATGATACCTTTGAATTCACATAAACATCACAGGCATAATTTGTATTATAAGTCGGAACACCATTCTGGGATAATGTATTACCATCAACATTTCGAAGCAAATATACGACAACCGGCTGATTCGTTGTATTATTTATTTCGATTTTTTCACGGTTTGAGCTATTGGCACCACTTAATCCGGAAAAATATAAATACAAACTTCTCGGCATAACTGTTGATTCAGCCTTGGAAAGATTTTCAGTTTTATCAACATAAGTAGTAGAAGCTTCATCAGCATGTGTACCGGTAAATCCTAATGCAGTCTTTGCCGAATCCAGGACTTTATATGTAGTGATAACTTTAACTGCATAATCCGGAGCTGCCTCTGTTCCTGAATTAACAAAATTAATGGAAATCGTACGACTGACTTTTCCTTTGTAATCCGATAACTCCGTCGCCGGTTTTGTGGATTTTTGCCGCAACTGCTTATATGCGTTTTCTTCATCATCAGCTTTTATTGTATTAACTGCATCAAAATACTGATCCACCTGAGCAATATCCGCATATTCTTTTCCATTAATCATTGATGCAATTTCCTGTGGTGTTTTTCCACCCGCATCCACATTGGTACTGACTGATGTGGAATCAATCGTAATTTTCATATCATAATTATTGTAATTACCGGAAGCTGTCTGTATCCCCGTAACATTATATACGAATTTTGTCCAGTCTTTGGGCATGGGTGCAGAAATATTGGTCAATGTGTTATTACTTACGGTAGCAACCTGACCGCTGCATCCTGTCACTGTCGTTCCACCGGGCAGAACGCGTTTATCTTCCAGGATGGTGTTATCAGACACGGAAGCCAGAAAGAAATACTCTGCATTTTCCTGTGCAGTATACTGACTCATACCTTCCATGATATCCTGCGCAAGATTCAATGCATTCAATTGTTTTCTGGATTTCAAATTCATCTTGGATGATTGTATAAAATTAGATAACAGTGGTGATACTGCAATTGCCAGAATGACAATTGCAATAACCAACTCCACTAAAGTAAAACCTTCGTTTTTCTTTTTCATAGGAAAACCCCTTTAAGTTGCATATCAAAGAAGATTATTCTGCCTCTTCTGTTTCTGCTGCTTCAGCTTCCTGCTCAGCCTTCTTTTCAGCAGCGATTGCTGCACTTTTTGCACCGGTATTAAAGATATCGTTGGTACCATAGAATACACCTGATACATTCGGTGTAACATATTCTTTGTCCGTTCCGGTCAATGAATATGCCGTAAATGCCATGGATGAAGATAATTTACCGGTTTCTGTATCAAACACAACAGATAAGGAACTGATTGATTTTCTGTTCGGATCTGTGTTGATATGTGAAATAATATCTTTCAATGAACGATAAGTAGATGTCATACTGATACTGATTGGTGTCTGATACAGACTAATTTGAGGAGCAACTGCTTCTACTGTATCATTTGCAACAGCATCCTCGCCTTCTACAGCAACTTCCGGTGAGCCCTGTTCAACTGTTTCGGTTGTAGGCGCTGCAACCTCAATCATACTGGAAGTACCCATAGAAACTGTAGGGATTTCTGCATCATAATTATTCTCTACATTAATGATGTACAAGATATCATCTTCCGGTTTGTATGCAACCGGGAAGTGTGACTTAATCTCTTCAATCTGAATCTGCATAGCTGCTGTATCATCAATATACTGCTGTTTATGATCTGCCAGATTCTGTAAATAATCAACCTCTGACTGTAAAACCTCATTTGAAGCGTTCAATGCAGCCGTTTTTTCGGTATAGCTATTGTAAATAAAGAAATAAACACCAACCGGAATTAAAATACCCAATAGCATGATAAGAATATTTACATCTGATTTTTTTAAACTAATATTCATTGCCTACTCCCTCCTACTCTGCTGTTTCTTCAGCATCTTCTGCCGCATACATCGGATTATCACCATATGTACATGTAACTGAGAATGTCACACCACTTGTACCGGTTTCTTCATCCGTGTATTCGGTAATTCCATCAACAAAAACATCAGAGAAGTTTTCGAAGGTACGCAGATTAATAATTGTTGCTGCTGCTTCTTCTTTGGTACCAACTTCTACAGACATGGAAATTGTACTATTATTAACAGAAAGTGCATTGAGCTGAGAATCTGCGGGAAGTTTTTCTTCCAACTCCGCAATGACATTGTTCAATGCTTCATTGTTGGTTGATGTTGCATCATAAATTGATGTTAAATAATCAAAATCAGCTTTGGTACTTACATATGCATTGTACGTTTCTCTTACAGGCTCCAGCTGTGCTTTTTGTTCGGTCAAGGTTTCATTTCTTGATTTTGCCTGGAAATAAGGAACCAGACAAATTGCCGCAATAACAATGGCAACCACAATACCTGCACCCAGAACAATGTAAGGCAGGGTTTCATTCTGTCCAATCGATGATAACTGACCTTTGGCATCTTTGCCTTTCTTACCTTTTACTTCTGTTATTGCAGGACGGAAGCCGACACCGGTAAGCGTTGCACCGATTGCTGCGATGTAATCACCAAGTGATACTCCCTGTAAGTGAAGACCCTGTGTAATATTTGTTCCCGCAAGATCTTTTAATACTTCAACATCACGACCGAGTTCCTGTGAAAGCAATCCGGAAAATCCCCAGAAATCTGCAGCAATACCGGTAATAATGATATTGTCGATTGCTGCATCCCTGTTTTTGGAATTGTAATAATCGATTACACGTACAATTGAACCGATTAACTGCTGATAACTGATTGTTACATCTCTTCTTAAACGAAGCATCTTTAAGTTTGCACCGGCCTGTTTTGCGGCAACGGTTGTAGATGCAATCTGAGATGTATCACCAGTAGCCTGTGCCAAATTCTGTGCATCAATTGCAGCCTGCTCTAACTGTCTTACTTCTGCTTCTTTTTCTTCAAGCAATGATTCTTCTTCCGGTCTCATTACAAGATTGTTTCTGCGGAGTGTCTTAATAGCATCTGTATAGGATAACAGCTCTCCATATACATCCGTCTCCATCATGACATCAACAATCTGATCCGCACCATAAATACCGGGACGCTGCATGGTAATAACACCATTGTTGGTTACCGTTAAAAGAGAAGATCTCTCATCAATTTTTACGATTAAGTTAACACCTTTTTCAAATCTGCTTCTTAAAGCCTGGAAGATACAATTACCTGAATAATCAATAGAAGAAAGCTCCAAACCCAAACCGCTTGCTAAAACAGAATACCCTCTTAAAATATCATCAGGAGCAGCCATAACCATGATACGATACTGTTTTGTACCGGCTTCATCCTGCATTGTCTCCATGATATTATAAGCAAACTGATACTGAGTGGGATCAACCGGGAAATAATCTGTGATGTTTGTCATCAACAGCTCGCGAATCTGTTTTTCCTTAACAAAAGGAATAACTGCCTCTCTGTTTGCAATCTTTGTAGAAGAAACTGCAAAAATCACTTTCTTTGCATTCATTCCATTCGCTGCAATATTTGCTTTTAAATCATTGACGTATTCCTCTGTCGGATTGATTAATCCATCATTGAAAATACCATCCGGTGTCTTCATACTGAAAACGCCGTAAACCTGTGGATGTTTTGACTGGTAATCCATCTCAACAACCTGTGTCAAGGAATATCCAATCTCAATACCAAGTACTCTTTGTGCCTTTGCCATGATTTACCTCCCTGCAAAATAGGATTTAACCTTTTTATTTCATTTTTGTATATATATTAAAGTTTGTTTCCACTTGCTCTATCTGTTTGTTTTTTCATAAGAATTCAGATTTATTTACTAATGATAAACAAACTTAGATACCAATTTAAAAACTGACTTCCCCAAAGAGCTGCCATAAAAATACCGACAGATAAGTAAGGGCCCATCGCCAGTTTATGCTCCGCATTTGAAACTTTCATGCGTATCAGATGTATCACCGAAGCAACAATACATCCCAGTAAAAATGCTACAATGGCATTCTGCCAACCAAGAAGCAGCCCTGCCGCTCCCATCAGTTTCACATCTCCGCCACCAATGGCAGTCCCCTGCGAAACCTGATAAATAATCCAAAGGAATCCACTGACAGCTACGAGACCGATCCCATAATTCACCCAATCCCCTAAGTGAAATATGAGATGTATCAGTCCCAAAGCCAGTATAAACAAGTTGACTCCAATTGGAATCTCGTATGTTCTAAAATCAATGACGCTAAGTACAATCAGCGCCGAAGCTAATAAACAGTATATAACTGAATCTATACTCCAACCGTTTACTAAAAAAATCAGTACATATAAGACCCCATTTAGTCCTTCAACCAAAGGATACTGGAGGGATATATGCGTCTTGCACTTTCGACACCGGCCTCTTAAAAACAGATAGGAAAAAAGCGGAATAAGATCAAACCATGCCAATTGGTATCCGCATGACATACAGTGCGATCTTTCCTTAGCAATGCTTTCCTTAAGCGGAACTCGTAATATGCAGACATTTAAAAAGCTGCCTATTACGATTCCGTATAAGAAAATCACCACATATAAAATTAGTCCGTAAATCCATTCATTCGTGGTCATAGGGGAGAATGTCTCCATTTGCGCTAGATTTTAATTAGTGACCTGAAATTGATAATGAAGTACCAATGTAAACAGTAAAGTTACCACTAGCATCTGTCTGATAGTCAGGCCATTTTGTAGCACCGGCACTACCTGAAGCTTTTGATTTCCACTTAGGAGCAACATTACCCATGGTATCTTCAACTTCTTTTGACCATGAACCAGCAGCAGCACCACTGGGGTTGAAAGTTGTTTTACTTGTGTTGTAATTAGGAACACCTGTTAAATCAGGGTCTGCTGCAGCTGTTGTACAAGCTGTGTAGAATGAGTCTAACTGATCTTTATCAGCTGAAACTCTTGATTTTTCAACATATTTTAAGTACTGGGGTGCTAATACACCTACCAAAATTGCCATAATGGCGATAACGATGATTAACTCAACAAGTGAGAAACCTTTGTTATTTGTCTTTTTCATAGTAAACTCTCCTTTTATTAAATTATTTTTATTATTAAAATCTTCATGCCCCTATTCATGAAGTTTTAAACGATTTATAAGTTGTCGAGACCTGCATACATTGCGCCCATCGGTGCGATTACCGCTCCGATAATAACGCCACAGATACCGGCAAGTAAAACAATCATCATTGGCTCTAACATGGTGGTGAGGGCTTTTGTAGCTTCCTCTACCTCATCCTCATAGTAGTCTGCCAGGGTATCCAGCATTGCCTCTGTGTTACCGGTTTCTTCACCAATACGAACCATGTGGTAAACCATAGGCGGGAAAAGACCGGATTTTTCAAGTGGTGTTGAAAGCGGAACACCCTGCATAACATCAGTTCTGGCGTTCACCATAACTTCTTTATAATAGACGTTATTCATGGTATCACCAACGATCTGAACGGCATCCGGTATGGAAATACCGGCAGCAAGCATGGTGGATAAGTTGCGGGCAAATCGCGCTGAACTCTGTTTTATTGTCAAATCACCAAATACCGGTGCCTTAATGGCAACCCTGTGGAACAATCCTTTTCCGGTAGCAGTTTTGGAAAAATATGTAATACCGGCTACAATCGCAGCTATTATTATCAGGAGCAAAATGAAATGCGCCTGAATAAAATCCGAAGCTGCAACTACCATCAAAGTAATCTTTGGCATATCGATGTCCATATCAGCAAACATACCCATGAAGGTCGGTACAACGAATTCGAGCATTACAATGACAACGGCAACCGCAACAATCATAACAATAATCGGATATGTCATGGCACTCTTAACCATACTTTGTAATTTTGCACTCTGCTCAAACTGCTGAGCCATACGTTCAAACGAAATATCCAGATTACCGGAAGCTTCACCGGCCGCAACCATGTGGCAAAGTAACTCCGGGAATACATCTGATCTCATTCTCATTGCTATCGCAAGACTATCACCTTTTTGAACGGATGTGGATACTTCCACAAGCGCTTCCTGTAATGTAGGATTCTCCGTCTGTTCTGCTAACATCTTTAATGTTTCAACAATCGTAACACCGGCTCTGTTTAAGCTAACGAACTGGCGACAGAGCAAAGATAAATCTCTAATTTTAACCTTTTTCTTACCAAAAGAACCGAGTGAAACCTCTCTGTTAAGTGCACTTCCTTCTTTTAATTCAATAATGGTAAGACCATCTTTTTTTAACTGTTCAGACGCCTTCATCTGATTGTCAGCATCCAAACTACCCTTTACCTGTTTACCTTTACCGTCAATCGCGGTATATGTAAATACTGCCACTTGACTACCTCCCTTGTCATCGTATTCATGTCTTTTTGTATTGTTTGGGTCTCATTAAGAATCAAACGAAACCTTAATCATTTCTGAAACGGATGTGATTCCTTCAAGAACATAATTGGTTGCACTCATACGCAAAGTATACATGCCCTCTTCCAATGCTGCTTGTTTAATATGCTCAGCATCTTCTCCGGCTGCAATAACCTTGCGAACCTTGGGAGTAACCTCCATAATCTCATACACACCGATACGTCCTTTGAAACCATTGTTGTCACAGCTGGAACATCCAACCGGTTCATATATTTCGATCTGCTCATCCTTGTCATAGCCAAGAAGAGCAAGTTGTTCTTCATTTGCCAATACTTTTCGTTTACATCTCGGACAGAGACGTCGAACCAGTCGCTGTGCGATAATACCAACCGTCGAATCCGCTATCAGGTATTCCGGCAATCCCATATCTGCCAGACGGGTAATGGTACTCGCTGCCGAGTTGGTATGTAAAGTACTTACTACCAGATGACCTGTGATCGAAGCCTGAACCGCAATGGAAGCAGTCTCCTCGTCACGAATCTCTCCGATCATAATAATATCCGGGTCCTGACGGAGGATAGATCTCAATGCGGAAGCGAAAGTCAATCCCGCTTTGACATTGGTCTGCACCTGATTGATGCCGGCAACATTTGCCTCGACAGGGTCTTCAACCGTGATAATATTAACATCTTCTTTATTCAATTCACTAAGTGCCGTATAAAGTGTCGTAGACTTACCGGATCCGGTAGGTCCCGTAACAAGAATAATACCATGCGGATTCATGAGAATATGATCAAACAACCGTAAATCATGTTCATTAAAACCAAGTTCCGCCTTGTCCCTTGTCAATGCATTTTTATTGGTAAGACGCATTACGACTTTTTCACCATAAACAGTAGGAAGAATAGATACACGGATATCAAACTCACGTCCGTCAACAAATGATGTGATACGACCATCCTGTGGTTTACGCTTTTCTGCAATATCCATGCCACCAATTACTTTCAGTCTGGCTACAATGGCGGGAAGCATCTTGATATTGTATGTCATTCTCTCATGCAAAGCACCGTCGATTCGATAACGGACGCGAACCTTTTTTTCAAGTGCTTCAATATGTATATCGGAAGTTCTCTGACGAACAGCCTGTTCAATCATACTGTTTACTAACTGTACAATCGGCGAGTTGTTGACATCGTCATTCATCGCTTCAATTTCTTCATCAGCGAACAAATCTGCTCTTTCCGATTCGAAATCATTAGCAGCTTTCAAAGCCTCTGCATTGCCATAATATTTATCAATGGCATACATGATTTCACCGGGAGTAGCAACCATAGGATCAATCATACGGTTCGTAATCATCGATAAGTCATCAATTGCTAACATATCCATCGGATCCGCCATTGCAACCCTGATAATATTAACATTGCGATCATCATAACAATATGGGATAGCTGTATATTTTTTTAATATATCCACATCAAACAGAGAAATCAAATCATCCGGAATACGTGAATCCTGAAGATTAGCTCTGTCATATCCCATCTGGTGGCAAAGCGCATCTGCCATTACATCATCTGTGATATATCCGTCTGACACAAGAATCTCACCAAGTCGACGTTTTTTCATTTTCTGTGTCTCAAGCGCCTGATCAAGCTGTCCCTGGGTAATAACACCTTCTGCTAAAAGGATGTCACCAATACGCATCTTTCTTCTGCCCAACAAACTCATATGCTTTACCCCTTTAATCTGATAATATTTATCAAATTATTAAATTTTTTTTAATTTTTTTACATAATTAGGCATAAAATCCCCTAATTGTTAAATTTATGTAAACATTCTATCATTTATTTTTACCTGTCGCAAGCCTTTTAACCCCAATTTTTTTTCACATATTTAACAAAATTTCGCCATACAATTAGTGCATTTTTAATACTTTTGATCGATTTTATGAAGTAAAAGTATAAATAAATATACTACACTTGTTAAATAAAATGGTATATAGTACATAAAAAAGACCGCCGGTGCCAAAAGAAAAACAACAAACTCAAGTAGCAACAATGATATATCCGCCAATACCTCCATTATTTTTTTGTTTATTATATGTATTACCATCACCATCAATAGAATAAATGTTGCGAAAGTACAATTGTAGAACAGCGGAAACATAAAATTCGTCGAAACGAAATCATTTTGACTTCGACAGGCAAAAAAAGCAATCACCTTATCCCGCAAACGCTCATTTCCGATATCTGTAAAACGGAAATGACCATGATACAAATCCGTTCCATTTACTACAATGTTTAAATATGCACAGCCATAATTTACTGCATCCTCTACAAATCCATTTGTATATGTATAAACGTTGATTCTGTTTCTGAGAAAATCTTTCCAGTAATGTATACATATTTTCAAACCGGCCTTCACCAATTCAGTTTCTTTTTCTTCGCCAATATATCCCACCTCATACAATACAACAGGGGTATCCAGCCCTGATGTTGTCTCTTGAAGTCTCTCTAATGTAAAGCAGTCATCCAGCAATTGCCATTCTTTTTCCAGAGATTCGTCATAATCATCCATATGCTCACTTACAATCTCAGAAAGCGGTGTCATAATCGTAGTCAACAAATAATTATCATCCGGCTTAAAGAAAAGTTGTGGAAGCGAAAACACAAAGAAACAAACTCCAAATGAGCCAATGAAAGTTATTGTCTTTTTCCATTTATTGTCCTGACTTATCAAAAACATAATTAAGAAAAACGGTAATGTACAAATGTATTCCACTTTCCATACACATACCAAAGCATATAATCCAACTGTAATAACAGAATGCGTAAATGAAAACGCCTTATTCTTACCACATACATAAAAATCCACCATGCAGTACAAAAAAATCCATGCAATCAAAGAACATCTTAATGGAAACATATTGCTATCTATTACAGGAAACAATATAAATGGAAGAAACAGAAAATATATAAGTTTATGATTCTTTATCAGTGCTCTTGCCCTAACCATTACGCCGGCAGCAAGAATCGAAATAATTGTTACCTGAAAAAAAACGATAGAAACAACATAGGGAAAAATCATCAAAGACAGATCATAAAATATCTGTGTTATAAAAGATTGCCCCCAATATATCTGTAAATCTGAAACAGCATAGGCTAAAACATAAATCTCATCCGCTTTAAAATTTCCAGGCCACTCTGCCACCAAAATAAGCAATTGAAAAATGTAATATATGGAAAAGAATACAAAAAACGGTTTTATCTCCGGTCTCTTCCATCTCCCTATTTCAAATAAAGTATACAAAAGTAAAAAAAACAAACCAACAGAGAGAAAAAAAGAAATAACTAATAGCACATAAAAAGGAACTTCTCTATCTACTATATAGAAAATTCTGCTAATTTCTTTCATCTGTGCAATTCTATTCCAGACAGCAAAGAATACAGCCATTATTAAAACAACAAATTTTTCTTTTTTATAATTTATTTGCTTTTCCATTTTGTCCATTGTTCCATTCTGTATATTCTATATATCATTTTCGGACTGTTGCATTGCGATATAATTTCTGTAATCCTCATACTATTATTGTAAAAAAGGATACATATCATCCAGTTTCGGTGACACCATCGTGCCATCTTCCAAGCGTTTCGATGCAAGCTTTGGCTCGAAGTTTTGTTTTTCATCCACGAACACTTCAAGGATGACCGGGCCATCTTCTTCCAAAAATCCCGCAACTTCATTCTTTATATCATTTAAGCAATCTAACTTTCTATGTTTTACACCAAACGCCGTTGTCAGAAGTTTAAAATCAGGAAATCCCACCCCATTATCGGAATTAACACCTGTTAAAGGATGCTCTGAAAACAGATTGGTCTGCGTCTGACGTATGGAATGATATCCATTATTGTTTAATAAGACGATTTTCAAATTGAATTTATGATATGCAACCGTTGCCAGTTCCTGCAAATTCATCATAAAACTTCCGTCTCCATCGATACAGATAATACGTTTCCCATCTTCCGCAACCGCGCATCCCAAGGCAGCCGGAAAACCATATCCCATGGCTGCACATCCGGAATTGGTAAACAGTCTCTGTTTCTTCTTTATTATAAAAGACTGAAATGTCATCACGCAGGCACTACCGTTTCCACAGATTACTTTTTCCCCCTCCGGCAGCATTTTGGAAAACTCGTTTAGAAAAGCGTATGGGTTTAACGGTTTGTCTACATTATAATAAGAAGAAAGCACAACCGGATACTTCTCATTGATATCACGCGCCCAGGATAACCATTCTTTTCTTTCCGAATTTACATGTTCTGCATTCTCTTGTTCTCCGTTCACTCTTTCCTCACATCGTAAATTCACAGATTCGATTTGAGAAGAGTTGCTTCCATCGTTCATTTTAGAAAGAATATCACGCAAAACATCTTTTACATCAGCATGGATTTTCATATCAATATGTAATGTTGGCTTATCAAGTTCGTTTGCATCAATATCCACCATGATTTTAAAAGCATTTTCTGCAAAGCATTTATAATTGTAGCTAATCTGTCGGATATTACAGCGGCATCCTAAAATCAGGATACAATCTGCTTTTTGAACAACGAAGTTGCCGCCACGATTTCCCACAGTTCCGGGACGTCCACAATATAAGGGATGCTCATCCCACAACAAATCATGGGCATTCCATGCGGTAACAACCGGTATTTGCAAAGCATCAATCACTTTCAAAAATTCCTCATAGGCACCGGAAAGTCTTATACCCGTACCTGCCAGTATCACAGGCCGTCTGGCATTTTTAAGCCTTTCCAATATAACATCTGTCTGAGCTTTATCATAAATTGGTTCTTCGCATAGGCATTCCGTCCCATTAAAGCCGGCAAGTCCATCCGTTTCAATGACTGCCCCCTGCACATCAACAGGTACATCTATCCAGACCGGTCCTTTTCTGCCGTGATTACACAAAAACCACGCCTTTTCCAAATGATAGCGGATACTTTCCGGTTCTGTTATCATAACCACGTATTTTGTCATCGGACGAACACTTTCCACAATCTGGTACTCCTGATCTCCAAGCTGGCGTACCGTTGCGCCTGTATATGCCGTCGTGGTCTCTCTTTTTACCTGTCCGGATATCACAAACATCGGGATACTATCTTGCCAGGCACCCAGAACTCCTGTGATAGCATTAGTTCCGCCGGGGCCGCTGGTCACACAGACCAAAGCGGCATTCCCCGTTAATCGGGCGTACCCCTCTGCTGCAATAGAGCATGCCTGCTCATGATGATTATAAATGGTTTCCAGACCTTCTTTGTGACCAAATGCATCATTTAAATGCATGGCTCCACCGCCGGTCACAGAAAAGTTGTGCCTTACACCATGCGAAACCAAAAAATCTGCGATATAATCTGCTAAACGGATTCTCATAGATAATCTATTCCTTTCCCTTATGTTTTAGTACATGTTTTCCTTTTTTATATGGATTTTTCATTATAGAAATTTTAGCTTTATTTATAGTAAGTATCAAAAGAACTTATAATACTTATATACAAATGATGTTGGGGTCAAAAGGTATTTTGACCCCATGATACCAACGGATTGCTACGCACTTTGTGCTCTCGCAATCCTAAAACATTCGAAAGCCGCCCTAATAGGGCTACTTTCTCATGTTTTGCGGGTCCCAAAGTCATACTTTTTCATGCGAGCATGAAAAGTATGACCTTTTGACCCTGGTATCATACAAATTGTTTACATCTATGAGCCAATGACATCATAGAGACTATCCGTCAAAAACGTATAATGCTCTTTCCAGTCAAGCTTTTTCAAGCCTTTCTTTACATCTTCATTGATGTCCATTGCCTTTTCCTTGCTAAAGCTGTATGCCATATTGGGATTGACGTAATCCTCTGTCTCCGAAGTCGTATAGCCATCAAAGCCTGCCAAGGTCACATGCTGTGTACCGATTTGTTTTAAAACCTTTAAAATCATTAACATCGGGTTATCAACAATCAGAGCTTCTTCATCCAGCCAGGAACTGTAATTTAGCATGTAATCAAAATTCCCCTTTGCTTTTGTCACGTTGCTCGTTGCAATCGTTTTAATCTGCGCGGGAAGATTTGCAAGCACCGAAGAAAGTCTCACATATCGTTTGGCATTACTCATAAAAATAAAATCAAGCGGATATCCATCCGGGCAAAAATTCACAGAAACAACAACAGGATTTTTCTCTCTTATGTAAGCAATGATTTTATTGTAATCGGTGTATACAGAATGCCCGGGTGCCAGTAAAAGGATTTCTTTATCAGAAAACAATTCCTTTAAGCCTTCTAAATCATTAAAATCATTGCAGATATCCTTCTGATACTCTACATAGAGTTTTTCAATATAATCCTCATCATATAACAGTTTCTTATCTTTATCCAACGATTCTAAAATCTCATTGATGGATTTTACGGACAGTTTCTTTTTATCCATCAGATAGGAAACATAATTAGGATGGCAGTCATTGGATGCGGACAAAAAGAATTTAAACTGATATCCCCACGGACTCGTCCGGTAAATATCCAGTATCGTCACATCGATTGCCTCTAAAAGCTGACTTTTATGATAAGCTTTTCCACAGTTTTCATTCATATAGGTTGCAAGTAGCTCAATAGGTGCATTGCCCGCACTTTTCCCCATCCCGTAAAGCGTCCCGTCAACTACCAGTGTTCTGTCGATTTTTTCCTGCAGGAGCTCTATGCAGTTCGCATACGCTAATTGGAAGTTGTTGTGAGAATGATACCCCAGACAGATGTCCGGTTTTAATTGTTCATTGGCACGGTCAAAATAGGACTGTAACTGTTTTTTATGTAATAAGCCATAGGTATCCACCATGGAAAACGCGTATGGCTCCACCTTATTTACTTCCTCCAACAAAGCATGATACTCTTCTTCGTTATAGCTTGTAATGGATACCGCCTGAACAAATACTGCATAGCCCAGTTCTTTGATTTTTTCACAAAAAGCCAAAGCTTCTGTCATATGATGTTTTTTGAAAATCACACGTATTCCATCCAAGCAGCTTTCTTCAACAGGCAACAGATTTTCTATTGTGCAGGTTCCATAATCAATCATACCCACAATCATGGACGCACCATGATCAAGCCCCTGCAAAAGCTTATTCATACTCTTCATGTCGGGAACAATACTTCTGTTATAGTCAAAAGGACGACGTTCATCCAAGAACCCCGTCTCAATAATGTCCACGCCCGCTGCAACCAGACGTTCAAAAATATTTACAATATTTTCATGACCAAAATTCCAGTCATTGATGTACCCTCCATCCCGGAGCGTACAATCAAGAAGCTTGATGTTGTCTGCCATGGTTATTCTCCTAAAATTTATTGTAAACTATATCTCATACATATTGTCAATCGTAAGTAAAACCGTACCTTCTTCGTCTGCACGCCTCTTAACCGAATCAACATACCCGGATTTACTGATAAACATCAGATATTTTTCCTTAAGATTTGGAAATGCATGTGTTGCTAAAACTAAATCATCATATTCATCCATGGTCATAGGTTTATTACGAAACTTGCACTCACAAAACAGCCCTTTCGTACCATCTTTGTTCAGTCCAAGAATATCAACATCATCCTGTGCTCTTATGACAGGATTGTTCCCCCACCATTTCCCCAATGTAAACGGAACAAAAGGCAATTTTCCTTTTTTTGCCAGACGAACAATGTACTCTCGACATGCCTTTTCGAAAATCACTCCCATATAATCATTCATTTCCACCATGATTTCATCACATGCCTGATCAATTCCTAATAATTCAAAATAATCTCTATTAGAAAAAACAAATCTATACCAAAACTTATAATAATTATCTGCTATTTCATATATAGCTTTTCGACTATTCTCATTTTCGCCACAAGGCACAATACGTTCAACAAGACGAAGAGTTTGAAGAGTTAACATGTATTTACTGCACTTGGTTTTATCTTCGTGCATATAATCAGCAATTTCCAGTATTTTATTTTTCCCATTGGAAACAGCTTCCAGAATAGAATTGTATACAGATGGTTCTCTTAATTCCATTCTAAGCAATGTCTGTGGCTCATCGTTTAAATAAGCAGCACTGTCCAGAATTTTCATTTTTATGTTTTCATGTAACGAAAGCTGATTATCAAAACTTTCAAGGTATCGAGGAACGCCACCTAAAATACCATAACAAATCATCTTATCCATTGAAGAATATCCGTCAAAAAATCTGGCACTATCCAAATAATCAAACGCTTCAACTTCAAAAGAAGATGTAATACGCCCAAATAGGGGACTCTTATATCCCATCACATCATTAAGCATAAAACTCACGCTGGAACCACATAAAATGAGCATAATGTTTTTGTTTTTCCAGTCATGATCAATATAATGTTGAAGGATACTTTTTATTGCAGGATTGGTTGATGCAATAAATGGAAATTCATCAATCATTAAAATAAGCTTTTCTTTATCATTCAACTTGTTTGTCAAAAAAGAAAAAGCACTCTCCCAATCCGAAAAATCAGAAATAAATTCACCCGAAAAAAATTCCTGTATTACCTTTGAAAAATCATGCAAATTCAAAGCATCATTCTTTTCCTGCGCAGAAAAGAATATACAACGATGCCTTTTGGCAAACGCCTGCAAAATCGTTGTCTTTCCAATTCTTCTCCTTCCATACATAATCAGGAATTCAAATTTTTTACTATTATATAAGCTTTCAAGTTTTTGTAATTCTATCTCTCGACCAAACATATAATCACCTTTATCACCATACTACTTATGAGTAGTATACTCGAGAGTAGTTTATTTCGTCAATAATATTATAAATAATAATGAAGCCACTTCTATTCCACAGGTTCCACAATCATACCTGTAATCATAGACTTGCTATGGTGATTTTCCTAAAAGTTATTGTATGAATACAAATCTGCGCTAATATATTTAATCATATCTAATCCAAAATCCTCATTATCACTATTTCGTTTTTATTTTATTATTTTCCCGCTCTTTGATAATTGAATAAGCCCTTATCCTTTGGTATAATATACCTATCAATCACAAAATAAAAAGGTAGGTAACTGATTATGGAGATGATAAATACGAATATTGAAGAATTAAAACAATCCAGCATAGATATCTATGTTATCTTACAGCAAATCAAAGCTGATCCATCCAAATTGGATTATTATCTTTCTGTCTATGAAGGGAAATTAAGTACCCTTGGTGTCCCCCTTGAAACGTTTCAAATAAAAAAGTAACCTGTTAACATTATAAAGGATAGGGTTTTATTGAGTGATCATATTTCCCCAAGCACTTTAGGAAAATCATCATAATTAATGTTTTCTAAAACATCATAGACTCGTTAAAAAGGCATTATCTTCCGAAACAATAACACAACACTCTTTTTCCCCAGGATAAACTCCCTTTTTGTATGATATATGATTTCTCTGTAGCAAACTCTCTAATTCTTTAACCATATTTTTTTCTCCGACTCGATCATAATCATCAACGATAATAACAAACGAATCGTTCAAATTTTCAGGCATGATATTAAGGATATCTATACGTGAAAATTTTGCATCAGAACCATGAGGTCCATCAATAAGAATTAAACCATATCGTTTTCCCGATACACATGACTGAAAACCGTCATAACACCATATATTTCGCACACTTTTATAGTTTTGCTTATGCATAGGGCAAACACATATCTCGCTAGTATCTAATAGCACATTTTCATTTTTATAAAACTTTACCCAATCCTTATCATGCTCAACAATAATATGACTTACTTGTTTTGATTTAGTATTTTTAAAATATGCAGTTATAATCTGGGTTGAATTTCCTAAACCCAATTCTAATACATTTTGAGGTTTCACTGCATTAAGACTTCTTGCAAGTATATACATTGTATTGTATCCAATAGCCCACCTTCCCGGAAATAACATAAGTTGTTCATTTTTCAACCAATCAATTCCCTGTGAAGCTTCATGCCACAAACTTGCCCACATTAATTCAGTTTCTAATATACTTCCCTTTTCGAAAATTGCATAACGGATCTTTTTTATAATATTAAACATTGTGTTCCCCATCATCTATCAGCTCCTTATCTTTTCAATTCTCCCTTTTCGAAAAATATTGCTATCGCCTCTTTATTATTTAGCACTAACTTTCCATTTTTATTTCATTTTCAAAAAGAACACTTTAGTATCAAACATACATTTTTCTTGTTCTATGTAATAATAATCAGACCACATAGTTTTAAACTCTTTTTCAGAATACATCCAGCCACAAAACATATCCTTTTTCCTTCTCAAAATCCTTGTAATATGTCCCCTTTTTTCTCGCAACAACATTTTAAATGTTAGTAATTCTGTCGGCACAAAAACAATTTGTTTAATCTCATTTTCACTCATTTTTTCAAATGTCTGTTTCCACATTTCAAAATCTAATTCTGTTGATAATCTATATAAAACTAAGCAATCATACTGTTTCAACAGCGAATAATCCCCTGTTTTGAAATCAAACAAAAAATAATCATCACATATTCCTGAAACCTTTTTCAATTTATCTAATGAATCCTTTGTATAGTCGGTCGCCGTCAATTGCATTTGAGGTCTCTTGTTTTTCAAATGCCATTCTAAAATTCCTTTTCCTACCCCCAGTGAAACAACATTACAAATATGATATTTTTCAAATAACATACATAGATAATCAGCACAAGTTGCATAAGCACTATTCTTTTTACTCACACAATTTTCTTCATACTGTTCTTTTGTATCCTCTAATGCAAATGGATTATCGTTTGTATCGACTCGTAATTGATTCCATGTGTTTTGATCAATCACATCACTTTTGTTAATAGGATAAATAAGACTGTCAAAATAAAAATAATGCTTACACCTCATAAGAGTTATCTCCAATTACCTTGTTTTAAATATTTTGTAAAAACCCCTTGTTTCTTTCCAAAAAGCCAAGGATAATACTCCTGAAAAAAAATAAGATATAAAAGTTCCAATAGCAGCTCCAATCATCCCCCATTTGCGGATGAATAATATATCCAAAACTATATTTAAGAAAAGCCCCAGAACGGTTCGATATGTGGAATATTTACCAAGATTCTCACCTAATATCCATACTGTTCCCAGTGTTCCACAAATTGAAAAAGTCATTGAAAAACTTAAAATCATTAGAGCATTGATGCAATCCAAATACTGATCTCCATACAAAAATGATACAATCCACTTTTTAAATATAAATATAATCAAAATGAAACCAACACATATCCCTAATAATTGATAGCTCAACCGCCTTAATTCACTTCCGGCTTTCTCTTTATTCACATCCCATTTTTCTAATATACCGGGTCTGGTAGAATAATATAATGCCATTGGAACAAAAAGCCATAGATTGGCAATCGAAACAGCAGCTGAATATACACCAACCTCACCATTTGAAAGTAGTTGTTTTATAATAATTTTGTCTATCTCTGTATAGATTATAATTGCTAAATCACTAATAGCAAAATACTTACTTTTTCTAATAATCTCAGATAGTTTATTCCTGGAAAAAGGATGTATTACATTTAATTGCCTCTTTATAAAATGATGTGTACAAAATAAAATTATAGCGTTTTCAACTAATACACCTGCACAGAAATATTGCAAACTATTCATTTTAAATAAAAAAAACAGTTTCCATAAAACAGAAATAACATTTGCAAATATTACTGATATGGAATAAAATCTTGAACATGAGTTTGCAATAAACCATTCATTATAAATCAGATATCCCTGAAAAAGCAATGAAACGGAAAAGAATAGTGCTATTACAGTAGTACCATCTGTCCCTAAAGAAAAATAAAGGACTGCGAAAACACATATCATTGCAAAAATTGCAAGTGTCCTTCGTATTACCAATGCTGTACCCAACACCGCATTCTGTTGCTCTTTATCACGTGAAAACATTTCCACTAAAATGGAATTCATGCCAAATAAGCATGCTGTTGATGCTATGGATAATATAGATGAGGCATAATTATATATTCCCCAGTTTTCTTTTCCCAATCTACGTGCGCCAAAATATACAAGAAAAAAGGAACAAAGCGAGCATATAACATTCTGGGAAATTATCCAGATTGTGTTTTTTACAACTAGATTGTTTTTTTTCATTTTCAACTTTACACTCTATGATATTTTTTACATATTCCAAGCCAAACATGCCAAACAAATTTCAATTCACGAACCAACAAATGAAATATTATTCCCTTTGTTCCCTTAATGGACTTTATAGGATAATATGAAGACTTTTTTGCAAGTTTTTTATCATATATAATATTATCGAAACTCATTTCATCTGTTCCATTATGGAAATCACATACATACTTACCTTGTGATGAACAGTGTGTTCCACTGCCATCAAAACCACAATTACTCACTTTGCTATATTTGGGATAAACCACAAATAAATTATTTAAATATAAATGAAAGCACCATCGGATTGCCCACGAATTATTTCTTTTATTATGTTGATCAACGAGCATATCATCAAATCCCAATTCAAGATTATCAAATTTACGTCTCATGCCGGGATTTATCATATAATCGTCAAAGCATTCCACATTCCAATCAACTTTCTCCCAGCGATCTTTCCATGTTCCCCATCCCCAGCACTCTCCTTTCTTTAATAGAAAGGCATCCTGCTTATATTCGTTTAATTCGTTAATTGGATAATGATATCCGCTAATTTCACCTATACGAGTATCGTTCTTGTAAAATGAAAGAGCTTTATTCATATACTCCAAGAAATCGTTTGAAAAAATCAAATCATCTTCGATTACAATAACAGAATCGCTCATCGCCAGAATGCTATTTATTCCGCTAATTATATTTTGAGCCAATCCTTTATTGGTTTCAGATTCATATATAATAAAATCACGAAAAAAGCCCTTTTCTTTAAATGATTTTAAGATTTCTCTTACCTCATTTACCATATATTTATCTTTATCATTTTTGGGACCATCTGAAAAAACAAACACTTTTGTTTCTCTCGCTCCATTACATTTCGAAAGTGAGTTTAGACATTTTTCAATTTTATCTTTTCTGTTATATGCAAAAGCAACAACTGGCGTCATCTATCTTGCTCTCCCTGATTCTGATTGCTATTCGCTTAAATCATATAAATATCTTTCTTTCCGTTTTTTATTTCCTTTACTCTCATTTCGATATTCCAAAGAATATTTTTAAAATAATGAACGGAAAATCTTTCTCTCAGTTCACTTATAAATGTTTTTTGCGCATGAACTCTTCTTTTAAATATATTAATTGTTTTTCCATATTTTTGAAACAACTGTTCTTGCACCTTTTTAAGTTCATTGAAATATTGGTTATATAAATAATCAACTAATTGACAATCCACATTCCAGTGCACTCTGTGGACAGCAATATCGACCACTCCATCCTCCAGTTCTTCAATGCCGTGAAAATGATAAAAAATTAAAGGCTTTAAAGTTTTGTCCCTTCTGCGCATTATGATTGGAATATTGTTTTCCTGATTTACCATGCAATATTGTCCGACATTCCACGGTGCTAATCCTGCGAATATATTCGTACATATATTTACACAATCAAATTGCTCCGGCCAGTCATCCAAATACTTCTGATCTCCAAAAACAGTACCATCAGCAGTTTCCATACAACATTGATTCACTTTTTTTACCCAGTCTTCCAAAACTTCATTGCTTTTTTCCTCATTGCAAAATGTATTGAACTCCACACAAAATCTACCAAATTTTTTCAAACAATTTTTTCCATATCTGTCCGGTGTAAAACGGTGTTCCATAATTTGAACACATTTTTTGTTTTCAATCATTTCATCTATCAAACAGGATGGAGCTGAATAAAAATACATATCCGCATCAATATATGTACAGTACTCTTCATGATAATGATCAAAAACATAACGGATTAAATTTGCGGAACAGGACCAGCAAAATTCAGTATTTGATCTCTCTTTCTTTAATAATAAAACACTATCAATAAAATCAGATAATTTTATAACAATTACGTTATGGAATTGATAATCATTTATTATTTTTTCCGTTTCTTCATCCAATGCCAAAACATAAATTTTTGAATCTTGTGAGCATTTTATTAAAGAAACCAACATAACAATTCCCTTAATTATATAATTCATATCAAATAGTGTACAATAAACATATTTCAATTTAATTCCCTCATTTATTATTCGGTTTTCTTGCCTGTTTTATGGTAGAGATTATTCCAAGAACCTTCCTTCCGCACAATCTCAAAAAAAACAATGCCGGATAATAACACTTTAAAATCCTCAGGTGATCATCCAAATATTTTTTCCGATTCTCTTCCAGACTGCTAAATCCATTCCCATCATAATAGCAAAGCGGCTCATTTATATAGCAAAATGATTTTTTTATCTTATACATATGAATCAAAAAATCTTGATCAGCATAAGTCGCATATTGTTCATCAAATCCATATTTTTTCATTATATCTGTCTTTACATACGTTGCCTGATGAGCAACACACCGATCTAACAAAATATCAATTTTATTCATTTTATATCCAACACGTTTTCCACAATCTTCTCCCGAAGAATAAAAACCATAACCATAAATAATATCTGCTCCACTAAACTTTGCCACTTTTGATAAAACATTCTCATGATAAAAAGTATCTCCAGCTCCCATAAATAAAATATATTTACCTTTGGCCATCAAAATTCCCTTATTCATAGCATTGTAAATTCCATTATCCTTCTCGGAAATATAACTAATTCTTGAATCATCGAGAGCCTTAGATTTTATATATTCTAACGTACCATCTGTTGACCCACCATCTATAATAAGATATTCATAATCGTAAAAGCTTTGATTCCTTATAGAATTTATTGTTTTTTCTATATCGAATCTTGCATTTAAAACCACTGTGACAATAGAAAAAAGCATATTCACTCTCCTTTATCTCCAGAAATACCACTATAATAAAAACTACTATAAACACGTTCCATAAATCTCTGTTGTTCACATAGCAAACTCATATTTCCGAAAATCTCTTCAGATAATGGATAAATATTTAGATTTAGTTTTTTAAGCATTTTCTTATAATCTCTGGAAAAACAAAGCGCACCAATTTGCACATCATTTATAACCGCTTCGTTGTCATTTTGACTATTTGTATATTCAAAAATGCCATCTTTATCCGTTTCATAGCTAAGTAAGGTTCCAGCAGATGAAGTAAACACTTTTTCCAAAACAGCAATTTTTTCTTCA
This sequence comes from Lachnospiraceae bacterium, assembly GCA_017387565.1. Taxonomy (GTDB): domain Bacteria; phylum Bacillota; class Clostridia; order Lachnospirales; family Lachnospiraceae; genus UBA2882. The sequence goes on along the minus strand of JAFOEY010000016.1, from coordinate 10,198 downwards.
TCAGTTGCAATAGAACTCATTAATTCAGCATTTTTATCCGGTGCAAAAACGTAAGATAATAATTTGTTATCCGCAAAATACACGTCGTTATATTCTGTATTTTTTGTGCCCAGTTGGAAATTAATCAAATCAACTTCCATTCCACATATTTCTTGAAGGAAATACCGTAAACAGACATAGGAATTTGCTCTCCACCCTATATCTACCAGTGCAACTTTTCTATTTGCACCAATCACTCGCTCCCAGTAATTTTTTGCCTGGCATCGCATATCTGCCATCGAATCATATAACTCTTTTTTATATTTTTTAATCAAATATGCTATAGAATCAAAGCTTTTGGCAGAAAGAATGTCTTTTCCACTTAGACCAGTTTCTTTTAGAAAACCATCTATAAACGTCAAATGGTTAACCTGTAAAAATGTTTGAATTGTACAAGATTTTTTCTTTGTCCATTTCCTGAGATTTTCTATAAATAAATCTTCATATCGGTCAAATACCAATAACAGAAGTGCATTTCTGGATACATATACATATTCACTGTCTATGTCCAAATGTAAATCATTGTATGTTTTATATAAAATATCTGCATCCCGTGATAAAAACAATAATTTGGTAACATTGTTTTTCTTGGCTACTGTATAAATCCATTGACAGTATCCAACCGAAACAGGACCTAAGTAAGCATACCCTAACTGCATTCTATCGTTCATTTTGCTACTTCCATTGAAAAAGGTATTATTCACTAATCCATTTGAAAGAGTTGCACCAATTGATAGATTTTTCTCAGGAATACGATATTTCTTTCCTATAAGTTGACTAGACTTATAATAATATGCACTGTATCCTGCTTTCTTTGCGTTCTGGATATCACAGCGATAATTGTCACCGACATGAATCACATTTTTTCCATTAAATAATTCATATACATCACCAACTGACTTACTCTTTTTACATTCACAGGATATTATAATGTCATTTGGCATCGAGAATCCAAGGTCTGTAAGCAAATCCGTAATAAATACTTTTGAGAAATAAGTATCAGTCAATATAACAATATTCTGATTCTTTTTTTGAAGCTCCTCATAAATTTCTTTCATATACGGATTAATTACACAGATTTGTTTCTCAATTTCCAATTCTTTCATCAGTACATCTTTTGAAATTCCATATTGCAACTGCAACAAATTGTATATGTCAGAAAGTGTATAACACATTCCTAACTTATCCATACATTCTTTTTCTGCTTTTTTTCTAATATGAGAGAAATTATGAATTCCATATTTTAATTCAATAAGTCGAAAAACATCTGCTGGTTGGCTAACATTTCTTAAAACAAGCGTATCAAATAAATCAAAAGAAACAACCTCATAACCACTTAGTTGTTTCACAACTGCTACAACATCATCTCTTTTATTATCTTCTATTTCACTGATTTGAATTTTTTTAAGCCTATTCTTTTCCCCAAACAGACACAGTTTTAAAAGAAATGTATATGCTTTAAATTTTCCCGTCACACCAACATTCCCATGTTCTGATAAATATTGATCATACTCTTGCATCAAATTCGGATATTTTTCAAAAAAATACTGCTTTATCCAATGATATAATGCCATACCTCTTTACGCCTTCCACCCCGGCCTGTACACCGGATGTATTCCTGTTTTTCCCATCTTACCGTCTTTTACGGCTTCTTTGATAACTTCAATCTTTTTTTTATCAAACGATGAATAAGCCACCAAGATACGTCGAAATCCCCTAAGCCATGCAGATTTTTTATCCAGATGTTCACGATACATCACAACCACATTTCTGGTTGCATAATAATCTCTCCAGGTAACTCCATCACCATACAGATAATTATCTTTGTGATGAATTAAAATTGAGGGGACACATACAATTTTTCCATATTTTCCCACCCGAACCGAGTGTTCAAAATCATCCTGATAAATAAAAAAGTCTTTTCTTGGTAAACCTGCCTTTTGTATCACTTCTCTTCGTATGATAGTCCCAACAAATGAATATAAATCAATGTAAAAATACTCTTTTGAAAATTCACTTTTGGGAACCGGCATATCCTGCGTTCCAAACACGGTTTTCACAAAACGGTTTCTTTGAACCGATGCAATACGTCCCTCATATTCACACATGCCGCACAGTGCTGCTGCCTCATTCATAATATCCGGATGTTTATTTGAAAAATGCTCTGCCATTTCCAAAGCGTTTTTTTCAGGTAAGGCATCATCATCGGCTACCCAGACCCAGTCGGCACATTCCATGTCCTGTGCCATTTTCATGCCATGATAAAAGCCACCTGCTCCACCCATGTTCTCATCGAGTGGGATCACAATCCGATTGCATACACCCTGTTCTGACTGCCAGATTTTCAAAAAGGCATCCGTTCCATCCGTACTGCAATTATCAACTACGATAATATACTCCGGTTTTTTTGTCTGCTCTTCATAACAGGCAAGCGACTTTTTTAATTCCTCTATTCGGTTATATGTAACAATTACTACTCCGATTTTCATGTTCAAAAATTAATCCGTTCTTCTTCTATTACCAAAGGTCGATTCATAACTCTTTGGTTAATACTGCTGATATATTCACCTAAAAATCCGATAAAAAACAACTGCAATGCTCCCAAAAAGAACATTCCAATTAAAAGCGGAGCCATACCTGCAGTAAATCGTTCCCAATACATCAATTTCATAACAAGATAGACAATTCCGGCAATAAAACTGATAATTCCGCAAAAAATACCTGCAAATGTACACAACCGAAGTCCCGCTTTGGTATAAGATGTGATACTGAGCATAGCCGCATCATACAGACTTAAGAAATTATTCTTGCTCTTTCCCGCTCTGCGCTCAGGCTGTTCATATTCAATTTCTTTTCGCTTGAATCCCAACTCTGCAACAATACCTCTTAAAAACGGTGTCGGATCTTTTAAGTCTCTTAACACATCAATAAAAGTTTTGTCATATAATCCGGATCCTGTAAAATGCTCAATCTGCTCGACATTTGAAAACTTCTTAATCGTCTTATAGTAAAGTGTCCGCAAAGCATATACGAGTTTGTTTTCTTTACTTTTTGTCTTGATACCAATGACAATTTTATAACCGTTTTCCCATTCTCTGATATACTGTGGAATCAATTCCACGGGGTCCTGAAAATCACATACCATGCTGATTGTACAATCCCCGGTTGTCTGAAGCATACCATAAAAAGGAGAATTGAACTGTCCAAAATTTTTCGCATTGAAAATGGCTTTGATTTTGGGATTGTTTCTGCAAATCTCCCGAAGCAATGCTCTCGTATTATCCGTTGAATCATTGTCTATAAATACAAGCTCATAGTCATAAGCAGATAATTCTCCCTCAAACAGTGCCGTAATAGCTTCACTCATTGGTCCTACATTTTCTTCTTCATTATAGCAAGGTATTAAAATACTGATTTTTTTCATATTGTCTTCCCGTCTTTGTCACAAACATCTGGATAATATATTCCGAACCCATTCTAAACAAACTTGAATTCCCTTATTATCAACACCAGTAAATTATACCACATTTTTTCGTTGTAGCAAACCATAGAAATTGATATAATGATACAAAACAAAGAAGTGCGAAAGGATTATGATTATGAACGTTCTTAATCAGATAAAAAAAATAAAACCGGCAGAATTGGCACCCTATATCTACGCACCAATTCTGTCTTTTGCAATTTTATATTTTATTAATCTATTTTATCAAAATACACTGCCTTCGGATATGTACATTCATCAACTGCCTAAAAATATTTTATACTGTGCGTTATCCAGCCTTACTTTTTTTATTTATTTAAAAAAATCAAGGCATTTTCAATCCATCTCACAACTCTATATGGTTGTGTTAGCCATGGCTTATGGCTTATCATCCTATGCAGTACTGAGCAATTCATATTCTGAAACCATGTTCTTTTATGCCTTGGTTCCGATTATCTTTTTATCCCTGGAATCGATAAAAGACGGTCACGGTTATGTAATGTTTTCTGTTTTTTGCGCAGTTTCATTGTGTGTAAACACCCTTGATTCCTGCATACTTTTTATTTATCTTTCCATTTATTTTTTAGTTTTCTCCAATACCGGTTTTGCAAAACGAATCGTTGATTTTCTTCATCTTTTATTATGCTATGCATTTTCATTTTTATTATCACTCGCATTGTGTGTTCCTCAATTGTCTGTCTTTTTTTCTGACAATCGGAATTCTGTTTATCCGGGCTTTGCCGTCAATTATCAGCCTGCCACTTTCTTATCAAGGTTTCTTACCGGATCTGCCCCTTCTGAATATTTTACCTATGGACGCGGTTTGGATTTATACTTTGGCATGTTCTTTTTTCTGCTTTTAATTCTCTATTTCTTTAACAGCAGCATCGAGAAAAAAGACAGACTGAAAAACTTCTGCTTTTTATTATTTTTAATCGGAACACTCCAACTCACACCACTCATGCATCTGATGGAGTTATGTCAGGCGACACAGGCTTTTTCCATTTACTACTCTGTATTTTTTACTTTTTACTGTTTACATCTGGCCTCTGTTTCATTGAATTCATTAGCCGGCATGTCCAAAAAATCCATGCTTTGCGGAGTTGTAGTATCCATCTTCATGGTGTGTTTTGCGCTCATCGGTTCCTCACATAATTTCATGCCGATTACAAAGGAAATGACTGTCTGCTTTTTTGCTCTCTATGTATTAGGACTTTTGATTCCCTATTTTTCCGAACATGCCTCAACCCAGAAAATGGTACCGTATTTTGTCATTATGGAATTGGCTGTTAATATCCTGATTATGATTAACCAGAGTGTTTTACCTGCATCTTTGGATATTTCTGACAGTTACGCTTTATTTGAACAGGAAAGTACTGAATCTGACGACACATTAGAGCAATCAGATACCTCATCATCTGAAACAGATAAATCAATAGATGATTATAATAATTTTTATGATGAGCATTATGCCTCTGACATGTCCGATACCTTATACTTTATTGGAGACCACATCGAAATCACGGAGAGTGATAAAGAACAATTTGATATGACGGGTGACTTAAACGAGTTGGAAGCTTTTAACCTGCGTGGTCATATTCTTGGAGTAGCGGAAGATGTTTTTACAAAAGAAGATATTTCCATTGCTTTTGACTCTTCCGAAAAATATAAAGTTATCGATGAAGGCAATAACTTATACTGTCTGGAACAGACTCCGGACACCCTGAAAGATGGTCAGGTTGTCGTTCCCTACCATTATGAAAATCCTGAAAACAAGCACTATATTATTCTTTGCAGCTTTTATGATTATATGATGGAAGATTTGGGTGATAACGATACGTTTGACGGTCTCCTAAGCTTTACTGCAAGCAGAAACTTATCTTTCCGTTTTCAGTTATCCGTTTATTCCATCAACGAAGATGCTCTTTCAAAAGTATCTGCCGCATTATTTACGGATGCTGATCCTACAACACATGAACAAAACAATTATTATGCCTATATCATTTTATTAATTATTTCAGCCATAGGCGTTATTTTATTACTTCATTTAACAATTGATAAAGGTAAAGCTAAAACAATAAAACAGCTCAATTTGTTTAAAGAACATTTTACAAATGCCGGATTTTGGACAAAAATGCGTCAATTTCTGATGGACAACCGTGTCTATTTCATGGCATTTTTCATTCCTTTTGCCGTTTTTGTATCTGCCATGATTTATTATGGCTCTGCTCCATTCGGACAGGGTTCTTTCTTAGATTCGGATGGGATTTCCTCTTCTTTGGCAGCATCGCTAAATTACTACTACAATTTAAAAGCAGGAAATATTACACTCAGCACATTAGGTGGTTATGCTAACGGAATTTTTCCCGGTTTATATATCATATTTTATCTTCCGATGTTGTTATTTTCTGCAGACGCACTTCCGGCTGTATTTATGATATTTGATGCCATTTTATTAGGTTTTTCCGGATTATTTATCTGCTACTATTTCACGCACCGTTTCAATGGTGTCCGGGCAGATAAGTCTGATTGGAAACTGCTCATTCCGGCTTTAATTTACAGCTTAAACACCTTTATGATTGCCATGCACAGTTATATTTTCTGGTGGTATCTGTTGCTCGCATTATTCCCACTTCTCGTATTATTTGAAGAACGTTTAATTTATGAGAAAAAGTGGTTGCCGTATTCTCTATTACTATTCTTTTGTATATTAACGAATTTTAATATAGCATTGTATATTTGTATTTATCTGGTTATCCACTTTTTTACCTGCAAATTTGACAACTTCAAAGATTTTATTGTTAAGGGATTCCGTTTTGCGATACCTTCACTTTTGGGTGCACTCTGTAACTTCAGTAATTTATACGGACTGTTTGCCGGATTATTTACACAACGCGCCGGAACCGGCTATGCAGAATCTGACAGCGTTGCCCCTTCCTTTGGTTTCTTTACTTCCTACTTTAACCAGTGGAAACAGTTTATGCTGTTTACTCCCTGCAAAACCATCACAGCCAACGATGGACATATCAATTTATACATGGGAGTATTTTTCCTGATTTTATTCGCTTTATTTGTCACATCCCAAAAAATAAAGCTGACACAAAAACTGAAATATCTGATACCGACTTTCATTTTGTTTATCAGTTTTAACGAAGAAGTAACCACTTATGTCTGGAATGGTTTCCACTATCAGGTAAGCGTACCAAACAGACATGCCTTTTTATTTGCATTTGTTGCAGCCATGGTAGCCTTTGAAGTGTTATACCATATGAAAGAGATTTCCATAAAGCAAATGGGATTATGTACCGGATTATCTATCCTGTTTATGTGTGCATGTCAGTTCTTGGGCGATGGTAACACCAAACTGGCTTTTGGTGCAACCTTGCTTGTACTTGCACTTTATTTTATCCTCTATTTTGTATTTAATCGTATTTCACGCATAAAGAAATATTTAATGCCTGTTATGATTACCGTATTTGTTTTAGAGATATCTGTAAATGTTTTCTATGACTGTACCTCTTTTGCTTTAGACAACATTTCTATCTATACCGATTATGAAAAACAGGCTGATTATCATGCCAAATTATTGGAGACGGATACGCAGAATGCCTATCGTTTCTCGCTTCCTGCTTCCTATGGTGCAAACAACGGATTTATTGTAAAAGCCCCGACCGGAACGTATTTCAACTCCTTTTTGTCCAACTATCTGCAATATATGAGTTATTATTATGGGCTTTATTATGGCCACAACTTTATTATGGCTCATCACAATGCCACACCGCTTACTATGGCACTGTCTTCCTGCAAATATATTGAAGTACCATGTTATTCTACGGCATCATTAGGTGACTTATATAATTACAACTATTTTGACACCATTAACGGTCACTTTATATTGGAAAATCCGGATGCACTTTCTTTTGGAATTTATGTTCCTTCCGAAATTGAATTTTTACCGGAAGAAGTTCTGGACACACCGGCATCTTTCCAAAATTATATCGTGCACTTAGTGACAAATGATGAAAAAGATGTATACAATGGACCAATTACTTTGAAATCTGATTTTTCAGAAGAAAGTGATTTTTCCGGCACAAATTATATTCGGTTTAAAACACCTGACAACACCTATGTTTCACAGCCAAAAGCCCGTGAAATCATTTATGGTGAAGAAAACGCCGCAGATCCTGTTTTTACCAGTCATCATCTATATTGTGAAATAACAGTTACCCCCAAAGCAGATGGTCCTCTTTATCTGTATGCCAATGAATTCGTATACTTAGGCGAGGGAAAAGCCGGTAAAGAAAGTACTTTTACCATTCCCTATCCCAACAAAACATGTAGCGAAGGATATGAATTTACCTGTTATACATTTGATCAGGAACAATATAGCCGTTTCATACAGGATGCGAAATCAAATCAGTTAGAAAACGTCAAGCTTAAGGACAATGTATTAACTGCAGATATTGACTACGACGAGGAAGGTTATACGATGTTTAGTCTTCCCTATACAACGGCATGGAAAATCTATATTGATGGAAATGAAGTAGAGCCGGAAGATTTGATGAATTCCTATCTCTTCGTTAAAACTCCCGCCGGAAAGCATCAGCTAAGGATGGTTTATGATAACAGCGGTTCCATAAGAGGTGTATGGATTTCCATTGGAATCATATGCGGTTTGTGCCTGTTGGCTTTTGTGGAAAAGAAAGTGAAGAAGCCAAAAAAAGAAAAAGACTACATTTGAAGCTTTAATGTCACAGCAGTAATATAATAAATACATTTACAAAAAGCAGCCATTTAAGGCTGCTTTTTGTAATCTTAAGTATCTCCGGAACCTGATTTGATTAAATATAGATCCAGTTTTTCAATTAATGTAAGAAATATCAATGTTGCACTTGTCAGATAAAAAGGCATATAGTACATAAACATATTACTAGGTGCGAATAAGAAAACAATCGGCACTTGAAGAATGACTGTCCCAAACATGCATGCACTAAACCACTCTTTTTTTATAAATTTTAAAATCATCAATACCATTAATCCAATTAGTCCCCAGAAGGAATTATAGAAAATAGGATAAAGTGCATTTGTATTAATGTAATATCCCTGCTCTCTGCAAGCCAAAAATGTTATAACAGCATTTCTCAAATCGGTATGTCCCAGATTCGTAAATCGGAAATAGTAATTATAAAAATCTTCTCCCCCGATATCCATTTCCTGTTTCCATTGGGTAACATCACCATGGTTTACTATATTAGGCACAAAGCCATTCGTTCTTTTATATTCTTCAATTCTATTATTAAAAAAGTCTATGGGATAATGTAAAAAAATGTCAATTGAGGCAAGTAATATATCGTTTTTTTGTTTCTTATTATCTACAATTCCTTTTTCCCAATATACATCCGGTATACCATAAAACACCGTGGTTTCACATATTTCTTCAATCGGAATCCAATCATTTATTATCTCTAAATCATCAGTAATTTTCTCGTCATAATCTCCATAGTGAGTTACGAGAATATCCGATAAAGGGGTCAACACCGCGGTTAAAACATAGGATTCATTTTCCGGTTGCCATAATCTGTTTGGTAATGAACAAAGAAAATATACAACAATTACAACCGGAATAAATAAGAATGATTTCCACTTATCCTTTTTATAATTTGATACCAGTATGATAAGAAACAAACACGGAACAAGATACAAAAACTCTGTTTTCCATACACCCAGAATTACGGCAACTGTTAAGAATAATAATGATTTTTTAACAGTAAACTGCTTATTTTTTTTATATTCAAAATAAACACTCATCACTAAATACATGAAGAACCATGCAATCTGCGAATTCCTGATATTAAACTGGTTGTTGTCCAATACCGGAAGAAATAGAAAAGGAATGAATAACAGGTAGGTAAGCTTTTTATGCTTAGTATTATCCCAGACCTTTTTTAGAGTGGCTGCCGCTAAGAGCGAAATAATAACAATTTGAAAAAATGTTAAGGATGCCACATATGGAAACATGGATATCGCCAGCCAATAAAATATCTGTGTAATCAATGACTGTACCCATACAACCCGGATATCCGCTATCGTATAGAACAACAGATATAATTCATCCTGTTTAAATATTCCCGGCCAGACCAGAAACAGAATAACACACTGAATCAAAAAATAGATCAGGAAGAATTTAATAAACCGAACACACTTTTCATGTTTCCATCTTCCTAATTCAAATACCATCCACAGTAGAAATCCAAAAAAAGCCCATAAAAGCACGAACGATACGATCATCAATACATGAAATTTAAAGACACTCAATTCTGTTTTTAGAATAAATACACGTTGTATTTCACTATATTGCGTCACACGGCATACGATAGCAAAAATGAGTGCTAAAATTCCAACAACCACGCCTTCCAGCTTGTAATTTATAATTTCCGGAGAAACTTCTTTTGTATTATTCACATTTTGTTCTGACTTAGCATTTTCTTCTGACATAGAGAAATTCCTTTCAAAGATTTTATTTTATCGCTTTCTTTAATGATGTTGGGGTCAAAAGGTATTTTGACCCCATGATACCAACGGATTGCTACGCACTTTGTGCTCTCGCAATCCGTAAACAATCGAAATCCGCCCTAATCGGGCTACTTTCTCATGTTTTGCGGGTCCCAAAGTCATACT
>JAFOEY010000015.1 GCA_017387565.1 Lachnospiraceae bacterium | reverse complement strand
GAGCATGCAATGCACCTCTTAGAGACCAATTCCTACAAACAGGTCTCCACCATGACTGGAATTTCGGTCAGCACCCTATACCGCACTAAGCTGCGGAAAGAGGTGTAAAAAAGAACTTACACACTTTACTTGACAAACCCATAATGCTACTATTTTATGGGGTCTGACCCCAAATATCAATACTATCATCTGTGATATATTTTGTAAAACAGAGAAACATGCGTCTCTCTGCTATCATATCTTATTCCACTTTCTTCCTGCCATCGGAATCCCCTCCTTCCTCATTTTTTTGCATAATAAAAGGACCATACATTTCTGCACGATCCCTATTACTAATTTTATGTAATTACATCCAGCTTTTTGTTTCTTTACTCCATGTATGCTCAAAGGAATTATCGTTATGAATTGAATCCACGATGGGCAGCAATAATTCTTTTAATAGTTGCATAGTTTCTTCAAATTCTACTTTCACCAGTGCTTTCTTCTTTTTGATAAAGGCTCTCCATCTTCTCTGCCTTGTCTCATCCTTGGTAAAATCATCCTCAAAAGCTGCAATATCATCAAAACCGGTCCCTCGATGGGTAAAGGTCTCTACAATCGCATTCTTTAATTCCACACCATTAAGATTATATCTGTCAGCCAAAACATAGATATCATAGAAATCCTTATATCTACCATTTGCAAGGCCCAGAGAAACAAAAGCCTCAAACTTTTCTGCTATGACGGAGTAAATAGAATAGGCATATACTTGCGGAACCTCCATATCCAGCAGAACCGGGAACTCCATTTTTACTCTTTCTGGATACACGACATCACCAAAACCAATATCTATTGATACCGGGACCTTGGTTCTATCCAGATATCCCATAATAGATACATTTACTCCGTGATACTCCTTGAATTCAGTTATATTGATAACCTCAAGCGTATTCAAATCAAATCTCAACGCATCATCGCACTCTATAGAAAAAATATCATTAAATAATTTCTTCATTTCTTCAGCATCATTTGGAATACGCTGTGCCAAAAGATCAATATCCATTGTTGCACGAGCATACTCTCCATTAAATAGTGCATACAAAAAAATACCGCCCTTTAGTGTAAATCTCTCCACATAATTTGAAACAGATAATCTATATATTGTTCTCTCCAAACCATATGTGACCAGCTTATCCTGCATAGTCTTTCCATCTTCTATCGCCTGTTTCTTTAATCTGTCCTTTACGGATATAGCGTTTGTCATACCAGCATCTCCAGATACATTTTCATTACATCCCCACATTTGAGCATCTCGGCATATCTGATTAGCCTATTCAGATTACGGTCACTCCGATGCAGATAGGTTGTAAGAACTTCTTTCGTTTCTTCAATTCCGATTTTTTCCCTGTAGAAAACGATATCAACAACAGTTTTCTCAATATCATATATACGAAATCTGTTATTTCCATCCTCTACGGTCTCGATACCAACATCAAATCGGTCATCTGTAAAATAGCATATATTCAGTTCCGGCCAATCCGGTAGAGTTGATACCTTTGCTTTTCTCGGAATTGCTACATCAATGGCATCCGGGCGATAAGTAGACAGATTATAATACACAGCTGCACTCAGCAGACAAACTACTCCGTCTGGTACAAATGCATAGGCATAGTAGAAATCCGATCCCTCACCATCAAAATTTGTATTTTCATAATACTTTTTATTCAGTTTTATCAGGATCCCCTGGTCAACCATCTGATTGATTTTATAATAGGAAAACCCTTTATCTTTCAGCTCTTGAACTGAAAAAATCATTTGGTCATTGGAAATCTGTGCAGTCTTTGTCATCTTTCTCACCTCAATTCCAGTATATCCAAATTCTTGATAATTATTTAAATATTTTTCGGCATTTTATTATTCTGCCGAATTTCATTTAAATTGTAATAATCATTTCACGATTTGTCAAGGGATTTTCAGTGAGCTACCCCCATATTCCATTTCGCGACTGCACACACAGCATCCACCCGCCGTTCTTAGGGCGATAGGTCTGTAGAGATTTGAACCGCCCCTAGCCCTGTATTATCAGGGATCATGCCAGCGTGTTGTTAACGGTCGGTTTTGTCCACAATCAGTCAGAATTTTTTGTCTGATAGTTGCCGGTTTTAATGCCGGCACTTATAAAGTACCGGCATGTGTTTTATAAGAATTCTCCTTCAAGTACCAGTTGTACAGCATGATCATCAATAAGGCGAAGCCGGTTCTGGCTTCCGAATATCATAAATTTCATGGGGTCTGACCCCAAAAACTCCAAATCGTAATTTATGTGTTTTCATCCGCTCCCATTTTCAACACTTCTTCTACTGAAAGATGCAACTGACGTGCAATAGCCTCTGCCATCTCCTGTCTGCCAGCTTTCCAGCCCTCTTCACGCCCCTCTTCGCGGCCCTCTTCGCGCAATGTCTTTGCATATTTCTTTTCATCAAAATCTTCCAATAACGATCCCAATATCTGACTTCTGTGTTTTCTCAAAACATCCTCCAAAATTCCATGGGCAATACAGTAATCGATTGCCGCATTCATTGCTTCTTCACGGTCATCATATAGAAGGGCATATTTCCTGGTAATCTCCACGAACTCTGCATACTGGGACATCAACTCACAACCTTGCATGAGATATTCATTGTGGCCGTAGTTGATGTTTACCACACGGACAATGACCTCCGCAGCAGGCTCCACATCCTGATTGCAGAATGCGGATGATAATCGTAACTCATACTCATCCGGTGTCTCTTCTGTCCCGTTATAAAAAACGACACACTGCGGAGTCGGTAGCGGAATTAGTTTGTTTCCGTACAGACTACTGCTTGCGCTTTCCACAAGCATCTGGTATTCCTGTGCCAGATAAATCATAAAACGCACCGGCATGTTGGGGTTAACTGTGGACTGATGCTCATACATGTTGATGGTGCCGACCAGCAGAAATGCCAGATTGTTTTTCATCGAAATATAAATCGCGTTGTCCAGTGTCACAATCCGCAGTTCATTCGGATTGGTATACTTCGTTTTGTTTAACGCGTTGTACAACTGCAGCAGTGCCTCTTTGTTGTTACCAAAAATCAGCCGGAACACGATATCCTTTACCTGTCGTTTAGGTCGAAACACACTGATTTTCAGGCGTTCCATGAAATGATTCCACGAAAACGTCATAACTTTCTTTTTTACCATAAAAGGTCTCCTTTCTTTGCAGGAGCACGTATGGCTAAAGAAGTTACAATGTCATAAACCTCTCGATCATAAAGATCATAATCATGAAGATCATAATCATAAACATCATGCCTACTCAAAATCTCCTGCTTTATAAAATTGTTTGTGAATTTCAAAAGCATAAGATTCTAAGAATTGATGTTAGAAAAACAGATCAGAAATATCAAACGAAATATTGTCAACATTCTGTCAGATAAATAGAAATATGCCTTTTCAAAAATAATAGCATCAAAGTCATGAATTGGCAAGAGTATATTTTCAAAAAATAAGTTTTTATAAATTTCTGGCCCCCAAAAATCACCCTTGAATATTTCTTCCATAAATGCTACTATAACTATATAAAAGGTGTTGCCGATAGACGGCTACCCCCTAAAACTCAAAAGTCAAAACGACTGTCGAAATCTTTCTAGGGATCTAACGGCGGTCGTTTTTGCTTGTGTTTTTATGTTCTTCGTCTTCTCTCTTGCGTTCCAATCTCTCGATTTTCTCCACAATCCGTCCAACTGCAACTCCGGTTCCAAAAACTGCAAGAACAAATCCTGCTAACGTTATGTAATCCATCATCATAATTGCACCACCCTCCTTTCTGATTGGAGGGCTCTTATTACATCCCTCCTTATTCAGAAGGGCCAGCCGCCTACCGTTATAGCAACACCTTGTCTCTTTTGAGACTATTCTATTATATCATATCTCTTCTCAGTGCACAAGAACGTATGTTCGTGTCAAATTTGTATCTGCAAATGTTTTAAGGCAGTTTGTTATAGACAACCTCTTTCCACCATGCTATAATCAATCCATATCTGTCACAATTCTCAATCCCATTGTACTCGGAGAATATATTGACAACAAAGATTTCATTTTGGACATCCGTTGCCTTCTCAATGACAACACCATCATCAATCTGGAAATGCAGGTTGTAAATCAGCACAACTGGCCGGAACGCTCCCTTAGTTATCTCTGCCGCTCTTTTGATAATCTTCAAAAAGGAGAGGATTATATCCATGTAAAAACAGCCATTCAGATTGGAATTCTGGATTTTACTTTGTTTCCGGATGTTCCGGAATTTTATGCAACTTATATGATGACAAACATCAAAAATCACCAAATCTACAGTAGCAAACTGCGGCTTTCTGTGCTAGACTTAACCCATATAGACCTTGCAACAAAGGAAGACCGGCTTTTTCATATCGATTACTGGGCTTCTCTCTTCAAAGCCACAACATGGGAGGAAATCAAAATGCTTGCACAAAAAGATTCTATGATAAAAGAAGCATCCGATACGATTCTGCAGCTTTCGCAGGACGAACAGATTCGCCAACGCTGTGAAGCAAGAGCCGATTATTTATTTTGGCAAAGAGTTGAGGAAGAATATAAAAAAGAACTGGAAGAAAACTATCAAAAAGCAGTACAGGAAAAACAGCAATTAGCGGATGACAATCAAAAACTGGAAGATGACATTCAGAAGCTGGAAAATGAGAATAGGGAAAAGGATCTCTTGATTGCACAGTTACAAGCTCAACTTGACCAGAAGAAATAATGAAATCCCTTCAATCTCCCGGAACTATTTCCACTTCAATCTAATCGTTTTATACTTATGCAAGGGGCTTTCCCCTTGCATTCTATTTTCTCGTCACAATCATCAACTCAGTCACGTCTGAAGAGATCCCGTGTATATACCTTCTCTTTCACATCATCCAGACAACTATCATATCTGTTTGCAATAATCGCATTTGCAATCTGCTTGAATTGTTCAAGATCATTCACTATTTTACTTTCAAAAAATGTGGTGCCATCTTCTAATGTTGGCTCATATACAATAACCGTAGCTCCTTGGGCTTTGATTCGTTTCATTACACCCTGAATGGAACTCTGTCTGAAATTATCAGAATTGGATTTCATGGTCAGACGATAAACTCCAACAACAACTTCCTTTTCTTTACTTGCATCATAATCACTGTGGGATTCATATAAACCGGCTATTTCCAAAACACGATCCGCAATATAGTCTTTCCTTGTCCGATTACTCTCTACGATTGCAGACATCATATTCTGTGGTATGTCTGCATAATTAGCAAGAAGCTGCTTGGTATCCTTTGGAAGACAATATCCACCATACCCAAAACTTGGATTATTATAATGACTTCCAATTCGTGGATCGAGGCAAACGCCATCAATAATTTGTTGTGTATTCAATGAAAACCAATACGAATTTTCATAGAGTCTGATTCCAAGAACATTAGATTATTTATTTCTTTCTTTTAGTTTTAAGATATATTCTTCTTCTGCCTGTTCTAATCGTTTCTGTATAGCTTCCTCCGATGGCAACTGCGATTTTATTTCTTGTAAGCGAATATTATCGTATGTTGCCACTCCCATAGGTGTCTCTATTCCCTGAAAAGCCCACTGAACCTCTGTCTGATTCTTATCTTTACATATCAGTAAACCAATTGTTGGATTATCGGATTCCGATTTCATTAACTCATTAACCGCATTAACATAGAAATTAAGTTTTCCTGCATACTCGGGTTCGAATGATACAGCTTTTAGTTCAACAACTAGATAACAACGAAGCTTAATATGATAAAAAAGCATATCCATTTTTCTTGTTTTACCAGCAACGATAATCTCTTTCTGTCTTCCTATAAAGGCAAATCCTGATCCAAGCTCTAACAAAAAGCGTGTAATATTCTGCTCTAATGCATCTTCCAACTCTTCCTCATCATATCCTACAGGAAGAGATACAAAACCGAAATCATAAGTATCTTTTACGATTTCCTGTGCAAGTTTTCCTTGTATGGCAGGAAGTTTTTCCGCAAAATTAGTAAGTGCATTACCTGATGATTGGTATAAATTTGCTTTAATACAATCAACAAGTGTACTCCTGCTCCAGCTTTCTTCTATTGTTTTTCTCACATAAAATAAAGCTTCTTCTATTGTTTTACATTTTGTTACTATTTCCACATGATGTCTCCATGGTACAAATCCGAAGATTGCAGGAAATTGTATTTCTGCACCAGCTTGGTGCAGTTTTTGATTATCACTAATTTCTGCACCAACCTGTTGCAGTTTTAAGCTGTTTAAATCAATACTGTCTTCAATCGTATGAACTAGTTCTGAAAACATATTATTTGAAGAATAAAACAAGTACCATTTTTTCATATTCCAAAGATTTCTTGCTGAAAAGCCTTTTGCATCAGGAAATTCACTTTGTAAATCGAGACTTAACTGCTCTACAATTCCTTTTCCCCATTTCTCTTCCGCTTTTCTTTCTACTAAATCCCGCCCCAGTTGCCAATTAAAGTAAAGCTGTTCTGTATTAACTTTAACTGCAACTTTTATCTGTGTGGTTATATAACGTTGCTTCACATCATGAATCCATTTCACATAATCAGAATCTAAACTAATATCATGCGACTTCACAATATGAGGTTTTGTTTCTTCACGCATATTATTCCCCATTCCTTCATGATTTTTCATTCAAAAATTTAATCAATTATTGTGCGAAAGCAGAGAAACAATTGTCTCTCTGCTCTCATATCTTATTCCACACCGTCACATACCCTAAGCTCTATATGCTTTCCTACCGCTCCTGCATATTTTTGTAGCACGACCAAAGTCGGTACTCTGCCTCCACTCTCAAGTCTGGCCAAATTTGACGGAAGAAGACCGGTTATATCAGCTAATTTATGTGTTTTCATCTGCTCCCATTTTCAAGACCTCTTCTACTGACAGATTCAACTGACGAGCGATAGCTTTTGCCATTTCCTGTCGGCCCTCTTGTCTTCCATCCTGCAATCCAGCCTCACGTCCATCACGCAGTCCGGATTCGCGGCCTGCCTGTAGTCCGGCCTCCCAGCCCTCTTCGCGGCCCTCTTCGCGCAATGTCTTTGCATATTTCTTTTCATCAAAATCTTCCAATAACGATCCCAATATCTGACTTCTGTGTTTTCTCAAAATATCCTCCAAAATTCCATGGGCAATACAGTAATCAATTGCCGCATTCATTGCTTCTTCACGGTCATCATATAGAAGGGCATATTCCCTGGTGATCTCCACGAATTCTGCATACTGAGACATCAACTCGCAACCCTGCATGAGATATTCATTGTGGCCGTAGTTGATGTTTACCACACGAACAATGACCTCCGCAGCAGGCTTCACATCCTGATTGCAGAATGCAGATGATAATCGTAACTCATACTCATCCGGTGTCTCTTCTGTCCCGTTATAAAAAACGACACACTGTGGGGGCGGTAGCGGAATTAGTTTGTTTCCGTACAGACTACTGCTTGCGCTTTCCACGAACATCTGGTATTCCTGTGCCAGATAAATCATAAAACGCACCGGCATGTTTGGGTTGACTGTGGACTGATGCTCATACATGTTGATGGTGCCGACCAGCAGAAATGCCAGATCGTTTTTCATCGAAATATAAATCGCATTGTCCAGTGTCACAATCCGCAGCTCATTCGGATCGGTATACTTCGTTTTGTTTAACGCATTGTACAACTGCAGCAGTGCCTCTTTGTTGTTACCAAAAATCAGCCGGAACACGATATCCTTTACCTGTTTTTTGGGACGAAACACACTGTTTCTTAGGCGTTCCATGAAATGATTCCACGAAAACGTCATAACTTTCTTTTTTGCCATAAAAGGTCTCCTTTCTTTGCAGGAGCATGTATGGCAAAAGAAGTTACAATGTCATAAACCTCACGATCTTAAGATCCTAATCATAATCTTAAACATCAAGTCTTTTCCAAAATCTCCTGCTTTATAAAATTGTTTGTGAATTTCAAAAGCATAAGATTCTAAGAATTGATGTTAGAAAAACAGATCAGAATATATATCCGAAACAAAAAACGAAATATCGTCAATATTCTGTCAGATAAATAGAAATATGCCTTTTCAAAAATCATAGCACCAATACCATGACTTTGCAAGAGCATATTTTTAAAAATATAAAAAGGTTTTATATATTCCTTTCCCCCTATGGACAACCACATTCCACAATGCTACTATTTCATGGGGTATGCCCCAAAAAATCCGCCCCCAAAAATTCCATGAATATCATCTTGTCAAAGTCATCCTGAAATATTTCCTGCCTACGTACTCCCCTTTCCATCAAGTGATAGCTTGCTCCCGGATACCATATTCTCAACTTTCTCGCTATATTTTCACTTCCCTTTCTATCGCGTCAACTTTCATACTGTCATTTATCATGTTATCATTTATGATATTCTGCATAAAGCTGAGAAACTAACGTCTCTCAGCTCCCATGTTTTATTCCACACCGTCACATACCTTCAACTCTATATGCTTTCCTACTGCTGATGCATATTTTTGTAACACTACCAAAGTCGGTACTCTGCCCCCGCTCTCAAGTCTGGCAAGATTTGACGGAAGAATCCCCGTTATATCAGCTATATCCATTTGTGTCATACCCAGTCGATGTCTCTCAGCTACCAACGTCCTAATAATCTGTGATGACGATTCCAAAGTACTCTTCTGTACAGCCTCTGCGTATGCGGACATTCTTCTCTCTCTGGCTTCCTTTTCCTTATTGTAATCTCGTTTATTGTTTTCTAAATCTAAAAGCATGTCAACATCCTCGTTCAATCTCCGTTTCCTCTAATATTAACATTTTTCAATACCCTGTCATGGTTTTATAAAAATTTCATGGGGTCAGACCCCAATGTCCCTCTCCAGCCAAGAATTCCTCGCCAAGAACAAACGCCTGAGCCAACCCATCAGGAGAAGGCTGAACTTTGTAGGAGAAATTTACACCAAACTGTGAACCATCTCCAAGGAGAGACTCAAATCTTTTCATAACAACCCAAAAACTTATTTTAGTTTCTTACCTGGATAATAGACTTTGCTAATACCCAATACACCTTTTTTGCTATCTTCAATCACAACTTTGTTTAGCTTTGAGCATTCCAGGTAGTAAGGATCATTCGTCTTTTTATATTTATTCATATAGTAAATAATACGATATCTGTGATATGTGTATCTCAAGAGGCAAAAAAGCATCGGGAATTTAGAAAACCTTCTTCCAAAGTCAATTTGATTTCTATAACCATAATAACTTTTCCAATTCAAGGACTGATCTGTTGAAATAACCGTCTTGTGATTAATATGCGCTGAATTAACATTCTTGATTTTAGTAAGCTGGCTTATTCTCGTCGAGTACTCAGTATCATCATACCAAATAAAGTACTCACCCTTTGGAAATCCGATCTTATCAATAATTCTCTTACTAACCAGCAACCCACAAAATGAGGCAAGCTGACAATAAAAAGATGGCTTCTCATATTCAGCTTCTGGCACATCTTCCTTTATCATGAATATAGGATTCTTTAATCTGCGGCGATGTGAAGTATCTATCTTTCCATCTGTTCTTATGATTCCGGAATATGCTTCTACTCCCTCTTCCATATTCTTTTCGATTTCGGACAAGAAATCCTTAAGCGAATTGTTGAAGCATTATATTGAAAAGAGTAATTACACCATTTATTCGCTTTCTTATGCCAGCAAGGTAAACAGGACAACCCTGCAGAAAGCTCTAACCGGAGAGCGTCCCATCAGTGCAGAAAATCTCAACAAAATACTCCCTTTTTTAAATCTTACTTTTGCAGAAAAAAAAGAGCTTGATCAAGCTCTTTTGATTTCCAGAATCGGCGAGATTACATATCAGAAGCATGTTTATATCAAAGAATTGCTGGAAAGAATTGAAATAGTTGATGTTGCAAAAAACAGTAATACGGGACTTCCCTTTTCTCCTTTAAGCTCCTCCATCAAGGATACTCAGACCATAAAGGGAATGTTTAACATCATAAAAACCATTTGTCAGATTTCCTCTTATCAAATGGAAACGGAAAGCGAGCCTTTTTTATATACGATTTTCATCCTAAAATCGAAATAGTTACCTATGATACGGATTCGATGTTGTTATGCTATCAGAATGCTGAAACATCGATGATGCAGACCTGTCTGATTAAAGAACCCAATACCATTCTGGCATTCAATGACTTTATTCAAAATCTGTCCAATCACAATCTGGTATGCGATGTGGAAGAAACATCAGACATTCTGCTACAACAAATTCAGTCATTAAAACAGTTACCCCCCCCTCGAACATACGTTCTTAACTTCTGTCGGGGCACAATCATTCGTCGGAAAGCATTAATTATACAAAAATTACCTATCCCTTCTTCACAATAAAAAGGTTTGTTTCCTTTATTGGAAACAAACCTTTTTCCCATACTATGCTATTTCATTCTCATACAAGATATTTCACAATGCAATTGCATACTATTTCACAAAATCGACTGCATACCACTTGAAATAAATCCACAACATCCTTACTATTTATCCAACATTTTCTTCAACTCATCCATAAAGGTATTCACATCTTTAAATTCCCGGTAAACCGATGCAAAGCGAACATACGCAACATCATCAACGGCTTTTAGTTTGTCCATAACCAATTCGCCAATCACGTTGGATGAAATCTCTTTTTCCTCCATGTTGAAAATTTCGGTTTCAACCTCTTCCACAATTTCCGCAATGCGGTTAGCACTAACCGATCTCTTATGGCAAGCCAACAAAACGCCGGCTTCAATTTTTCCACGGTCATAGGTTTCTCTGGTATTATCTTTCTTAATAATAATCAACGGAATGGTCTCAACCTTTTCATAGGTTGTAAATCTCTTATCACATCCGTCACAAACACGGCGTCTGCGAATGGAATTATTATCTTCCGCCGGTCTGGAATCGATAACTCTGGTATTTTCGTGACCACAAAAAGGACATTTCATAATGTAATTTACCTCTCATAAAATTCAATGATATGTTACCCAAACGAACATCTATAACACAATATTTTGTTGTTACATCAATCGTTTTTTACATTATATTCCATTTTGAATTTTATGTCAACAAGTTATGGTAACCAATTTCTCCTAACAGCAAAAATCCACCAAAATAATATCCGGTCCGATTTGTTTGATATTACAAAAAGGGATTTCGTGCTCATCTCCGAAGAAACAGCCCCAAATCCCACACTTTTCCGCTATAATCAATTTCCGAATGCAGCCATTACATTCATCAAATTCCAAATCCACGACATGCCCAAGCTTACGGCAGTCCTTCACACAGATAACTTCCTTTTTGCTAAATTCATCGAATGTCATAAAACCACCATAAAACATCGTATTACTATAAGTTATGCCATCCGAAAAAATTTGTGTTATCATACATTTATTTCAGAATCTTATCCACCAGCCAATTGGTAAATCTGACACATCTTTTTTCAATAAAATGATAAAAAAGCCATGACAATGCAACAATTACAACAAGCGAAATCAGCAAAGCCAAAAGCGCTGCCAAATTATACTGTAAAAGCACCCCATATAATTTCACAAACAGCAAAGCTGTTAGCGAAAACAAGACCGGTATATGGAGCAAATATACTGCATAAGATATTTTTCCTAAAAACAGACAGATTTTTGTCTCCAGTACTTTTTGCAAACCATGGAGCATAAAAATTCCCAAAAGTAACGCAAAAACAGCCAGCTTGTGATAAAACAAATACGGTGTGAGCCGGTGGTATAAGAAATTGCCAATTCCCGCAAGATAACGATAACCGTTCGTGGGTTCTACCGCCACAGGATAAGCACCTAAAAAGAAACCTACTACAAGCAATACAATACCTAAAGGAACAAATATTTTTTTCTTTTGTACAAACAAGTTACCATACTGCATAAATAGAAAAGCAAGCAGAACACCGAATGAAAAATCCGCCATTCTGCTGTTGATGGACAAATACAGGATGCAGACAAATATGTAAACAAACACCAGATTCTTTTTTAAGCTTTTCCCTATGATGGCCAATATATAGGCAACGAAGGATCCCAAAAATAAATCCTTGAGCATCCAAAAGGCATTGGAATAGATCGTTCTTAAACCTACAAACCAATCATCAATCAGACAATCCGTAAACAGTTCTATAATTCCTGATTTATCATGATAAAACAAATCCAGCCATTCCGAATGCGTCAATGCCGCTGCCTGTGAATTATAAAACCATCCAAACTGCAGCATCACAAATACAAAAGCCGATACAAAAAAGACCGGCAGCATCAGCCTTGGATACCGCTTTAATAACGCTTTAGAAAGCTGCCCCTCCTGTGTCATACGAAAAACCTGATAGGCAATGACAAAACCACTGATCATACAAAATACGGACACCCACAAATCGCCAATCGCAAAAAAAGCAAGTGGAGACTGCGCAAATGCCACATCTGCCTGCGAACGCATATGAGACAGATTATAATCTCCGGAATATGCTGCAGGATAGAATCCCATGATAAAATGATGTAAAAATATAAAAATGCAGGAAAGCCCTTTCAAGCCATCCATCCAAACAATTCTCTTTTGCTCCATACTGCTCTCTTTTCTTTAAAGTCTATGATTTTATTTTTGCAATTGTGCGGCTTACGAATTTGCTATTCTATCACAGACGCGTTCTCACTTGGATGACAACGTAGCAGTACTAAATTCGCAATAAATTGCTCATTAAGTGCTGACGTTGTCATACAGTCTGTGAGTAGAACAGCAAACTTCTCCAGCCGCACAATTGCAAAATGTTTTATCCAACTATTGTCTCGTACAACTCCCGCACGGACGGAAAACAAAAATCGATGCGATTTTCACTGGTTGCAACATCCTGCTCTTTTGCTTCTCCCGTAAATACCAGACAGGTTTCTACACCGGCATTTTCTCCACAGGCAATATCCGTATAAATCCTATCTCCGACAACCAAGGTTTCTTCTTTTGAAAAGCCCGTCATATCCATAGAAAAATCCACTAATCCGGGAGAAGGCTTGCCTAAATACTGGGGCTTTCGATCCGTTGCTGCAGAAAACATATTGCAAATGGAACCGCAGTCCGGAATCATGCCAAAATCAACTGGACAACGCAAATCTGCATTGGTTGCAAGCCAGATGCGTTCTTTTTTGGAATCCATTAATAACCGACACGCATTTTCAATTTTTTCATAGGTTAACTCCGTATCAAACGCCGTCAGCACCACATCCACCTCATCCGTACATTTTGTTGTGACATGTAATCCGTTTTTTTCAAGTTCAGCAAAATACGAGTCCGTCGCCGTAACAAAAATACAATCGTTTGCGTGATGTTCCTTTAAATAGGATAAGGTATAACTTCCGGCCGTCACAAAATCATCACCTTCTGTTTCAATTCCCATTCTTGCAAATTTTTCCACATAATCCGCCGTGCTTTTGGAAGAATTATTTGTAATATAAATTGCTCTTCCGCCAATCTTTTTGATATACGCTAACAAATCCATGGTTCCCGGAAGCACATCCTCTGACAAGGCGATGGTTCCGTCTATATCAAACAAAAATAATTTTTTCTGTTTTAGATGTTCCAAATTATTATTTACCTGATGATTTTTTAAATTTTTCATACATCTCCTGACCAATTTATTGACAATATTTTTATTCACAATATTTTTATATATACTGATATAACCACAATTATTCTGTGTATATCTATTTGATACATAAGCTCATTTAATGCACACGCATTGAATACATATACTCTTTTGATACATATTCTTTTGATATAGACTATTTTAATGCATGTATTTATGAAATACACTCATTTTCTGCTAATCTTTATTATTGGCATCATCATCCGGCTTAAATTCCGCAAGCCAGACAGCCTTTTTAGCTGCAAGGCTTTGGGGAAGGTCTAAAATTCTCTGATTGGATGAGCCACGGAATCTTAAGCGGATATCCTTTTTTTCTATTTGAAATTCGCCATCCACCAAAACATCAATATGTTTAAGTAAAGCATCGGTTGCTTCACAACGTGCTCTGCTCTTTGCTCCGAACAACAAATCCTTTTCAAAAGTATATCCTGTATAGCACCAGATATTCTTGTCCGGATAAATCACTTTTACCTTTTCCAAAAAAGGTAGTAAAACCGTCTGATTCTGAGGTTCTAACGGTTCTCCTCCAAGAAGAGTCAGACCTTTTATAAAACTCGGTTTTAATGCCGCGATAATCTCGTCTTCCGTTTCCTTGGTAAAAAGCTTTCCATATTCAAAATTCCAGGTTTCCGGATTAAAACATCCCTTGCAATGATGCGTGCAGCCGGAAACAAATAATGAAACACGGACACCCACCCCATCGGCGATGTCCGTTTTCTTAATTAATCCATAATTCATATCAATTTGAACCTACTTTTATATAATGATGTGAGTATCATAAGTAACCCTTAACACTCATCAACAGTTCCAAATCACTCCATTAATACAGAAATCTCACAATAATCTATAGATGAAGTACACGATCCTGAATTTCCTGTGTTCTTCCCTGATTCCAGAACTGTGTGCCGATATAGCCACAAGTACGACGTGCTACATTCATGGTATCCTGATCCCTGTTTCCGCAGCAAGGGCATTCCCATACCAGTTTGCCATCTTCATCGCTGGTAATCTGGATTTCTCCATCAAAACCACACTTCTGACAATAGTCACTCTTGGTATTCAATTCCGCATACATAATATTGTCATAAATATGCTGCATAACGGCAAGTACCGCATCCAGATTGTTCTGCATATTGGGCACTTCCACATAGCTTACCGCTCCACCGGGAGACAATTTCTGGAACTGTGCTTCAAAACTCAGTTTGGAAAAGGCATCAATTTCTTCCGTTACATGGACATGATAACTGTTGGTAATATAGTTTTTATCGGTAACTTCGGGAATGGAACCGAAACGCTTCTGTAAGCATTTTGCAAACTTATAAGTCGTGGATTCCAAAGGTGTTCCGTATAAACTAAAATCAATATTGGTCTCTGCTTTCCATTTTGTACATGCATCATTGAGATACTGCATAACTGAGATTGCAAACGGAGTTGCAACCGGATCCGTATGTGATTTGCCTGTCATATAACGGGTACATTCACACAAACCTGCATAGCCGAGAGAAATCGTAGAATATCCGTCATACAGAAGTTTATCAATGGTTTCTCCTTTTTTCAGTCGAGCCAATGCTCCATACTGCCACAAAATCGGAGCCACATCAGAAAGCGTTCCTTTTAGTCTCTCATGACGGCACATCAGTGCACGGCGGCACAATTCCAGACGCTCATCCATGATTTTCCAAAATTTATCAATATCTCTGCCGGATGAGCAGGCAACATCAACCAAATTAAGGGTAACAACGCCCTGATTAAAACGTCCGTAATATTTATTCTGATTTTCTTTATAGTTGCCGGCATTGGCAATATTACCGACACCTGCCTTGGTAAATCTGTCAGGCGTCAGGAAAGAACGACATCCCATACAGGGATAGCAGTCTCCGTTCTTTAATTGTTTCATGATCTTTTCAGAAATGTAATCGGGAACCATACGCTTTGCGGTACACTGTGCAGCCAACTTGGTAATCTCCCAGTATTTGCTGCCTTCCCGGATATTATCCTCTTCCAATACATAAATCAGCTTTGGAAATGCAGGAGTAATATAAACACCTTTTTCATTCTTTACACCCAGAATTCGCTGTCTTAACATCTCTTCAATGATCATCGCAAGATCATCGCGGATGCGTCCTTCCGGAACTTCATTTAAATACATAAACACGGTAACAAACGGTGCCTGACCATTGGTTGTCATTAACGTAATCACCTGATACTGAATCATCTGGACGCCACGTTCAATTTCTTCTTTGACACGGATTTCAGCGATTTCATTAATCTGTTTTTCATTTAAATCGATACCGGCATCCTGATATTCCTTGGTTACCAGACGTCGTATTTTTTGTCGGCTGATATCTACAAAAGGTGCAAGATGAGCCAGAGTAATACTCTGTCCGCCATACTGTGAACTGGCAATCTGAGCGATACTCTGCGTAGCAATATTGCATGCCGTAGAAAAGCTCTTTGGCGTATCAATCATGGTCTCGCTGA
The DNA here is from genome assembly GCA_017387565.1 of Lachnospiraceae bacterium. Taxonomy (GTDB): domain Bacteria; phylum Bacillota; class Clostridia; order Lachnospirales; family Lachnospiraceae; genus UBA2882. Next base: position 82,260 of record JAFOEY010000015.1, on the reverse strand, counting down.
TTACGGTACCATTCTGAAGCATGTCCTCTAAATTAACCAGACAGCAGTTGTGCATATGCTGGGCAAAATAATCCGAATCATGGAAATGAATCAAACCTTCTTCATGCGCTTTTACGATATCCGGCGGAAGTAAAAAACGACGGGTAATATCTTTACTGACCTCACCGGCCATATAATCACGCTGTACACTGTTTACAACCGGATTTTTATTGGAATTCTCCTGTTTCACTTCTTCATTATTGCATTCAATCAAAGTTAAAATCTGTTCGTCGGTTGAATTCGATTTACGAATCAAAGCTCTTTTATAACGATAGGTAATGTATTTTCTGGCTACCTCAAAAGCAAGCTGCTTCATAATCTGGTTTTCTACCATATCCTGAATTTCTTCGACACTTGGTGTATGTGTCATTTCCATACAAAGCGTCTGTACATTGTCGGAAATCACATCAATCTGTTTGTCTGTCATGCGATCAGCTTCATTAACCTCCCGGTTTGCCTTCTGCACGGCAGCCATGATCTTAGAGATGTCAAATCCCACTTCTTTTCCGCTTCTTTTGATGATTTTCATGAAAAAACCTTCCCCTTCGTATCCAAATCTAGTATTTTATGTCAACATCTTCCACAAGATGTTGCGATTTTAATTATAGGATAGTTCCAATAGAAAAGCAAGGCTTATACAGTTAAAAAACAAATGTATTTTAAAGGCTGTTTAATAAGTAGTATTCTTTCTGTTATTATCGATAATAATTACCGAAAATATTTCTTGAAAATAAAAAAGAGACACGAACTATATTCATAGCAACATGTCTCTCTCTTATACAAAAGCTTATATCAAAGCTATATCAAAGATCATTTCATCTACTTCGACTCATGATATTCTTCTTCGGTATTGACGCTCCAAACATTCTTTTTATCCGTTACTCCGGCAAGAATATTTTTTACCGCCTCAAAAGAAGTACACATGGAATGATCTAAATTGTTATAACGGTGCTGTCCGTTACGTCCTACGCAGAATAAATTTGGAATCGTATCCAGATAATTTCTTAACTCATCCATCTGTGCATAGGTATCAAAGTAAGCAGGATATGCTTTTTTCACACGTTCTACATGATAATCAAGAACCTTTGATTCATCATCAATCAGTTTCATAGTAACCATTTCCCGGATACCCATTTTGGCAAATTCGTCATCCGACATGCTCCACATCGAATCACCTTCATTGCAAAAATATTCTAATCCCATCCAAACCGTGTGTTCCACATCTTTTACCAGATAAGGTGACCAGTTGTTATAAATCTGGAAACGGCCCATGGAAACATTTTTATCATGTACATAAACCCAGTCATCGGGAACAATATTGCCCATGGTCGGAATGCCGGTCTTGTTTTTGAGATTTAATTTGGATACTAAAACACCGACCGTCATATAATCACGATACGGAAGTCCTGCCGCAATATCTGCATACTGCTTGGGCACATCATTGATTCCGGCAACCAGATCTTTGATTGGCATGGACGAAATCACAAAATCGCCGGTCATTTCTTTTCTGACACCGTTTTCTTCATAAACAACGCCCGTTGCAATGTTTGAATCATCTTTCTTAACACCGACAACTTTTGCATTTTTGTAAATGGTGCCCCCTTTTTTTAACACTTCATCTGCCGTCACTTCCCAAAGCTGTCCGGGACCTAATTTCGGATAAGAAAATTCTTCAATCAAAGAGGTATTGACCTTGCGGTTTTTCACTTTAAAAATCTTGCCCAAAGAATCTTTGATAATTCCAAAAATGGAAAGACCTTTGGTTCTTTGTGCCCCCCAGGAAGGATCAATTTGACTCGGATGTCTTCCCCAAAGATTTTCGGTATAATTTTCAAAAAACATCGAATACAGTTTTTTACCAAAACTGTTAATATAGAAATCCTCTAACGAATTTTCTTTTCTTTTGAAAATGGCACTCTTTAAATAACTGAAACCAACAACAATCGTTGTACCAAGTCCCATGTTTTTGAAAGTCTCAAACTTTAAGGAAATGGGATAATCAAAAAATTTGCTGTTGAAAAAAATGCGGGACAGACGATTTCTTTTTAACATCACACGATCTTCTTTTTCGGGATCGGGACCTCCTGCAACTACGGTTGCAGTTCTGCCTAAAGCAATATCATCCTTTGCTAAAGATCCTTGTGTAGGCATCATCTTTTCCCACCATTCATTTACAGCATCCACTTTAGAAAAGAAACGATGTCCACCCATATCCATGCGGTTTCCTTTGTATTCTACAGTACGGGAAATGCCTCCGAAGGTGTTGCTTTCCTCAAACACAACAACTTCGTATTCATCTGAACGATCCAGTAATTCATATGCGGCAGTCAATCCGGCCGGTCCTGCACCGATAATTAACACTTTCTTTTTATCCATCTGATATAATACCTCTATAATTATTTATTTCATAATTTCAATTCAATCTAATATAAATTTTGAACCAATCATATATCGTTTTTATGATTCATTCTTATAATCTTCTATGCTTTACTTTTTTCCTAACATTTTACTTAACTTTTCGAATTTCTTTTTGGATTTAATATCGATACTTTTAAAATTTATCTCTTAATTTCTTTTTTTAATAATTTCAATACATATTTTTTTCCAATCGTATAAGCAAAAGTACATAATAATACAACTATAGCATAAATTACAAAAGAAAACCATACATTTCCAATCCTCTCCTGCAAATGCTCAATCCATTCAACATGAACGAATTCAATGGTATGAATCGCCAGTATTATCATGGAGTTGCTACCAGCCCATGCAAAAAAGCGGTTAGGAAGCTTTGCAAATTTTACATGCTCCAGTTCTTTCATGACAAGCATAACCACCAGACTGCCACAGACAGAAATCAGGATGGAATATGGAAATCCAAGATATTCTCTCGTTGCAAAAATAATACTTCCCGTCTTTGGATACAAAGACAGCCAAAGTAGCAATAAAATGGCCCAGATACAATATTTGCGAATATGCTCCAATACCTGATAGCGTCTTACCATGAGACCGATATGATAAAAGACCATACCAATCGGCACAACATCTAAATTCCATGGTAGAAATCCATTGTATAAGGCATACATTTTACCGCCCCATGCAAGGGATAATAAAACCACCAGATAAACAATATCCTGAACAACTTTATTTTTCATCCGAAGACGGTTTAACAATGCATAAAAGATGACAATGCAAAACAGGAATGTCACAAACCAAATGGGGCCACAGGTTTCAATAGTAATAAAATGTTTTGCATAAAAGCTGCTGCCTCCGAGGGTCGTCATAATCTGGGCTCGTAAAATACCAAGCGCACCGCTTACGGTAAACATTCCTGCCCGGTGTAGCATAAAAAGCCGCACAAAATACGAAATCACATTGGTCATCAGGTAAGGAATGAGTAAAGCTTTTATCTTGCGCGGAACATATTGTTTTAATTCTACGTTTTCCTTATACAAATAACCACTGATCATCACAAACATGATCATATGGAACGAATAAATAAAATCCCGAATCGGCTGCCCGACATGCATATGACCGAGAATCATCAAAAGAATTCCCAGACCTTTTGCCATATCAATCCATTGCAGACGTATGGGTCTGATATTGTCTCTCATAGTAATTTCCCTCAATATTACCTTACAGTTATCTCAATTCTTTATTCACAGTCTTTTAACAGTTCAAACGCAAGCGTTAACGTTTTCCCTACCATCGTATCATCCGTCAAATCAAATCGAATCGTGGTCATTTCAAACATATCCCACATCGGATATGCATAAAGCGGGATCAGCAAATCCCCGTTTTGTGCCACGCAGGAAATAGCATACTCTTCCATCGCTGCTCCGTCCGGATAAGAAAAATACAGCTTCATATTCACTTTCTCATGATCTTCCAGATCATCACACTGAAAATGAACCAGTAAATATTCTCCATCTGAAACAATCCGATCTCCGCTAAATGAAACCCGGAAATTGGAATTATCACTAATCGGTGTATAACTTCCGCTTTGATTCGTCTCCATCCCGTTGGTTTCCAAATACTCATAAGTCATGGGAACCGTCTCATAATGCTCCCGATTGATTGACCTTCCCCAGACAACAGGAAGTGCCAGCAAATCAGAAGTTGTCATAGCACTGTAAAAAGTGCCCCCACCGTCTGTTGCCCATGCAGGCGCAGTCACATCATCCGATAACAAAAAGCATGCAGAACCATACTGATAAGGGCGATATCCCTTTTTTCTAACCAACTGGTAAATATCTTTATAACGCAGGGAAATACTTCCACCATCATTATTCCAGTAAGGTGCAACCAAAATCAGTTTTGGAAGGTCTTCCTCCAATGATTCTAACATTCTTTTTCTTGTCGCATCCGAAGTTCCGTGATACAGTGCGCAATAAGAAAAAGGTGTTTCTTTATCAAACATCATATAAAAAGCCGACTGATTCGTAAAATCCAGATAGGTTTCTCCATCCGGGCAAAGTTCACGAACGACAAAAGCTGTTTCTTCTATCTGCTTGGCGGTTTCTGCGGGCATGAAAACCGTTCCCATCTTTTCACATCCGATTTCATTTCCGTTAAGTTTTACAAACTGGTCTGAAATCTCTTCCAATGTCAGGGCGTTTTTTTGTGCATCTGAAAAATCATAGGTATTCAAAATCAATGCAGATGCCAAAATACAGGCCGGCAAAATCTTTGCTTTGGACTCTGCCTGAAACAAAACATAGGCCAGCAACAACAATAAAACTACATTCACAATGGATGCACGTTCACCGGCAAAGATACTGCCAAAGGTATAACTGCAGATCATATAGCAAAATACAACAACTGTAATCAGCAACTCAACATAGGAAACTTTTTTATAATAGCAGGCCATTCCGACAATTAAAACAACCGCTGCCATAAATGAAAATTCAATGGTTGCCACATCGATAAACGGATTGGAAAGTCCGAATAGATGGTTATTGTCGGAAATCAAGATGTCATACAGTCTGTCTCCCGGAAAATAGCCGGAAATTCCGACATTCTCTTTCAGATAACGCACAATTCCCAAAAACATTGGAATAAAGGAGATACCCAAAAGCAACGTTGCAAGAAACGAAGGAAGATATTTTTTTCTGTTTTCCTTTTTCCATGCAGACAAAAGCTGTCCTCTTCCGTTTTTTGAAAAAACACGGAAGCAAAGCGGAAGTAAAAGCGCAGCAGCCAGCGAACCTCCTATCGCCGGATACCAGGCAATGGAAACTATAGATGTCACAATATATGCAATCAGGGAGCGATAAGCATCCTCTCTGATTTTTTTGTGAAAAAAGATGAGCACCACCGGCAATGCCAGAACAAAACGGAAATAATAATACCACTCACCGATTGTCATGAAAAAGGCCGTGAATGCAACTGCATAGAGAGAAGATTCAAAGCATTTATACACCACATATGCAACAAGTGCCACTAAAATCATGCTTCCGATATAATACGCATAGAAAAAAGAACCATAAGTACCGTCCAATATAACTGCATTTATGGAAGCAAAAAAGTAATCACACATGCCATGTATCGGAAAAAAATCCAGATACGGTATTTTATGATAGGAAATAAATTCCGTAAAAGGAACCGTCAGTTCTCCGTAATGAAACAAATTCACCGAAAACATGGCGTCAACGGGCACATGCATGGTTAGCTGCATGGAACCAATAAGCATCAGGGTAAACGGATGAACTTTTCCAAGGATTTCTTTTCTTTTTAATATTACATATCCTAAAATAGCAAGTATCATTACCACAGCCAAAATCCTGACACCCGGATATGATGTACTTTCGATGACACCGTTATAATTGATTTTAAAGGTAAATAAACTGAGTAAAAAACAAAGCAGTAATGCCTGTGCTCCCTCTAAATAAACCGTCATGAAATTAAGCTTCGAAACTTTATCCTCAAATATATAGGCCAAAATCAGAATCAAATATGCCAAAATCAAGCATAAAATGAAACCCTTTTTTGCTCCGTTTTCTCCGACCAAACCAAAACTTAATACCATCTGCACAAAGGCTCTGATACCAAAATATGCAATCAAGCAGGATGTACAGGCGATATTCAATTTTTCTGCAACATAATGTTCTTTTTGTCGAATTTGTTTGAACCAATCAATCACATGCAAAAACAAAAGCGCGGCAATCAAAGCCCAGTACAAACGCATGTCATATCCGAATAACTGCTTGACTGCCACCAGTCCGCCGGCTATTAAAAGCACATAAAAACTAAAAGAAAGTTTTTCATGAAAATACACCAAAATATGGATGAGTAAATAAAAAAGCGCAAAAAATAAGATAAAAGAAATCAGAAAATGGCGCGGAATCAAAAAATCTGCCGGTTTATAGTAATCTTTAAATACGGAAGGCCCCGTAATCAGCTCACTCAGTGTCGCAGCATTTTCCCCATAAACCTTTTTAAAAAAATCATTCATGTATAAGTAGGAAGAAAAAAAGGCCAATACCATACTGCCAATAATGATAAACAATCTTTGTAAATCACTCTTTTTCTCCCCAAAAATTCTTTGTAACATGGAATACCTCTAATCATTATATTTTTCCGTGCGGATAGCGGATACTGTCAGATTTTGCAGACGGCAACCCCATTTTGAGTATATCATAAAGCATAGAAAGCCTCAAATCTTTTTCCTTTTTTCGCCAAAGAACACTTGAAAACAACCTTTGTATCGTATACCATGTTAATGGAGAAATATTTAGGAGGAACATATACATGGAAATGTTATCACTCAAAACAGAGTTAACCGAAAATGCATATCCCGGACGCGGTATTATCATTGGTAAATCAGCAGACGGTACAAAAGCAGTAACTGCTTACTTTATCATGGGAAGAAGCAGCAACAGCCGCAACCGTATTTTTGTTGAAGACGGCGAAGGCATTCGTACCCAGGCCTTTGATCCTTCCAAACTGGAAGATCCAAGTTTAATTATCTATGCTCCGGTCAGAGTACTTGGCAATAAAACAATTGTAACAAATGGTGATCAGACCGATACCATCTACGATGGCATGGACATCCAGTTAACCTTCGAACAGTCCTTAAGAAGTCGTAAATTTGAGCCTGACGGTCCCAATTACACACCCAGAATTTCCGGAATTATGCATATCGAAAACGGTAATTTCAATTATGCAATGTCCATTTTAAAAAGCAACAACGGAAATCCCGATGCCTGCAATCGCTACACATTCGCATATGAAAATCCTGTTGCGGGTGAAGGCCATTTTATTCATACTTACATGCACGATGGCAATCCCCTTCCGAGCTTCGAAGGAGAGCCTAAGCTTGTGTCTATTCCGGATGACATCAATGCATTCACAGATCTTCTCTGGAGCAGCTTAAATGAGGATAATAAAGTTTCTTTATTTGTCCGTTATATTGATATTGCTTCCGGAACATATGAGACAAAGATTGTGAATAAAAACGTTTAAATTTACAATTCAATCTACGCATGCATCTGTGATGAAATATGCAAATTTATCAGGCTGACTTTTATTAAAATATAAAAGCTATGCTTTAAATATTAACAAGAACATATGCATATCTATAGCATATCCAACAAAGGAGTTTTTATGATGAATGAAATTCAATTAAAGTACGGTTGCAATCCCAACCAGAAACCTTCCCGTATCTATATGGAAGACGGCAGCGATTTACCTGTTACCGTATTAAACGGAAAGCCCGGCTACATCAACTTTCTGGATGCATTTAACGGCTGGCAGTTAGTAAAAGAACTAAAAGAGGCAACTGGCCTGCCTGCTGCTACTTCTTTCAAACATGTTTCACCTGCAGGTGCAGCAGTCGGTCTTCCCCTTTCCGATACTCTCGCAAAAATTTACTGGGTGGATGATCTTGGAGAATTATCTCCGTTAGCCTGTGCTTACGCAAGAGCACGTGGTGCTGACAGAATGTCATCTTTTGGTGACTTTATTGCATTATCCGATGTTTGTGATGTTGATACCGCAAGACTGATCAAACGTGAAGTATCTGACGGCGTTATCGCTCCCGGATATACCGATGAAGCTTTAGAGCTTTTAAAAGCAAAGAAAAAAGGCAACTATAATATTATTCAGATTGATCCTTCTTATACTCCCGCTCCCATTGAGCGCAAGCAGGTATATGGCATCACGTTCGAACAGGGACGCAACGAATTAGATGTAAACGGTGATTTGTTATCCAATATCGTGACCGAAAACAAAAATCTTCCCGAATCAGCACTCATTGATATGAAGATTGCTTTAATCACATTAAAATATACGCAGTCAAACAGTGTCTGCTATGTAAAAGACGGACAGGCAATCGGTATTGGTGCCGGTCAGCAGTCACGTATTCACTGTACCAGACTGGCCGGTCAGAAAGCAGACAACTGGTTCTTACGCCAGTCACCTCAGGTCATGGGCTTACAATTCCTTGATACCTTAGGCCGTGCAGACAGAGATAACACCATCGACGTTTATATGGGTGATGAATATATGGATGTCTTAGCTGATGGCGAATGGGAAAAGAGATTCAAAGTAAAACCTGCGGTATTTACAGCAGAAGAAAAAAAAGCATGGCTTGCACAAAACCAGAATGTAACCTGCGGTTCCGATGCTTTCTTCCCCTTCTCAGATAATATCGAAAGAGCTCATAAGAGCGGTGTAAAATATATCGCACAGCCCGGCGGCTCTGTCAGAGATGATATCGTAATTGAGTGTGCAAACAAATATGATATGGTAATGGCATTTACGGGTATCAGATTGTTCCATCACTAATTTGATATGTGCGATTCGATATCGTATAAATATGATTTAGACAAAAAACAGCAATCGTCATTAAGACCATTGCTGTTTTATTTTATTTATCCCCGATTTTCTATTGTGACTTACCAGTACTTTTCCACATATGCGCTTGCCTTTTCTTCACTAAATCCATAGTCTGCAACTACCTGTTCCACAACATCCGTAATCGATCCACCTGTTTTTTTACACAGTTTCACGAAACCCTCAATTGCTTTTTTCATCTGTTGTTCTGTGACATTTTGGGTTACTTTCTCTGTTACTTTTTGGGTTACTTTTTTGGTTACTTCTTTGGTTACTTCTTTGGTTACTTCCTTTTTTACGCGTTCTGCTACTTCTTTTCCATATGCAATTTTTTCTTCATAAATAATGCGTCCAACTTTTGTCATTTCCAGTCTCCTCCTAATCTCTTCTGCTACTTCTTCATCAATAATCTTATCGGTAAAACTCAAAATTCCTGCAAACAAAAACCTCTGTATATTTTGTTCCTCAATACACTTGGTTAACTCAAGCATTTTCTTTGCAGCTTCCTTCTGTTGCTCTTTCCCATGATACGTCAGTGGCAGGATAATCATTTTCATCAGATCTTCTTCGTCCAGTCTTTGCTTTTTTTCAATCTTATTACGTATCCTGCAATATTCCGCTTTGCCATCGATTTCAACCAGAAAAGTTTCTTCTGTTATTAACTGTAGTGCCCCTACTTCTAATACCGGTTCAGTACTTCCTCTTTTCACATCCGCTGTGTAGATGATGATAATCCGGATTTTGATTTTCCTAAAATCAATCTTCTCCTTTTCAAATTTACGTAGTGTACGTAAAACATACCCAAGATACTTCAGCTTATTGCGATGCCGGTATTCGCTTTCATAATCAATAATGGCATAACTGCCATCTTCCAACTTAAAGATATTGTCAATCCGCAGCTCATTCAATTCCAGTGCCGGAAGATTTGTCGGAATAACATCCACAACCTTGGGAACATTCAGTCCATAAACCTTTAGTGATTTTTCCTTCATGGATTCTCCAAAGATTTTGGAAACAATATCCTTGTTCTGATAGGCAATGCCTGTTCTGCCAGACTTTTTCCTGACCTCTTTTCCTTTTTTGTCTTTCCTTTTATCCATACATAAAACCTCCTTAGAATGCAGGAAGCCATTATGTATGAATCATTCTTTCGTTCGAAACTTCCTGCCGTATTCATAAATAATTGTGAATTTAAAGCACGAATGTTTCGATGGACGTATGCCCGAGATATCAGAATGATAAAGAATTATCTGCAAAAATGTGCAGATAAAAAAGAAACTTATGCTTTGTTATCTATAACATAGCATAAGTTTCTTCATAGTTCAACAATAATCGTTATTTCGTCCATCCCCCATCAATCACTTTCTTTTCCTGATAAGTAAACGTCTGGTATGTCATAAATAACACAATTCCCAGCATAACAATCGCCAGAATCGAATAAGGAATGATAATTCTATCCGGCTGATCATAATTGTAATAATAGCTGTACGTTAAGAATGTAATCAACACATGCACAACCGGTACCCAGAAAAGACGAATACATAAGATACCAATCAGAATACCGATAATTTCAATAAAATATCCATATCTTTCATGCATCTGTGGCAAGAAGTAAAGTGCCAGGGCTCCTTGCGTATAGACAATGAAAAGCAACAACTCCGGTGTCAATTTCGTATGCATCAGTTTATAAACAACAGCAACCATAAACAACAAAATCACACCAAGAGCAAAAATCTTACCACCGGTGCTATACCAGTCAGGCAGATACAATTCTCCGATAATATAGTAGATATTGGGATACTTCATGGAAAGGCGATTGGTATCCACACCGGTTTGTGCAAAATAGATTCCCAACAATTCTCCAAGCGGCCTGCCCAAAATCCAAGCCGGAATAATACTTAAAAAATAGATACCCGGAACCCATAACAGGTCGACGGATTTAATCTTTTTATAAAGCCATAATAAAATAATAATCGGTGCCCAGAATAAGGCCTGTAATTTAAATGCAAAGGCTATACCATAGAAAAGCATGGCAATTCTTGATTTATCTTTTAATAAGAAAAGAACGGTCAATAGCAAAAACGATGTATAAATGGAATCACATTGTCCCCACATGGCACTGTTGCTGATGACGGTTGGGGTTAAAAAAACAATACTGCAACCGATAGCCGCCAAAGTTTCACTTTTTCTTGCTTCATACAAAATCAATCCTGCCGCGACTGCTGCTACAACATCAAAAAAAACAGAAATCAGCTTCATGGCAATCATACTGTGATCACCGAATTTTGCTGCAATTAACAAAAGATACATATATGAAGGCGCATAATCATAAAAATCCTCCGCTAAAGATGCTGCCCCCTTTGTGGCAATTTCATTCATCCATGGTTCAAACCAGATGGTCCAATCCCTGCTGACAAACCAAATAAAATGTTTTCTGATCAACATTCCAAACAGAAATGCCAGCATCAGCATTATGATATTTATAATTCTTTTTTTATCTCCCACAAAACGCAAGGGTCCGTTCGGAAAAGACGGAGCCGCTTTGGTCATTTTTTCCATGGAACTTTCCTCCAAAACGTACAGAATTTCATACTTTTTTATCTTATCATGTTTGTTTTTTTTATGCAATCATTCCGGTTCTACAATCCATTCCACCATACACAATTCATTCCAATATACACAATCCATTAATGTATATACAAATTGGCTTTTCGTTTGGTCATTTACTCCCACTTAGTCCAAGTAACTACGCATGGTTTTTAACGCATTCTTTTCCAGTCTGGAAACCTGCGCCTGGGAAATGCCAATCATATCCGATACTTCCATCTGGGTTTTTCCGTCAAAAAATCGAAGTTCAATGATTTCTCTTTCCCTGTCATTTAATTTTTTCATAGCTTCTCCGATTGCAATGTTTTCCACCCAGATTTCCTCTTTATTCTTTTTATCAGAAACCTGATCCATGACATATAACGTATCCCCGCCATCCGTATAAATTGGTTCATAAAGGCTCATGGGGCTTTGAATGGCATCCAACGCGTACACAATATCTTCTTTTGCAATTCCAATCTCCGATGCAATTTCTTCTATGGTAGGCTCTTTTAAATTCTTTTTTGTCATATTCTCTTTGGCATATATCGCTTTGTAAGCTGTATCCTTTAAGCTTCTGGATACCCGGATGGAGCTGTTGTCACGTAAAAAACGCCGTACTTCTCCAATGATCATCGGAACAGCATAGGTACTGAATTTTACTCCCAGTTCAGCATTAAAATTATCAATGGCCTTAATCAGTCCTACGCAGCCAATCTGAAACAAATCATCCGCATTTTCATTCGAAGATGAAAAACGCTTGATTACACTTAATACAAGTCGGAGATTTCCTTCTATATATGCTTCTCTGGCTTCCAAATCTCCCTGATTTATCTTTGCAAAAAGCACATCTTTTTCTTCACTCGACAAAAGTGGCAGTTTCGCTGTATTAACTCCGCAAATTTCAACCTTACCCTGTGACATAAAAAATCCTCCCAATAGATATCTCTATTGAAAGGATTGACTTTTTTTATAAAATTATTCCCTGATGAAGCATCTTTATCTATCGACTTTTTTCATTCCTGCAACAGCTTTATCTCAGCCCTTTACTTTTTTTAAAATATTATCCAAAGTCTTGGTCATCAGACGAAATCCCATGGATGCAGGATTTAATACTGTTCCCAGACATTTACCCACAAGCATTTTCTGAATCTGTTCAATGGAAACAATGGTTGCCTTCATATCATTTTGAACGTTGAATTTACTAAATTCCACAACATCGGCGAAAATCGGAAGATACATTTCCCCCTCACTATTACTCAGATATGGAATATCAAATGTTCCTTCCTTAAGTTTTCCATCCCAGTCCTTTGGTGGTTCTTCAGTCAGTCTGACAGGCAGCAGATATTTCGCTCTGGCAATATTAGCAGCCATTTCTTCTTCTAATTCGATAAGTTCTTTTTTTTCTTCGATGGGCATATCTCTGGTAAATTCCTGAAGAAAATATAAAACAGAAATTTCAAGAGAAGGATTCAAAAGGGGCTGCTGATTTTCGGGATATTTTGAAAAATCCGGCTTAGGAATAATATTTTCCATTTTTATGGCATATTCCTCTTCATCGCTAACAATAACAACCTGTGAAACACCATAAGAATATAAATCAATAAAAAACTTCTTCATACTCTTTTGCTCAACATTTATACCGAACATAGCATATTTATCTGCGCGGAATTCTTTTTCCTTTTCTTTGAATTTCTCTTCGCTGGTAAATATATATATCTGATCTTCTCCTCCCTCTTTGTCCCATACAATAAAAGGATGTTTGGTAATACGCGAACCAAGTACCAAAAACGAATCTTTCTGTACCAAATTCTTAATAATATCACTATCTTTCTGTGTCATCGCCATCTCATATTCTCCTGTATTCTTGTATTTTATACAAATAAATATCTTTAATCCTATTTTCAGATGTGAATACATTTTTCTGCCCCATAGCAACATTTTTATATGCACATCATGAATAGTATATCACAGTTTCTTACTGAATGTCTTTATAAATTTCATATATTTGTTTTTCATATATTTGTTTTTCATATATTTATTTTCATATATTTGTTTTTTCCCTTTTCAGATTTATGTTCCGATTATATATCTTTATCGCCGGCTTTTACGTGTTTTCGTGTCTTTCTTAGCGCCATGAGCGAACAAAAATAATGACCGGTTTCAAATATCTTCCCCCGTATGATAAGAACGGCTCCCAATACAGTCAAACAGTTTTTGATTGCATGCCTTTGCCTGCAGCACATCATCCAAAACAGACATACACGTTTTAAAATCCTGTAATCCCTGTTTGAATCGCTCCCGAAACATCAGATAATCCGTTTTCGTCAGTTCATACGTGTTGTTATTCACAAACAATGCCGAGGCAAAAGCAAATCCCAACAACCTTTTTTCAATAGGACCATACAGTTTCTCCCGGATACCGGAATCATCTTTAATCAAAAACGTGATTGCATGGTAACAAAAAAAGTTAATGTAAATCTGCAGATAACTAATCGGATGCCGGTCTTGGTAAGTCCGGTTTAATGCACTTTTAAGCAGTCTTTTAATGGTTGCTTCTTCTCTTCGTTTCAGATGTGTAAGCCTTGGCGCACTGATTTTAGCAACATCCCGTCCCAGAAATTCTCTTGCTATATAAACATCCATCGCACCTTCATACCGGAAATGTGATGCCAGATTTTTTTTGGTATCATTACCGGTCAATTCATAGACCAGAGGGTGTGCACTACAATCTAACATGTAGTGTCCGACAAAGCCGATAAAATAACTGAGGGCAATCTCTTTTTTTGCACCGGTCAATTCATTGGCACATAAAAAAAGATTTTTCAAAAACAGGCCTGTTTTTTCCTCGTGGAGCATGGTCCCGATACTCATCCCCGGCCTGATCAAATCAAAAAAATCATAAAAAAACACATCCGGTCCGGCTACCCCCACACAGTATGCATGAGGGTGCCTTCTGATGATATCTTTCATACTTCCGTCTTTTGATTCTCTATAATTTAAAATTCCACATGTATAGTGTGTTATATATGCCGGCATAGTTTTCTCCTTCCTTACATACCAATCCATTATACCGCCTTCTCTCTGACAGCACAATCAATTGTGAAAATTCTGCTTTCTTTCACACTATACATCCTTACACATTTCCCGCTTCAGTCGTTTCATAATTTTCTTCTCTAATCTTGAAATGTAAGACTGTGATATTCCAAGCATACAGGCAACTTCTTTCTGTGTCAATTCCTCTCCATCCTCTCTGTCCAGTCCAAACCGCATATTGATGATTGTACGTTCTCTGTCGGAAAGCTTATTAATGGCATTATGTAAAACCTTTTTTTCCACCTCATCTTCAATATCGCGGTAGGTAACATCTTCTTCCGTACCCAGAATGTCAGATAACAAAAGCTCATTACCATCCCAGTCCACATTGAGTGGCTCATCGATGGAAACCTCCATTTTGGTTTTATTATTTCGCCGCAGATACATCAAGATTTCATTTTCAATACACCTTGAAGCATAGGTTGCCAGCTTGATATTTTTATTTGGATTGTATGTATTAATGGCTTTGATTAATCCAATGGTACCAATAGAAATCAGATCCTCTACCCCCACTCCGGTATTATCAAACTTCTTTGCAATATAGACAACCAGTCGTAAGTTATGTTCAATTAAAACAGACTTTGCCGCTTCCGATTCTTCCTGTTTCCCGCTGATTAAATCATTTAACATCTCCGTCTCTTGTTCATCCAGCAGTGGAGGTGGTAGTACTTCCGTTCCGCCAATATAATGGATATCTCCAAAATCTTCAAAACTATTTCTTTTATTCTTTTTTAAAATACTGAATTTTAAATACCCGGGTAAAACAAATTTCAAAATCACAAATTAGTCCTCCTATCATTTCCGGATTATCTATCCAATCCGGAGCATTAATTCATTTCCGGATTATCTATTCAATCCGGATCATTAATTTATTTCCGGTTATCTTACTTTACACTTTATATCACAGCTTTCGGGTGCAAAATCATCTCATATTTTGCACCACTTGAAAAAGAATCTCTGCAAATTGCACACAAGACATGATGATAATAAGATATTTTTTCCTTTTTTTTAACTTCCATGGTCTCCAGAAAAAAAGCCTCCATAATTCCATTACTCTTTCCCACCGAGCAATAAGGTATCACCCGATATCCATTTAAACTATGCACATCTGTGTCCGGAAAAAGTTTTTGAAACAAATCAATTGTCATAATACAAACCGGCTTTCCGGAAATCGGATCGGATAAAGTATTCCCCGAATCCAACAGACCATAAGAGTTACAGATATTATCATCCTGTTTTAAAACAACAGAAACAATCGTTTCTCTGTTAAGAGCATGCTGCACAAAAATATTTCTGATTGTGTATATCGTCAGGACCAGGAATACAACAGCCATTGCTCCAGTTAGCAGCAGGTAACTGTTTTGCAAAAAATTATTTAACAATCCCAGAACTCCTGCAAGGCAAAAACAAATTCCTATTTCTGTCAGAATTGTATTTACTAGTTGTTTTATGCTAACTAATCGAAAAGCAAAAGCAGAAATTATCGTATCAGCAATCAGAGAAACCAGAAAAATCAAAATGTAATGTTCTTTTACATCTTTGATAAATACAATTGTAAGAACATATGCAACACATCCGGCTATTGCCGCAAAAATAATACGCAATATGGATGCTCCCATATGTAATATCCGGTTTGTTATTCCAAAAACACCGAACTGATAGATAAAATTAATCAAAAAAATCAGATCATAATAAACGACCAAGTGCATCACCTTCAAACTGTATTTTTAATCTCTACCCATTATACAGACTCCCTTATGCATATTTTGTCAAAGAAGCACTTAATAAATATGAAATATTTCGACATAAAAATAGCACATTGCACTTTCTTAACAAAAAACACCATGAATATCGGGAGATATCCATGGTGTATCTGACATAACTTATGTATCTTTCATATGATGTTGGGGTCAAAAGGTATTTTGACCCCATGATACCAACGGATTGCTACGCACTTTGTGCTCTCGCAATCCTAAAACATTCTATTTTTTCTGTAAGAAATCCGGAATCTTTAAGGACTGGGATTCTACATTGGCTTTAATCGGCTTCGGATCTGCGAAATGACCGGCAGACTGAATCGGTGTAACCGAAGGAATCGGAGCAGTACCTGACATTGCTGCTGTATTAGGATTTGCCACAACAGGTCTTGCAGCCGGCTTGGGAGCTGCAGCAGGTGTAACCGGAGCTGCCGGTTTTCTGACATAACTGCCACCCATCTGTGAAACAAGACGTGCTGAAGGGTTGCCTGAATCCTCAATACCTGTCGCAATAACAGTAACACTACAGAAATCCGGCTGTGCATCATCATATAATGCACCGAAGATAATATTGACATCATCTCCAACCATATCTCTTACATATTGTGCTGCATCATTTGCATCCATCAAGGTAATATCACCGGATACATTAATCAGTACATCTGTAGCGCCGGTAATGGTTGTCTCTAATAAAGGAGAGCCGACAGCCATCTTAACGGCTTCATTAGCTTTATCATCTCCCTGTCCGTAACCAATACCAACATGAGCTACACCCTTATCTTTCATAACAGTTGAAATATCTGCAAAGTCCAAATTGATAACACCGGGGATATTAATTAAATCGGTAATACCCTGTACTGCCTGCTGTAAAACTTCATCCGCTTTCTTTAATGCTTCAGGGAAGGTTGTACGTCTGTCAACAATCTCTAACAGCTTATCATTGGGAATCACAATTAAGGTATCTACATGTTCTTTTAATTTTTCAATACCGCCCAATGCGTTTGTCATACGGGTACGTGCCTCAAAACCGAAAGGCTTGGTAATAACACCAACGGTTAAGATTCCCATATCTTTTGCAACCTGGGCAACAACGGGAGCTGCACCGGTACCGGTACCGCCACCCATACCACAGGTAACAAATACCATATCTGCACCTTTCAGTGCTGCGGTAATCTCTTCTATACTTTCAAGGGCAGCCTGCTCACCAACTTCGGGTTTTGCACCTGCACCAAGTCCTTTTGTCAATTTTTCACCAATCTGCAATAACTTCGGAGCCTTGCACAACTGCAGTGCCTGTTTATCTGTATTTAAACCAATAAAACTTACTCCTCCGATATTTTCCTGTATCATTCTATCTACGGCATTGTTTCCGGCACCCCCGACACCTGCAACGATAATCTTAGCTGCGCCTTCTGTATCATTTGACTTAATTTCTAACAAGGGTATTTCCTCCTTCACAAACTTCATCTAGTTTTCTACATAATATCATATAATCATTTTACAAATTTATCAATGCTTTTTTTCGTTTCCACGCAGATTCCTTGCATGTTTTACCACAAAAAAGAATATAAAACTGCTCTTTTTTGTTTAATCAGGTTCAAATGTCAATGTTGTGGTTCCGGTTTCATATTCCCTCATGTCCAAAACACCGGCTTTTCCCTGTATGGAAGGAACAATCACCGAAAGCTGCATGATTTTTTCATCAATATGACTCTTGGATCCAATCAGTACCCTGGCATCGCCAAAATACAATGTAACATTGTTGTTCGTATCAAAATATATCTTGTCCGCAATGATTTCATATTTATCCAGCAATTGTGTCAGTTCCAGTATTTCCTGAAAAATTTCACTGCGTTCTACGGGAAGCTGCTCATATAAGAGAACGTGATTAAAACGAAGGCCGGTAATTTCAGGTACTCCTTCCGTTATCTGCGGCGAACTTTCAACAACGATTCCCTCTCTGTCAAAATACATGTAATTACCCAGATAGGAAATACATCCCGCCAGTTTTTTTTCATACACCATGATGCGGATCGTGTCATTATTTTTTACTTCTACATCCATTTTTTCCACAAAAGGGATGTCCTCAATGGACTTATTGCGATATTTTATATTTAAAAGCAGGGAATTATCAAATACATTTCCTTTTAATACCATATCCTTTATTTCCTGCTCCGTATAGTGACTGTTTCCTACCACTTCCACATTGGTGACCCGGTACCCGGCAAGGATAAGGGTCATGCCAGCACAGGCTAAGAGTACTGCTGCTGCCACGACCATCCATATTTTTTGTTTTAGCGTAAATCTACTGTACTCTCTCTTCATTCTTCGTTAATCTTTGCTCCCAGGAGTTTTAAATCGCGACAGATATTTTCATAACCGCGTTTGATAAAATAATCATTTTTCACATAAGTATCGCCGTCTGCAACCAGCCCCGCCAGTACTAATGCGGCGCCACCGCGAAGTTCTTTCGCCTCTACCGTTGCACCTTTCAGCTGTTTCACGCCGCAGATCATAGCCCGGTTTCCCATCACGTGGATATCCGCTCCCATTTTTAAAAGCTCTGAAACCGTCTGAAAGCGATTTTCAAAAATATTCTCTTCCAGAATACTGCATCCGTCCGCTATACAAAACGCAGACATAAATACAGACTGCAGATCTGTCGGAAATCCGGGATACACCTCTGTCTTTACCAGACGAACCGGCTTTGTGGCATTTTCACCATTGATACAAACCCAGTCTTTTGCAATGGCAAGATCTGCTCCCATTGTATTTAACAGCTCAAACACTTTAGATAAATGATCGGTTGGTGCCTGATTTAAAACAACCAGTCCGCGCGTCATTGCTCCTGCCAACAGATAGGTTCCGGCAACAATCCGATCCGGCATAATCCGATAGCATGTCTCGCAAAGGCTTTTTACTCCGCAAACTGTAATCTCAGACGTTCCACCACCTGTAATTTTTGCACCTGCCTGATTCAAAAAACTACAAAGTTCTATAATTTCAGGCTCCTTTGCACATCCTTTAATTTTAAATACACAATCGGATAAAACAGCATACATCACTGCATTTTCCGTTGCTCCTACACTGGGAAAGGCTAAGGTTACCTCTCTGCCATCCGTCTTTGCCGCTTGCGCATTAATACACTCTGCGTCATCCGAAAACACAACCCCCATCTGTCTTAAAATATCCAGATGCATATCAATCGGTCGTTTTCCGATAACACATCCCCCCGGATAACAAATGGAAATTTCGCCTGTTCGTCCGAGCAGGGCTCCAATTAACACCACGGACGAACGCATCACATTTGCATGCTCTGTCGGAAAAGCTGTATTGGAAATATCAGTTGCATCAATTTCAATCGTCTTACGGTTTCTTTCAATCTTACATCCCACCGCTTCCAACAATTTGAGCATATGATCCACATCCGATATCTGCGGACAATTTTTTAATACGGTTCTTCCTTTGACCAAGAGCGAAGCAGCCAGAATGGGCAGTGCAGAATTCTTTGACCCTTGTATTTCAACTTCCCCACATAATGTATTCCCTCCGCATACATGTATCGTATTCATATCCACCTTCCGTTCGTGAATATTTTTCTACTATATTGTATGCAGTTTGAAAGGATACGCGCCTGTATCATGCAGAATTCTTTATCTACAGGAAGAAATAACTCCTAATTGCTGCTCCTGACCACTGTTCTTTCTACATCACATTATCTTTCAGACGAATTTGCCTTGATACATTCAATACCAGACCAATTTCAGCCATCAAAAACATTTCGGATGTACCACCGTAACTGATGAAAGGAAGTGAAATACCCGTGTTGGGCATGGTATTGGTAACAACAGCGATATTCAAAATAACCTGTATTGCAAAATGAGCCATTACACCGACAACCAGTAAGGCTCCGAATAAATCCGGTGCGTTATTGGCAATTACCATACATCTCCAGATTAAGAGGACAAATAAAAGAATGACTGCCAGAGCACCGAACAATCCCAGCTCTTCACAGATGATGGAGAAAATCATATCGTTCTGTGCCTCCGGAAGGAAACCGAGTTTTTGCATACTGCCGCCCAGCCCTTTTCCGAAAATACCGCCGGAACCAATGGCATAAAGTGCCTGAAGAGTCTGAAAACCAATTCCGTCCGGATCTTTTTCCGGATCCAGCCAGATGGCGATACGTCCCATTCGGAAACTGTCACTTTGCATATGCGTGGCAGCATATACAACAATGCCTCCAAGAGCGACAACAAGTAAAAATGCAATAATATATTTTTTATAATCCGAATCAGCAACAAACAGCATGACAACTGCAATTCCTCCGACAATAATGCCGGAACTCAGATTATCCGTAACCTTCCATAACAATAGCGCCATGACAGCAGGTGCCACAATAACAATAAAGGCCCCCTTAAGAGTAGCCAATTTCTTTTTACTAAAATGTGTAATCATAGATGCACAAAAAAGAATTACGGCAATTTTCACAATTTCCGCCGGTTGAAACTGCAAAGAACCAACCACCCTGATCCATCTTCTCGCACCATTGACTTCCACACCCATCGGAGTCAAAACCAGGAAAATCAGAATGATTGATACACCCATTCCGACAAACGCATATTTTTCCCAGCGATGATAATCCACCATAATGGTAAAAATCATCACCAGCGTACCGGCAATGGTTGCAGTAAACTGATGCCGCAGATAATATGTAGAGTCACCAAGTTGTCCGGTTGCTTCATACGAACTGGTGGAATAAATCATAATCAGACCGAAAGCAATCAGAAAAATGACAACAAAAAGCAATGTATAATCAAAAAAAGATTGATTTTTTGTTTTGTTCTTTTTCCTTATGGGCATTGAGAATTCTCCTTTTTATAATGCTAAAAATCCCACTAAACACAATACTGCGGTAACAATCGAGAAAACATAAACAACTTTGGTCTCTCTCCAGCCGCATAATTCAAAATGATGGTGAATCGGTGCCATTTTAAAAATACGCTTTCCACCGGTAAGTTTAAAATACGTAACCTGAATAATGACACTCAATACCTCAGCAACATAGATAAATCCGACAATCACCAAAAACAACTGCAACTGCATCATATACGCACACGCTGCAACAAAGCCTCCCAAAGCAAGGGAACCGGTATCTCCCATAAAGACACTGGCAGGATATCCGTTAAATAATAAAAAGCCAAGCAAAGCGCCAACAGCCGCACAGGTTACCGGGGTAATCGGTGCACCAAGTCCAATCGCACATGCGGTAAAGAAGGTTGCCACCAAAATCGTAACACTGGTTGCCAGTCCATCCAGTCCATCCGTAAAATTAGTTCCATTGACCGTGCCCAGCACAACAAAGAAAAGCAACGGAATGTTTAAAAAGCCAAAATCAATGTATTGACCCGACACAAACGGAATTCTCCAAGCCAGACTAACATCTGTATAGGCACACAGATAATATGCAAAAACAGCCGTTACAATAATCTGTAATAAAAACTTCTGCCATGCACGCAATCCCATGGATCTTTTTAAAACAACTTTTATATAATCATCCAGAAAACCAATCAGACCAAATCCCAGAGTTAAAAACAAAATGGGAATTATCTGCGGATAACTTTTTATGAAAAATAAAGAAGTAATGGTCATGGCTGTTAATATCAAAAGACCGCCCATAGTAGGTGTTCCATTCTTTTTCAAATGACTTTCCGGTCCTTCATCGCGCACGGTCTGACCGACTTTCAACTTTCGCAAAAAAGGAATTAAAACCGGTCCCAGAGCAACGCTGATCACAAATGAAATTAATGTAGGTATTACAATTTCCTGATACATAAATGACTTCATCCTTTCCGTTTATCCATTGTCAATTATACTGGATTCCCTCTAAATAGGGAAGAATATTTTCATACAGTTTTTTAATTACCGGAGCAGCAATCTGTCCGCCATAATACACACCCTGAGGTTTCCTGATAATGACAAGTGCAATAATTTGCGGATCATCTGCAGGTTCAAATCCGATAAACGATGCAATATACTGACCACTGCTACGCGGAAGTGTCTGACTGGTAGCCGTCTTTCCACCGATGGAATATCCTTCGATATATGCCTTTTTTCCGCCGCCTTCGCTTACAACTTTTTCCAGCATAAAGCGAAGTGTTTCGCTGGTTTCAGCTGATACAATATCATCCTGAACCGGATAATTAAATTTTGTTACATTTCCGCTCACCGAATCGGTCACATAATCGGCCAGGTGCGGCGTTACCCGGTGTCCCCCGTTAATTAAGGAACTAATGGTTGTAAGTAACTGAATGGGAGTAATCTGAAACGATTGTCCAAAGGAAACCGTTGCTAACTCGACTAACCCCATATCTTCTTTCTTATGCATAATGGTTCCGGCTTCTCCCGGAAGATCTATTCCTGTTTTATTTAATAACCCAAATTGCTTAAAATATTCATAATATCGGTCAACACCAACCCGAAGTCCCACATTGATAAAGACCGGATTGCAGGAATTCATGGTTGCCGTCAAAAAGGTCTCCGATCCATGCCCCTGAGTCTTATGGCAGCGGATTTTCCGATCCTCTACAATGCAAAATCCCGGACAATGAAACTGCTCATCGAGCCGGACCGCTTTACATTCCAGTCCCGCAGCGGCTGTAATTACCTTAAACGTCGATCCGGGTTCATAAGTATCATTGATGCAGGCATTACGCCACATCTTATTGGCAGCCTCCATCGTATTTCCCGATACACTCTGAAGTACTTCAGTCGTTTTTTCTTTGTAAGCATATTCTAACTCAAAAGGGTGATTAAGGTCATATTCCGGAACATCCACCATTGCCAGAATCGCTCCGTTATTCGGATTCATGACAATCAGCGAAACACTTTCCGCCTCCTTGGCCTCCATCACCTGCATTGCCAACTGCGTGGCATAGCTTTGGATATTCATGTCCAGTGTTAATGTCAGATCATTTCCGGCAATCGGTTCAATTCTGCTTTCCCCTGTATAGTCCAGTTCCAGACCTTTGGCATCTGTTAACGTCAGAATTGTTCCGTTTGTTCCCTGGAGCTGTTCATCGTATTTGACTTCCAGTCCGAGAATTCCCTGATTGTCACCGCCGGTAAATCCCAGAACCTTACTTGCTAACGAAGAATAGGGGTAAAAGCGTTTATAATCTTCATCTACTTTTACCCCGGATAAGTTACATTGTCTGATTTTATCACCGACAGACTTATCAACATTACTTTTTATTCGTTCTCTGGAGGAGTATTTCTGTACCTTTTTCAATACGGTTTCATAGTCCATTTCCAGCTCTTTGGAAAGAACATCCGCAACCTCTTCCGGATTCTCTATCTGCGAATGAATGACCGAAATCGTGCAGACGACTTTATTGTCCGCAATCACAGTCCCGTTTTTATCCAATATCCGCCCGCGCGCTGCCTTAATGGAGCGTTCTCTTTCGTGAAGCTCCAATGCTTTCTGGGAATAATATTCGGATTGAAATACCATAACATAAACCAATCTTCCCGTAAGGCCCAGTAACATAAGCAGTAAGGCAAAAAATGCAAATACTATTTTCTTTTTATGATATATTTGAAAACCTTTCACAAAACTACCCAAAAACAGCTTTTTACTAATCTATTAGGTAGTCTATTTCTTTATGACTTAATCAAAGCTCAATTTGTCCGTACATCTTATACTACTCAAAATTCATATTTGCTTCGTCTTCTTCTGAATATCCGTTTTCCGTTTCATTTGTACCATCCGCATGAATGGAAAGACTGTCATCAACCAACGCCCCGACACCACCTAAATCCGATGTCGTAGGATCAATCGGCTCATAGGTTTCCGGATCCAGATATTCTCCGGTATTGGGATCTATCGCATAACCGGTGGCAGCATCGATCTGTGCCTGAATGGAATCAGCCGGTTTAATGGGTTCTTCTTCTGTTGCTTCCTCTTCTTCATCAGGTTCAATCATGGTCGGATAACCGGATAATACACCGAGTTTTCGCAACTGCTCTTTTTCTTCTTCCGTGATTTCCTCGGTTCTGAAAATCTGCATATAAGGGAGAAGTTCCGTCATAATATTCTTACAGATTTCCTGTGCAAAGGTAGAGTGCGGCTGATGGTCCACATTGGGTCTGTCAATAACAACATATACAACTACCTGCGGATCATCTACCGGAGCAAAACCGATAAAAGAAACGACATAATTACCGGTTCCTCGAGGATACATCTCAGCCGTTCCCGTTTTTCCACCGATTAAATATCCGGCCGGAACAGCCGTTTTACCGGTACCGATATCGCAGACATTAAACAAATATCCCTTCATCTTATCGGATGTTGATTCGGATATGGTCTGTTTTAAAACACGGGGTGTGATTTTTTCTGCAACACTTCCATCCGCATTGCGAATTTCTTTTACAACATGAGGCTGATAATAGTAACCGCCATTCACTACCGAGCAAAATGCACTTGCCAGCTGTATCATCGTGACGTTATATCCCTGTCCGAATGTAGAAATTGCTAAATCCGCACTTCCCATATTATCCGGATCAAAAACAAGAGTATCCGTTCTGGCCTCTCCTGCTAAGTCAATATTGGTCTTTAGACCAATATTAAAGTTGGACAGATACTCTGCCAAGGTTCCACTTCCCATAGCGGAACCAATCTGCATCAATGCCACGTTACAGGACTGTTCGAGTGCACCGGATAAGGTAAGTGTACCATGACCAATTCGTTTATGGCAGTGAATTTTATGTCCGCCAACTTCCAACACACCACCACAGTTATAGGATTCATTTCCTGTTAATACACCTGCATCCAGGCCTGCGGATATGGT
Organism: Lachnospiraceae bacterium; assembly: GCA_017387565.1. Lineage (GTDB taxonomy): Bacteria > Bacillota > Clostridia > Lachnospirales > Lachnospiraceae > UBA2882. The sequence goes on along the minus strand of JAFOEY010000015.1, from coordinate 57,101 downwards.
TAAGGATTTTGCCGTAGATCCCGGTTCATAAGTATCCGAGATACAGAAGTTTCTCCAGATCTGGTTTAATGCATCATAACGTTCTTCCTCCGTCATTGCTGCAATTTCTTCCTCTGTATACAATCCATTTTCACTTAAGGATCTCGGATTGTTTAAATCAAATACCGGATAACCTGCCATAGCAAGCACTTCTCCGTTATTGGGGTTCATAACAATGACACCGGTACTCTTACTTCCGAGTTCACCTGCCCGGTATGCATTTTCTCCTTCGTGCTCATGATTCCACTGTGCCACATATTTATCTACGATACTTTGTATATTGGCATCAATGGTCGAAACAATGGTCTGTCCGTCCCTTGCAGGAATGGTAGTTCTTTCCACATCTGAATCATCAGTCAGGTAACCATATTCCCGGCCGTCCGTTCCGTTCAAAATACTATTATAGTACTCTTCTAATCCAAAGCTTCCGATATCCTTACCGACCGTAAAGCCTATAGTATCACACGCTAAACTTCCATAAGGATAAACTCTCTTGTACTCACTCTCAAACCAGATTCCCTTGATATTCGGATACTCGGACGGATTGCTCTGCATTTCCACAAAATCAGCAACCTCTTCGTATTCCAGCTTTTTAAACAGAACATGATAGCGGTCATCTTTGTGCGTTACAATGAAATTGCGCAGTTCATTGATATCGACATCAAAGCAGGCATCCAGTGCCGCAAGCGTCGGCTCCAAAGACCCCTCCACACTATTTATAATGCTTGAATCCACAACTAAGTTATATACTTTTTCACTGTATGCTAACTTTGTACCGTTGGTATCCAGAATATCCCCTCGTTTGTAGGGAAGTGTTGTACTGACATAATTTTGCTGAGACAAGATTTTTCTCTTATAGTTTTCGCCGTTTTCTTTATTAATCATAAACAAACGGACACTCAAACCGACGAAAGCCAGTAAGACTATAAAAAATAGAAATACCAGCTTTTTTCTCATATCATATGTGAAATGTCTTACGTTCTCCGGCTCTCTCTGGGGAGCAGAAGAAAAAATTTCTTTTATACGTTCTATCACTTTTACACCACCTATGGCATCTGCGCATACTGTCTTACGTAATCGTCACCCTGTGTTTCAATCGTCACAACCTGACCTTCTTGTGCGTACTGCATGCCAAGTTCATTAATTGCTACGTCTTTTACATATGCAAGATCAACTGCTGAAATAATCCGGCTGTATTCTTCGTCATTTGCCATTTTCATGGAATTCAACTGACTTTCTTTTCTTGCAATTGATTCTTTTAATGCTTTATTTTGTGCCTGGATATTAATATAATTTACCAGAATAACGGATGATAATACAAGTGCTGCCATTAAAAAAACAACATATCCGAAATTCATATGTACATGTCTTTCTCTGACTCTTCTCTGAACATCCGGATTTTCAATCGGTGTCGGAGCTTTATGAATTTCTTTTCTTACGTCAATTTTTCTGGCTGTATTACCGTCAATATAATATTCACCGTATCCGCCGCTTCTTATATATTTACTTCTGCTTGTATAATTTCTTGTGTTTCTGCTCATCCTTGATCATTCCTTTTATTTCTTTTTTTCTTATTCTCTTTTTCAGCTTATTTTTTGCTTATTTTCTTTTTACTTATTCGCTTTCCTTGGTACTTTTAAAATGTTTTCTGTTGTACTTCTTTAATCCTTTTCAAAGTACATTTTTTATTAAACTCTTTCAAAAATTCGAAGTTTTGCACTTTTAGACCTGCTGTTATCTGCCAGTTCTTCTTCTGAAGGCAAAATAGGTTTTTTAGTTATCACTTTCCCCAGTGAAACCTGATTACATGTACAGACCGGAAATCCCGGTGGGCATGTACAGGGATTTTCCTGTTTTTTAAAAATGGATTTTACAATCCGGTCTTCTAAGGAGTGAAATGTTATGATACAAATCCGTCCGCCCGGGTTCAAAAACCGGATCATTTCTTCCAGTGAATTTTTCAAAACATCCAGTTCTCTATTACATTCAATGCGGATAGCCTGAAATGTTCTCTTGCTCGGATGTCCGCCTTCTGCTCTCATCTTTGCCGGAATTGCAGCTTTTATGATGTCGTTTAACTCATAGGTTGTTTCAATTTCTTTTTCCTGTCTTGCCTGTACAATATGCTTTGCAATGTTGTTGGCAAATTTATCTTCTCCATAGTCCCGGATAATCCGTGCCAGATTAGTCTGCGAGTATTCGTTTACAATTTCTTTTGCAGACAGTGGCTGTCTTAAATCCATCCGCATGTCCAGCGCGGTGTCATATTTATACGAAAAACCTCTTTCAACGGTGTCTAACTGATAAGAAGAAACTCCTAAATCCAGAACAATTCCGTCTACTCCTTTTATGCCTTTTTCTTTTAAATCGCTGATGGCGTTTTCGTAGTTATCACGAATGATTGTGACACGACTTTCAAATTCACTCAATCTTTCGCCTGCGGCCCGAATTGCTGCTTCATCCTGGTCGATACCAAACAAATGACCGTTGTCGGAAAGCCTTTTGGCGATTTCATAGGAATGTCCGCCTCCGCCGAGGGTTCCGTCCACATAAACCCCATCCGGTTTTACGTGCAATCCTTCAATTGTCTCATCCAGTAAAACGGATTTATGTGAAAAATTCATAATGACCTGCCTTTATACTGCCCTGATATAGTCTTTCCTATAGACTTTCTTTTCGCTTTTCATAATTTTTCTTTTTATAATTTCTCTTTTTAGAAAGAAATTCCGATACTTGAAAGTTCTTCCGCAATATCATTGATATCATCAAATGAAGTAACATCGTCCCATTTGGATTTATCCCAGATTTCTATATGTCCGCCGACACCGGCAAAAACAACTTCTTTTTCCAATCCGGCATATTCTCTTAATGTGGGAGGCACCAGCATCCTGCCCTGCTTGTCCGGCTCCATTTCCTGTGCTCCGGAAATAAAAAATCTCTTTATCTTACGAACCTTGGCTTCTAAATCAGACTTTTCATTCAGCTTGTCCATAAAAGATTCAAATTCGTATTTTTCAAACACAAAAAGGCACCCTTCCAAACCCTTGGTAACCACAAACTCGTCGCCGAGCATATCACGGAATTTAGAAGGGATGATCAATCTGCCCTTGGCATCTATGGAATGGTTATATTCGCCCATGAACATAGTCGATCACCGCCAGTCTGTATCACTTTGTATCACTTTTTTGGGTTTTCGTGGCATTTTCCACCACTTTCTCCCACTTACATTATTAATAATAGACCAGATTAACCATTTTGACAAGCAAATTCCTTGGGTTTTCTTTTGGGAAATTTTGGTGAAGTGCTTGTTTTTTTAGAATGTTTTTCTGTGATATCACAATATATTGTGCTTAGTTTTTTCAAAAATCATATATATTGTGCGCTATGTTTTTTTGCACAAATTTTTTTCTTTTTTTCTGTAAAATTGCACAAAACAGTAAAACCGCTACATAAAAAAAGAGCGATGTTTTCACATCACTCTTTTTATCACACCTGAACAATTCTCAATTTGCTATTTTTATGATTTTTCCTCCACTTTGCTCCCCACATCATCCTTTTTCTTCTTAGAAACCAAAAGATGCATGATGATTGCAGCTATCACTGAGGAAGCAAAGAGGAAAAGTCCCAACATCTGCGATACTGCAATACCGGTATTTCCTATCTGTAACTGGTCTGTCCGAAGTCCTTCCACAAAAAAGCGGATAAGCCCATAACCTCCCAGATACAACAATGTCATTTCTCCATTGAAACGCTTATGTTTTCGATACAAAAACATCACAATCAAGAGACCGAGATTGAGCATGCTTTCATATAGAAATGTGGGATGAACCTGAATATAATTGGTGCCTTCCACAATGTGTGCCGCAATATCCGCCGAAATGTCGCTCTGGCGGACCGCTTCAATCGGGAGTCTCATGGCAAACAATCCATCCGAATAGCCTCCAAATGCTTCCCGGTTCATAAAATTTCCCCACCGGCCGATAATCTGACCGGTCAAAAGTCCGAAGACTGCCGCATCCGTTGCATCAAGGAAAGCTACTTTTTTTATTTTGCAAAAAACAAACATCGTAAGGAACCCGGCAATTACTGCTCCATATATAGCTAAACCACCATGTCTGATATTAAAGATTTCTTTGATGTTGCCACAATACATATCCCATGAAAAAATCACATAATATACTCTGGCTCCGATAACCGAAAAGATAATAGCCGGTATGCTGAAGTCCCACCAGAAATCTTTGGGATGCCCTAATCTGTCACCTTCTTTGGAGGCAAACGTAAAACCAAGTATCACACCCACTGCTATAATCATTCCATAAAATGCAATCGGGAATCCAAAAATACTGATGGTCTTTGGAACATTTGTCAAATAAATTCCCAGATTTGGGAAAGCGATATCTGTTGACTGCATAAAAAACCTCTTTTCCTAGTTTCATAATCAAACACGTTTTCTATTCTGCTTTTGTATCATACATTATCACTTTTTATATTACGTAATACATTATGATGTTGGGGTCAAAAGGTATTTTGACCCCATGATACCAACGGATTGCTACGCACTTTGTGCTCTCGCAATCCGTAAACAATCGAAATCCGCCCTGATCGGGCTACTTTCTCATGTTTTGCGGGTCCCAAAGTCATACTTTTTCATGCGAGCATGAAAAGTATGTCCTTTTGACCCTGGTATCACATTATACATTAAATCGGAACAAAATCACATCTCCGTCTTTTACGACATAATCTTTTCCTTCCATTCCTACCAGACCTTTTTCTCTTGCAGCGGCAAGCGAACCAAGATCCAATAAGTCTTGATAATTAACCACTTCTGCCTTGATAAAGCCGCGTTCAAAATCCGTATGAATTTTTCCTGCTGCCTGCGGCGCCTTCGTACCTTCTTTAATCGTCCATGCTCTGCACTCGTCTTCTCCTGCGGTTAAGAAACTGATTAAGCCAAGCAGCTTATAGCTTGCTGCAACAAGCTTATCCAATCCCGAAGAAGTCACTCCCAGATCATCCAGATACTCCTTTTTCTCTTCTTCTGTAAGCTCTGATAATTCCTGTTCAATCTGCGCGCAGATAACAAATACTTCCGCGCCTTCCTCTGCTGCCATGGCGCGAACCTTTGCAACATGAGGATTGTTAGCCGCATCATCAGCAAGCTCATCTTCTGCAACATTTGCTGCAAAAATGGTAGGTTTTGCCGTCAAAAGATTATAAGAAGCAAACCAAGACTGAGAATCCTCATCTTCCGGCACTTCGAAAGTACGTGCCATCTGGTTGTTTTCCAGATGCGCTTTGATTGCTTCAATCAACTCTACTTCTTTTGCCAATTTCTTATCCATACGAGCCTGTTTTGCAACCTTTGCATAACGTCTCTCCAAAATCTCTAAATCAGAGAAAATCAATTCCAGATTAATAGTTTCAATATCACGTGCCGGGTCAATATTTCCGTCGACATGAATAATATTGGTATCCTCAAAACAACGGACAACATGTACAATTGCATCAACCTCACGAATATTTGCAAGGAACTGATTGCCCAGACCTTCTCCTTTCGAAGCGCCCTTGACAAGTCCTGCGATATCCACAAATTCAATCACAGCCGGGGTTACCTTCTTGGTTTTATACAGTTCTCCAAGTTTTTCTATTCTCTGATCCGGCACCGATACGATACCCACATTGGGATCAATGGTAGCGAATGGATAGTTGGCTGACAACGCACCAGCCTTTGTCAACGAATTGAATAATGTACTTTTTCCGACATTGGGAAGACCCACGATTCCTAGTTTCATGTTTTACCTCTCTTTGGGGACGGTTCTTCTGTCACTACCAGTGTCTCTTTGTCACAGGGAACGTCCCTCTTTATCTTAGTCTTTTTTATCTTTGCATTGTTACATTTTTTGCACACATATAACGTTTAAATGCTACCACAGAAATGCTTAAAACTCAATATTGCTATTTACTTTTTCGTGAAATATTGATATAGTATATAAAGAAAGAGCGCCCATTCCAAAGTGGATGCTCCCGAAAAAGGTTTATATTTCTTCTTACGAAGAACGCCTCTCTTGTGGGTCAGACAGGAGAGGCATTTTTATTTCTTCTTACTGTTTCTCTTATCAAGAAAGTTCAGAAACGCTATAATCAACCCTCCAAAAGTACAGAGCAAAGTCAATATACCAAGGAATATCGAAATAATTTCGAAAGCTGTCACAATAACGCACCTCCCTTCCTATGTATTCCGGAAATCCGGTCATTGGCTCGGGAGGCTACCACCCCATCATGGATGCTCTTCCTACGCAGTTTCCCACGTAAAAACATCATATCATTTTTTTAAACATATTTCAACCAAATAACGAACACAATTATTTATAAAACACATGTCAGATACGCAGTTCTTTTTTTACAATAATCTTGTCTGCAACATTCGTAGGATAAACATCTTTGTACCTGTATATGCTCATAACAATTCCAACCAACGCATAACATAGAATAATATTGCTTCCTCCTAAAGAAAAGAATGGCAGGAATGATGCAGCAGGAGGTAACACACCGACAGCTCCAAGTATATTAATCAAAGTATTTAGCAAAAATATCATTCCACATCCAAATCCCATCATCATTCCAAGTTCATTTTTCTGCTTTACGGATGCGCCAAATATCAACATAACAAACACTGCTAATATCGAAATAATAACTATAGCGAGAATACTTCCATAACTATTTAGTATATACGAAAAAATATAATCACTATTAAAATTCGGAAGACTGCCTACAACATCATTTCCGCTATTTCCAATCAATGGAATATCATTACAAAAAGCTCTAAGAATAGATGTCATATAATAACCATCTCCATCTGCCAACAAAAAAGCCCGTATCCTTGCTTCCTGATATTCAGCCATCATATGAAACGAATACATAACATATAATATGCCGATTGGAAGCAGCAAAAACAATGACCACAAACATACAAGCGTTCTTTTTACCGGAAGTTTGAACCATCCCTTTAAAAGTGATGCCGAAAGCAACACGTTCATACTGATTAGCATAATCCCGGTTACAACAATATTCGGCATTCTGAATGTAATGAAGACAGGAATTATCATCCAGATGACAGCTTTTAAAAAATCGAACTTCCCACCATCTCTATATTTATATAAAATTGCTCCATAAACAGGAACATAAAACATCATTAACGCTGTTGCAGAAAAGTGAAACATTCCCAAATTAATTGTATAATACGCACCATTTACCGTTCTTCCCAAGAAACCTGCCAAGTACATAATTCCGGAAAGAATAATGAAAGTTCCAATCAACTTTGAATACTTTGCAATCGTTGTGAAATCAATAAAATATATTGCCAACATTATCATAAAGCCGGAAATAACAGATGAAACAAATCCCGCCAAAGATAATCGATATGTATCATTTATTTGTGTTTCAGAATCTACTTTCCCAAGAATGGAATATTGAATAACGATTCCCAATATACTAAGAATTCCTACAATAAAAAGTATTCTCCATGATATCTTTGGTCTGTGTATCTTATCCATGGAAATTCCAACTTCAACAGGATCTCCCATATCCATGACTGCACTTTTTTCAGCTTCTTCTTCTGTCATTCCATTCAATTTATTAAAGTCTATCTGTTCCTCAATATGGTCTTTGATTTCATTTGCAATATAAGGTCTGGCTTTTTTACATCTGATTTGAGATATCAGTTTTTCAATATACTCTTCCATTCTCACACCTCCATTCTAATAACTAAAAGCCAGGACACTGGAAACAGCTATCCGGTACTCATTCCACTCCGATTTTTTCTTTTCCAATAAGCCTCTTCCCTCTTTTGTTATACTATAATACTTCCTTGTTTTGCCGGCATATTCCCGCTCATACGATTTCAAAAGTCCTTTTTCTTCCAAACCGTGTAATAATGGATAAAGTGTACCTGCCTTTAATTCAAATACATTATTCGATTTCTTCCTAAGGGTATCTATCATTTCATAACCATACATATCCTTTTCCTCAAGTAACTTAAGTAATAACATCGTCATACTTCCTGATACCAATGTTTTATCTACTGGCATTTCGTATTCCTCCCTTTTTAAGATGTTTTATATAGACCATCTATATATCGATTACCTATATAATATATCGAACATCTATATATGTCAATACCAATGCAAGAATATTTATATTAAGAATCTGATAATCATTCTCTGGTAACATCATTCAATTTTTCTCCTTTGGGGAATAACTACTCGACTGAGTAAAAAGAAACGAGAGACTTTTCAGCCTCTCGTAAGAAACTTCATCATTCGGTCAATTTTCAGCTTGCCAAATCTCGTTTTGCATAAATCATTCCGGCAGCCGCAGTCATGACAACAGCAACTGCTACTCCAAAAATCAAAGCAGCCTTCTCGATTTCAGCTCCCGAAAAAATCGTGGTTGCATTCGCATAAGAAAGTGGTGACAAAAATATAGCATCTTTTAAATCCGGTATCAGTCTTACCATCAAATCAAATACATAAAGTACCAATGCTACAGCAATTCCAATTCCCAAACGGTTCTTTTTATTCACTGCCGAAATCACAAAACAAATTGCAGCTACTTCAACATCCATCAAAAGCTGTAATCCCATAAAAGTCAAAAAATCTGTTCCAAATCCGCTTTCTCCCAAAACCAGGAATGCCAATTCATAACACAGTCCGCAAATCACATTAAAACAAATCAAGCTAAAAAAGACTGCAGCATATTTCATTGCTATGATTTTTACTCTGGCAAGAGGAAATGTAAAAGTAAGCTCTGCGGTATGTCCATCTTCTTCCTTTGATAAAACAATTGTTGCAATGGAGGCGGCAAACATACAACTTCCAAGTGTATGTATTGTTCCGATTTCTGTAGCAAAATATCCTTTCATCGTAGCAATACTCAAAGTACTCATTCCAAATGCATCTGCAAATGCTCCCATGGAAGCAAAACTTTCTGCCATATCAGCCATACTTGATTCCATACTTTTGTATAATAACAAACACATAAGCCCCATTCCGCCGACAGACAAAGCCCATATCATCAAAGTCTTAAAACTCAATTTCCATTCATGTCTAAAAAATGCCAACATTTTACTTTTCCTCCTTTTCATAATAATGCATAAACACCTCTTCAATAGAAGGCTCCTCAATCAGGATATCCTTAATGTCATGACCTTCCAATTCCTTATAAAGGTTATTTAAGTCATCCTTATAAATGAAGTCCAGTTTTTCTCCATCCCGGATCATTTTAATGCGCTTTGACTGACCGGCCAACAGATTTTCCACCGTATCCGTTACAATCAGTTTTCCCTCTTTCATAATGGCAACTCTGTCACAATGATTTCGGATTTCAGAAAGCACATGTGTAGACAACATGCAGGTTGCTCCATCTTTTACATACTCTCTAATCAAATCAAAAAACACATTCTGCATCAACGGATCTAAACCACTGGTGGGCTCATCAAAAACAAACAACTTCGGTTTATGCTGCATGGCGCAAACAATGCTGACTTTTTTTCGGTTACCCAAAGATAACTCACTGATTTTCCTTTTTACATCAACCTGAAGCCTTTCACATAACATCTCAGCTTCGGCACCACAATCTGTTTTTCTCACATCAGCACAGAATTTCAACGTATCTTTAATTGTCATTCCGGGATAGAACCATGCCTCGCTCGGCATATAACCTACATGCTGCAAGATTTTTTCCTTTTCTTTTTTTACATCCATCCCCAAAATCTCAATTTGACCTTTTTCAAAGGAAATCAATCCCAACATGGATCGAATCGTTGTCGATTTTCCGGCTCCGTTCGGTCCTAAAAAGCCAAAGATTTCTCCCATGTTCACAGTAAAAGAAACATCCTCTACACCTCTGTGTTTTCCGTAATTCTTTGTTAAATTGCTGATTTCAATTATTTTTTCCATTCGTTTTCTCCATTTCTCTACTGATAAGCAGATGTACAAATTACCTCCGTCTGCTAATAGAATAACAAAAAATACGGTCCAGACAATACCTCCGGCTTTTAGTGACACTTTTTCATATGTAAGTTGCACTAAACATCTTTTTATCAATCCGATTGATTTGTATTTTTTTCTTTTCGGATTTTATTTTTCAAATTAGTCCGAATTATCATTCCGATTAATCACTTATTTGTTTCCCTGGATGTCGCTTTAAATAATATCTTGACCGGAATCTCCATTTTCCTTCTCCGACCGGGTCTTAAACAATTCCAAATCGGAATTTAAAATCTTATCATCAATCTTCCTTCTGCACTTGTAGACAAGGAAAACACAGAAATACAAAAAGACAACATAACCGGCAAATCCGATTGTCACATAGATGTTTTTATCAAACCAGCCGCAAACATAAGAAACCACAACATAGATTGAGGTACATACGATAATTCCCAGCCATTCTTTTTTTCCAAGATCATCTGCCTCGTCAAAATTCCAAAGCAAAAACACCTGAATATATCCCACGATATAAGCCAGAAAAATCATTTCCGCCATGTGCAGAATATCTGCCACGGTAAGTCCGACACATAATCGGTAGGTGCAATAAAAAAATAATAGTGCAAAAAAGTATAGACATGCCTTAAACTCAATTCCAATTTCTTTTGTTAAATATCTTTCCCATAAGGTTGGCTTTTTCATGAGCGGTCTCCTTTCAACAATTTTCTAAAATCCGATGCATATGTACGGGAAATTATAATATGTTCTCCGTTTGTCAGAGTCGCATCGATTCGGTTTGACGACAGGCTTTTTAACCTTTCAACCTTGTTGACGTTTAAAATCATCGATTTGCTGCAACGAAAATAGCTCTCCTCCCCAAGCATCATCTCTACTGCATGTAGTGACAGGTCTAATTGAATTTCATTATCCACGGTATATGCAAAGGTTCTGTTATCAACCTTTTCCATGTACAAAATTTCCTGTGGCGAAAAAACAATCATCTCTCCATCTCTTTTTCCCACTAGCTTTTTTCTATGCTTTTCCATAAAAAAAAGCACTTCTTCTACTTCAGGATTTATCTGCTGATAATTTAAAATCAGTTCATCTTCACCTTCCGTAATCTGATTAACGATATAACGCAATCTTTCATCCCCCTTTTTGCAGCATCTGCTTTAATTATAGTGATTAATCAAATTTTACGTCAAGGAAATTACAGTTTAATACAAACTAAATTTCTATTTTCGGATTTGGGTTTCCAATATATATCTTTGCCCGCCGGCTTTTACGAGGTTTTGTGACTTTCTTAGCGGCAAAGCGAACAAAAGCAATGCCCGGTTTCAACTGTCTGAAGACGAAGTCTGAGTTTTGAAACCGGGCATTTAATAAATATTTTGTGAGCATGCCGCTTAGAAAGTCTAAAAACCGAAGTACGAGGCGGCAAAGATATATATTGGAAATCCAAATCCGAAAAAAGGATATCAAAAACATCCTCAATGTATATCAGAAGAACCCTCTCCGTTAATGCGATTCCAAATTTTTGACATGGTTTTGCTTTTTCTGATATGCGGCTCAATATGCGTCAGATATAAATGATGATTTAAAACAAAATTTTTTATTTTCTTAGAACTCATAATCAACAGGCAGACGCCCAACACCAGAAACGGAATCTGTGGAATAATGGGAAGCGCCAGTCCAATGATTCCTAAAATAAGAAACGCTATTCCAAGTATTAAGAAGCATATTTTTTTCATATAAACCCTCCAATAACGATTTCTATTTTGCATACAAATATTGTATCATATCAATATTATAAATCGGCTTAAGGATTTATTAATTCTATTTTAAAAATACACCCTTTTCGGATTTATGTCCCCGAAAGGGTGTAAAAACAAGATATCTCACTCATTCAGTTATATTTGGCGAACTTACATATTTCACAACCATAAGTACGCCTATCACAAGGAGCACGCCAACAACAAGCGGTACAACCGCATTTTTTACAAAGCCTGCAATCAAATAGGTTATAAATGAAATAGCTGCCACCAAAACCACATACGGTATCTGCGTTGATACATGATTCATATGATTACACTGTGCACCCGCAGATGCCATAATCGTCGTATCCGAAATCGGCGAACAATGATCACCGCAAACAGCTCCTGCCATGCAGGCAGATATGGACATAATCATCATTGTCGGATCATTTGCAAAACAATCTACAACGATTGGAATCAGAATTCCAAATGTGCCCCATGATGTTCCGGTTGAAAAAGCCAGAAATACGGCAACCAGAAAAATAATCGCAGGCAGGCAATACAGTAATGCTCCCGACATACCTGCAATGACACCTGCCACATATTCTTTTGCTCCCAAACTGTCTGTCATTGCTTTTAATGTCCATGCAAACGTTAATATTAAAATAGCCGGAACCATTGCTTTAAAGCCTTCCGGAATACATTCACAGGCTTTTTTAAAAGTCACAACACGACGAACCAGATAAAACAGAATGGTAATAACTAGTGCCACAAAGCTTCCCAGCATCAGCCCGACAGACGCATCACTGTTGGAAAACGCTTCGACAAAACCGGCTCCGCTAAAGAAACCGCCGGTATAAATCATGCCAATCACACAACTGATAATCAACACAGCAACCGGCAAAACCAAATCCGTAACAGTTCCTTTTGTACTGACTTCATCATTTGTCACATTTGCATAAGGTCTGTCTTTGGTCGTATATAAATCTCCTTTTGTCGCATTTTCTTCATGTAGTTTCATTGGACCGAAATCCACTTTCATGACAACCAATGCAACCATCGCAACAATGGTAAGCAAAGCATAGTAATTGTACGGAATGGCTTTAATAAAAACTGCAAATCCGTCTTCATTTTCCACAAATCCGGTTACAGCTGCAGCCCATGACGAAATGGGTGCAATAATACAAATCGGTGCTGCTGTTGCATCAATCAAATATGCCAGTTTTGCGCGAGATACATGATGTCTGTCCGTAACAGGTCTCATAACACTACCAACTGTCAGACAGTTAAAATAATCATCTACGAAAATCAGAACTCCCAAAATAATGGCCGCCAACTGAGCTCCAACCCGTGTTTTAATATGCGTTCCGGCCCATTTACCAAATGCAGCAGATCCTCCTGCAGCATTTAACAGACATACCATAATTCCCAAAACAACGAGAAATACCAAAATGCCCACATTATAACTATCAGACAAGACGCCTACCAGACCGTCTTCAAATATATGCAGCATTACCTTCTCACCATCAAAGGTTGGTGAGAACATATCACCGTAAAACAAACCGCCAATGACGATGCCGACAAACAACGAACTGTATACCTCTTTGGTGATTAAGGCCAATATAATTGCCACCAACGGCGGAACCAATGCCCAGAAAGTTGCATACATTACAGGTACGTATTCCATGCTTTTTCTCCTTTGTTAATATGATAATTTCATGATACCGGGACGAAATGCGTAGCTATCCACTGATATCTTTTTATTTATGCTGATAAATAAAATATTCTGCAAAATATGTGCTAAAAGAACCGTTTTCATGTTTTAAAAAACGGTCCTGTAAAAAACATATACTAATAAAGATGGTTCCAGTAAAACGTTTCAGTCAAATATATGCAAAAAAACGTCCCCTTGAACTGTCCCTAATTCATCTCAAGAATATCCATAAATTTTGCGACATTTTCTTTGATATCGCCTTTAAAAACAGACGAACCGGAAATAATAACGTTAGCTCCGGCTTTCAAAATCATTTCAGCATTCTGAAGATTCACTCCACCATCTACCGCAACGTCAACTGGCAATCCCCTGCGATTGATTTCTTTTCGGACTTCAGTTATTTTTTGTGTACAACTATCGAGATACTCCTGCCCTCCAAATCCGGGATTAACAGTCATAACCAGAACCTGATCTACATATTCCAGATAAGGATAAATTAATTCAATAGCTGTTTGTGGGCAAAGAGAAATTCCTGCTTTCATACCTTTCTCTTTTATTTTCAAAAGCGTATCTTTCACACTACGACAAGCTTCCACATGAATGGTCAGACTATCAGATCCTACTTCGGCAAACCGGTCAATATAGCGTTCCGGCTCTTTAATCATCAGATGTACATCAAAAAATTTATCTGTAATCGGTCTTATGGATTGAATAATAGGAAAACCAAAAGAAATGGACGGAACAAAAAGACCATCCATTACATCAATATGTATATATTCTGCCCCGGTCTGATCTAAAATTCGAATCTGTTCTCCGAGCTTTGAAAAGTCAGCCGATAAAATTGATGGGGACAAAATATTCATTGCTAGTATCTCCTTTTGTTTTTGCATTCCGCATATAGATTTACATAGTCGTCGTAACGCTCTTTACTGATTTTTCCTAAAGTAAGAGCCTGCTTTACCCCACAATCAGGTTCATGGATATGTGCACATCCCAAAAACCTGCATTTATCCCGATATCTTCTCATCTCGGGAAAACAATTCTCCAATTCTTCCGGTAACAAGTATGATACATCCAAGGAGCTAAATCCCGGTGTGTCAAAAATAAACGTATCCCGGTCAATCTCCAACAGCTCACTATGTCTGGTCGTATGCTTTCCTCTTGCAATCTTTTCACTCACAGAGCCGGTTTCCATAATCACCCGGTCCTGCAAAAGATTGATTAATGTGGATTTACCAACTCCACTCGGACCGGCTACGGTTGTTACCTTACCTCTTAACAATTCCCGAACCAAATCAATTCCCTGCTCTTTTTTTGCACTGATCAAAACAGTCCGGTATCCTGCTTTTTCATAAATCTGCTCTAAATACTCCAAATCCGCATCGGAAACCAGATCGGCTTTGTTAAAACAGATAATCGTCGGAATATTATAATGTTCCATCTGAATCAAAAACCGATCAAGTAATCCTAAATTAGGAATCGGATGCGCCGCTGCAAAAATGACCATTGACTGATCAATATTTGCCACAGCCGGGCGTATCAATTCGTTCTTGCGATCCTTAATTTCTAAAATATGCCCCAGTGCTTTTTCCTGGTCCAGAATCTCCATGGATACCAGGTCACCTACCAATGGCTTTTTATGGTCTTTCCTGAAAACACCTTTGGCTTTGCACTCATATACGATGCCGTCCGTACAACGGACATAATAAAATCCTGCAATTCCTTTTACAATAATTCCCTGCATGCAACCCAATTCCTATTCTGCCTTTGTAAAGGTTACATTCTGGGCACCGAATTCAACCGGAACATTGGTTTCTACTGTTTCATAAATCGGATTTCCTGCTTCGTCAACACTTCCGGTATCTACCGTCTGTGATTCCTTTTTAAATCCACTCATAACAATAGTACCGGTTTCAGATTTCAATCCCGTTTCATTGATTTCAAAAGGGAAAGAAGATGTTGTATATTCTTTCTTTGTTCCGGAAGCATCCGTCAAAGTAATCGTAACCGTAGTTCCTTCTACATATCCTTCCGGAGCGGGAAGAGAAACAGAATATTTATAAGATACATCTTTTTTACCTAGACTGATAACAAAATTAACCGTGCTGTTTTCTCCGATTTCTGTTCCGGGAGAATAACTCTGGGAAAGGACATTGCCCTTGGTAACCGAATCACTGTATTCCTCTGTAACCGTTCCAACCTTTAAATTAGCTGACGCTAACTTATCCTTTGCTGCACTTTCAGTCATACCTCTTAAATCCGGAACTGTCACCAGCTTTTCCGCAGGTCCGGAACTGATTTTTAATACAATAGTAGATCCGGATGCAACTTTTTCCAATGCATTCGGTGACTGTAAAATAACAAGTCCTTCATCAACGGTATCAGAATATTCGGTTTCTTTGGAAACCCTGAATCCAAGTGACGTTAATGCTGTGGTTGCATCTGTCTCGGAACTTCCGACAACATTAGGTATCTCAATACCGGACACGCCGCTGCTGACTGTTAAAATCACCAGACTGTGTTCTTCCACCATTTCACCTTCGGCAATACTCTGTCTGATGACAATATTTTCCGGAACTTCTGTCGATTCTTCATACTGAATATCTACAGACAAATACAATTCTTCCAATGTGGATTTCGCTGCATCTACATTGAAACCAGCCACATTAAGCACTTCTACCATCTGGGATACTTCTTCCTGCGAATCAGAATTACCTTTAAAAATACCAATTGCATTTGCCACAAGTACCAATGCAATCACACCGATGATAACGGCTGCTACGATGGCTAAAATTGTTGTAATACGCTCCATCTTGGGATCTAAATCATCATCATCGTACTCATCATCGTATTCATCATCTTCATATTCTTCTTCGTCGTAATCTGCATCCTCTTCTTCGATGTCTTCATCCTCATATTCATCTTCATCGCTCTCATCATCCATAATCATCAATTTGGATTTTCTGGGCTTTGGCTTTTCTTCGTTTAAGCGCATATGAATATCTTCTACCGCAAAAGTACCGGTACGCTCTTTGATGGATGCAAGTTCTTCATCCGTAACCGGTCTGGTGGCGGCTGCTGTATCCACATCAATCATGGTTACAAAATCTTCATCCGGAGTAACCAGTGATTTCTTTAAATCCAGTGTCAGCTCGCTCATCTTCTGATAACGACGATCAGGGCTTTTCTGCGTACATTTATAAATAATTTTTTCTACACATACCGGAATTTCAGGAACATATTCTCTGGGAGAAGGCATTTCATCCTGAATATGTTTAATGGCAATGGCAACCGTTGTTTCACCATCAAAAGGCACATGTCCCGTTACCATTTCAAATAAGGTACATCCCAAAGAATAGATATCACTCTTTTCATCCGAGAAGCCACCTCTTGCCTGCTCAGGAGAAGTATAATGGACACTACCCATGACATTTGATGTAATCGTATTGCTGGTTGCTGCCTTGGCAATACCAAAATCCATGACTTTTACCTTGCCGTCACGGGAAATCATAATATTCTGCGGTTTGATATCCCTGTGAATAATATGATTGTTGTGTGCAGCCTCAATACCCATGGATACCTGAATGGCAATGCTGATTGCTTCTTTGATGGAAAGACGGGATTTTTTCTCGATATATTTTTTGAGCGTAATACCCTCAATCAACTCCATAACGATATAATTGATACCATCTTCTTCACCAACGTCATAAACACCGACAATGTTAGGATGCATCAATCCTGCCGCAGCCTGGGCTTCCACACGGAATTTGGAAACAAAATTGGTATTTTCCGAAAACTCCTGTTTCAAAACTTTCACTGCAACAAATCTGTTCAGTTTATGATCCTTTGCTTTATATACATCGCTCATACCGCCGGTACCGATTTTATCCAAAATCTCATAGCGGTCTCCGATTAACATTCCAAGTATTATCATTCTTTCACCTCATCATCTTCAACCAGTCTGACCAAAACAACGGCAATATTGTCTTTTCCACCGTTTTCATTGGCTGCCTTAATCAAAGCATCACCCTTTTGAATCAATTCCTCTTTTTCAGGGTTTAATAAAATTGCTTCGATTTCTTTATCCTCAAGCATATTGGTAAGACCATCGGAACATATTAAAACGATATCCCCGGTCTCGAGCTCCTCCGTAAAGAAATCTGCCTCAACCTCATCTTTTGCTCCGATAGCTCTGGTTATAATATTTTTATCCGGATGCAATCTGGCATCTTCCCTGCTCAGTCCGCCCAGCCGAATCATCTCCTCAACCAGAGAATGATCCTCCGTAACCTGTCGCAAACCATCTTTGTTAAGTAAATACAATCTGGAATCCCCAATATTGGAAACCTGCAGATATTTACCGATAATCGTGGCAATAACCAGTGTCGTTCCCATGCCAAAAAGATTTTCATTTTCAGATGCTTCTTTTCTGATTTTGGCATTTGCTGTTTTAATTGCCTTTTTAATGATAATTGTCGGATTCTTTTCAAAAGAATTCTGAATTTCATTCACAACGGTTTCCGTTGTACATTTGGACGCATAATCTCCGGCATTATGACCACCCATGCCATCTGCTACAATAAACAGATTGGGCATATTACCAAGTGGTTTTACTGAAGAAAAAACATAATCCTGATTCAGTTGTCTTTTTCTGCCGATATCCGTTGCGGAGTATGTCTCTAACAACATGTTTCCTCCTTGCTATACATTAACTTTCTTCTAAATGTCTCTTTCTTAACTGTCCGCAGGCACCATCAATATCCCTGCCCATTTCTCTTCTAATAGTAACATTAATTCGATTTTTTTCAAGTTTATTTTTAAATGCAGTCACATACTCCTGCTTCGGTTGCCTGTAATCGCGCTCTTTAATGGGATTGACCGGAATCAGATTAATATGACAGTTTCTGCCCGACGCAAGAGCTGTCAAATTCATAACATCTTCATCAGTATCATTTACACCTGCTACCAGACTGTATTCAAACGTAATGCGTCTGCCTGTTTTTTCAAAATAAGTATCGACCGCTTCCATCAGTTCGGAAATCTGATATGCCTTTGCAATCGGCATAAGCTCCTGTCTTTTTGCATCCGTTGCACCATGTAATGACAAGGCAAGGGTAATCTGGAGTTTTTCCTCCGCCAGCCTGTAAATATTAGGGACAATTCCGCATGTCGAAACTGTGATATTCCGCTGGCTGATGTTCAGTCCGTTTTCATCTGAAAGCAGTTTTATAAAGGTAATCAGATTTTCATAATTATCCAGAGGCTCACCGGTTCCCATGACCACAACATTGGAAATCCTCTCCCCAATCAGACGGCTGATGGCATAAATCTGATCTAACATTTCCGACGGTTTCAGATTGCGTGTCAGACCATCCAGTGTGGAAGCACAAAACCGGCAGCCCATCCGGCAACCGACCTGCGATGAAATACAAACGCTGTTTCCATGCTTATACCGCATCAGCACACTCTCTACAACATTTCCGTCTTCTAAGGCAAACAGATATTTTTTGGTACCGTCCAGTTTGGATTCCTGCACACAAACAGCAGACAGCGATGTATATAAAAATGTCTCTTTACATTGTTCCCGAAATGCTTTGGAAATATTAGTCATTTCATCGAAACTGCGGGCTAACTTCACATGCATCCAGTCATACAACTGGTCTGCGCGAAATTTCTTTTCGCCCATTGCCTCTATTACCTGCCGCAACTCAGTTTTGTTTAGTGATTTGATATCTGTCTTTTCCATTTCTACTCTTCTTTTTGAAACAACGCCATATAAAATCCGTCCGTCAGACCATTTGGAGCCGGATATAACGTTTTTTCCTTTACCAAATTAAATGCAGATTGATTCTCAAACCAATGCACATTATCTTCATTTTCTTCTTTTGTCAGAGTGCAGGTTGAAAACAAAAGAAATCCACCTGTTTTCACATATTGTTTTACTGTTTCTAAAATTTGACGCTGCAAGGCGGCAATCTCTGTGACATCGCTTTTTGCCAGACGGTATTTGATATCAGCCTTTCGTCCAACCACACCAAGTCCCGAACAGGGCAAATCGGCAATCACAAGATCAGCCTTTCCAATCTCGCCTTCATCTAAAACCGTAGCATCCCACACTTTTGCAGCGATATTTTGGTAGCCGCTCCGTCTGATATTTTCAAGAATGAGTTCCATTTTTCTTTCCGATAAATCACGGACACTGACATATCCGCTTCCTTGAAGTTTGGAGGCAGCATGCAAAGCTTTTCCTCCGGGTGCTCCGCACACATCAACGATATACCAGTCTTTTTGAATATCGGCAAACTCCACAATCTCCATAGAACCGGCATCCTGTATCATAATTTTTCCTTCTGCAAATCCCGGAAGATTATCCACTCTGTCCGGATTTTTCACAAGATAAGCATAGGGAAGTGTCGGAAGCTGTTCCAAATCAATGTGTTCCTTCGTAAAGGTTTCCAGCAAGGACGTTTTTTCTGCATCCTTCATACCTTCATCCATACGAATCATCAAAGGACGTTTTTCGATTAATCCCTGTAAAATGCGCTCTGTCTCTTCGAATCCCATCTGTTCCGTCCACATCGAAACAATCCATTCCGGCATGGAATAGCGAACAGACAAGTAGAGAATCGGATTCGTTGCAACATCCGGATAAACAATATTTTCTTTATTGCGCGCAATGGTTCGAAGAACCCCGTTCACAAAACCTTTTAAGGATTGAAATCCTCTCTTGGATGCAAGCTTAACCGCTTCGTTGCATACGGCCGCATCCATGGTCTTATCCATATACAAGAGCTGGTACACACTCATACGCATTAAAGAGCGAATCAATGGTTTCATTTTCTTTACTTTTACTTTCGAAAATTGATCAATCACGTAATCCAGCTCTATTGCCCGCTCTATAGTACCTTCCGTAACACATTTTATAAAGGAACGATCTCTTTTTTCCAAGAAACCATATTTATCCAGCACCTGTTTTAAAACATAATGGCTGTACTGCTTCTTTTCCATGATTTCGATGACACAGTCCAGCGCGATTTCTCTCGTATTTGTCATATTACCTCTTTACGTCATCCCAGCATTGTTCCAATCTCAACCGTCCTGCCGACCAGAAAATCTTTTGCAGACATTCTTTTTTTGCCTTCAAGCTGCAATTCTGTAATTGCCAATGCATCTTTTCCGGTCGCAACAACAATCGAATCCTTTGTCACTTCGCATACGCATCCGGGCTCTCCGCCTTTTTTTTCTATCACATGGGATTTCCAGATTTTCAACTGTTTTCCCTGCAATTGTGTATAAGCACTCGGCCAGGAATTTAAGCCCCTCACAAGATGTTCGATGGTATCAGCATCTTTCGTCCAGTCAATCCTTCCATGGGCTTTCGTGAGCATGCCTGCATAGGTGCTTTTTGTTGCATCCTGCTTAATCGGATGCACATCCCCTGCTTCAATTTTAGGCAAAACCTCAATCAAAAATTCCGAACCGGCTTTGGCCAGTTTTTCAAACAGGCTTTCTCCGGTGTCTTCATCATCAATCGGCACAACCTTTTGAAAAAGGATGTCTCCGGTATCCAGACCTTTATCCATCTGCATAATGGTAATTCCTGTTTCTTTCTCTTTATCAATGATACTCCACTGTATCGGTGCTGCTCCTCGGTATTTGGGCAACAGGGATGCGTGAATATTGATACAGCCATACTTTGGCATATTTAAAATCTCTTCCGATAAAATCTGTCCAAATGCAGCAACCACAAAAATATCGGCTTCATATTGCGATAATTCGGTAACGGCCTCCGGAGTCTTAATTTTGACGGGCGTTAAAACCGGAATATTGTGCTCAAGCGCACATGCTTTTACCGGCGAAGGAAGCAATTTATCACTTCTGCCTTTTGCTTTATCAGGCTGCGTCACAACAGCCGTCACTTCATATCCCGCCGCAATCAGTGCCTCTAAAGGGCCGACCGCAAAATCAGGGGTTCCCATATATACTACTTTCATATTTATACTCCTTGTTTTCCCAGTCTATTCCTCAGGTGCCTCAGCGACATCATACAAAGGACCTTCTACCAGTTCCGTATAAACATGTCCGTCTAAATGGTCAATTTCGTGCATCATTGCACGTGCCAGCAGTTCGGTTCCCTCGATTTCGAAAGGCTCCATGTTTTCATTATATGCAAGTACTTTGACATAATTGGGTCTTGTTACAACGCCGCATTTCCCGGGAACGGAAAGGCAGCCTTCCTGTCCGGTCTGTTCGCCGCTGGTCTCCAATACCTTGGGATTAATCAGCAAAATCGGGTCATCTCCACAATCGATGACACAGATTCTTTTTAAAATACCAACCTGTGGAGCAGCAAGACCTACACCTTCTGCCTCATACATGGTCTCAAACATATCGTCAATCAAATCTCTGGTACGTTCCGTTATTTCTTTTACTTCCTTACATTTCTTGTTTAGAACAGGATCTCCCAATTCCCTAATGTTTCTTAAAGCCATATTCTTCCTCCTAATATCCGTTCATGGGATCAAAGTCAAAATAAACGCAGCAACGGCTCCATTCTTTTTTCTTTTGCTCCATCAACGCTTCTGTCAAATCTTTAACCTCTGTCAGTTTGTTATATTCATCATGTCTAATATAAATTATCTTTCGATAAATATCATTAATTTTTCCAATCGTTGCATCGGCCGGTCCGATGATTTGATAAAAAATATCCAGTTGTTCTTTCAGCTTTTCGCTAAGCGATACTGCGACCTCATCAAGTAGTGTCTTAACATCCGATGCAAGTAAAATAGCCAGCATATGCTTCACCGGCGGATATCCGCATACTTCCCGATATGCAATTTCGCTTTTGTAAAAACTGTCATAGTCCTGATTTGCAGCAGTCACAACTGCATAATGCTCAGGCTGATAGGTCTGTATTACCGCTTCTCCGGCAATTTCTCCCCTGCCGGCCCTTCCCACAGCCTGTGTCAAAAGCTGGAATGTACGCTCTGCTGCCTGATAATCCCCCACAGAAAGGGATAAATCAGCCGCCAGTACCCCAACTAACGTTACCATGGGGAAATCATGACCTTTCACAATCATCTGTGTCCCAATTAAAATATCTGCTTCCTGCTCTGCAAACGCGGAAAGGATTTTTTCATAACCGTCTTTTGTCTGTGTTGTATCCTTATCCATACGCAAAATTCTTGCTTGTGGAAACATCTTCTGGACACTTTGTTCCACCTGCTCGGTTCCCGCCTTAAATCCTGCAATATGTTTAGACCCGCATTCCGGACAAAGTTTTACAACCGGCATCTCATAACCGCAATAATGACACATCATCCTCTGATTGCCATGCATGGTCAGGGAAACATCACAATGCGGACATTTTACCACATATCCGCAATTCCGGCAGGATAAAAAACCAACATATCCGCGTCTGTTTAAAAATAACATAATCTGCTGCTTTTTTTCCAGGCGGTCTTTTATTTTCTCATATAAAAGCTGAGATAAAATACTTCGGTTTCCCTTTCTTAATTCTTCCCGAAGATCAACGGTATATACCGTTGGAAGTAAACGATTTTGATATCGGTTCTTTAAACAAAAATATCCATATTCGCCGGCTTGTGCACGATAATAACTGGTCACAGACGGTGTAGCCGAACCCAATATCACACTTGCATGCATGGTGGAAGCAATGTATTCTGCCGTCTCTCTTGCGTGAAACTTTGGCATGTTGTCACTTTTATAACTTCCTTCATGCTCTTCATCGATAATAATCAATCCTAAATTGGGAAATGGTGTAAACAATGCACTTCTTGGTCCGATCATAATCCCAATCTGACCCTTTTTTGCTCTTTCAAACTGATCAAAACGTTCTCCTTTTGAAAGCTTGGAATGCATGACCGAAACGCAGTCTCCAAATCTTTTATAAAACCGAAAAACCGTCTGATAAGTCAATGCGATTTCCGGTATCAGAACAATAACCTGCTTTTCTTTTTCCAGTACAGAAGCAATGATTTCCATATATACTTCGGTTTTACCGCTTCCGGTTACTCCTCTGAGCAAATAGGTTTTTCTGATATCTGCTTCATAATCACGAATAAACGAATCCACAACAGACTGTTGCTCAGAATTTAAAGTGTTTTTCTGCATCATAGTCTGGCGGACCCTGACCGGATTGCGATATTCGGTCCGTTTCTCAATGCGGATGATATTCTGTTTTTCCAACGCCTTTATGGTTGGTGCGGATATGTTGAGCTTTCCTGTCACAAATTCATAAGACAAGCTGTCAACATCCCTGAATGCCTCCAAAAGCCGCACTTTTGCAACATGATGCTTTTTATTTGCTGTAACAAGTGCCTCTTCCAGTTCTTCTTTTGTTGCACAAAGTATCAGGTCTTTTTGCTCAATCTGCCTGACCTTTTCCTTTACCGGAAGAACGGTTTTCAATGCAGCGATCAAAGTTGAACCATAGTTTTTTCTCATCCAGGATGCTAAGGCAATACTTCTTCCTTCTGCTGTGATCCCGGTTGAAACCACCTCTGCAACCTCTTTGCACAATTCTTCCGGATATTCCGACTGATCGGTTAATTCTAAAACAAACCCTTTAATCAGCTTATTGCCTTTTCCGAACGGAATGAGCACCTGCATCCCCGGCTCCAGCTTATCCTGCAAATCCTTTGGAATTTTATATTGAAACGGTTTATCTACTTTTTCGTGTGAAATGTCCACACAGATATTTGCATATTTATAATTCATAGAATCCCTTAGTTTATCTTAACAGCTTCCGGAGCCTGCTGACGTCCGGCCAAAACATCCGCAATGATATCTCTCTCATCCATCGGATATTTTTTCCCTTCAATTTCCTGATAATCTTCATGTCCTTTTCCGGCAAGCACCACAACATCTCCCGGCTGACCGTATTTGATCACATAGGCAATTGCTTCCCTGCGGTCCGGAATTTCAACGTATTCGCCATTTGTTTTCGCAATTCCGGTTTTGATATCTGCAATAATATCCTCCGGCTTTTCAAATCTGGGATTATCCGAGGTAATGACGGTTAAATCAGCCAACTTACCACTTACTTCTCCCATTTCGTAGCGTCTTATCTTGGACCGGTTACCACCGCATCCAAACAGGCAGACTAAGCGTTTGGGATGATACTCCTTTAATGTCGTCAATAAACTTTCTAATGACATGGCATTATGCGCATAATCAATCATTAACGTAAATTGATTGGAAACTTTAACAAGCTCAATACGACCTTTAACTTTTGCCTCTTTTAAGGCATCCTGCATTTTTTTGTCGTCTATTCCAAAATGATGACAGATTGCAATGGCTGTCAACGCATTGTATACACTGAAACGCCCCGGTGCATGGAATTCCACTTCAAAATCTAAATAGCCCTTGACCTTAAAATCAACACCCAGATAACCTTCGCCTTTTAAGAGATGCACATCCTCTGCATATAAATCCGCTTCCGAAGAAAAGCCATAGGTTTCCAGTTCACATGTATGCCCTTCAACTACCTGTTTCCAGTGTGCATCATCAAAGTTTACAATGCCTTTTTTACATTGTTTAAATAACAATCCCTTGCAGTGCATATAGTCTTCAAAATCTTTATGCTCATTAGGGCCGATGTGATCCGGCTCTAAATTTGTAAAAATTCCAAGTTCAAAGGTAAATCCCTGCGTACGATGCTGCATCAGTCCCTGGGAGGAAACTTCCATAACAACCACATCACATCCGGCATCTGCCATTTGACGGAAATATTGTTGCAGCACATAGGATTCCGGTGTTGTATTATTGGCGGGAATATGAACATCTCCAATAATTGCTTCAATCGTTCCGACAAGCCCCACACGGTATCCGGCATGCTCGAGTATGGATTTGACCAGATAAGTAGTCGTCGTTTTTCCCTTTGTTCCGGTTACTCCGATTACCTTTAACTGATCTGCCGGATGATCAAAGAAAGCGGCTGAAATAAATGCCAGTGCGTATCGGGTATCGTCCACCTTAATGACTGTCACATCTAAATCTTTAGGCAGTTCAATCTCATGGCTGACTACAATTGCCTTAGCTCCGTTTTGCGCCACTTCAGCGGCTTTATCATGTGCATCAAAATTCGCACCTTTTATGCAGACAAACATGCAGCCCTTTGTCACTGCATTGGAATTATAAATCAAATCCGTTATCTCTTGGGATACATCCCCGCAAAGCACTTCATATGTAAGCCCTTCTAATAACTCTTCACATGTTTTCTTTTTGAATTCTGCCATATTTCATCATCCTTTCATACTGCTTCCTACGCTCTGTCCTTCGAAATATTAAACAAAATGAACCTACTTTAGAATAGCACATATAGTATGTTTTTTCAACGAATCTACTATATATGTTTCCGGTTCTTGTTTCTGGTTCTTGTTTTGGTTCTTGTTTCTATGTTTGTTTCTATTCTACTGTCCATGCTCCATGGGATGGTTCGGGGCATACTTTTTTCTCACCTTTCTCTCTCTGGTATGCCTTTTTCTTGCTTTTCATGCTCTTTTGGACACCCCGGGGCATACTTTTCCCTTTTCTTTCATTCTCCGGTATGTCTAGCTTGCAGTTTTTGAAACATATGCTAAAATGATTGATGCCAGACATTTGATCTGATTGTCACTTGACCGGACTGTCTATCAAACAGATTGCACTTGACCTGATTGTCTATTGACCATATTGTCTATTGATTGGATTGTCTACGACCGGATTATCTCTAACCCGATTGTCTTTTATTAGGCAATTCTCAAATTCTTTAGAATGACATATTATGATGTTGGGTCAAAAGGTAGTTTGACCCCAATGATACCAACGGATTGCTACACACTTTGTGCTCTCGCATAAAAAGTATAACCCTTTGCCCTTGGTATCATATTATCTATACGGAGGTACTTATGAAAAATAAAACAACCAGAAATTCATTCTTATTAGTTCTGACAGCATTGATCTGGGGAATTGCATTTGTAGCACAGAGTGAAGGTGGTGATGCCATCGGACCTTATTCTTTCAACTGTATTCGATTTTTGATTGGAGGTTTCGTGCTCATTCCGGTTATTAAACTCTTAGACCGGCTGGGTTATACCGGTAAAAAATCTGCCACACCCGAATCCCAAAAAACTCTGCTAAAAGGCGGTGTCATATGTGGAATCATTCTATGCATTGCATCCAACCTCCAACAGGCAGGTATCTATATGGGCTGTCCGGCCGGAAAAGCCGGCTTTTTAACCGCCTGTTATATTATACTGGTTCCAATACTTGGACTATTCTTAAAAAAGAAATGTTCTATAAGGGTCTGGATTGGTATCATCCTGACCGTGATTGGTTTATACTTACTATGCTTAAATGAAACACTTATCTTACAACCGCAGGATATTCTGGTTTTAATCTGCGCGTTATGCTTTGCTTTTCATATTCTTGCGGTGGATCATTTCACACCGCTTGTAGAAGGAATCCGCATGTCCTGCATCCAATTTTTTGTTGCCGGATGTATTACTGCTGTTCCTATGCTACTCTTTGAAATGAAACCCTTTAGCGGAAACTTTTTTATATGGGGAAGGGCTTTTCAGACATCTGATGCCTGGATTCCTCTTTTGTATGCCGGAATTCTTTCCTGCGGCGTTGCATATACCCTTCAAATCATCGGACAGGAAGATGTAAATCCCGCAGTGGCATCCTTGCTCATGAGTTTGGAATCAGTTTTCTCTGTTTTAGCAGGATTTCTCTTATTGCACCAGAAACTGAGTATGCGCGAATTATCCGGATGCGCATTTATTTTTGCAGCTGTCATTCTGGCACAACTGCCTGTTAAAGAAAAATTACATCCCAAAAAAGAATAGTAAACAAAGCAAAAACCCCAACAAATGTTGGGGTTTTCGCTTGAATTCTTATGAGGGGGGGGAGATAGTGAGTTTTGCTTCAACTATCTTGATACCTACTATACTGACAAAATGTGTTCATTTTGTGATTAAACTATGAAAAAAAATGAAACTTTCTTAACCATTTCTTTATTTTTTATTACCTTTTCGGATTTTTATATTTTTCCCCTTTTCGAATTTGTGTTCCCAATATATATCTTTGCTTGCCGGGTTTTACGAGGTTTTGTAACTTTCATAGCGGCATGACGAGCAAAAATAATGACCGGTTTCAACTGTTTGAAGAAGAAGTCTGAGTTTTGAAACCGGTCATTTCATAAATTTATGTGAGCATGTCGCTTAGAAAGTCTAAAAACCGAAGTACGAGGCGGCAAAGATATATATTGGGAACACAAATCCGAAAAGGGAATCATTTTTACACCGTCACAATTACCACATCCTGAATTAATTTCTCCATGGTATCCTGCGGAATCATTCCGCTCTCCAATGTTGTTGCATTGGCTGCTGATACACCTGCGGCAAACTTCATGGTATCTTCGTCATTCAATCCCTGAATCATTCCTAAAATCATAGCCGCAACCACACAGTCTCCACAGCCAACGGTGTTGACCTTTTTAATGCGGGGCGGAACGGCTTTAATCACTTTTGTTTTCGTAATCTGTAAAAGCCCCTTATCACCCATGGAAACTACAACCTTAACAACACCGGCTTTAATATATTCATATGCAGCCTGAATGATTTCAGCCTCCGTGGAGAGCTTTTTGCCAACTGCATATTCCAATTCCCGGCGATTTGGCTTAATACAGTATGGCACGGCTTCAATTCCTTTCTTTAAAGGTTCACCGCTTGTATCCAAAAATGCCTTTGAACCGTGTTCATTACAGATTTTAATCAGTTTTGCATAGAAATCTTCAGAAAGTCCCTCCGTCAGACTTCCGGATAAAACAACATATTCACTGATTTTAACCAGTTCACGGAAACGGTCCATAAAATCTTCGCGCTCAAAAGAAAGAATCTTGGGTCCCGGCTCTAAAATCTCCGTAACATATCCATCATCACCGATAATGTTCATATTAGAACGCGTCAGGCCACGGATTGTCGTAAATGATGTGTTGACACCCATATTCCGTAATTCTTCTTCAATAAATTCGCCGGTATAACCTCCGACAAATCCGGTCGCCGTTACATGTGCATCAAACTGTCTCAAAACCTTTGTAACATTAACCGCTTTTCCTCCCGGAATACTGACCAGATCCCGCATACGGTTGATCTGACCAATTATAACATTGGATGTGTTATAAGTTTTATCAATTGCCGGATTACAGCTTACTGTTAATATCATATGTATCCCTCACTACATTTTATTATTGTTGTATCTTGCTTCATTGTTTTGCAAATAATGTTCTGATTTTACTTCACTTTTTTAACAGTGTTCTATCTAAAGTTTACATACTTTAGTTATTTTTGTCTAGTACAATGGCTTCTAAATTACTATACCATTCACGAAAAAAACGCAGTATGCTATCCTGCAATCTTTTTAACTGATATCATTCTACCACCGGATTCTATAAATTAATTCAATATTATTTACACCACCTGATAGCATCTTTTCTCTTTCTGATATTAATACCACTCAATATGGCGTATTTTCATCTGCAAAGAACGATAACCTCCATACTCATTCCACTCCGGTGAATAGGCAATTCTCGCTCTCTTTTCCGTACTGTTTATATAATCCTGCATAAAAGAATCACCGTCACAAAAACAAATCCCGACGGCTGTACTGTTTTCCTCATTTCTAAGCTGCATACGTACGACATTGTGCTTATCGCCCATAACCCTTACCTGACTTATAAAGACTCTTTCTGCAAACAATGGTTTTTCATTCCCATTTCCATAGGGCTCCAGTTTTTCAAGTTCATCCATCAGTCTATCGGATACCCAGCCAAGCATCATTTGCAGATCAAGCATCAGCATCTCTTCCAAATCACAATCACGAAGAGTACAGACCTCATTGATCCGCTCACGGAACATATCAACCCGATCAGACGGCAAAGATAGTCCGGCTGCAAGCTTATGCCCTCCATATTTTAATAATAAATCTTTTACCTTTGTCATCTCATCATACATATGATAGGCTTCAATACTTCGTCCGGAGCCCTTTACGCAGCCATCACCATCTGTCAGTACAAATGTCGGACGATAATACTTTTTGCAAAGTCTTCCCGCAATAATGCCTGCCAATGATTCATGCACATCGGGCAGATAGACAACCAACACCCGGTCTTCTAAAAGTCCCTGTGCCTCTATGATTTCATAAGCTTTCTCTTCTCCCTGCATTGTTAAATCCTGCCTTTCCTGATTTAACTGTTTCAGACTTATTGCAAGTACATCCGCTTCTTCTTTTGTCGTGGCACACAAAAGATCAATCACACGATAGGCATCATCCAGGCGTCCGGAAGCATTAAAACATGGACCCAAAACAAAACCGATATGATAAGGTGTAATCTCCTTATTCTCCAAATCACACGCAGAGATTAATGCCTGCAATCCCATGTTTTGGGATGTTTTCATCTTTTTCAATCCATACTTTACAATGATACGGTTCTCATCAATCAGATCCATAACATCTCCGACCGTTGCAAATGCAGCAAACACCAGACATTCCTCAAGCACGGCATTCTGTTCACCCGCACTCTGTGCTCTCTCACCATCCTTACTCCGAATATCTTTACACAATGCACACTGTATCAGCGCACAAATTACTTTATACGCCACTACAGCACCACAGATACCTTGAAACGGATAGGTACAATCCTCCTGTTTGGGATCAATCACAGCATCCGCAGGAGGCAGAATATAATTTCGACCTCCATCCGTTTCTTCATAAGGCACTTCATGGTGGTCAGTCACAATGACACAAATTCCATGATCCTTTGCCCGCTTAATCTGATCGTATGCCGCAATCCCGTTATCACAGGTAATGATCAAATCCACACCATCCTCCACGGCTTCATCAATCAAACGGTCATTTAGCCCATATCCATCCATCACACGATGCGGAATCCGGATATCAATGCCCTCACAACTCTCTTTCACAAAAGAAAGACCTTTATACAATATGTATGCGGAACAAATTCCGTCGATATCATAATCACCGATAATCCGGATACGTTTGTTTTTCTGTAAGTATTCTTCAAGCAAAGAAACCGCTTTTTTCATATCTTTTAACAGCATCGGATCATACATATCTGCTTGTGTTCCGTTTAAAAAGTGCTCCATCTGAGCATCATCCGTAATTCCTCTGTTTACCATGATTTTTGCAGTCAACGGACTGATTCCATGTTGCTTTGCCAAAAGATCAAAATCAGCCCTTTTGGGATTCAATTGCCACTTCATATCATTCCTCTTTCTGAAAGAAAAGGACATTATTCCACGCAAACGAATAATGTCCCTCTATTCATGTTTTATCTTATTTCCGATTTTCTTTTAATCTTGTTCCATATATCATTATTTGTCTTAACACCATGAAGTGAGTAATAAATAATTTTTTCACTCATTGATGTATCCAATTGCTACATTGATATGTGTTTTTCATAATTTTTAAACATATCAGTCCATATAGCATCCTTTTTTATTTCCTCACGGTACTATACTAAAAGATATACGAAATATCCCGCATAGCACAAAAGCATTGTGATTCCGACCGGACGTGTAAGCTTTTGGTTTTTCAAAACGCCAAGCCAGAGTATGATACTTGCTCCGACAGCAACCAGACTGTCTATGATGAAATTGCTCTGGAACATAACCGGTGTAACCAGTGCGGTTGTTCCACAGACAAACAAAACATTAAAAATATTACTTCCGACAATATTGCCGATTGCAATATCTGCTTTTTTCTTATGTGCAGCCATAATACTGGTAACAAGCTCCGGCAGGGAAGTTCCGAATGCCACAATGGTAAGTCCCACAAACCGCTCTGACATTCCAAAAAATCTGGCAATCGCACTTGCGGAATCAACAGCAACATCAGCACCCCAAACAACCAGTACGGCACCGACAATTCCCAAAATAATTAAAAGCCATACCGGCTTACTCTTCTCCGGCTTGATATCTTCTTTGTTTTTCTTTGCCATCATGAGCAGATAAATCATATACAGAATGAAAAGTCCCCACATCATAAGACCTTCTGCAAAAGTTATGACATTACCTGACATTCCAAACAATAGCATGACAACCATGGTCAAAAGCATAAACGGCATTTCATAACGGACGGTGGATTTTTGTACCGCTATGGTTGTAATCACAGCGGTGATACCAAGAATAACTAAAATATTCATGGTATTGCTACCCACAACATTTCCTACAGTAATGCCCGCATTACCTTTTACAGCCGAAGCAATACTGACCGCGGCCTCCGGTGCGCTTGTTCCCATTGCTACAATCGTCAGACCGATTACCAATTGCGGAATTCCGAATTTTTCCGCTATTCCGGCGACACCTTCCACGAACCAGTCTGCTCCTTTTACAAGCATTACAAATCCAAGTACCAATAATAAAAACTGAACAATTAAACCCATTTTAATCCTCTGCCTTTTTGTTTTATATTTTGTTTTCTATTTTTTTTATGATATATGACATAAAATACCGCAATTACGTCGTTTTATTCCGTATCCGATTCTATTTTATCTGCATATAAACAAACTCATTCTTTTAAAATGCACATTTTTCTCTTTTCACGATACCAGATTCAAAAGTTTATACTTTTTATACCTGTATGAAAAAGTATGGATTTTTCACGTCTTGTCTTACTTCCTGCTTACGATTGCATGGAAATAGAAAAACTGAAAAAGCCAAAAGATAAATTCCTACATAATAAGTACTTTACATCTTTTGGCTTTTCTTTTCAATAAAGAAACTCAGTTTTATTTTTTATTTATTTTTTGCTGCTTTTTTTACAATATACTTCTTCATCACAAACCACAGTGCTCCGGTAATGCAGACAGAAGAATATGCCCCGCAGATAATACCTACCATCAAAGGCAGGGCAAATTCACGAATACTGGTCACACCGAGGATATACAATACCGCTACCATGACAAAAGTCGTAAAGGAAGTATTGATACTTCTTGATAAGGTCTGGGTAATACTGGTGTTAACAATAGTCTCCAGTTCGGTTTTCTTGGGCATTTCTTTTAAGTTTTCACGGATACGGTCAAAAATAACGATGGTTGCATTAATGGAATAACCAACAATGGTCAACATACATGCAATAAAGGTATTTCCGACGCTGGTCTTGCTGATTGCATAAAATGCCAGAACAACCAACACATCATGAACCAGGGCAACAACCGCACTGGTTGCAAAACGGATATCGCTGAAACGAATCCAGATATATAACAGCATGCAAAGTGTTGCAATGATAACGGCAACGACTGCATCGGATTTCATTTCCGAACTGATTGTCGCACTGATTGTCTCAGACTGGACATCATCGGAAGAAACCTGGAAATTGCTATCCAACATATCTTCCACAGCTTCTCTTTCTTCTACAGAAAGGCTTCTTGTCTTAATGACAACCTCTGTTGTTCCGCTTACCTTCTGTGTCTGAACCGCACCGTCTCCGGTAATCTCTTCAAACAACGGAACCACTTTGGCATCCAGTTCTTCAATACTCATATCTTCATTAAATGTAACGGTTGTGGAAGTACCGCCAACAAATTCCATAGAATAATTTAATATATTACCGGTTGATGATTTATTCACACCAAGCATCACAAATCCGCCGATAATCACAACCAGGGAAATGGCAAAGAAAACAGCTTTTTTGCTCAGGAAATTAATTGCTTTATGTTCTTTTCCGATACCATACCACTTTTCATCCTGGAAACCGACTGCATAAAAGAGATGCAGTAACACTCTTGCTACCACCATGGCAGTAAACATGGAAAGAATAATACCAATCATCAAGGTCTGGGCAAATCCCTTTACCGTACCGGATCCCTTTAATACCAGCACGACTGCCGCAATAAAGGTTGTGATATTTCCATCAACAATGGCTGAAGTAGCTTTATCAAAACCAATTTTAATGGAAGATTTTACCGTCTTTCCGGTTGCAAGCTCTTCCCTGATACGGGCAAAGATAATGACATTGGCATCAACCGCCATACCGATGGCGAGAATAACACCTGCCACACCCGGAAGTGTCAGGGTGAGATTAAATCCGTTTAATACCAGTAAGGTCAAGATAACATAAATCAGCAATGCAATTGCCGATGTAAAACCGGGAATAAAGTATACAACAGTCATGAAAATACAGACAATTGCAAGACCGATTGCACCGGCTTTTAAACTGGTTTTGATTGCATCGGAACCAAGTTGTGCTCCAACAACATTGGATCTCATTTCCTCAAGCTCTAAGCTAAGTCCACCGATACGAATGGTGGAAGCCAGTGTTTTGGCCTCTTCAATGCTGTCCATACCGGTAATCTGTGCCTGTCCGCCTGTAATAACGGAAATAACGTTCGGTACAGAGACCAGTTCTCCATCATAATAAATACCGATGGATTCACCTCTGTTGTAAGCACGCTCTGTAGCTTTTGCAAACGCTTCGGAACCTTCCTGTGTAAATGTCAGTTCAACCACATACTCCATCTCCTGCAACGCTCCGCTACTCTGTGTAGCACCGGCATCTGCAGCGGCAACTTTTGTACCATCCAAAGGAATGGAACCCTCTGCCATCAATTCATCAATGGATTTGGTCAGAGAATAAATATATTTTCCTTTTTCCTCATCAAAACCGGTTAACGTATAATTTGCTTCACCGGCTTCGTTGGTCTGATAAATAAAATACAGACTTCCGGGCTGGCCCAATTCCTGCAATATCGCATTAGCATCCGATACACCGGGAATTTCGATATTGATACGATTATCACCTTCCTGATAAACCTGTGCTTCGGTAGAATAGTTTTCTACACGTTTCTGCAGCTTGTAAATGGTATCTGACATATCTTCGGAAGAAGGTGCTTCCTCTCCCACAACCTGATATGTGATGCTGACACCACCTGCTAAATCCAGACCCTGTTTAATATTTGCCATTGATCCGGTTTTTCCCGATCCAATACCGAAAAAGGCAACATAACCCATTCCGACTGCTGCGATCAGAAAAAGAATCAGCAATACGGCAGCTGTTCTTTTTTTCATGTTAGTTCTCCTCTCCCGCAGCCAAAGCTGCTTTGATCATAATAGCACATTCAATCCGTTTTCTCTGTAATTCACATCCGATATCATATGCATCATATATACTGTTTCCATAATTATAAGCATTGGCAGCACAACCGCCACTGCAATAAAATTTGGCAAAACAATTCTTACATTTATCCTTGGCATAGACATTACAGCTTTTAAATTGTTGCATGATGTCAGGACGTACAATCCCATCATCCACATTTCCCATTAAAAACTCTTCCATACCGACAAACTGGTGGCAGGGATAAAAATCTCCCCATGGAGTAACCGCCAGATATTCCGTTCCGGAACCACATCCGGACAATCTCTTATAAACACAGGGACCGCCTTCCATATCAATCATAAAATGAAAGAAATTAAAATCCCTTCCGCTTTGCTTGCGCTCAATAATCATTTTGGCAAGCTTGTCATACTCTTCCTTAATAATCGGAACATCTTGTTCTGTAATGGCATAATCTTCTTTTTCGTCGGCAACGACCGGTTCAACCGAAATCTGTTTAAAACCAAGATCTGCTAAATGCATGACATCTTTGGAAAAATCCAGATTATTATGTGTAAAGGTTCCTCTTACATAATAATTCATCTGATTGCGGCTTTCTGCCACTTTGATATATTTGGGAACTACTTCATCATAACTGCCCTGTCCGCCCCGGTGCGGTCGCATCAGATCATGAATTTCTTTGCGTCCGTCAATACTTAAGACAATATTACTCATCTCGCGATTGACAAATTCGAGAATTTCATCATTTAAAAGTACACCGTTGGTTGTCAGGGTAAAACGGAACTTTTTATGGAAGGGCTCTTCCAAAGAACGTCCGTAATTGACAAGGTCTTTGACCACCTGCCAGTTTAATAAAGGCTCTCCGCCAAAAAAATCAACTTCCAGATTGACTCTGTTGCCGGAATTCTTTACCAAAAAGTCCAAAGCCTTTTTTCCGACTTCATAACTCATAATGGCGCGTCTGCCGTGATATTCTCCTTCTTCCGCAAAACAATATTTACAAGCCAGATTACAATCATGAGCAATATGTAAACACAGAGCTTTTACCACTGTTTCACGTTCTCCGAATTGTTCAATATACGGCTCATAAATATCTTCCGTATATAAAAGTCCTGCCTCGTGCAATTCCAATATTTCATCAACTGCCTCGGCAATATCACTTTCCGAATATTGTTTGTCTTTATCTGACAACACTTTAAAGGCAACCTCTGATACTTTTTCTTTATCAGACTTTGCCTTAATACATTCTTCTAATTCGGGAATCAAATCATACACGACATCATCAACGACATGAACGGCACCGCTATTGACATCCAATGCGATTTTAAAACCGTTGTTTTGATATACATGTACCACGTTTGCTTTCTCCTTATTTTGAGACGGTTCTTTTGTCACAAGGAACGTCCCTATGTTATATTATTTGTTTCATGAGCAGAGTTCTTTTGTCACATTGTTTTACCATTCCAATAAAAAACGCCCCCATGAAAAAGCAGCGACCGCAATCGCTGCTTATGAAACATCGTATTATTTAACCTGTTCGCAACTCTGATTGCCAACTGTGCAGGATGTTTTGCAAGCTGACTGACAAGATGTCTGGCATTCACCGCAACCGCCTTTTTTCACAGTCTTCTTAAGGTCTCTTGTGCTTAATGTTTTGATATGCTTCATGAACATAGCCTCCTTATTCACTTAAACAGTTTTCTATCCTGAAACTGTACTCTTTGGCAATTATAGCATAGTTTTTTATGTATTGAAAGACTTTTTTTCTAGCTTAGCATTCCACCTAACATTCCGCCGCCTGCACAAAGAAGATAGGTTGTAATCATTCCTCTTCCTACCACCATATCCGATACGCCGCCAATCATGGAAACCAAGGTTAAAATCAGAAAGTAAATACTTCCGAGAATGAGACCCCATAGGAATTTTTTAACTTTAAACCGCTTTCCTGCCACAAATCCGGCAAAAAATGTCATGCAGACATAAATAACGATAATTGCCATATTTACCACATTCTCCGAAACACGGAATTTATACAGGATAAATGCCAAAAGTAAAAGACATCCCGCCGTCAGGACATAAGATGCCACCAATATCACAAGTGCTGACAATATTTTTTGATCCTGCTGTTCTTGTTTCATCATCCATTTTCTCATATCATACCTCTTCTTTCTTTCAAATTCATTTTTGTCTGCAAAATAATAAAAAAAGAGTGTGTTTTACACTTCATTTATTTTTCGTTTATACAAACTTTACTTGACAAGTCCAAATCATATATAGTATCTTTCCTTATACATAAATACTATGAAAAAAGATTTCATTTATGTATAAAATATGTTTAATAGTATTTAGAAACGCTACAAATTCAGAAAAGAGGTTAATTTTCACTTGGACACATCAGATGCCATACAACTTATCAGTCTTATCATTTTACTTTTTCTTTCCGCATTTTTTTCTTCTGCGGAGACAGCCCTGACCAGCGTCAACCGAATAAAAATGAAAACCCTTGCGGATGAAGGGGATAAAAAAGCCCAGACAGTTCTGGATGTTTTGGAAAACACCGGAAAGATGTTGAGCACAATTTTAATAGGTAATAACATCGTGAACATTACCACTACCACCCTTGCAACAGCACTGACCATCCGGTTGTTCGGCAGTATGTTCATCGGTGTTGTCACAGCAATATTGACGATTTTAGTTCTATTGTTTGGTGAAATTGTCCCCAAAACCGCAGCAAGCATCAATTCCGAAAAAATGGCACGGGTATATGCACCAATTATCCGCGTTTTAATGTTTATTCTGACACCGGTTATTTTTATCATCGACAAACTCTCCGTTGTCTTTTTAAAGTTGGCAGGAATTGACAGCGAAACGGCACACAGCGCCATGACAGAAAGCGAACTTAAAACATATGTCGAGGTCAGTCATGAAGATGGCGCCATCGAAACAGAAGAAAGAGAAATGATTTTAAATGTATTTGATTTTGGTGATTCCCTTGCCAAGGATATCATGATCCCACGAATCGAAATGACGATGATTGATGTGGATGCATCTTATACCAAGCTTCGTACGTTGTTCAAAAACACGCTGTTTTCCCGTATTCCCGTATATGAGGGAGATAAGGATAATATTATCGGAAGTGTAAACTTAAAAGACTTTTTCCTTGTCAATAAGAAAACCGATTTCAACATCCGTAATATCATGCGTGATATCTATTACACCTATGAAACCAAAAAGACAGATGATTTGATGGTAGAGATGCGTGAAAGTGCCAATAATATTGCAATTGTACTTGATGAATACGGTTCTGCCGTAGGACTAATTACATTGGAAGATTTATTGGAAGAAATTGTAGGTGAAATCCGCGATGAATATGATACGGAAGAAGAAGAACTCATTAAAGAAATAGGACCCAACACCTATGATATTGCAGGTTCCATGAAGCTTGACGATATCAATGATGCATTGGATACCAGTTTTACCTCCGAAGATTATGACTCCATCGGCGGTATTATGATAGAATGTCTGGATCACATTCCCAAGAGAAATGAAATCGCGGTTTTGGAAGACGGTACACAGATACAGGCTTCCAACATTAACAAGAACCGCATTCTGCGCGTCATTGTCACCCTGCCTTTACATACGCAGACAGACGAAGATGAAACAGTTGCAAAACAATCCGAACAATCATCTGACGAAGTAAAGCAAGACTGATATAATATAGTCAGTCGCCCTAACAGAAATATATATATTCGCACTTTTTGCATATTCATTTCAGGAACACAAATCCGATAAGGATGTAAGCATGGTAATCTCCTCACAGAAAGCATCACGATAAGAAGAAACCGACAAAAAACAGTTCTCACACGGCTGAAATTCTTTTGTAAAGATTTCAGCCGTCTTTTTATCTTTATCCAACAGACCGGCAATTCCAATTCCGGATAGTTTTACCGCGCTTTCTTTTCTTGTCCACCAGCGTGTAAAAAGGATATCCTTCTCTTCCCGATTCACAATCTCATCCATCTGGGCTTTTTCTTTATCAGAAGCGATTTTAAAAAACAGTTTTTCCTTATAAACGCGAATTCCTTCTACATCCACACCGATTTCTACTTCATCACAGGCACAGGCTGCAAAATCGTCCGCATGCGAAAGGTTTACATAAAATCTATCTAAATATGGAAAAAACAGCTTGCCGGCATTTGTCACATCTGCTTTTTCCGAAAGAGAAACGCCATGTTCTTTCATACAAATTCCCAAAAGAAACGAAGCAGCCAGACTCCGTTTCTGATCTGCTTCATTTTTATAAGAATCTGCCAGTTTCATCCGGCAATTAGGAATCCCTTCCATCAACTGTTCTTTTGACATCGCCCGGAATAATTCCGATACCCTGCAAAAATATAGTTTCATTATCTAAACCTAATCCATTGCTTTTCTATACCAAGCTTGCTAATTGTTAATCAAGCCTGTTGTTTATTAATCAAGTTCCTTGATTTTGTTATCCAAGTCCACCATTTTTCTGTAATCCGAGACGATAAACGGCATCTGACTTATCCGCCATTCTGTCATAAATCATATCCAGCCACTGACGGTTCAGATTTGTGGAATTTAAAATGGTAATGCGGTCCGGTCTTGTACTTCCGGCCTTTATCCAGGCATCTGCAAAGATGTCCTTTGTAATGCCGTAAGCAGCCGGAT
The DNA here is from genome assembly GCA_017387565.1 of Lachnospiraceae bacterium. Classification (GTDB taxonomy): domain Bacteria; phylum Bacillota; class Clostridia; order Lachnospirales; family Lachnospiraceae; genus UBA2882. The sequence continues at coordinate 17,781 of JAFOEY010000015.1, read as the reverse complement.
CCAGGTCAATTCCGTAAGCGCGACAAACTTCTACTAACTGTGTCTCATCTCTTCCCTGAAAAATACAGGCTCCGACACTTCCCAGCGCAACAGCCAGTCCATGTGAAATCTTGATTTCCGGATAAAATTCTTCTATGGCATGGCAAAACAGGTGCTCGCTTCCGCTGCTTGGTCTGGACGAACCGGCAATTTCCATGGCAAGGCCGCCCATAACCAATGATCTTGACAGAATACGGATAAAGGTTTTATTGGTAAGATCCTTATTATCTGAATGATAAACCGTATCGTAACTCATGCGGGCAATGGCATAGGCAAAATCATCCAACGGCTTTCCTTCTTTTTCTGCAGACAGTTTCCAGTCAAATAACGCCGTATGTTTGCTGATGGTATCACCAATGCCGGATAAAGTCTGTCCTTTGGGGGCTTTCATAATCATATCGGTATCTATCAAAATAGCCGTAGGAATTTTGCTTCCCAGCGTTTTCCGGCTCTTTCCTTCCATTCCCAGTACGGAAAACGGGGATGCTAACGAATCATTGCTCAATGTCGTAGGAAGACAAATATAGGCGGTTTTACTGACAAATGCCGCATATTTTGCCACATCCAAAACCCGTCCTCCGCCAAAACCAATCACAACTTTGACATTTGCCATACTGATATATTTTGCCAGTGCTACAGCCTGTTCATAGTCACCCTGTACAACTTCATACACCTCTGCGCCACCGAAATCCTTTTGGATTTCACTGACAATATCAGGATATAAATTCATTAGGAAATTTTCACTTACAAGAATGGCTTTTTGCCCCTTGATTTCCGGTACATATTTGTAAACGGTTTCATCCACATGGTTAAATACCCCTTCTTCCACTACCAGACAAAGAGGCAGATTAAAGCTTGAATACTGGCTCATATCAATTCTCCTTTTCATTAAATTAAGAAATGCACAACCATTTTCCCGAAAAAGTCTTTTACTACGCGCGTCTGTTTCAGCGATTGTAAAAACCTGTTTTACCTTCAAAATAAATTGTGCATTTCCTTATTTTATTCTGTTTTTTCTTCGGTCTCTTCCACCAGATTTAATGCAATCTGTAATTCATCTAACTGTTTTTGATCAACCACATCAGGTGCATTGGTCAATAAGCAGCTTGCATCTTTTACCTTAGGGAAAGCAATAACCTCACGGATACTGTCTGCTTTTACCAAAAGCATAACCAGTCGATCCAGACCATAGGCAAGACCGGCATGCGGAGGTACACCATATTTAAATGCATTTAACAAAAATCCAAAACGCTCCCATGCGCTTTCTTTTGTAAAGCCTAATACTTCAAACATCTTTTCCTGAATATCGTTCTGATGAATTCTGACAGAACCGCCGCCTAATTCAACACCGTTTAAAACAATGTCATAAGCCTTTGCTCTGACGCGGCCGGGATCGGTATCAATATACTGCCAGTCTTCTTCCATCGGCATGGTAAATGGATGATGCATTGCCACAAACCGTTCTTCTTCATCACTCCACTCCAGTAACGGGAACTCTACAACCCATAAGAAATTGAACTGATTTTCATCAATCAGGCCAAGTGAATGACCAAGCTCTAAACGGAGTGCACCAAGAACATTCCAAACGATTTTATTGCGGTCTGCCGCAAATAACAATAAGTCACCTTTTTCGCCACCCATAGCTTTTACCAAGGCATCCAGTTCTTCTTCTGTCATGAATTTGGCAAAGGATGATTTGTAGGTACCATCTTCCAAAACAGCCAGATATGCAAGGCCTTTTGCACCGTTTCCTTTGGCAGAATCAACCAGTGCATCAATTTTCTTACGAGGCATACCGGCCTGTCCTTTGACATTGATACCTCTGACGGATCCACCTGCCTGTAAAGCGGATGTAAACACACCAAAACCGCAGTTTTTCACAACATCGGATACATTGACAAGTTCCATGCCGAAACGGGTATCCGGTTTGTCGGAGCCGTAACGGTCCATTGCATCCTGCCATGTAATGCGCGGTAAGGGAAGTTCCACCTTTAATCCGATTGCTTTCTCACAGACATCGGCAATCAGTCTTTCATTGACATCCATAACATCTTCCGCATCGACAAAAGACAACTCCATATCAATCTGGGTAAATTCCGGCTGTCTGTCCGCACGTAAATCTTCATCACGGAAACATTTTGCAATCTGGATATAGCGATCATAACCGGAGCACATCAAAAGCTGTTTAAAAAGCTGCGGTGACTGCGGAAGTGCATAAAAATTACCGGGATGCACACGGCTTGGAACCAGATAATCTCTGGCACCTTCCGGTGTAGATTTATTTAAAATCGGGGTTTCAATTTCCAAAAAGCCTTCCTTGGTCATAAAGTCACGGACTTCGGCACAAATTTTACTTCTTAAAATCAAATTTCTCTGAATATCCGGACGTCTTAAATCCAGATATCTGTATTTTAAGCGGATTTCTTCTTTGGTCTTGCTGTTTTCTTCAATCGGGAAAGGAGGGGTCTCTGATTCGGAAAGAATACGAACCTCCTTAGCAATAACTTCAATATCGCCGGTTGCAAGGTTTTCATTAACCGCACCTTCACGCTTGCACACCTTACCAACAACCGCAATGACAAATTCACTTCGCATTCTCTCTGCTTTTGCAAAGCTTTCACTGCCGCACTTATCTTCTTCAAAAATAATCTGCAAAATACCGCTGCGGTCTCTTAAATCCACAAAAATGATACCGCCTTTATTTCTCTGTTTCGCAACCCATCCCATAACGGTAACAGTTTCACCAATGTTAGCATTGCTAACTTCCGTACAACGATGCGTGCGTTTTAATCCTTTCATTGATTCTGCCATTTTACTGCCTCCTGAAGTATTTGTTGGGATAAAATCTTCTATTTATAGATAATAAAATTATTCCCAAAAGTCTATTACAAAAACATGTGAAATCCATTACATGAAATCCATCATATAAATCATTATGGAAAACCATTACAAAAAACACTACAACTTAAGCGGAGCTTTGTAAAAATCTTCAAATTCTTCATATCCCTCTTCCATCAGCTGCTGCTTCTGGAATTTTTTATTTTTGTTCATGCGCACAACCAAAACCTGCTTACCGGCAGCTCTTTCTTCCTGCGCTTTTGCAATGACTTTGCATAAATCCTGTGTGGAAATTCCTTTTTCAACAAGATAAGCAATCTTCTTTGCCTGATCCGGAATCCGGAAGTTTTCATCCATTAAAATAGTAATGATACGTTCAAATCCGATAGAAAAACCACATGCCGGTGTATCCTGTCCCGTAAAACGGCCAACCATCTTGTCATAACGGCCGCCACCTGCCACGGAACTGCCAAACTGCGGCATTTCAATTTCAAAAATAGTTCCGGTATAGTAAGACATACCTCTTACCAATGTTGGATCAAAAACAATTTCAAAATCCGTATCTACCGTTGCAGAAACACTTTCTTTGATCTCGGTCAAATTCTGAACTACATCCTCTTCCAAGCAGTCACCCAAAGTCTCACCCAGATATGCAATTCCATCTTCTGCATTCTCGATTCCGTCAAACAACGCCATATATTTATCAACCTTGGTCTGCTCAAAACCATTGGCAACCAGATCCTCTTTGACACCGTCTTTTCCGATCTTGTCCATTTTATCCAGAATAATGAATACCGTATCCAGTTCTTCCTCCGAAAAACCTGCATAAACTGCCATTGCCTTTAAGATTCTTCTCTCATTGATACGAACCTTAAACCCGGAAAAGCCAAGTTTTCCAAGTGTTGTGGTAGTTGCTAAAATCAATTCGATTTCTGCTAAATTGCTCGGTTCTCCGAGAATATCGATATCACACTGAACAAACTGTCTGAAGCGACCTTTCTGCGGTCTGTCGGCACGCCATACACTTCCCATCTGCAATGCCTTAAACGGTTTGGGAAGTACTGCTGCATTGTTAGAATAATATCTTGCCAAAGGAAGTGTCAAATCATAACGCAGACCTCCGTCCACCAGATCAGCCTCACTTTCTGCCGTTGCAAGATTCAGCTTATCGCCTCGTTTCATGATTTTGAATATCAGTTTTTCATTTTCTCCGCCCTGTTTGCTCGAAAGATTTTCAATCGATTCCACGCAGGGAGTCTCAATCGGTGTAAAACCGAATTTACGATAATTTTCTTTGATGACTGCCATGACATAATCGCGTATCTGCATTTCTGACGGCAATACATCTTTCATTCCGGTTACGGGTTTCTTATTTAAAGCCATAATCTGTCCTCTTTCTGTTTTTTACCAACCATATTCTACAACGTTTTAACAGATACCACAAGTAAAAACGGGGATTTTATATCGTACCAAATCCACAACCGGTCTGAGCCGCTTTTAACAAATCCCTGCGGGACGAGATTCCCAATTTTGTAAATATATTTTTTAATGAGCTCTTGACTGTATTTTCACTGATAAATAATTGTGCCGAAATCTGTTTATTGCTCAAACCATCCATCGCCAGAATGGCAATATCGTTTTCTCTTTTTGTCAAGGTCGGAAAGACTCCCGTGAATCCTTTTTCATTTAAATTCCGTTTTATGGTTGTCATCTTTCTGCACATGACAATCATATCTTTATATCTTTCATCTTCTTCCGCCAGTTCCTGAAGCGGCTGCATCATCCACTGTCCATACCGGGCATACAGCATAACAGGCCAGAAACCGACCAAATTTGTACAGTTTCTGATATACTGCTTGGCATCTTCAATTCTTCCCAACGAAGCGGATGCAGATGCAAAAACAAGATTCAATGCCCCTTCGGTAAATTTGGAAGGATAATCCCTAAGACTCGAAAGCATCAGCCCTTTATAAGATAAAATCTGCTTAAATTTCTCATGGTGCAGCGCTATGGATGCACGGAGCATAAAAGAATAGGCTTCTGTCTGTGGCATGATTTCTTGTGGTGTCTCTTCAAGATTGTCTATCCATTCTCCTAAATACTGCGAGTAATGGACATTCACATAAAAAAATGCTTCACACATATCAACCGTATATGCTAGCGGTGAATTATCCCGACCTCGTTGTAACACCAGTTCAATCATAGCGGACAGATTCTTTTTGATGGAATCCATATCTCCATACATAAAAGCAATCTGTGCCAGCAGATGATAGGCACTAATTTCATAACAGACAAGATCATGCTTTCGAAACAACCGCAATGCATCATGACACAGCAGTTCCGCTTCTTCAAACTCTGCCACAAAGTAAGACTTTTCTGCTTTTGCCAGTTCAATCATTCCATCCATGGAAAAAACAGCATGACGATGCAATTCATCAAACTGTTGTTCCATTTGGGCAATCATCACATCCGGATTGCCACCGGCATAAAACATATGTAACAAAGAAGGATTTCCAAAATTCCGGGGAATATTCCGGTCTACTCTCGGCAGTTCTTTTTCCGAATACTCAAATGCTTTTTTTAAGTAAACAAGCATTTCCTCCTGATTGTTAAAGGCATTCTGATAAAGGAAGAAATAATAAGCCTTCCAAAGATAATCCCGATCTTCTTTCGCCAGCTTAATCTGTTTCATAATCCGCTCAAACATCATCCGGCAGCGATACAACCGCTCCTTTTCCCCATAATTGTAAAAACGCCACATAAACAAAATCAGACTGAGCGGATAATCTTCAAATAAAGATTCGGGACAATGATCAAAACACTGGATAAACAACTCTCTGTCTTCTGTTTCCGAACAAATGGTTTCAAACAATTCAATTGTCCTTAAAACGCCCTCATAATTTCCTGCTTTTTCATACCAGGCGAGTGCTTTATTATAATCTCTCTGCTCAATATAATATTCTGCCATCCGTTCATATCGGATACACTTTTCCACAAGACTGAGCTTTTCAAAATGATGTCTGATGCAGTCCATGAAAATAGTATGAATATGATACATTTCTGTTTTACTGTCATAGCTGATAAAAGCGTGATTCTGCATCAATTCCTGCAAAAATGGTTCGCTGTCTTCGCCAAAATTAAAGAAATCGGCCTGTTCCTTACTAAAATCCTGAATTCCCAGTAAAAAGGAAAGAAAATGCTGGGTGTTTTTCGAGCAGGATTCATAAACAACCCGATTAACCAGATGCTCCATATCCGCACAGGTATCACTTTTCCCTGTTCTTAAATAGTTTAAGACCGACACATAAATCATGGAAATCCATCCCTCGGATTTCTCATACAGTTCTTTCAACGCATCTTTATTTTCAATTAAATCCGGCGCAAGGTCAAACAATTTCAAATACGCCGGCACATCTTCTCTTTGAAGTCGCAAATCATCGGAAGTAATCCGATTGATTTTTCCTGTTGCAAATGCAATGTTTTCCACATCAAATACCTGTTTTTGTGAAATGATGATCAAATGAAACAAAGACGCAAATTCTCTGGCGATGAACTGAAAAAAATCACCAATCTGCGGACTTTGAATCAAATGATAATCATCAAATACAATGGTAACCGGTCCCTGTTTTAATACACTTCCAAATGCTTTTGCGAAATTGTCTCTCTGTAAGCCTTCTATCGGGAAGGGCCATTTTTCCAATTGATTGGCAATTTCAGAATCAGTAAACATCATACGACAAAAAGAAACCCATGTGCGGGTATAATCGTGGTCATATATATTAATCCATATAACAGGCATCTGCACCCTCTCACAGAAATTCCGGATTGCCACGGTTTTTCCATATCCGGTCGGGGCAACAACAACCGTGACGGTTTTATGAGCACAGTCATCCAGAGCGTGTCTTAAACGCTCTGAAATAAATGTCCTGTTTTCTTTTTCTTTTTGCAAATATGCGTCCATATATTTTCCTCATGTACTTTTATCAGACATTTCCAGATCATTCTTTTGTCTTCTATAACCCGATTTATACTCTTTAGCTGTTACTTTTGATATTCTAACCCTTTTTATCTTTTCCCTATAATCATTTCCCTTTTTCTTTATATTTCTTTTATACTTCTTCTTTTCCCTTTTTACTCATATTACCTTTTTTATCATCAAAAAAACATCACGAAATATGTTTCAACTCGATTTCCGGCATCAGTTCATCTGCCGTTGTATTCAAAATTCTGACAAGCTCATCAACCTCATCTTTGCTAAATCTTTCCTGTACCCGTTTTAATACGGTATCCATATAAGTATAACTGATATTATAATAATCCATATATTTCTCTGTGGGAACCAGATGATATTCTCTCTTGTCATCCTCTGACTGCCTTTTTTCCAGATATCCCTTTTTTATCAGGTTATTAACTTTGTATGCCGCATTTGGTGATGAAATATTCGCCACCTTTGCAAACTCTGCCACCGTGGGATGGTCTAATGCATAAATAATCTCCATACAAAACGTTTCCACTGTTGTCAGTGTAGCTTCGCGATTCAAAATTTTTTCAAACACCTTTTGATAAAAATGTAATTTAAATTTCATATATACAGCACTAAAAGCATTCTGCAACATAGTGTCTTGATCCATGATATATTCATCTCCTATCATTCCATAAATGATTTTATCAATTATTTCCGATATTTCTTTTTATAATTATGATGTTGGGGTCAAAAGGTATTTTGCCCCCATGATACCAACGGATTGCTACGCACTTTGTGCTCTCGCAATCCTAAAACATTCGAAATCCGCCCCGATCGGGCTACTTTCTCATGTTTTGCGGGTCCCAAAGTCATACTTTTTCATGCGAGCATGAAAAGTATGACCTTTTGACCCTGGTATCATAATTATTTGTCTATGTGAAAGTATAGCAGACATCCCTTTTATTTGCAAAACCCTTATCTGACATTCTATTCCCTCTTCGGATTGGTTATCGGAAATATATCAAAGTATTATTAAAATGCCCGGTTTCAAAACTCAGACATCATCTTCAGACTGTTGAAACCGGGCATTTTTGTTTGTATATGCCACTAAAAAGGCAAATTTATTCACATTTTCTCAATACAATACTTGCATTATGTCCGCCAAAACCAAGTGAATTTGACATTGCCACATTGACAGTGTCCTTTCTCATGGTGTTTGGTACAATGTCTAAATCACAGTTTTCATCCGGTTCCCGGTAATTGATGGTCGGAAGCACCGTATCCTGTTGTACACTTAATGCGGTTAAGATTGCTTCTACTGCTCCGCTGGCACCAAGCAGGTGACCGGTCATGGATTTTGTAGAACTGATCATCAGTTTGTCCGCGGCATCGCCAAATGCAGTCTTAACTGCAAGTGTTTCGCTCTTATCGTTCAAAACCGTAGATGTTCCGTGTGCATTGATATAATTCATTTCCTCCGGCTTAACATCAGCTTCTTCCATGGCCTTTTGCATACATTTTGCTGCCATGCTTCCGTCGGAAAGCGGTGCCGTTACATGATTGGCATCACAGGTGGAACCGTAACCGGCAATCTCACAATAAATGTGTGCGCCTCTCTTCTTTGCATGCTCATACTCTTCTAAAATCAGTACACCCGCACCTTCACCCATGACAAAACCACTGCGTTCTTTATCAAACGGAATAGAAGCGCGATTTGGATCATCACCAAAATGCAATGCGTTCATGGAAGTAAATCCGCCAATACCAAGTTCCGTAATGGAAGCTTCCGAACCACCGCACATCATGACATCATGGTATCCGTCCTTGATCTGACGGAACGCATCACCAATGGCATTGGTTCCGCTTGCGCACGCCGTTACAACAGAAGTACAAATTCCGTGAAAACCGTATTTTATTGCCAGATGTCCTGCTGCCATATTGACAATTGCCATCGGAATAAAATGGGGTGAAATCCGATCAAAGCCCTTTTCCTGTCCGCGTAAGGTTTCTCTCTGAATGGTTGAAATACCGCCAATTCCACTCGAAAAAATAATACCGCAACGTCCGGAATCTTCTACTTCCATATTTAACCCTGCATCCTCAAACGCTTCCTTTGCTGCAGCCAAAGCGTAAATACAGAAATCATCTAATTTTCTGGCTTCGGCTTTTGTAAAATAATCTTCTAACGGAAAATCTTTTACCTCGGCAGCCAGTTTCACTTTATGTGTTTCTGTATCATAATGTGTTATGGGAGCAATTCCGCAAACACCCTGTTTTGCTGCTTCCCAGGTGGAAGATACATTGTTTCCGATTGGTGTAACTGCTCCTAATCCTGTAATTACTACTTTTCTCATATCGCCATTCCTCCATCCACACAAAATACCTGTCCGGTAATATATTTTGCCTTATCACTTGCTAAAAAAGAAACCATATTTGCGATATCTTCCGGTTTTCCCATCTCCTGCATCGGTATGCTTTTTAAAATCGCTTCCTTTGCATCGTCCGGCAGTTTTTTTGTCATATCGGTTTCAATCATTCCGGGAGCAATGGCATTGACCGTAATTTTTCTGGATGCCAGCTCTCTTGCCAGTGATTTTGTCATTCCGATGACTCCTGCCTTACTTGCCGCATAATTTACCTGTCCGGCATTTCCCATGACGCCGACAACAGAACTCATATTGATAATGCGTCCTTTTTTTGCACGAAGCATCATCTTGGAAACACCACGCATCATGTAAAAAGTTCCTTTTAAATTGGTATCAATAACGGCATCGAATTCCTCATCCTTCATGCGCATCAGTACATTATCTCTGGTAATACCTGCATTATTTACCAAAACGGCAACCGGTCCTTCTCCGAATTCAACCGCTTTGTCAATCAGTTTTGTACATTCCTCCGATGAACTGATATCGGCCTGTACCATACATACATTGGCGCCTTCTGCCTCACACAGTCTTTTGGTTTCCAAAGCAGCCTCCTGCCCTGACTGATAATTGAAAACAATATCATATCCGTCTTTTGCAAGCTGTATACAGACAGCTCTTCCAATTCCTCTGCTTGCACCGGTTACCAGTGCGGTTTCTCTCTTACTCATTTTCAATCACCTTTCTAAAATCATCGACCGTATCGATAGTGTTTACCGTAACATCTGCTCCCATTGCTTTCGCCGTCTTCTTTAAAAATCCTGCCATGGCATTTCCGGGTCCGATTTCAATAAAATGGTCATATCCTGCCTCTATCAGGGTGCGGAGGTCGTCTTCTAAGTGAACACCGTTTTGGACCTGCATAACCAACAGTTTTTTGATATCATCATCCGGTCCAATCCAGGTACCTGTCACATTGGTTACAACCGGAATGGCAGGTGTCAAAAATGCCATATCTTTGAAATATTCCTCTAACGCATCTCCGGCCGGTTTCATATAATGCGTATGGAATGGTCCGCTTACATTTAGACGAATACAACGTTTTGCACCCATCTGTTTTAACTCTTCTTCCATATTAGAAACAGCTACTTCGTCTCCGCAGATAACCGTCTGACCGGGACAGTTAAAATTGGTTGCCGTAACAAAACCTTCTCCGGTGTAAGAACGACATGCCTTATCTATCACATCTCCCGCAAGTCCTAAAATGGCACTCATACTGCAGCTTAAGCCCTGTGCAGCTTCCATCATGACTTTTCCGCGGTAGCTTACCAGACGGACATAAGATTCGGCATCAAATACACCTGCCGCATGTAAAGCTCCATACTCTCCTAAACTCAGTCCGCATGCCGCATCCGGCACAATACCGTTTTCTTTTAAAAGCAGGGTAATTCCTGCTGCAAAGGCAGCCATGCAGGCCTGTGTATTTTCTGTTTTGGACAGTTCTTCTATTGGTCCCTCATGCATGAGTGCTTTCAGATTATTCTCAGAAGATACGCTGTCGACAAAATTCCGGTAACTTTCATACTCTTCATAAAAATCCTTGCCCATCCCTACATGCTGACTTCCCTGTCCGGCATATAAAAATACTGTTTTCATTCCATCGCCTCCCTGTATTCCTCATATATTTCCGTAATTAATTCCCGAACCGAATACATCCGGTTAATCCGTCCCGCATTCGCTCCCGTAAAGAACAATCCGTCCTCTTTATTTCCTTTTGCAGCCTCAATTAAAGCCCGGCTGATACAATACGGTGTCTCGTCATTTTTCTTACAGGCTGTCAGACAATTGTTACAACGTATGGCAGGGAATTTTTCTCCATCCTTTAACCGTTGTAAAAGTGGACTGAAAACTGCTCTTGCCGGCATTCCGACCGGACTGACGATAATTCTTAAATCTTCTTCTTTTGCAGCGAGTATCACATCTTTAAAGCCCTGCGCAGCGTCACATTCCTGTGTCGCAATAAAACGGGTTCCGATCTGTACGCCGGCTGCACCTTTTTTCACAAAGTGCGCCATGTCGTTTCCGTCAAAAACACCACCCGCAACAAAAACTGGAATATCGCCTGCAACCACAAGCAATTCATCTAATATCTCATCGTTTGATTTTGCCTGATTATCAAAAAGTTCTTCTTTCGAAAAGCCGAGATGTCCACCTGCCAGATGACCTTCCAACACAAAAAAGTCCGGTTTTGTCTGATAACGCTTTTGATATTGATTGAGTAACAGCTTTGCCGCCCTTGCACTCGATACAATCGGTGCACACAGAGTATCGGAACCGGCCAGATACTCCGGCAGTTTCATCGGCAGCCCCGCACCGGAAATAATCACATCCGCTCCTGCTGCCACTGCAGTTTTAACGGTTTCTTCATATCCGGTAACCGCCGTCATGATATTGACACCGACCAGACCGTGACCGTCTGCAATTTCTTTTGCCTTTTTAATTTCCTGTTCCAAAGCTCTGAGATTGGCCTGTCTGGGATTTATATTAAAGTCTTCTTCCCGATAACCGGCATTCACGGAGCTGATAATTCCGATACCACCACACAGAGCAACGTGCCCTGCAAGATTTCCCAGAGAAACACCTACGCCCATGCCCCCCTGTATGATGGGGATCGAAAATTCTTTATTTCGTATTATCATTTTTTACTCCTCAAGCGACAGCTTTGAAATAACCTCTTTACATCCTTCATATAATTCGTCCAGTATTTGTGCAAGAGGACGAATGGTTTTTAACTGTCCCACAACCTGACCTGCCATGAGGGAGCCGCGTTGTGTATCCCCTTCAAAAACAGCTCTGCGTAAAGAACCTAATGTGAATTTTTCCAATTCCATAATACCCATACCGGCTTTTTCGTTTTTAACATATTCTCTTGCCATCTGGTTTTTCAGGATTCTTACCGGCGTTCCGGCAATTCTTCCCGTAACAATGGTATCATTGTCTTTTGCTTTTAACAGTGCTGCTTTATAAGCTTCGTGAATCGGACACTCTTCGGACACTAACAGACAGGTTCCAAGCTGTACTCCCACTGCGCCAAGAGCAAAAGCTGCAGCTAACTGTCTTCCGTCTGCAATTCCGCCTGCCGCAATAACCGGGATGGATACGGCATCCACAATCTGGGGTACCAGTGCCATAGTCGTCATTTCTCCAACATGACCGCCGCTTTCAGTTCCTTCCGCAATCACGGCATCCGCTCCGCACTGCTCCATTTTTTTTGCAATCAGACTGCTTGATACAACGGGCATTACCATCATCCCGTTTTCTTTCCAGCGTGCCATATATTTTGCCGGACTTCCTGCACCTGTTGTTACAATTTTTACGCCTTCTTCCACAATCATCTCAGCCATCTGATCCACTTCCGGATTCATCAACATCAGATTGACACCAAAGGGTTTATCGGTCAGGCTCTTACAGATGCGGATTTCTTCCCGTAGCATTTCCGTATTCATTCCGCCTGCACCAATCAGACCAAGTCCGCCCGCATTGCTGACTGCTGCCGCAAACGTACCGGTTGCAATATTTGCCATTCCTCCCTGAATGAAAGGATATTTGATATGTAACATTTCATTTAATTTCATTTTTCTGCCTCCTTAAACCTCAATCAATGCTCCGCTCCAGGTAAGTCCTGCACCAAAGCCTACACACAAAACCTGCATTCCCGGTTTTAATATTTCCTGTTCCTTCATCTCATCCAGCGCAATCGGGATACTCGCAGAAGAAGTATTTCCGTAGCGGTCGATGTTCATATAAAACTTGTGTTCATTTCCGGGATATTTTTTCTGTACATGCCTGATAATCCGTTCGTTCGCCTGATGACAGACGATATAATCAATATCATCGATGGTCTTTTGTGCCTCATTAAGCGTCTCTTTCACCGCCTGTGCGAGAGCTCCCGTTGCAAACCGGAACACCTTGGATCCATCCATCCTGACATATCCTTCTCCCATGCCGACACCGACACAGCTTAGCGCATCCATATTACCCCGGCACCAGCTTTTTTGGATATAGGTTCCTTCGGATTTTTCGACAATGGCTGCTGCTGCACCATCACCAAACAGGATGCAGGTGCTTCGGTCCGTATAATCAATAATGCGGGAAAGCTTCTCACTTGCCACAACTAAAACATACGGTTTTTCCATGGAATAAAGCAGTCCCTGCGCAGTCTGCAGGGAAAATAAAAACCCACTGCATGCCGCATAGATATCAAATGCAACAATTTCCTCCGGAAGTTCCAGTCTTTGCTGAATCATACATGCAACAGCCGGAAACAAATGCTCCGAAGTAGATGTTGCAACAATCACTGCACCAATTTCATTTTTGTCAATTCCGGCTTTATTAACAGCCTTTTGTGCAGCTTCGATAGCCAGTGACACGCAGGTTTCCTCTTCACATTGATAACGGCTTTTTATTCCTGTTCTCGTAACAATCCATTCATCATTGGTATCTACCATCTTACTTAAATCTTCATTGGTAATTACCTTTTGGGGAAGCGCACGCCCTGTTGCCACAATACGTATTCCTTTTCCTTTCAAGGTTCATTCCTTTCCGAATTAATCATTCATATGATCAATTTCTCTGAATTTTTGATATCTGGTCTCAACCAGTGCTGTCTTATTCATTTTCATCAGTCTGTTTAATTCTCTTAAAAGCATACTGTCCAATGCTAAAAACATTTTTTTCCCTTCCGGGATAATGGCGTCAATCAGACCGAATTGTTTCAGATCCTGCGCCGTCAGCTTCATGGCATCACTTGCCTCGGACGCCCTTTTTGCATCCTTATATAAAATGCTGGCAAATCCTTCCGGAGAAAGAATAGAATATACTGCATTTTCCAACATCCATACCCGGTCAGAAACCGCTAAAGCCAATGCACCACCGCTACTGCCTTCTCCGGTAATAATAGCAATGGAAGGTGTCTGCATGGCACTCATAAATGCTAAGTTTTCTGCAATTGCATTACTCTGGCCGTTCGATTCAGCCTCCATCCCCGGATAAGCGCCCGGTGTATCGATAAATGTAATCACGGGGCGACCGAATTTTTCAGCCTGAACCATAAGCCTTCTGGCCTTTCTGTATCCCTCCGGAGAAGTCATTCCAAAATTATATGCAATCTGTTCCTCTGTCGTTTTTCCTTTGTGATGCCCGATTACGGTAACGGGAATATCATGAAACATTGCAATCCCGCCGACAATCGAAGGATCATCACGATAGAGACGATCGCCGTGAAATTCGATAAATCCGTCAAAAAGTGTCCGGATATAATCATAAATTCCGGGGCGGTCCTTGCTTCTTGCTAACTGAACCTTTTCATAAGAACTCATTGTCTGCATACTTTCGTCTCCTTACAAATGCATCTGTAAAATGGAAGATAAGGTATCCCGAAAATCTTTCCGTTCTACAATGCAATCAATCATTCCATGCTCTAACAAAAATTCGGCTCTCTGAAATCCTTCCGGCAATGTCTGTCCAATGGTCTGTTCAATAACCCTCGGTCCTGCAAAGCAGATTAAAGCCCCCGGCTCTGCCAGGATAATATCTCCAAGACTGGCATAACTGGCACTCACGCCGCCAGTCGTGGGATTGGTCAGACAGGAAATGAATAATCCGCCTTTTCGTTTAAACTGTTCGATTGCCGCAGCTGTTTTTGCCATCTGCATTAAAGAAAACAAGCCTTCCTGCATTCTGGCACCTCCACTGGCACTAAAAATAATGAGCGGAAGATTTTTCTTTTTTGCATATTCCGTCAGACGGACAATTTTTTCTCCGACTGCCGTTCCCATACTTCCCATCAGAAAACGGCCATCCAACACACCAATGGCAACCTTTTGATTATTTATTTTACCAGATCCTGCCAAAAAAGCATCCTGCATTCCCGTTTTTTTCCGGTTTGACTGCAGTTTTTCTTCATACCCGTCAAAATCAAGGGGATCCTTGGTTGAAATCTGAGGAAACAGTTCTTTAAAACTGTTTTCATCCAGAATATTTGCCATACGCTCTTTTGCCGGAACCGGCATATAGGCATGACAGGTCGGACATATGTATTGATTCTCTTTCCACTCGCCGGAATAATACTCTGTTTTACACTTGGGGCAGGCCTTTACTTTCTCCTGTCCGCGTTTTCTTTTCTGAGCCATCCGGTCCCACATTATTTTACGCTGAGAAAATATATCATTCAACAACATGACTTTGCAATCCTTCCTCTAACCAGCTTTCGATTTCCTGATGGTTCTTTTCCCAAAATCCGGTGTTATACTGCCCTTTGATAAAATCCGTCTGATAGGTCAAAAGGTGCATAAACTCTGCATTGGTTTCTATTCCGTCAATCACAAGTTCCTCTAAACAGCGACGGAGTCTTCGAATGACTTCCAGTCTCGTCTTCCCGCTGACAATTATCTTTGCTATCATCGAATCATAAAACGGGCCTACTTCATAACCGGAAAACAAATGACTTTCCACACGTACACCGTTACCAGCCGGAAAATGTAAGAAATTAATCTTTCCGGGGCCTGCTGCATTGATTCTGCATTCAATCACATGCTTTTGAATCACAATATCATCCTGTATCATGTTTAACTTCACTCCGGCTGCAATCCGGATCTGTTCTTTAATCAGATCAATTCCGGTCATCTCTTCCGTTACGGGGTGTTCTACCTGAATGCGTGTATTCATTTCTATAAAATAATAATTTTTATCATCGTCAACAACAAACTCAACCGTGCCGGCGCTAAAATAACCGGCTGCCTTTGCTGCCTTTACTGCCGTCCTTCCCATTTCCTGTCTTAAGGAGTCATCCAGAAGCGGGGATGGGGATTCTTCTAACAGTTTCTGATTGTTTCTCTGGATGGAGCAGTCTCTTTCACCCAGATATACCGTATTTCCTTCTCTGTCTGCCAGTATCTGGATTTCCACATGATGCGGATTCACAATCAGTTTTTCCAGATACATGTCGTCGTTACCGAATGCAGCCATGGCTTCTGCTTTTGCGGTTTTTAGAGCATTTTCCATCTCCTCTTTGGCAAAAACCCGTCGCATTCCCTTACCGCCGCCACCGGCAGAGGCTTTCAACAAAACAGGATATCCTATCGTTTCAGCAAGCGCCTGTGCCTGTTCGATGGAGGTAATCAATTCTTTGGACCCCGGTACAACCGGAACCTCATTTGCCATCATCAGTTTTCGGGCTGACTGCTTATCACCCATATTCTGAATGATATCTGCAGAAGGTCCGATAAACACAATGCCGTTTTCTTCACACTTTCCGGCGAAATCAGCATTTTCGGATAAAAAACCGTATCCCGGATGAATGGCATCACATTCCATGCGCAAAGCTGTTTCAATTAGAACATCCTGTCTCAAATAACTTTCGGAAGCCTTAGCCGGTCCGATACAGACCGCATGTGTAGCAAGCATAACAGGAAGTGACTTTTCATCTGCGGATGAATAGACCACCACAGATTCAATCTGCATTTCCCTGCAACAGCGAATGATGCGTACCGCAATTTCACCCCTGTTGGCAATTAAAATTCTTCTAAACACAATATACTCCCTATTTCAATTTCATAAGCACCTGATGATACTCTACGAAGCTCTGATCCTGTACCAGAATCTCTTCCACAACTCCGTCCTCATCAGCCACAACCTCATTCATCAGTTTCATGGCTTCAATAATGCCAATCACATCCCCCTTCTTTACGGACTGCCCAACCTGTACAAAAGGTTTTTCATCCGGTGCAGGAGAAGCATAAAAGGTTCCGACAATCGGTGCAATAATTTCTTTAAAATTTGCATCAGCCGCCTGCACAAGCTCCTTTGGTTGTGCTTCCGACTGATTTTGGTTATGATCTGCAATTTTATCTGCAGACATCGCGGGCTTACTTCCATTCTGCGCTCCTGCTTCTTTTTTCATATGAAGCTTCACGCCCTGGAATTCTATTTCCAAATCGTTTATACCCGATGTTTCAAAACGATCCCATAATTCATAAATCTGTTTTAATTCCATGTCACCACCAACAGAAAACTATGCTGTCTTTTCTGTAATAAAATCTACAATATTCTGAACGGTTACAAATCCCTGTAATTCTTCCATTTCAATCGTAATTCCATATTCTTCTTCCAAAGCCATGCTTAATTCTGTTGCATCCAAAGAATCAATTCCTAAGTCCTCTTTTAAATTGGCCTCAAGTTTCACCTGATCCTCTGCGCAGCTGATTGTATCAACAATAATTTCTTTTACTTTTTCGAATACCATGTTCGTATCTCCTTTCAAATAATTTAGTTAAAATTATTTAGTTAAATTAATTTATGACGTCATTATATAGAATCAAAATATGGATGTCAATAGGTTTTTTCAAATAATTCACTTTTCGGCTTTGGGTTCCCAATATATATCTTTGTCCGCCGGCTTTTACGAGGTTTTGTGACTTTCTTAGCGGCATGGCGAGCAAAAATAATGCCCGGTTTCAACTGTCTGAAGACGAAGTCTGAGTTTTGAAACCGGGCATTTCATAAATTTTTGTGAGCATG
>JAFOEY010000014.1 GCA_017387565.1 Lachnospiraceae bacterium | reverse complement strand
TTTTGACCCCATGATACCAACGGATTGCTACGCACTTTGTGCTCTCGCAATCCTAAAACATTCGAAATCCGCCCTAATCGGGCTACTTTCTCATGTTTTGCGGGTCCCAAAGTCATACTTTTTCATGCAAGCATGAAAAGTATGACCTTTTGACCCTGGTATCATATGAATAAAAATATGGAATTACAGGAAGAATATTTGAAAACGGGAAAAGAAGAAAAAGTTTATACATTCGAGGATTTGCGTACGATTATCAAAGAGCTCCGGTCAGAAACCGGATGTCCGTGGGACAAAAGGCAGACTCACGGTTCGTTAACTCTCTGTATGTTAGAGGAAGCAGCAGAAACGGTTTACGGAATCAAGTTATATGAGAAAACCGCTAATCCCGACAGTATGAAAGAAGAACTGGGAGACTTACTAATGCAGGTTGTTATGCATGCCTGCATTGCAGAAGAAGAAGGACTGTTTACCATAGATGACGTAATCGATGGAATCAGTCAGAAAATGATTCGCAGACATCCTCATGTATTTGAATCGGATGGAACGCCTCTTCATGGAAAGAAACCCTTGCCCGAAAATTTAAAAAGCTGGCAGGAAATCAAAGAAGAAGAAAAAAGAAAACAGACATTTTCTGAATCATCCGCCAGAAAAAAATTGCGCAAACAGATTGTAAAAATATTTGAAAAAATGCTTTAAAAAATATGCTAAAAATAGCAAAAAAAGCCCTATTTTTCAATATTTTCTTGACAAAAACAAGAAAAGATATTATAACTAGTTGTAGGCGTCGCTTTTGACGTTAAAATTAAGAAAAAACTCAGTAATAGGAGGAGTTCAAAATGAACAAAACAGAATTAGTAGCAGCTATCGCTGATCAGGCAGAAATCTCTAAAAAAGACGCAGAAAAGGCATTAAAAGCTTTTACAGATGTTGTTGCAGCTGAATTAAAGAAAGGTGAAAAAATCCAGTTAGTTGGCTTTGGTACATTCGAAGTATCTGAAAGAGCAGCTAGAGAAGGAAGAAATCCTCAGACTGGTGCTACAATGAAGATTGAAGCATCTAAAGCACCTAAATTCAAAGCTGGTAAAGCATTAAAAGATCTGGTAAATGCTTAATTCGATGATTTGAATTAAATTTAAAGGGCCTTTGCAACGCAAGGGTCCTTTTTGTTATGGCAACGAGGAAAGTGCGATATGCTTGCATAATCGCATTTGACGAGTGCTAATCAGCCGATAAAATACGCGTAGCGTGTTTTATCGGCGGTTATACACGATGAGCCAAGTTCAAATTTGTGCTTGCACAAGAATTTGAATTTGGCGAACGAGGAGGTCCACTTATGCGATTAGATAAATATTTAAAAGTATCCCGCTTAATCAAAAGAAGAACCGTGGCAAATGAGGCCTGTGATGCAGGTCGTGTTTTGATCAATGACAAGGTTGCCAAAGCCGGAAGCGAAGTAAAAGTGGGAGATAAAATTACCATTAATTTTGGAAATAAGGATGTCAGTGTCCGGGTTTTGGAAGTCGTTGACACAGTAAAAAAAGAAGAAGCAAAAGAGATGTTTGAATATCTTTAGGAATAATCTGTCCGGGATGAGAATATATATGAAATGGGGTATTTCGTCATGACATCGAGGTAGCAGACGAGTTTACCCGACATTTTATATACACCGGGAGGATTGATTATGGAAGAGACAACGAATAAGAGAGCACACAAGCTGATGTTAAACAACCGCAATGTCTGTATGGTCAGCGGAGTCAGTGATGTGCTCTCTTTTGATTTGGCAGAAATTTTGCTGGAAACCGATCAGGGAATGTTAATGATTAAGGGAAACAATCTGCATGTGAATCGGCTGTCATTGGAAAAAGGAGAAGTGGATGTAGAAGGACAGATTGACAGTCTGACCTATTCTGAATTATCCGGTATGGGTCAAAAAGGAGAATCTTTTTTTGGAAAGCTGTTTAAATAATGAGTGAGCAGATTTTAGAAGAAAGCCGATTTTTACTATATTGTTTTTTTTCCGGTATTGTTATTACGATGGTATATGATGTATTCCGAATTTTCCGCAGAGTGTTCCGGCATGGAAATATATGGATTGCCCTGGAAGATATTGTTTTTTGGACCGGGGCAGGTATTTTTTTATTTTATATGCTTTATAAAACAAATAATGGAATCATACGATGGTTTTTAGTAGCAGGTATCGCACTGGGAATGTTGGTGTATAAATATTCGGTTGGAGAATATATAGTGGAAATTATGTCAACAATTCTTAAAAAGATACTAGATATGGTGTTACGTTGTCTTGGGCTCATTTTCAGACCGTTTAAAACACTGATAAAACGCATGTTCGGTAAAGGTAAAAGGAAACTAAAAAAATTTCGAAAAGTCTTAAAAAAGAAGTTGACGGGCAACATAAAAAAGTTTAAGATAACATTATGTAAACACAAAAAAGGGACTTGTAAGAGGGGTCAACATGAAACGAAAAACACGAAGAAAAGTTGCATTTCGCGGTAAGCGGCAAAATCGTTTCGGTATGTTTCTTGTTTCGGCGGTCGTATTGATGCTTTTAGCGGTTATTTCCGTAAACAGTTATACACTAAAGCAAAAGCAACAGGAATATTTGTCGACAGAAGCAGCACTGGATGAGCAGATTGCAGAAGAAGAAAACAGATCTACGGAACTGGAAGAATTTAAAAAATATACACAGACTCAAGCCTATATCGAAGAAGTTGCAAAAGAAAAACTGGGACTGGTTCGGGAAGGCGAAATCGTATTTAAGATGAAATAAGACATGGATTGAGATGCTAGAGGGCACAGAATCCATGTCTTATTTTTTTGCACTCTTTTTGGGTTTGTGTTCTCGGAAAAAAATATAAATATAGCAAGTATTTTAAGCAGAAAATTATATATCTTTGCTCGCCGGCTTTTACGAGGTTTTGTGCATTTCTTAGCGGCATAAGCGAACAAAATAGAATGCCCGGTTTCAACTGTTTGAAGACGAAGTCTGAGTTTTGAAACCGGGCATTTAATAGATATTTTGTGAGCATGCCGCTTAGAAATGCTAAAAACTGAAGTACGAGGCGACAAAGATATATAATTTTCTGTCCCCCCGCCCCAAAATGACATTTTTTTCAGAGCTTGTCCACTATAATAGCAAGAAAACGGAAATGAGTGGTGTTTATGAAACGGAGTGTTTTACAACAGGAAAAACATAATATTTTACCGGAATACGGAAAGAAACGTCTGATTCTTTATGCAGATACTCTTCAGGAGATTGCCGGAAGCTTTGAGGATGAAATACATTCTCCGGATACGGAAGAGGGAATGCAGCTCTATCTTTTAAAAACGAGGCAGGAGCATAACAGTCTGCTCGCGGACCAGTTGTCGGAAACAGCGGATGCATTAAAAGAACTGGCGAATGAAACCTATGCGACATCCGGCCTTTTAGACAGGCTGAAAAGAAAAATCGAAAAGGGATTAACGGAAAACGACCTAATTGTTGAAGAATTGTATGTCGTGGAAATAGAAGAGCATCTGGAAATCGGGATGAAAATAAAAGCACGTGTTGATGAAATGTTTTATACCGATGAACTGATGGAATATCTTTCGGAGCTTTGTCACCGGAAACTGCGGTCAAACGAAGCCAATCCAACCTTTGTCCATGAGGAAGCAAAGCTTTTGATTTTTGAAGAAGAAGTGAATTATTATATTCTGGATGGAGTTGCAAGGGCAAAAAAAGAAAATGAATCCGAATCCGGAGACAGCTATTTAATCCGGGAATATGCCAGGGGAATGCAGTTAATTGCCATCTCCGACGGAATGGGCTCCGGAGTGGAAGCGGCAAAGGACAGCGAGAGGCTGTTAGATCTGCTCGATAAATTTATGGAGACCGGATTTCATGTAGACAAAGCAGGGACTTTGTTGAATTCTTTGATCTGTTTAAATAATACGGAAGACCACACCGTTACCTTAGATACCTGTGAAATTGACTTATATCAGGGAACCTGCCGGTTTTTAAAATACGGAGCGGGAGCCTCCTTTATAAAAAGGGGAAAGCATATCTGGACAGTTTCCGGCGAATCTTTACCTCTTGGTGTGTTTTCAAAGGAAGAGCCGGATGAAAATGCCTATGGTTTAGAAGACGGAGATTATTTAATTATGATGACGGATGGAGTCCTGGATGCATTTTCATCGGACTATACTCTGGACGGTAACATAGGCAGTTTGAAAGAATTTCTGGCAGATTTGTCCTTTGAAAATCCGAGGCAGATGGCTGTGATGATCATTAATGCGGCCATTACCAGGGCCGGAGGCAGAATTCGGGATGATATGACGGTGATTGTTTTTGGTATCTTTGCCAACAACTGATTTTGCGGTATAATGTGTTGCAAGGGCAAAGAGGATGAAATTCTGTAATGTCAGTAAAATTTTAAATAGCAAATCCCAAATAAGCAAATTTCAAAAGGTTATTGAAGTATGAGGGTTTTGAGTAGTTTGAGAGCATCAGAATTCCGGTCAGATAGAGAATAACAATATGATTACAAAAGTAAAACAATTTATTAAGCAATTTCATATGATTCATCCCAACGACCATATCGTTGTCGGATTATCCGGCGGAGCCGATTCTGTCTGTCTGTTGTACTTACTATGTCAGATAAAAAAAGAAATTCCGTTTACGCTTTCCGCAATTCATATTCACCACGGTTTGCGGAAAGAATCTGATCAAGAAGCGGCTTTTGTAAAAGACCTTTGTGATGCATGGAAGGTGCCCTGCCGCATCGAAAAAATCGATGTCCTTTCCTATCAGAAAGAGCATCATACCGGAATCGAGGAATCGGCCAGAATTCTTCGCTATCAAATATTTGAACAAGAGGCCGTCAGTCAGAAAAAAATTGCACTGGCACATCATAAAAATGATCAGGCAGAAACCGTTCTTTTCCAGATGTTTCGGGGAAGCAGCCTGAGAGGATTAAGAGGCATGCAGCCCATAAGGGATTGTTACATCCGTCCATTGCTTTGTGTGACACGCAGTCAGATTGAAGAATTTCTTACAAAAAACGGGATTTCTTACGTGACGGATCAGAGTAATTTTGATACAACCTATGCCAGAAACTGTATCCGCCATGATATTCTTCCGATTGCGGAAAAAGAAATCTGCACCGGAGTGACAGAGCATATATGTGCAAGTGCCGAAAGTGTGGATCTGGCACTGCAGTATCTGGATGAAGAGGCAGAAAGGCTTTTTGTCAAATATGTTGAACCAACACAATCCGGATGCCGGGTTGCCATCAATTGGTTGAAAAATCAGCATCCCTATATGAAACAGGAACTGACATACCGTATGTATTCTTTCTGCTGCCAAAAAAAGAAAGACATTACCAGACAGCATGTACAGGCCGTTTTAGGTCTTTTGGAAGGGCAGAGTGGAAAGAAAATCAGTCTCTTGTATCAGACGAAAGCATATGTTGATCAGCATCATCTCTATTTTGAAAAGAACAGCAATGTTTCAGATTCGGATATCAAAGAACCTATAGAGCCGGCTGTGGAAATGAGAATTTTTTCCTATGAAAAAGATCAGAATGTGCCGACCGGAAACTATACGAAGTGGTTTGATTATGATAAAATAAGAGAAACTGCCACATTGCGGTATCGGAAAAGCGGTGATTATTTTTTTTGTATAAAAACGGCAAGAAAAAAACTGCAGGATTATATGGTGGATGAAAAAATTCCCCTTGCAATGAGAGACCGAATTCCTCTGATTGCGGACGGCGACCATATTATGTGGATTATCGGATACCGGATTAGTGAATATTATAAAGTTACGGATGAAACCAGACAAATTCTGGAGATTACAGTGAAAGAGGAGAATACGTGATGAACAACAAGATCAGCGTTCTGTTGAGTGAAGAACAGGTTAATGCCCGCATTGCCGAGCTGGGAGCTCAGATCAGCAAAGATTATGAAGGAGAAGAGGTATTTTTGGTGTGTACCTTAAAGGGAGCCTGTTTTTTTGCATGTGAGCTCGCAAAGCGAATTACCGTCCCCGTGGCATTGGATTTTATGTCCGTTTCAAGCTATGGGAACAGTTCCGTTTCCAGCGGAAAAATTATTATGAAAAAAGATTTGGAAGAATCGATTGTCGGAAAGAACGTCATTGTGATTGAAGATATTGTAGATACCGGAAGGACACTCAGTTATCTGTTGGACAACCTAAAACAACGCAATCCAAAATCTTTAAAGCTCTGTGCGCTTTTGGATAAGCCGGATCGCAGGGTTGTGGATATTAATGCGGACTACACCGGTTTTGAAATCCCGGATTTGTTTGTTGTCGGTTATGGTCTTGATTATGCACAAAGATATCGAAATTTACCTTATGTAGGTGTTTTGGAAGTAGAGGAGTAAGTCATTGGAAAAGAAAAGACAAGGAATGGGATTTATTGTAATCGCCATTGTAGTGTTATTGATTATTTCCGTTTTTATTGAAATGGGAAAAAGTTCGCCCCGTGATTATACGAGGGCACAGTTTAAACAGGATATAAAGGATGGTAAAATCAGTGAGGTCGAAATCATCCCCAATACGCAGACCCCCAGCGGTCGTTTGGAAATCCTGTTTCGTGACGGAACCACAGCGGTACTATATGTAGCGGATGTGGAAGAGATGGAAGATTTACTGGAAAGAAATGATATTTTCGTCATGCGCGATAATATTCCGCAGGATACCTGGTTTAAATCCATTGCCATGCCAATCCTGATTGCCGTTGTCTGCCTGGTTATTTTTATGATGTTAATCAATGCATCTGCGGGTGGAGGCGCCGGTGGCAACAAAATGATGAATTTTGGAAAAAGCCGGGCTCGTATGGTTATGGGAGACAGTAATAAAACGACTTTAAAAGATGTTGCCGGACTGAAAGAAGAAAAGGAAGAGCTTGAAGAAATCATTAGCTTTTTAAAGAATCCGGCACAGTATACAAAAGTCGGAGCTCGGATTCCCAAAGGTATTTTATTAGAAGGACCTCCCGGTACCGGTAAAACATTATTGGCCAAAGCCATTGCCGGGGAGGCAGGCGTTCCTTTCTTTTCCATTTCCGGTTCGGATTTTGTGGAAATGTTCGTCGGTGTCGGTGCATCCCGTGTCAGAGACCTGTTTGAGGATGCGCAGAAGAACCATCCCTGTATCGTATTTATCGATGAAATCGATGCCGTTGCCAGAAAACGTGGAACCGGTATGGGTGGCGGACATGATGAAAGAGAACAGACCTTAAACCAGTTATTGGTGGAAATGGACGGTTTTGAGGAAAATACCGGCATTATTGTCTTAGCAGCAACAAACCGTGTGGATATTTTGGATCCTGCCATTTTACGTCCCGGTCGTTTTGACAGAAAGATTGTCATCGGACCTCCGGATGTCGGTGGACGAGAAGAGATATTAAAGGTTCATGCCAAAAATAAACCGCTCTTAGATGATGTGGATTTAACACATATCGCGCGTACAACTGCAGGTTATACCGGTGCGGATTTGGAAAATCTCTTAAATGAATCCGCGATTAACGCAGCAAAAGAGAATCGTATTTTTATCAGTGCCGAAGATATTAAAAAAGCATTTATCAAAACCGGAATTGGTACGGAAAAAAGAAGCCGGATTATCTCCGATGAGGAAAAGAAAATTACCGCATACCATGAAGCAGGACATGCGATTTTATTCCATGTACTTCCGGATGTTGGACCGGTTTATACGGTTTCCATTATACCGACCGGTCTGGGTGCGGCAGGTTATACCATGCCTTTACCCGAAAAAGATGAAATGTTTTTAACCAAAGGAAAGATGCTCCATGAGATTATGGTTTCCCTTGGTGGACGAATTGCCGAAGAAATTATTTTTGATGACATTACGACCGGTGCATCGAGCGATATTAAAAAGGCAACCGAGACAGCACGCCGTATGGTAACCCGTTATGGTATGTCGGAAAACATCGGAACGATCAATTACGATGAAAATGGTGACGACGTCTTTATCGGTCGTGATTTGGCCCATACCAAAGCATACAGTGAACAGGTTGCAGGTATGATTGATGCAGAAGTAAAAGCCATTGTGGATGACTGTTACCAAAAGGCAAAAGAGCTGATTTTGGAAAATGAAGACGTGCTTCATGCCTGTGCAGAGCTTTTACTTGAGAAAGAACGCATCACCATGGAAGAGTTTGCAGAGCTCTTTGAAGACCGTAATGTAGAATAAAGCGCACCGAATTTGTGCAATATGTACAAAAAACAACCAAAACCTTTGTAATGTTTGTGAAACGTGAGAGTAGATTATTTTCAGATATTTGTTAGAATATACTTGTAACCCCCCAATACATTACATAGTTTTTTGCTATACCCCAAAAGAAATACCTTCTCGAAAAAGACAGCTGTGCGACCGCTGTCTTTTTTCCTTTTTATAAAGAAAATCTCTTTTTGGATTTGTGTTTCCAATATATATCTTTGTCCGCCTCATACTTCAGTTTCTAGTCTTTCTAAGCGGCATGCTCACAAAATAATATGAAATGACCGGTTTCAAAACTCAGACTTCGTCTTCGGACAGTTGAAACCGGTCATTATTTTGTTCGCTCATGCCGCTTAGAAAGACACGAAACTTCGTAAAAGCCGGCGGACAAAGATATATATTGGAAACACAAATCCAAAAAGGGAAAAAATAAAACTATATAGTGGCATGCCAAGGGTAATTATGATATTATATACAATATATAGGGTAATTATGGAGGGCGTTTTCAATGCTATACAGCGATTTATCCAGAATCCAAAATAATCAGACTTATATGTCAGGCATGCGGCCTGTTCTTAATAAAAGGGCTTTATTTTCGGATATGTCATCCGAATTTGTCTGCCCCCCGGATCCAAATCCTTACAGTATCGTAACCATTAAATTCCGTGCAGCAAAAAATAATATTGATAAAGTATACTTTGTCTGTAAAAATGAAAAGCATTTGATGATGAAGTATAAAAGTGATGACCTTTTTGACTGGTATGAGTATGAGCTCCAACTGGATGACGAAAAGGTTTCTTACTATTTTGAAGTAAGTGCAGGAAAACTTACCTGTGTCTATGATTTTCGCGGAGTTGCCAAAACTGCGGAAGATTATTATAAATTTGTGATTGTCCCGGGACATCATGTGCCAAGATGGGCAAAAGGTGCCGTAATGTATCAGATTTATGTGGATCGATTCTATAACGGAGATCCTTCCAATGATGTTCTGACAGACGAATACAATTACATCGGTGAACATGTAACCAAAGTGGAAGACTGGAATAAATATCCGGCAACGATGGGTGTCAGAGAGTTTTACGGCGGTGATTTACAGGGTGTTATGGATAAGATGGACTATTTGCAGGACCTGGGGATAGATGTTATCTATTTTAATCCGTTATTTGTATCGCCTTCCAATCATAAATATGATATTCAGGATTATGACTATATCGATCCGCACTTTGGAAAGATTGTGAATGATAGCGGTAATTTACTCGAGCCGTGGCAAAATGAAAATAAAGATGCCACCCGGTATATCAATCGGATTGCCAACAAAGAAAATCTTGAAGCATCCAATGAACTGTTTGCAAAGGTTGTGGAAGAAGCCCATAAACGGGGAATGAAAGTCATTTTGGACGGTGTGTTTAACCACTGTGGTTCCTTTAACAAATGGCTGGATCGCGAGCGTATTTACGAAAACTTTGAAGGATATGAAAAAGGCGCTTATATTTCAGCCGACAGCCCTTACAGAGATTATTTCCATTTTTATGAACAAGACCGCTGGCCCTATAATCCTACTTATGATGGCTGGTGGGGACATGATACCCTTCCGAAGCTCAATTACGAAGGGTCCCGACAGTTATATGATTATATTTTATATATTGGAAAAAAATGGGTATCTCCTCCGTACAATGCAGACGGATGGCGACTTGATGTCGCAGCAGACTTAGGTCATTCGCCGGAGTTTAATCATCAGTTCTGGAAAGATTTTCATAAAGCGGTACGCGAAGCCAATCCGGAAGCAATTGTTTTGGCCGAACACTATGGCAGTCCGAGAGAATGGATTGGAAATGGTGAGTGGGACACCGTCATGAATTACGATGCTTTTATGGAACCGATTACCTGGTTTTTGACCGGAATGCAGAAGCACAGTGATGATTACAGAGAAGACTTGTATGGGAATGCCGACAGCTTCTGGGGTGCCATGCACTATCATGGGGCTGCGTTTTCCGGAGATTCGTTCCATATTGCCATGAATGAGCTGTCCAACCACGATCACTCCCGGTTTTTGACAAGAACCAACAAACGGGTAGGCCGTGTTAATACCATGGGACCGGAAGCAGCCAATGAGGGTGTTAATAAAGCAGTTATGCGTGAAGCGGTTACCATACAGATGACATGGCCCGGAGCGCCGACGATTTATTATGGTGACGAAGCCGGTGTATGTGGATTTACCGATCCCGATAACAGACGTACCTATCCCTGGGGAAATGAAGACCATGACCTGATAGAATTTCACAAGGCCATGATTCGGATTCATAAAGAAAGCAATGCCTTTAAATTCGGAAGTTTAAAATATCTGGTTGGAGATTATAATCTGCTTGGATTTGTCCGTTTTTATGACAGAGATCACTACATTACCTTAGTAAACAACAATGATTATGAATTAGACCGTGAATATTCGGTATGGGAGTCCGGAATACCCAGAGAATGTGAAATGGAGCGGATTATCCAGACGGATGAAAGCGGATTTACCACCGATGTTGTGAAATGTCCGGTTGTGGGTGGAAAGCTTCGGATTTTGTTACCGAAAAAGTCTGCGGTGGTACTTCGTTTCCGTCAGTAAAGACATAGGAAAAAGGCTTGGAAAAATGTGTCGATGTAAGGCGTCGGCATATGTAAAAAAAACTTGCAATTCCATATAAACTGTGTTATAAATTTATATTGTTAGGGCTTTGAAAAAGTACCTTAAATGGATGGATTCCCGAGTGGCCAAAGGGGACAGACTGTAAATCTGCTGCAACTTGCTTCGGTGGTTCGAATCCACCTCCATCCATTCCATGCTGGTGTGGCGGAACTGGCAGACGCGCAGGACTTAAAATCCTGTGGTGGCGACATCGTACCGGTTCGATTCCGGTCACCAGCATCTCATAAAAGGGTCGAAAACGCTTGATATTTCAACGTTTCCGGCTTTTTTTATGCTCAAAATAATTCGGTACACTTTGGTACGTTATTTATTTGTCAATTATGTCCTTGATTCTTTCAGCCTATTTATTATAAAAACACAGGCGCAATAAAGTTCTGCAGGGCATTAACCATTTTAGGATGATAAATTGCAAAATGAATCACCGGGGTTTTGCTTTTGGAAATCAGAACCCGATGGTTTGGAACAATCCGTATCTGAATATTGCGAAATGCCGAATTCTGATTAAGTTGCAAATGGTAATTATCATGATTTTTAGCAAATTCTTTTGAATAATTTATATGTTGTAAATATTCATCATAAGTATAAAATATTTCCTTATCAAAAAACATTTCCGACAGAGAGAGAATTAGCGGATTCTTTTCAAATTCTTCCCGGGATATCTCCGGTATGTTATCCGTTAGCTTGTTTTGCTTCAAAATCTTTGACGTATGCTCTTTCTGCTTTTCATAAAAATTCAGAATAGCAGATACATCATCGCCTGGTAAATCTTCTTTTTGAATAATCTGTAACAAAAGCTCCTTTGATAATGTATAAATAGGAAGCGAAGACAAAATATTATATTGATCGTTTTCTTCTTCTGCTGTTTTTTTCAGAAAAGTTTCAAAACGAAAGGCATCGTCTTTTGTATATATTTCCATTAAAGGAGATGCTTTTTGCATCAAATGGTCGGCTTTTTTATGAAAATAAGCCAATTCTTCTTTGCTTGTACTCAGATGATACTTGCCATCCTCATGATATCCGTCAATACATTCGCCGGAAAGTGCGGCAGCACCGGATACGTAGGTAAAATGATGATAAATTTCCGTGGAGATATTTTTTAAATGATAAGGCGAAATCTGCCCGGTCATATATAATGGAATCCACGCTTCAAGTCCCAACATCATTTCTTCAAAGGGTCTGTCAACATTGTGGATAATATTCAGATGGAGCCCCTTTTTCAAAGCCATCGCAATGGCAAACATCCATTTTTTATTAAAGTCCATATCCTCGACAAGTTTTGTCATCGGCATATCGGAACACATAAAAATCGGTTCATAAGATTTTGATAATACTGTTGCCTTAAAAAAATCCAGCTCCCCTTGGCGCATCTGCTCAATTCCATAGTATGTTTTGGAAACGGGAAAATAAAAGGGAACATGGGGAACCTTGAGTTTATCAAAATGAATGGCACGGATATATTCATCCAGATTGAAATCATCCAGCTTTTTTAAAAAGGTTTCCATCTGTTTGTCGGTAGATTCCGTATGATTTAAAAAAAGAGCGTCTTTTATACAGGATGCAAAGGCTGTCTCAGTCGATAAGTCCGAAACGTCACAGCCTGTGTAGTTGGCAAAAAAATCCTTTGCACTTTGATCTGCATGGTGTTTAACGATGTATTTACACAACAAATCTACAAAGTCATCCAAATCATTGGGATGTCTCTGACCGGAGCGGATGCGGTACAGATAAGAAAGGTCAAAATTAATAGCAGTTGCTAACTCTTTCATATTGATTTTGATTGAATCGGAAATTGTCGCAAAGTTTTTGGAAAAAGCAGCATGTAGGTCCGATTGGTCAGTTAAAGCCTTTTTCAGTTCGAAATAAACTTCTTTTTCTTTGATATCAGAGATATTTTTATCTGCAGCTATCTGTACAATGCCGCTTACAAGATTTTGTAATTGTTCACTGTCGGCAAACGGTTTTCTCTCACCGGTCTTATAACGGCTGATGGTGGAGGCAGATAGTCCCGATGCATCGGCTAAATCCTTGATACTGCAGCCCAATCTGTCAATATATTTGTTAAACAAATCCTGAAAAGTCATATAAAAATCCCCTTTGTGACAACCTTTAATCATATATATCTTTGAGATATATATGGTTGACTTAGGTACAATTTAGATTATTGATACCATACAACTCTATTATAAAAGATGGCATGCTATATGGAAAGTAAAATTGTCGAAACAGGCAAATGACAAAAGTGGGAATGTGCTTTAAATTTAATTGATAAAAATGATATATTTTTAGTTATAGAGAATTACAAATGCTGCAAAGCAATGAAGTAATTCTTATACATAAATCATAAGCTGTAGGAGGGAAAAAGATGAGGAAAAAAATCAAAAAATGGATAGCCATGTTACTATGTCTGGCTATGGCATTTTCGCTATTGCCTGCAAAATCGGTAAAAGCAGATGATCCGGAAATCAAATTGAAATTTTCGGCTGATGATTTGGATAAGGTGGATATTAGATATCAGATTGAAGAAACATCACCGGTACTTTTGGATAAAAGTTTGGCTGATGCAGGAAGAGCGATTTGGATAAGTAATATTGCCAATAATAGTAGTGTAAAGATTATGGTAAATCCAAAAGAAAACATTGTGATTAATAATGTACAGGCTTCAGAAGGCGAAGCAGAAAATGCTATGCCGGCAGCTGGTGGAAACTGGAATAATACAACAAATACATATTCTTTTACGGCAACATTAGATAATGAAGGGAATTCACGCATTTATGTAGTTTCCATAGAAACGAATGATACCAGTAATCCTGGGAATAATCCCGGAAATAATCCTGGGAATAATCCTGAGAATGGTGGCGGTTCCTGGGAAGATCAGTATACCCAGTATTTAGCACCCGGTATCAATATTCTTTCCCAGTGGGTTGGCAATTCCGTAGGAGATATCTCTTATTCGTTTTCTGCAGATAATAGTGAAAATTCATATACCAATCCGGTTACACTTGATAGATCAATGGTAGAAAATTGTCTGTCAAATGTTACAGATGCTAACAAAGGCACATTATTTGGTATCTCAACTGGTGGAAACAACTATGTAAAAATTAAAACCGGAAAAGATCTTGGAGGCAATCATCTAGGATTTGAAATTTACAAAAAAGATAATCAGGGAAACTGGCAGATAGATGAGAATGCACTTAGTCTACTGAAATATTGGAGTTATCATGATAATAGAATGAAAGGATTTAGTGAATCTACAAATCGTGAATGGGAAGACTATTTAAAAAATAGTGAAGCATATGATCCCGATGTCAAACACGATGTTCCGATTGATGGTCTCATTTTGGATGTATCTGGTTTTTGGGATGTATCTGGTCAAAATAACACATATGCAATTCGATGCCTGTTTCCTTTTGACAGCCGGAAAAATGTATCCTGGTGGAATGCAAAATATAAAGGGGAAGTTGCAGCTGCCGGAGATCAGGTTTCAGATGACAGCTGGGTTGAGAATGGAACCGTAGAACTGGTAAAGGTAACCAGTGAGGACGGAAGCCAGGTATATTATTCGGATGAGCCTGGATGGACAGCAGATCCGAATCTGGATGCAAATATGGTAGTCAAAATTGCAAAAGCCGGATATGATATGGGTAGTGATCAATTGCGCCCCGGGTACGATGGTCCGCATGGAGAATATACGGCAGAGTAGATGTTAGAAGCTGCGGAGAAAGCAAGTGGTCAGTGTAATATACCGGTAAATGCAATCGCAACGGTAATGTTGACGCCGGATCCCGGATACCAGATTCTGGCAGCATCACTAAATGGTATGCCTTTAACACCCGATGCCGGAACACAGAGCATGTTTTCTTTTCAAATTACATCAAACATTCATTTCGAGGCACTGTTTGAAGAAGCAGCGGATGTTGTGGATGTAGGAGATGCACAAGAAGTCACTTCTGCCACGATAGGTGGTACAGCGGATGTTGTAGATTCCGGAAATCTTGCTTTAACGGTAAAGGATGATGCCGGATATGATGATACAAAAGCGCTTGCAGTAGTAGATGGAGAAGCTGTTGCATCCTTAAATATTGAAGTTGATCAGATTGTGGCAAAGGCAGGAAACCTTTCAGAGGAAGAGCAGGCACAGGCAAAACGAGGAGAACTGGCAGTAACAGAAGACAAATTCTGGAAAAATAATCTGACTGATTTAAATAATCCGGTTGATATTGAGCTGGTATTGAATGATATTACATTAGAAGATAATGAAGAGCTTGCACTTGTTCGTGATCATAATGGAGAATGTCAAGAGATTCCGTTGAATATTAATAATCAGGGTGGACAGACTGTGGCATCTTTCTCAAGTGAGAAGTTTTCTACCTATACGATTATTAAAAAATCAGAAGGTAAGAAATCCGATACTCCAACACAAGAACCGTCGGATGAACCTTCCGATAATGTTGATGACTTTATGCAGACAATTTCCAGAGAAGATGCTGAAAATTTTGTCAGCCGCATGTATAGCATTGCATTGGGCCGAAACTACGATGACGAAGGATTGGATTATTGGTGTGATAAATTAGTAGATCAAAAAATAGATGCAGCCGGAATTACATATCAATTCTTCTCCAGTAGGGAATATCAGGCAAAGAACCGCACAGATGAGGAGTATTTGGATGATTTATATCAGACCATTCTCGGAAGAAAGCCCGATGCAGAAGGAAAGGCTTACTGGTTAAAAGCATTGCAAGAAGGACAGAGCAGAACCGTAGTTATGTCTTGCTTTGCTAATTCCAATGAATTTACCGAAATATGTGATGAATACAATATTCCCAGAGGAACGATGGAGCGGGATGGCAGCAGCATTTGCAACGCCGATGTAAGACATTTTGTATTAAGAAATTATGCAAAAGCGTTAAAAAGAAAAGGTGAAGCAGCCGGAGTGGAAACCTGGTGCTACCTGATTAACAGCAAGAAAATGACTCCGGCAGAGGTAACCGAAAGCTTTTTCCATTCTAAAGAATTCATAAACAAGAAATTGTCGGATGAAGAGTATGTAGAAACCCTGTACGAAACATTTTTAGGACGTAGCTCAGATTCTGAGGGAAAGGCCTATTGGTTGAATTATCTGAAGAAAGGAAAAAGCAGGGATGAAGTTATGAAAGGTTTTTCCAACTCTGCGGAATTTTCAAAAATTGTTGCCTCATTTGGATTATAAGATATGGATATCTTGTAAAATGTAGGGTATTGTGATTTTCGATTTTGTAAAAATATATAAAATATAAAATCCGAAAAGGGAAAATATAAAAGGACTGTCGCGTTTACATGGGTAGGCGCGACAGTTTTTTGTTTGGTGATTTGTAAATATGACAGAAAGTGACAGAAATAATAAAAAGTCGAAAAAATTAAGAATAATATAATAAATTATAAATTGAGAGTGCTTTCAAAATATGATAATATGAATTACTGGTTTTTATGATAAATATTAATTTTTTGTATCAAATGTCAGGTTCAATGACTGATTTTAATGAATTGATTGGTATGGAAAGCTATTGTAACGGATAAATAATACATTTTAACCAGTTAAAATAAAGAAGGGATAGATAAACTTGTTGGAAAAAAAGTTAATCACCATAGCCATTCCCTGTTATAACTCACAGGATTATATGAAGACGGCGGTTTTATCGGCAGTTTCCGGTGGCAATGAAGTGGAAGTTTTAATTGTCGATGACGGATCAACGGATAAAACAGGTGAAATAGGAAAAGATCTGGAAGCGGAATATCCGGAAATTGTTCATTACATATATAAAGAAAACGGTGGTCACGGAGATGCTGTGATGTGCGGACTACATCATGCACAAGGGATTTATTTCAAAGTATTGGACAGTGATGATTATCTGGATGAAGATTCCTTAAAACGTATGATTACAGCATTACAGTCATATCAGGAAGAAGACTGCCAATTAGATATGTTTATTGCGAATTATATGTATGATAAGGAAGGAGAGCACCGGAAAGTCGTTATTGATTACAAAAGTGCTTTTCCTCAAAATAAGGTTTTCGGCTGGGACGATGTCGGTCATTTCAAAGTGGGACACAATCTGTTGATGCATGCTGTTGTATATCGTACGGCATTGTTAAAGGAATGTGGATTGCAATTGCCCAAGCATACTTTTTATGTGGATAACATTTTTGTATATTATCCGCTTCCGTTTGTTAAAAAAATGTATTATATGGATTTGGATTTGTATGATTACAAAATCGGAAGGGCAGATCAGTCTGTCAATGAAAAGGTTATGATTGGACGTATTGACCAGCAGTTGTATGTAAATCGCCTGATGATAGAGATGCATGACTTATCAAAAATCGAGAATGAAAAGCTTCAGGATTACATGGCACAATATCTGGCAATGATTTTGTCTGTCAGTTCAGCCCTGCTGGTTCGGGAAGGAAGTCCCGAAAGCCTTGCAAAAAAAGAGGCCCTGTGGCAGGATTTACATGCACGCGGCGAGGAAATGTATGAAATTGTACATAAACAGATTTTAACCAAAATCATAGAAAAAGACGGACGTGCAAGGCATAAGATTATTGAAAAAGGATATGATCTGGCACAGAAAATATATCATTTTAATTAATACCGCCTTTTTATAATTGTGCGGTTGAGAAAGTTTTCTATTCTAATTGGGTATAGTAAAAGCAGAGTGGTAATGAAGCATTCGTAATGATAAATATTGTTATAAAAAGTTTTTTGTTTTAGGTTAGTAAATATGGAGATGATTTCATGAACAACACGTTGAAAGCAAAGATGAAATACTGGTGGACAGCCCTGTATTGTCCCTTATATATGCTTTGCTTTATGTTGATTGAAAAAAGAAACCAACAGGTAACCATTGTTTCAATTGGGATAGACCATAAAATACCGTTTCTTGAGATTTTTATCGTTCCCTATCTCATCTGGTTTCCTTATATTGTCGGGATGTTTCTGATTTTCTTTTTTAAAGATAAGGAAGAGTTTATTCGGATGATAAAGTATTTATACATGGGAATGACACTGTTTATTATCATATCCTATTTATTCCCGAATGGATTGGATATTCGTCCGGCTTATTTTGAGAGAGACAATATTTTTGTCCGGCTGGTTCAGATGATTTATCGCAATGATACATCCACCAATGTGGTACCAAGTATTCATGCATATAACTCGATTGTTGTTATGATAGCTGCCTTAAAGAGTGAAAAGGTTCTTACAAAAAACTGGCAGAAAAAGACCTGTTGCGTGATTTCTGTTCTGATTGTCTTATCGACAGTCTTTGTAAAGCAGCACTCGGTTTTGGATGTATTTGCTGCAATGGCGTTGGCATGGGCCGGATATCAGCTGTTTTATAAAAAACCGGAAACCGTATCGGAGAGGATACAATTTCGTATGAAAGGATCGACCTAATAACATGAAAGTAGTATTGATTAACGGAAGCAGAAGAGAAAAAGGCTGTACCTATACAGCATTAACAGAAATTGCAAAGGAATTGCAAAAAGAGGGTATTGAAACAGAACTGTTTCATATCGGTGTAAAGGCAGTCAATGGGGAAATGAATCAAATTGTCAGTGAAGTGGCAGAGGCTGTAAAAAGTGCAGACGGTCTGATTGTCGGAAGTCCTGTGTATTATGCATCTCCCTCCGGTGAAGTTATGGCATTTTTAGACCGCTTATTCGGCGTTGCAAAAGATGATTTGATGTATAAACCGGCAGCAGCCATTGCATCAGCAAGACGTGCAGGAACAAGCACAACATTGGATGTACTGAACAAATACTTTTTATTTAATCAGATGCCGCTGGTTTCTTCCTGCTACTGGAATATGGTGCACGGTTCTAATCCCGAAGATGTACTAAAGGATGAAGAAGGCATGCAGACCATGCGTACATTGGCAAAAAATATGGTATGGATCTTAAAGAGCATCGAAGCGGGAAAAGCATCCGGTATCAAACAGCCGGTTGCGGAAGAAAAAGTGTTTACGAATTTCATCAGATAACTGCCTTCGTCCTAACAGAAATATATATCTTTGCCGCTTCATACTTCGGTTTCCGGCATTTCTAAGCGGCATGCTCACAAAATACATATTAAATGCCCGGTTTCAAAACTCAGACTTCGTCTTCGAACAGTTGAAACCGGGCATTATTTTTGTTCGCTTATGCCGCTAAGAAATGCCAAGAAACCTCGCCAAATTCCGCGGGCAAAGATATATATTTCTGTTAGGGATACCATTCCCTAAAGATTTTGAGTATTGTGAGAAACGAAACATATACTATAAAGGACTATTCTTGTCTTTCTGATATATGAGAATCCGGTCGTCGCAATGGATCCTCATAGATCCGTCCGGAATCAGATTTTGATTGTCACGTTTTATCATAAGAATCAGTGTCTGTCGGGAAATAGGAAGATCCCGAATCAAAGTATCTTTCCACTTGTGATTCTGATTGATATAAATTTCTTTTAAGGATATATTTACATCCTTCTTTTGTTTATGAGAACCAATAATCAGGTGGTCATTTTCACAGATGGTTATATCTCCTTTTGGAATGACGATGTCATTGTTCCGATAAATAACAGCAAGAATCACGCCGGGAATCAAAGAAAGGTTTCTTACCTTGCGGTTTACCCAGGGATGATTTTTAGTGATGTCCACACCGATAAACTGCAAATCAAATTCATGATCACCATCCGGTGCATTCTGGACTTTTGTATAGTGCTCGACAAAACCTGCGGAAATAATACCGGTTGGGATAGCTACGATACCGATCCCTAAAAAGGTAATAAAAATTCCCAAAATCTGACCGGCAGCAGTGATTGGGTAAATATCTCCATATCCAACGGTGGTTAATGTGGAAACTGTCCACCACAAACCGGAAAAAGCATTTTTGAAGACATCCGGCTGGACGGGATGTTCAAGACCATACATACATAAAGAAGAAGCCATCATAATAACAAAGATGATAAAAACCGATGATGCCAGCTGATTGGCTTTGGATCGGAATACTTCTCCGATGACATGAAAGGCATCAGAACGCGAATTAACCTGAAAGAGACGAAATATACGGACAATTCGAAACATTCTGAATGCCACGGTTCCTGCCGGGAAAAAGAACGGCAGGTAAAAGGGCAGAAAGGATATTAAATCAATTAGGCCGGTTAAGGAAAACAGAAAGCAAAAGGCAGCCTGTAACGTTTTTTTATCCGGATATAAATAATCAGAAGTCCAAAGGCGCAGAATATATTCTACCGTAAAAAAGAGAACCGTAGTAAGCTCAATCAGATACAGAATCCCGGAATAGGGCTTCGAACTTTCAAAAGTTTCAAAAAAGATGGCAAACAGATTGAGCAGAATAGAAACTGTTATCAGAATATCAAAAAGCCGGCTCGGAACATCTTCTCTGTTTCCAATCTGAATAATATCAAAAATTCTTCTTTTCCATGTCCTGTTTCCCATTTTGCTTTTATCCATATCTGCCTAAGCCCCCTACATATACTTACGAAAACTATAGCAGATTCTATAGTCTTTTTCAAATTCTGCAGAATATGAATGTTTAATATTGCTATAAAAATTTTGTTTAATTTATGTTGAATATATCCATTTTTTTCAATAATATAGAAATATAATGATGTTGGGGTCAAAAGGTCATACTTTTCATGCTCGCATGAAAAAGTATGACTTTGGGACTCGCAAAACATGAGAAAGTAGCCCGATTAGGGCGGATTTCGAATGTTTTAGGATTGCGAGAGCACAAAGTGCGTAGCAATCCGTTGGTATCATGGGGACAAAATACTTTTGACCTCAGCATCATGATAAAAGAAACATATATAAATCATGTGAACAGTTAATTCATAAGCAAAAAGGAGTAAGGCATGGAAAAATCAACAGTATATTTTACAACGTTTAAAACAACTTACAATGAAAATCTGATTCAAAAACTTCACCGTCTGATGAAACAGGCCGGATTTGAGAATATTGATTTTAAAGACAAGTTTACCGCTATCAAAATCCACTTTGGAGAGTACGGAAATCTGGCCTTTTTAAGACCCAACTATGCAAAAGTGGTTGCAGACTATGTAAAGGAACTGGGTGGAAAACCGTTTTTAACAGATTGTAATACGTTATATGTCGGCAGTCGGAAAAATGCTCTTGATCATCTGGATACTGCATATATAAATGGCTTTTCGCCGCTTCAGACTGGATGTCATGTGATTATCGGCGATGGTTTAAAAGGAACAGATGAAGCATTGGTTCCCATTAACGGCGAATATGTAAAAGAAGCAAAAATCGGTCAGGCTATTATGGATGCGGATATTTTTATTTCTCTCACACATTTTAAAGGACATGAAATGGCCGGGTTTGGCGGAGCAATTAAAAATATCGGTATGGGATGCGGTTCCCGTGCCGGCAAGATGGAACAGCACTGTGACGGAAAACCGAGCGTAAATTCCGAGACTTGTGTCGGTTGTGGAGCCTGCTATCGGATCTGTGCTCATCAGGCACCTGAGATTAATGATAAAAAAGCTGTCATCAATCACGATAAATGCGTCGGTTGCGGCCGTTGTCTGGCAGTCTGTCCCAAGGATGCCATTTCCGCAGATTTTTCTGATTCCATTGCCATGTTAAATTATAAAATGGCAGAATACAGTCTGGCAGTCTGCAAAGACAGACCTTGTTTTCATATATCACTGATTTGTGACGTATCACCCAACTGTGACTGTCATGCGGAAAATGATATTCCCATTATTCCCAATGTCGGCATGCTGGCTTCCTTTGATCCGGTTGCGTTAGACCAGGCTTGTGCAGATTTGTGTAATCAGATGCCCGTCACAAGCGGAAGTATCTTAGATGACAATTGCAAAAACTGTCATGATCATAATCACGAGCATGAACACCATGATCATTTCCAAATGACACATCCCGATACCGAGTGGGAATCCTGCCTTGCACATGCGCAAAAGATTGGTCTTGGCAGCAGGGAGTATAAATTGAAGACCATATAAAATTGTGCTATACTAATTCATATGTGAGCTTATGTGTACGAGTTCAGAAAAGCTAAAAAGCGGATGTATTGATTTACATAGACAGCAACAATAAAAGAACAGAAAGAGTGAGGATGAAAAAATGGATATTGTATGTTTGGATTTAGAGGGTGTTTTAGTACCGGAAATCTGGATTGCTTTTGCAAAAGAGAGCGGCATTCCGGAATTAACGAGAACAACCCGTGATGAGCCCGATTATGATAAACTGATGAAATGGCGTATCGGTATTTTAAAAGAGCATGGTCTTGGATTAAAGGAAATTCAGGATACCATTGCAAAGATTGATCCGATACCCGGAGCAAAAGAATTTTTAGATGAATTACGCTCCATTACACAGGTTATCATTATCAGCGATACTTTTACCCAGTTTGCAACACCACTTATGAAAAAGCTGGGTTGGCCTACCATTTTCTGCAATTCTTTAGAGGTAGCAGAAGACGGTGAGATTACCGGATTTAAAATGCGTGTCGAAAACTCCAAATATACAACCGTAAAAGCATTGCAGTCCATCGGTTATGATACGATTGCAAGCGGTGACAGTCACAATGATCTGGGAATGATTAAAGCAAGCAAAGCCGGATTTTTATTTAAGAGTACGGAACAGATCAAAGCAGACAATCCGGATTTAAAGGCCTTTGAGACATATGATGAGTTGTTAGCGGCTATTAAGGAAGTATTGAACTAATTTGTTTGCTATTCAAATAATGATTAAAAAGTAGTCTTTTCAATAATGGAGTAGATATGGGAAAAGATCTGAAACAATTAATGAATCAATGCTATGAAATGTGTGATTATATTGAGAAAAACGGCGTCATCAAGCAGGATATGCAGATGACTTTGCGTGAAAACCTGCGTCGGGAATTTCTCAATTTTGTCATCTATATTTCTACATTGTCCGGTCATCTGGAAAAAGAAGAAGAAACCTTTATCAACGATATGCTGGGTTTTTATATTGATTCCAATACGGCCGATGAATTAAAAAAGAAACGCGATTTAAATGAAAAAACCTATGGAACCAAAATTCCGATGGCTTTAAAATATTTTGTCCTGGCGGATGCAGGCAGAAAAATTAAAGGAGATATTTACCGCAATCAAAAAGCGAAATTCGTGGTGGATACTTTTCGGGAAATCGGACAAAGTTATATTGCCAGCAATTCCTGTGCAGGTGAAAAAGAAGTTGAGATGTTGTCAAAGTATTGTCTGATGCTTGACAATTATCTGAAGGAATATGGATTACTGCGTCCTGATAAAAAGCCGATAACTGTAGCCAAACCTCCAAAAGAAGAGGAAATGGAAAAGTTAGATTCCGGTGAGCTTTTAGCGCAGCTCAATTCCCTGACCGGATTAAAGAGTGTAAAAGAAGATGTAAATTCTTTAGTCAATCTGATGAAGGTTCAGAAGATGAGAGAAGAAAACGGTATGAAGACGACCAGTGTCAACAGACATATGGTTTTCATGGGAAACCCCGGTACCGGTAAAACAACCGTTGCAAGACTGTTATCCAAGATATACGCAAGCATTGGTGTGATTGAAAAAGGACATCTTGTAGAAGTGGATCGTTCCGGACTGGTTTGCGGATATATCGGACAGACTGCAACCAAGGTCATGGAAGTGGTTGAAGAAGCGCTCGGCGGCATTTTATTTGTGGATGAAGCCTATACCCTGACCAACAATAAAGGACAGGGAGACTTTGGACAGGAAGCGGTTGATACGTTACTCAAGGCGATGGAAGACCATAGAGATGATTTAATCGTTATCGTAGCAGGATATACGGATCTGATGCAGGAATTCATCGATTCCAACCCGGGACTTCGTTCCCGTTTCAACAAATACATCTATTTCGACGATTATACGGCTGATGAAGAGTTTGAGATCTTATTAAATCTCTGTAAAGGACAGGACTACCAGCTTTCAGACGAAGCTGCAGACATTGCCAAAGAATTTTTCAAAAACCGTTGTGAAAACAAGCCAGATAACTATGCCAATGCCAGAGATGTACGAAACTATCTGGAGAAAGCCGTTTCCAATCAGGCTTCCCGTATTGTGTCTTTAAAAGATGTAAATAAAGATACACTGGCGGTTTTAGAAAAAGAAGATGTTGAGAATATTTCATTAGGTTAATTGGGTGATGGCAAAATTTGCTTTTGTCACTTGCAACATTTATATCGTTTTATAAAATAGTGCCCGGCTCACGATATGAGTCGGGCTTTTTGCGTCATCGACTACTCTCGATTGCAAAAACAGTGTCAAAAATGTCAAAAAAACATTTTGTTTTGAAATATAAAAAATGGTATAATATAACAGATTATAACTATAAATGTAAATGGGTTATTGAGAGAATTCTCGGAGGGCTCATATATGAAAAAAAATAATATAGCCGTTTTCATAACCGGAAGGGATGGAGAGGCATGGAAAATATTATTGGAAGGTATTCGGAAAAAAGCAATTGAGCAGGGATTTTCTCTTTCTATCTTTAATTGTGCAGGTAGTTTGGAGATATCCCGAAAATTTGATGTAGGAGAATTTAATATTTTCCGCCTTGCCGAAATAGATAAGTTCGACGGTATCATTCTTGTCTCCAGTACCATAATCTGCAAAGAGGTTGAACGGGAATTGTTTGACGAAGTTAAAAAACATTCTGTTCCAACTATTTCCATGGAAATCAAAGAAGATGGTTTGGGTTTTGCCGGAATTGATAATTATGATGCAATGCGGGATATGATTGAGCATCTTTTGGACTTTCACAAATACGAGAGTATTGGGTTTATTGCCGGACCAAAGGAAAATCAGGAAAGCATTCGTCGTTTAAATGCCTATGAAGATGTTTTAAAAGAACATGGCATAAAAGTGCAGGAGGAAGACATTTTTTATGGCAATTATGGTTTTCAAAGCGGATTGGAAGCAGCAGAGCATTTTATTAACAGAGCATCGGGTTTGCCCAGAGCGGTTGCCTGTTCCAATGATGAAATGGCGATGGGATTAATCCGTGGTTTTGAAAAATGCGGAATAAAAGTACCAAAGGATGTTGCTGTTACCGGATTTGATGATATTGCCGATGCGGTTAATTATGAACCGCGGATTTCTTCTGTAAAACGTCCCCGGGAAGAGTTGGGAGCAATTGTTTGTGAAAATCTGATTCAGAAAATCAGGGAAGAAGAAGTCGCAAATAATATTATAATGAAAACAGAACCCGTTTTTCGTGAAAGCTGTGGTTGCTGGGTACGATGCGGAAAAAGCTTTAAAGAGTTTCGTCATGATTTTTTTGTTAATCAGGAGAAGAACATTTCCAATTCTACTATTCTTAATGAAATGACGGAACAATTAACTGATTGTGATACATTTGACGAAATGCTGGATAGTCTTAAAGATTTTATTCCATTTCTAAAAAGTGATGGACTGTACTTATGTGTCAGTCCCGAAGTAAAAGGTCATCCCAACGGAATCGATTCACCGGATTTTATGGGTAGATTAAAACAATATGAAAAAGACGTTGTTTTGGCTTATCCCAAACGCATGGCTGTTCTTGCTGCCTACAAGGATGGAAGTTATTTTAAAGCAGATGATTTTGATACAGAACAGTTATTGCCGGAATGCGAATGCACAGACGAAGCAAAGACCTATATTTTTACACCGATTCATTTTCAGGATCGATGTCTTGGGTATGCCATACTTGTGAATCCAAATTTTACAATGAATGGACAGTCATTTTATCAGTGGTTGATGAATGTCAATATTTCCATTGAAAATATTCGACGGAAAAATGCCATGAATGATGCTTTGCGCCGGCTTGAGGAAATGTATATCCGTGATGGCCTGACCAACTTATATAATCGCTTTGGATTTGAGAGATATTCGGCAAAGCTTTACAATAAGTGCAAATCAGAAAAGAAATCTATGTTAATCCTGTTTGCTGATTTGAATAAATTAAAACATATTAATGATGTATATGGACATGAGAATGGTGATATTGCAATCAGAACAGTGGCAAAAGCATTGATTGAATCAAAAGCAGAAGGAGATGTCTGTACCCGTTTTGGTGGTGATGAGTTTATCATGATGGGATCAGGCTATACAGCAAAAAAAACAGAGGACTTAATAAAAAACGTAGAAATGTTTTTGCAAAAAGCTAATAGTGATAATCATTACCCTTATACAATCAGTGCAAGTATGGGTTATTATATTATTGAACCTGACAGTGAAATTACTTTAAAGGAAGCTGTTAACAAAGCAGATCATAGTATGTATCAGGCAAAGAGACGTTATATGCAACAACTGTAAAAGAAGTATTACACTTTTATAGTGGGCATATTTTACTGCTAATATGAAAGAGGATATACATATGGAACTATGGGATATTTATGATAGGGATAAAAAAAGAACCGGTCGTACAATGAAGCGGAATGACTGGATTTTACAGGATGGAGAATATCACCTTACCGTACTGGGTGTTGTCTGCAGACCGGACGGTAAGTATCTGATTACAAAGAGAGTGATGACCAAAGCATGGGCGCCCGGACATTGGGAAGTATCCGGTGGAGCTGCACAGGCAGGAGAAGAATCGTTAGAGGCTGCTATCCGTGAGGTAAAAGAAGAAACCGGATTAGATGTTTCCGGATGTAAGGATGCATATGAATTTACCTATCACAGAGAAAATCCGGGTGAAGGCGATAATTATTTTGTAGATGTTTATCGTTTTGAACTGGACTTTGATGAGGCAGATGTAAAGCCCCAAGAAGCGGAAACGGACGGATTTATGCTTGCGACAGCAGAAGAAATTGCAGAGCTTGGCAGGCAGGGGATATTTTTACATTATGACAGCATTAAGCAGGTGTTTCGATAAACACTTGCTTTTTATTTTGTGGTTGACAACAGAGAATCGGGTGTTATAATAAATATAAACATATGAATGATTGTTCATATGTATGAAACATAGTTATTTGTCAAAAATATATGAGAGAGGTAGAGGCTATGAAAAAAGCATACAAAATTGAAGTAGACTGTGCTAACTGTGCAAATAAAATGGAAGAAGCAGCCAGAAAAACAGCCGGAGTAAAAGATGCAACGGTTAACTTTATGGCGTTGAAAATGCATGTGGAATTTGAAGAAGGTGTCGATTACAAGGCGGTAATGAAAGAAGTTT
The DNA here is from genome assembly GCA_017387565.1 of Lachnospiraceae bacterium. Lineage (GTDB taxonomy): Bacteria > Bacillota > Clostridia > Lachnospirales > Lachnospiraceae > UBA2882. The sequence goes on along the minus strand of JAFOEY010000014.1, from coordinate 12,263 downwards.
TGGCTAACTGTAAAAAAGTGGAAGATGACTGTGAAATATTTTTCTAGAAGATGAAACAGATGATCAAATTTTTGATTAAACTTTGATGATTATGAGAATAAAAAGATAGGAAGAAAGCAGTATGAATAAAAAACAAAAAAAGATGCTTGTTCGTATTATTGTTTCGGCAGCATTCATAATTATTTTAAAGTTTATACCGGCAGAAGGGCTTTTAAGATTTGCCCTTTATATGATCCCATATATTATTATAGGATATGATGTATTAAAAAAGGCATGGAAGGGAATTTGTAACCGGCAGGTTTTTGATGAAAATTTTTTGATGGCGATTGCAACGATTGGAGCCATTGCCGTAGCACTGTATGAAGGAAGTGCTTCGGCAGCCGCATTGGGTATATCCGGTGAAAATGATTATACTGAGGCCATAGCGGTTATGCTTTTTTATCAGATTGGAGAGCTTTTTCAAAGCTATGCAGTCGGAAAGAGCCGTTGGAATATCAGTGAACTGATGGATATCCGTCCGGACTATGCCAACATTGAAAAAGATGGAGAGTTAGAGCAGGTTGATCCGGATGAAGTAGAAATCGGAACTATCATTGTGGTAAAACCCGGAGAAAAAGTTCCGATTGACGGTACGATTATAGAAGGTAATACATCTTTAAATACAAGTGCGTTGACCGGTGAGAGCCTGCCCAGAGAAGCAGGTGTTGATGATGAGGTCATAAGTGGATGCATCAACTTAAGCGGATTGATTAAAATCCGGACAACCAAGGAATTTGGAGAATCGACGGTTTCGAAGATTCTGGATTTAGTAGAAAATGCAGGTTCCAAAAAATCGAAATCTGAAAACTTTATTTCGAAGTTTGCAAGATATTATACACCCGCAGTCTGCTACGGGGCATTGGCGTTAGCCGTTTTACCTCCCCTTGTCAGATGGCTTTTTATGGGATTGTCGCCTATGTGGCCGGTTTATATATACCGCGCTCTGACATTCCTTGTCATCAGCTGTCCCTGTGCACTTGTCATCAGTATCCCACTTAGCTTTTTTGCCGGTATTGGTGGTGCCTCAAATCAGGGCGTACTGGTAAAAGGATCCAGCTATTTAGAGGCATTATCTGAAGCGAAGTATGTGGTTTTTGATAAAACCGGAACCATGACACAGGGAGTATTTGAAGTAAACGGCGTTTATGAAAACACCATTCCCAAAGAAGACGTAATCGAAATGGCGGCCTATGCGGAAAGCTTTTCTACACATCCAATCAGCAAGAGCTTGTTGAAGGCATATGGAAAAGAAGTTGACAAAAACCGTATTCATGATGTGCAGGAAATCAGCGGTCATGGTGTCATTGCGAAAGTAGATGAAAAGAGTGTTGCAGCAGGTAATGAAAAACTGATGAAACAAATCGGGGTAGCATTCAAACCTTGTGATAAAATAGGAACGGTGGTTCATGTTGCCATAGATAAACAGTATGTCGGACAGATTGTTATTTCTGATATCTTAAAGCCCCATGCAAAAGAAGCCATTTCTTCTCTAAAGAGAAATGGAGTGAAAAAAACCGTTATGCTGACCGGAGATACAAAAGTTGTTGCTAATCAGGTGGCAAAAGAGCTCGGAATTGATGAGGTCTACAGTGAACTTCTTCCGGCAGATAAAGTAAGCATAGTGGAACAGCTTTTGGAGAAAAAAGGTAAAAAAGAAAAGCTGGCATTTGTCGGAGATGGAATCAATGATGCACCGGTACTGTCTAGGGCTGATATCGGAATCGCAATGGGAGCACTTGGCTCTGATGCGGCAATCGAGTCAGCGGATATTGTACTTATGGATGATGATCCGCTGAAAATATCCAAGGCAATCAAAATATCCAGAAAGTGTCTGCGTATTGTATATCAGAATATTTTCTTTGCAATCGGGATTAAGTTGATTTGCCTTGTGCTTGGTGCACTTGGTATTGCCAATATGTGGCTTGCAATTTTTGCCGATGTCGGGGTTATGGTAATTGCTGTACTGAATGCGATACGGGCCCTGTTTGTGAAGAAACTTTGATTTTAGTCAGAAAAAGAGCGATAATGTGATAGATAATGGTTGACTGATTAAAATAGATAATTTGATAGACAAATAGTTGATTGTTTAAAAATGGTAAACAGATAAGTCAATAACAGATTGACTAGAATGAAAATTTTGAAAAACACAATAGAAAATCGGAAAACATAAGAAACAGAAAACAATTAAGAATGAGAAAGAAACGGAAGAGGTGAAAAAATGGCAGAACATCATCATAATCATGAAGGAATCGAATGTTGTGAGACAACCGAAGTTCATCAGGATCTTTTAAGGATTGTAAATGAAACGATGCCTTCAGAAGAGGAACTGTACGATCTGGCAGAGTTATTTAAAGTATTTGGGGATTCCACCCGTATTCGTATTTTATATGTATTATTTGAAGCAGAGGTATGTGTATGTGATTTGGCCGCAACTCTTAATATGACACAGTCGGCGATTTCTCACCAATTAAAGATTTTAAAGCAAAGCCGTCTGGTAAAATCGCGAAGAGAAGGGAAATCCATTTTTTATTCTTTGGCAGATGCACATGTTAGAACCATTATTTCGCAGGGAATGGAGCATATTGAAGAATAATTTTTATGACAATTTCTTTGTTATGTGATATAGTGATAATCACATGAGGGTAAAAGCTATTGCCTCTTGTATCAAATACAATCATACTTAAGGATAAAAGAAAATACATGAAAATTTTCGAATTAGAGGTTCAATCGCCGATTACCATCACTGTTAAAATGAAAAACAGCAATCAGCTGGAGTGGAAAACTAAAATAAGCAAAACATCCGTTTCCAAAAAGCACATTTTAATTCCGCTCTTAAAGCATAACGGACAGATTTTGTCATTTCAGGTTCCGGGAATTATCATAGAGGTTACGGCTCAAAGTGAAACCGGCCCGATTATTTTTCGGAATTGTCGGATTCGCTCCCTGATTGTCGGTGGAGTTAAATATCATGAAGTCATTTCTATGACCGAATCCACCAAAGAGAATCGTCGGCAGGCGGATCGTGTATATGTCAATGAAATTGGTACGGTTATCAACAATAAAATGAAGAAAGAAATGCAGGCATGTATCAAAGATTTAAGTGCGACCGGTTTTTCCTATACGATACATGAACAAAATGAGCCTTTACCGCATTTGCAGACAGAAATTGTAGAGTTTTCATATGTAGATTCCGTATTAAAAGAAAAGATTACCCTAACGGGAAAGGTTGTCAGAAGAGCAAAGTCGGCGGATGGATTTGTTACATTCGGTTGCCATATGGGAAGCAATCAGCAGGTTAATAAATGTCTGGCATTAAGAGGTCTGATATAATAATTACTACAGATTAAAGTTGGAAAAGAAATCCTTTTTGGAAAAGTGAGTTTCTTTGTATTGTAATAACAAGGCAACAGCTTCACCGGCGTTATGAGATGCCAGATCCTGTATGCATGAATCCAGAATATTCTCTGTGATACAGCCGATATCTAACAATAGCTTTAAGTAAGCCGTATTGTTTATGATTTTATCTGAAAGAATATAATCCCATATTCCGGTTAGCATATGCTTACAGATATAATCTTCATATTCCGATTTTATTTCATCTGATAAACAGACAGGTGATAATAAACGTTTCATGGAAAGAGATGCTTTTTCAAAGCGTCTTTTTTTTACATATGCCGGGAGTTGTGTGACGGAAATATCTTCAACCTCAAACCATCCGTAAAATACGGGTTCAAAGCCATCATCATCCGGTCGTTTTAAAAGACGTAAAATGGCCGCGTCAAAAGAATGATACCATTCCGGGGTTCCGATTGTCTGCGGTGTAAATAAAAGCGGATCATTTAATACTTGAATAGCGGAAGCCGTATAGTGTGGAATAAACTGGTCCTCATAAGAATTGCTTGCCGGATTATGGAGCTTGATTTCCTCTAATTTCGGACAGTCCATAAAAGCTTGTTTCCCAAGAAGTATCTCTGATGCCGGAATTTCCAATGTTGTTAATTCTGCCATATGAGCAAAAGCCCAATCCCCAATTCTTTCCGTATGAGAAGGTAATACCAGTTTTTCAATATTCTTCTGGCTGAGAAAAGCCTTGTTTTCAACCCTGGTAACAGGGACTTGGTCTATTTCATCCGGTATTATGACATACCGGTGATTGCCTTCGTATCCGGTAATGGCAATGGTTGAATCGGTATGGAATTGATAAGTAAAAATACCTTGGGAATTTTCGTACTGCATAAAAGATATCCTTTGAAAAAATTTGCTTTTCACATCCCCATCATTATATATAAGAACATCTGATTCTGTAAACAAAAAACCTTTGATTTTGCAAACGGAAACATTTTCATATAGCAACAGTTGAAAGAAAAAATCATTTTTGCTAGGATATATATGCAAAAGCAGAATTATAAAAAATGATGAAAGACATATTATGACATTTAGAAAAATAATAAAAATGAAATAAAAGAAGTGAGAACCAAATTATGATAGGCACAATCGTAAATACACTTACTATTCTGACAGGCTCCGTCATAGGTAGTATCATAAAAAAAGGAATTAAGGAAGAATACAAGGAAGCATTATTTCAGGCAATGGGACTGGCGGCAACGGGTCTGGGAATTAATGCTGTTGTCCAGAATATGCCAAAAAGCAATTATCCGGTATTATTTATTGTGGCTCTGGCATTGGGAAGTCTGATTGGTACCATGCTTCATATCGATGAACGGTTTCAAAAGCTGACACAGTCTTTTTCCGGAAAAGGAAGGCTGGGAGAGGGAATTTCGACCGGAATTTTACTGTTTTGTATCGGTACTTTATCCATTCTGGGGCCTATTAATAGTGCATTAAATGGAGATCATACATATTTATTTACCAACGCAACACTGGATTTGGTTACTTCCTGTGTGTTAGCATCTGCTTACGGAATTGGTATTGCCATTTGTGCGCCGGTACTTTTTTGCTGGCAGGGAGTCATTTATCTGTTGGCATGTCTTTTGGGTGACTTTATGAGTGCCGACATGATGACAGAGATTTCGATCGTAGGTGGTTTCTTAATTGCCAGTTCCGGCATTTCCATTTTAAAAATCAAGGAAATCAAAACATTAAATATGTTGCCTTGTTTATTTGTCCCTGTCATATTTTTTATTTTGCTTGGATGTTTTTAATATTGTTTCTATACGTATTATGATGTTGGAGTCAAAAGGTATTTATCCTAAAACAATCGAAATCCGCCCTTGTAATTGAAATCTGATTTTAAAAACAATAAAACTGCAGCATGCTTTTGGGTGCTGTAGTTTTTTATAGAATAAAAGAAAAGCAAAAATTTTATATGAAAAATAAGTACCACAATAAGTTTAAAAAAGATACGTTCTATTATATAGGAAGAAAAAGGAAATATTTAAAAGAAACATTAAAAGAATCTAAACTCGGTTGACATTATTTTCTAAATAGCATATAAAAATAAAGGTAAGTGACACCCTGTCATTTGTTCTTTAAAAATGATTTTTGTTAAGACTGATAAAAAAGGAGCTAGTATGGGCAAAATATTCAAAAATTTAATCCCTTATTGGAAAAGCGTTCTGGTCATTTTTATCTTGTTAGTTGTCCAAGCATATTGCGATCTGGAATTGCCGCAATTGACTTCTAATATTATTGATACCGGAATTATCAATGGTGGTGTGGAACATATTATGCCACAGCAGGTTACAAAAGAAACCTATGATATGCTTTCCTACATGATGGATGAGAATGAGAAACAGATATGGGAGGAGAGCTATTCTTTCCGGGACGGAATCTATTATCTAGCTGACTATTCAGAAGATGAATTGGAACAGTTGGATTCGGATATGCTGATTCCAATTACGCTTGCCTATCAGCTGCAGAATATGCAGAATTCGGATACCACAGGTATGTCTGAAATGAAGGATATTCCTGCCCCGTCTTCTGAAAATGCGGCCGGAGAGATTCCGATGGATCAAATTCAACAGATGATTTTACAGGCCAGAGCCGGGGTGGAGAAGATGGTTGAAACGACCGGTGAAAATACAACCAAATCCATGGCACTTCAATTTACCAAGAGTTGTCAACAAGAGGCAGGCATGGAGGTTGATTCGATACAAATCCGTTACCTTCTGATGGCCGGACTGAAAATGCTTGCCATGGCTCTTTTGATGGCAGCAGCCTCTCTTTTGGTTGGATTGTTTGCATCCAGAGTCGGAGCTGATATTGGACGTAAGCTGCGAAACAAGGTTTTTGAAAAAGTAATTGGCTTTTCCAATGCGGAAATTGACAATTTTTCAACGGCGTCTTTAATTACCAGAAGCACCAATGATATTCAACAGGTACAGATGTTTACCATCATGATGCTGCGTATGGTTTTATATGCGCCGATTATCGGTGTGGGCGGTGTAGTTAAAGTTATCAATACCCAGTCGGGAATGGGCTGGATTATTGTGGTTGCGGTAGCCTGTCTGTTGTGTCTGATTGGATTTTTAGTTACGGTTGCCATGCCGAAATTCAAAATCATGCAGGTGCTGGTTGACAGGCTCAATCTGGTTTCCCGTGAAATACTGACAGGTCTTTCCGTTATCCGTGCCTTTGGCAGAGAAAAGAAAGAAGAAGAGCAGTTCGATGTAGCCAATCAGGATTTAATGAAAACACAGCTTTTCACAAACCGTGTCATGGCTGTAATGATGCCCGGTATGATGATTATCATGAACGGAACTTCGATTTTGATTACCTGGGTGGCTGCGAAAAAAATCGATTTAGGAACTATGCAGGTCGGAGCCATGACAGCTTTTATCATATATGCGATTCAGATTGTCATGTCCTTCCTGTTTTTAACGATGCTTTCTATCATGCTGCCCCGTGCCGGTGTTGCAGCAGATCGAATTGACGAAGTGTTAAAAACACCTTTATCTTTAACAGACAAGCCGGATGCTAAGGACTTCCATGTAGGGGAAGGCGTTGTCCGTTATGAAAATGTGTCCTTTGCCTATCCGAATGCGAAGGCCGATGTATTGGAGGACATTTCCTTTACAGCAAGGCCCGGAGAGATTACAGCCATTATCGGAAGTACGGGTTGCGGTAAATCCACACTGGTTAATCTGCTACCACGTTTTTATGATGTCAAGGAGGGTTCCATTACCATTGACGGTGTGGATATCCGGGACATGAAGATGGAGGATTTACGGGAAACAATAGGCTTTGTGCCTCAAAAAGGTGTTCTGTTTTCCGGAACGATAGCTTCCAATCTCCGATTTGGTAAGCATGATGCAACTGAGGAAGAAATCAAAGAAGCAGCTTCCATTGCGCAGGCATTGGATTTTGTAGAAGAAAAAAAGGATGGTTTTGATAGTGCCATTGCACAGGGCGGAAGTAATGTTTCCGGTGGTCAGCGCCAGAGACTTGCCATTGCAAGAGCAATCGTCAAGAAACCGAAAATCATGGTATTTGATGATAGTTTTTCAGCCCTGGATATGAAAACCGATGTGGCACTTCGTAAGGCACTGGCAGATAAAATCAAGGATTCTACGGTTCTGATTGTTGCACAGAGAATTAGTACCATTATCCATGCGGATCAGATTTTAGTGCTCGATGAAGGAAAAATTGTCGGAATGGGTAAACATGAAGACTTACTCAAAAATTGTGAAGTATATGAACAGATTGCTAAATCTCAGTTATCGGCCAAAGAATTAGGACTGAATGAAAAGGAGGCATCATTATGAGTGAACAAAAAACATATCACAGACCTCCAAAGAGAAGAGGACACGGCGGACCGGGCGGTCACGGAATGATGCCGGCAGAAAAGGCAAAAGATTTCAAAGGCTCTATCGGTAAATTGACCGCTTATATCGGAAGATATAAACTTGCCATTTTCGTTGTCATGATATTTGCCGTTGTCGGAACGGTATTCAATGTTGTGGGTCCCAAAGTATTGGGAAAAGCAACCACAACTCTTTCAGACGGTCTGATGGCTAAAATCGCAGGAACAGGTGGAATTGACTTAACCAGAATCAGCAGGATTTTATTGTTTGTACTGGCTTTATATGTGTTCAGTGCCATCTTTACCTTTGTTCAGCACTACATCATGAGCACTATCAGCCAGAAAATCTGTTATCGGATGCGGAAAGAAATTTCGGAAAAAATCAACCGCATGCCCATGAAATATTTTGAAAGCCGGACCTATGGAGAGGTATTATCCAGAATTACCAACGATGTCGATACTCTGGGAATGAGTTTGAGTCAAAGCATTAATCAGATTATTACATCGGTAACCACGATGGTGGGTGTTCTGATAATGATGATTTCCATATCGCCGCTTTTGACCTTAATTGCGCTTTTTATTTTGCCGATTTCCATTTCCCTGATTGCATTCGTGATGAAAAAATCACAAAAATATTTCCGCTCTCAGCAGGAATATCTGGGAGAAATCAACGGACAGGTGGAGGAGAATTTTACCGGACACCTGGTAATAAAAGCATACAATAAAGAAGAGGAAGTCATTCGTGATTTCAATGAAACCAATGATCATCTTTATGAATCGGCATGGAAGTCACAGTTTTTATCCGGTATGATGCATCCCATCATGATGTTTGTCGGAAATTTAGGCTATGCAGCAGTTGCTTTGATCGGAGGTATTCTGGCAATCAAAGGAACAATTGAGATTGGCGATATTCAGGCATTTATCCAGTATGTGAAAAACTTTACCCAGCCGATACAGCAGATTGCCCAGGTAGCAAATCAGGTGCAGTCCATGGCTGCGGCAGCAGAACGTGTTTTTGAATTCCTGAATGAAGAAGAAGAAAGTCAGGTAGTTGAAAATCCTGTCAGCGTAGATAACATTGTCGGAAATGTCTCTTTTGAGCATGTTCACTTTGGATATAAAGAAGACCAGATCATCATTCATGATTTTAGTGCCGAAATCAAACAGGGGCAAAAAATTGCCATCGTCGGACCGACCGGTGCCGGAAAAACAACCATGGTAAAACTACTGATGCGCTTCTATGATGTCAATGAAGGTGCCATTAAAATTGACGGACACAATATCAAAGATTTTAACCGAAGAGAACTTCGCGACGCATTTGGCATGGTATTGCAGGATACCTGGCTGTTTAAAGGTAGTATTATGGAAAATATCCGTTACGGAAGACTCGATGCAACCGATGAAGAAGTCATTGCCGCAGCGAAAGCAGCGCATGCACACCGCTTTATTGAAACACTGCCCGGTGGATATGATATGGAATTAAATGAGGATGCCAGCAATGTATCGCAGGGACAGAAACAGCTATTGACTATTGCACGGGCTATTTTGGCAGACAATAAAATCTTAATTCTGGACGAGGCTACCTCATCCGTTGATACACGTACGGAAATACGAATCCAAAAGGCAATGGATAACCTGATGAAAGGAAGAACCAGCTTTATTATCGCGCACAGACTTTCTACCATACGTGATGCTGATCTGATTTTGGTTATGAAAGACGGAGATATTATCGAACAGGGTACGCACGAGGAATTGTTGGAAAAGAACGGATTTTATGCTAAACTGTATAACAGCCAGTTTGAAGAGGCTTCTTAAAGAGCTGATGTGTCACTGATATGTAATATCCGGGTCATAAAGTCATGCTTTTGTCCCGGATATTAAAATATGGCAGAATGGCAAATAGCAAACTGACAGTATGACAAATTGACAAACTGACAGAATGGCAAACTGACAAAATGGCAGAATGACAGAATGACAAAATGATAGAATAACAAAATGTTATATTGAGGATAGAACATGAACGAGATTATTTCAAAACTAATCATATACGGGGATTTACCAAAGGACTGCATCCTGATGGAGCTTGCAGATATTTGTGCACAGGTCAAATCCCAGGATTATAATAAGGATATTCTGATTACACGCATATACCAGCAAATCAAGAAAATACTGGTAATTGCAACAGATTACGGATTTGATGACAATCTATGGCAGAACTATCTGACCTATCTTTTGATTACGGATGAAAATCCTTTCAGTATTACTTGCGAAAAGACCGGCGCGCAGAACGGCAGTGTCAATCACTTTGCAAAAAATGACTTTAAGGCATTTATGAATTTATTCCATTATGACTTTTCTTATCTGGAAAAAGCGCTGGATATTGACTGTTTTTCCACGCTGTCCGATTATCATGCCATTGGAAAACCTGAGCTAATGTACAATAAAAATGTCAGCGAAAAGGTTCAGGCATTGAGCAAGAAGTTAGCGAGTGCTAACAATGAAGATGATTTTTTTGAATATGTAACCGGATTTTATAAAGACTACGGTGTGGGAATGTTTGGGCTGAATAAAGCATTCCGCATCGGAAATGTGGATGAATTCGGACATATTACCTTCCAGGCGATTAACAATATGGATAAAGTGATGTTAGATGATTTAATCGGTTACGAAATCCAGAAAAAGAAATTGGTAGATAACACCAAAGCTTTTGTTGAGGGTAAAAAAGCGAATAACTGTTTACTATTCGGTGACAGCGGCACCGGAAAATCAACCAGTATCAAAGCAATTGTCAATCAGTTTTATGATCAGGGACTTCGTATGATTGAGATTTACAAGCACCAGTTTAAAGATCTCTCCAATGTGATTGCCCAGATTAAAAACAGAAATTATAAATTTATTATCTATATGGATGACCTTTCATTCGAAGAATTCGAGGTAGAATATAAGTTTTTGAAGGCTGTTATTGAAGGCGGCGTTGAAACAAAACCGGAAAACATCTTGATTTATGCGACTTCAAACCGTCGCCACCTGATCAAAGAAACATGGGGCGACAGAAGCGATGTTCAGGTTGATAACGGCATTCATAAATCCGATACCATGGAGGAGAAGCTTTCATTGGTTCATCGTTTTGGTGTTACCATCAGCTATTCCAAACCTTCGCCCAAAGAATATTTCCATATTGCAACTGAGTTGGCACACAGAGCCGGTATTCAAATGTCGGATGAGGAAATTCGTGCCGAGGCAAACAAATGGGAGCTTTCCCATGGCGGAATTTCAGGACGTACGGCTCAGCAATTTGTATACTATCTGAGTGCCATGGAGCAATAAATGAAAACAAATATTTTTGTCTGTACCCATAAGCCGTTTGAACCCCCAAAAGATCCCATGTATATCCCGCTTCATGTGGGACATAAAGGAAAGAAAGATCTTGGATATATAGGGGATGATACCGGAATAGAAATTTCAGAAAAAAATCCATATTACAGTGAGCTGACCGGTTTATACTGGGCAGCTCATAATTGTTGCGATGCAGATATCAAAGGAATCTGCCATTATCGAAGATACCTGATTAATGAAAACGGTAAGGTGTATTCATCAAAAGAAATTGAGAATATCCTGTCAGAGTATGATTTGATGACAACGAAAACCTTAGAGCTTCGTTCTGCTTATTATGATGGATTTGGTGCAGACCACAATTTAAAGGATTTAATACTGGCCGGTGAAATTCTAAAGGATAAATATCCGGATTATTATGAGACATATCAAAATCTGGTTCATCAAAATAAAACCTATTTTGGGAATATGATTATTTGTAGAAGTGAGCTGTTTGATTCCTATGTAGACTGGCTGTTTTCCATCTTTTTTGAAATGGAGCCTCAAATGGATTTTACCGGATATGATGATTACCGAAAGCGTGTTTTTGGATTTATATCAGAATTTCTTTTGAAAGTGTACTGTATCGTTAACCAACTAAAAGTACATGAATCCATGGTTGGTATGGTGGGTGAAAAAAAGGAAACTCTGGAAGTAAAAACCCGGTTAGAGCATTTTATCATGGAAAAGAAACTTTCGCAGGCAAAAGATTACTTTTATCAGGTCGCCAAAAAGCGTCCGGATATTCTGATGGAAGCCAGTGATATCAACGGAGAATTAAAACTGGCAATGCAGATTATTTCATCCTGCGAACATGAGTATGAGTTGTATCGGGAAAGCATTCTTGATCATATTGGTACATACAAAGAGTTGAAAGAATACTTTGATACTGTCAATAAAATTACCGTTGCAAAGCGGCTGGGTATGCTTTCGGAGAGTGAAAATACATGGCTTTTGAAACATCCGGTATCGGAAGTGACAAAAGAGATTTCAGAAATGCTATTTTGTTCTTGACAAGAACTGAATTGTCTTGTAAAATAGGCAATGTCGTGAGACGCCCAGATAGCTCAGTCGGTAGAGCAGAGGACTG
>JAFOEY010000013.1 GCA_017387565.1 Lachnospiraceae bacterium | reverse complement strand
AACACATCCCCATGACAAATATGTAATACAGAAACATATTATCAAATATCTTACTATTGCATTTTTTGTGATACTCTTTTTCATTACAATTATACCTCTACTATATGGAATTACTTTTGTATTCTGACATCTTTACAAATTGGAGTTTGACGGATTAGATGTCATTAACTATTGCAGTTAAGCTATCAAAGTCCACGAATTCCACTTTCTTATTATATGTTTCAATCATAGCCTTTACCTCTGCAGTTTTTTTCTCTTCTGGCAACCCGACTGCTTTTCTATATAACAAGCCCATCATTGTTTTGTGCTTAAAACTTAACCGTGAATAGTCTATTCCACCCCTTAGATGGAAGATGTGTGCATTTTCATACAGTTCATTTGAGAGTTGCCTCTTCATGCTGTTTTTAATGCTATTGGTATTCGCTGTGTCCATCGGGTCTGCCAATCCGACTGTAGCAATGATAATCTTTTTGCTTTGACATTGCGACATTTTAGCAAGTGTTTTTTTCATTCCCAAAACACCGCCAGCATACAGACCGCCAACATATATGACTGTGTCATAGCGGTTTATGTCCGTAACATCTTCATAACTTTTTACATCAATACTGGTTTTTCTGGCGAGTTCTTCTGCGTATTGCTTGGCAGTTCCATATTGAGAACCATAAATGATTATTTTCATTGTCGTTGCCTTCCCTACATATTCAAATTTGTCTAACAGTATTATATCAAACAAATGTGTAATTTCCACATACTATCTCTTAGACAAATTCAAATTAATTCATGTTTTTCTCCAACCTTCCAGTATTTACGGGACTTCCCGCCCAAAGGTATCTATGTATTCTTCTCTTTTCCCTTGCTTTTTCCCTTATGCGGAAGTTATAAGGGAAATACTATTTTTTCTTTTCTGAAAATTTCTTACATTCCATTTCCATTCTTTTAAAATCTAAGCACTGCTCTCTAGCTGAAAAATTTTCACCCGATACATATTTCGCATATAAGACATTAGCTGTATTTGTCAAATCTCTGGCGTGCTCATTACACCATTCTAATTCTTTTATCAGTAATTCCTTTTTTTTCTTGTATCTGCATTATCATGCTTACGAATCTTCGTATCTATCTTCTGAATCAATACATCTTCAACCGGTATCATAAGATTAAAATTTAAAACGCCTATCAGTTCCCCATGATATACAATTCTCTTAAAATCAATCTTATCTCTCATTCTTTCGTGCTTTTTCTTTGGCTTAGATAAGGGAACACAATACTTATGTTCATTACAAATAACAAGTACTCCAAGAAAAGGACGCTCGTCCTTACCAATCTGTGGCGATACTGATAAAACTCTATCATCTATATTATGTAAGTTTCTGATGTATTTCATATCAATACGATATACTTCTAATGGTGCCCTAATCATTCATTTCTCCTTTAAAATATTTCAAGGACTATGTTTCCATAGTCCTTGAATGTAGTGTCACCGTAGCGACCCTAACGCTTTTTGAATGTCCACTTATTGGCAGGACTCTCCCCTAATATTATTGTACCAAATGCATTTCTTTTGTCAATGAATTTCTAAAAATTCATAATCTTTTTATATTCAGACCAAAAGCATTCTCTTTGTCTCACAGAGCGAAATACACCCTTCGCACAAATCTTCGATTTGTACTCTGGGTATTTCGTCCTATACCGAAAAGCAAATATGCTCGTAAACAGACATTTAGTTCCATCAAGAACTTCTCTATTCTTTCTCTTCCTTTGTCTTATAGATTATATATACCGCATAAGCTAATGATACCACACACAAAAAGAAGCTACCCGCTATACCATGCCATATCGGTGCATCTTCTGTATTTGCAAATGCACTTAAACTGTTAATAACACTATGTGTAATGATACAAGGCCAAAGACTTTTTCCTTTATAAAATATAATTGTAAAAAGAAATCCAATGGCAACTGCATAACATATCTGCATCAATGTTTCCGGAATATCCCTTCCATTAAGTAAATTCACAATATGACCAAATCCAAATGTAACACTGGAAATAATAATCGCTCGCCTTATATTAGTCTTGCACATTGCTTTAAACAAAAAACCTCTGAAAATAATTTCTTCCAAAAAACCCACACACAACATACTTATAACGTATAAAGCAGATTCAGCTACTGTAAGATTCAACTTAAATCCCCACCATAAATTGGTAGATGCCAAAAATACAAGCGGAATAAAGTACAGATATTCCTTTACATTTACGTCAAATGAACAAAGACCATATTTTTCCTTTAAGTTATGTTTACGGATCCACAGATACACGATAAGTGTTAATATAATACAAATCGGTGCAGTCAAAATCTTTGCAATTCCTATTGTTCCGGAAATGCTGTCTCCAACACTCATCAACACAACATAAATACCTATCCATATCAAAGCAAAATTCAACTCATTCTTATTATATATCTTCCTCATTTTCGACCTCCTTCGTAGCGTAAATTGCCCCATAAAATATTTTCTCGAGTGCCTTCATTACATTCAACTCATCATAAATCATTGTATTATTCGCATATAAACTGGCATACCCATGGGCGAAGATGAATAAGGTACTAAAAACCTCCTTCGTATCTTCCAGTGACATATCCAACTCATTTTGCAGCACAGCAAGAATCGGTAACAGTTCTTCTGTTTCCAACAAATCTAACATACTAACTCCTGAAAACTCATTTGACTGAAACAAAAAACGGAATAGATTTCTTTCATCTATTGCAAATTTAATGTAGTTCATTCCAATTGCCAGCATAGGATTTTCATAAGCTATCTCTGTGTCCATAATGTAAGCGGAATGATACTCATCCACCTTTTTATACACCGCTTTTTTAATATCTTCAACAGTTGAGAAATAATATAACACTGGTTGTGTAGAACAGTTTAATTGCTCTGAAATACTTCGTGCAGTCACTTTGTCTGCTCCCTCTTTTTGCACAATTTTGAAAGCAGTATCTACTATCATTTCTTTCGTAATTTTTGCTTTTGGCGGCATAGCTACCCCCTTTTTTATAATTCTTGTTATATAACATACATTATATTTTATCCTTTGTCAACAATAAAATATGGAGTATGTGCATAATGGCACATACTCCACTTATTTCATAATTTGTTATAAGTTGTTACCAGATTTTCTGTCTCCGCTCCGCTTCGGTCCGCACAGAGCAGATGTCCACCGGACATCTTGTGCCCTTTTTTTCCCTTATCAGAGTTCATAACCAAGGGTAAAACGATATAACACGATACAAGATGTGACGGAGAGGACACCCACAAAAACTTTAGTATTTTCAAGGGTTTGACGAGATTTTTATAACAAGATATAACAGTTATTAAATCCCTTAAAATACCTCAAGTGAGAATTCAAATAATCGCGTGTTTTCAACTCTGATAAGGTTTATCATCAAGAGGCTTCTTACATCCATTCCGCTTCGCTATATAGCGAAATAATGCTTTCTGCATCCATCTACCGATACGCTTATGTTGTCGAATCTCTTGTTCCGAAAAGTACTCTGGGGCAGCAAATTCATTTACTTCTTCTTTGTCAAAAGTTCTTTTCTCTGCAAAAGTTCTTCCCATCTTTTCATAATGTGCCACCATCTTCTCTGCCATTTTTTCCGGCACCCAGGAAGGACCAAAATTATCCCCTTTTATCAACGTTCCATTATATTCACAATTTAAATATAACGGTAACATTTCCAAATATGCCTCTCCACATCGAAGCTGGCTAGCTTCAGCAAAACCTCCCTGTAATATAAAGGACATTTTCGTGCCAGCTTCCTTTTTCGGTTGCAAAGTTTCTAAAAATTCCAACATGATCCCCGGCACATTCTCTACATACAAAGGAATCGCAAATAAAACATTGTCATTATTCTCATATGCTTCTTTAGCACCTGTCCACTGCTTTTTATCTGACAAATGCCAAACTTCTGTTGTGTTTCCGCTGACCTCATATCCCCGAACAAAGGTGCGGATAATTCGGGCTGTATTACTTTTAGTCTCCACACGAGGGCTTGCGTTAATTATTACTAAATGCATGAAAGAATCCCCCTTCCTTCTTCTAATGAAAATACCCCAAGAGATGTGCTTTCAAAATTAAGTGTTGTTCTCTCCATCCATCTTTCAAGATATTCATGTTCTGCATTTCCCCTATAAATAATTCCCATCTGGGGACGGATATCATATCGAGGTACATGTCGCATCTGACCATCTACAAACTGTAAATACATTGTTGCAATTGGCAAAATTCTATCTAACAAATCCTTCGTCTGATAAGATACAAATCCAAATTTTGTATCTGTAATGAAGATAATCTTCTCATGTTGCAAAATTTTTTTTAAAATAATCTCATAGTCATCTTTGATTACACAGACTCCTGGAGTCTTCAACCAACAATAATTGCAACCAATACAATGCGATATTTTCATTTCTCTTGTATAAACAACCTCACTGCCCTCAGATTGTGCACATATCTGATTTTGCAATTCCAAAACTTCGTCATTATACTCAGATAATGTATTTAATACAAGTACACTCATACCCTGTTCTCCTTTTTCTGTTTTTCTCCTGCTCGCTTAAAAATTCATCTTCTATTATCCTTTCAAAGGGTAACTCGCTTTACTTTCAAAGATAAAATTTCAATTTCATGAACTAAACCATATTATAGATTTTCTGCAATAACCTTAACCAGATGTTCAATTGAAGAATCAATAATGTCACCATTCCATCCAAGATTCCAGCCTTTTTCATCAATCACATCGGTAATAATATATATTGCTGATGCCAAACATTCTCTCTTCATCTTTAATACCGCGTCTATTCCTAGTCCTTTTTATATCCTTTAGTCACCTGCAACTTCAATTTATCTCTATGTATTACTAAAAGTTTCTTCTCAATTGGAAACCATAGTTATTCCGACCTATATTTATCCGTTACATTCCACCCTGCCGTTCCACCATCGTGTCGGTCAATAGCAGTAAATGTATCTTCTACATCTTGTTTACATTGAATTTCATATTCTACCATCTGAAGAGTTTCAAAATAACTATCATAATGCTCCGTCCTAGACAGTACAACAAAATCTTTTTCATATTTTTCTTCCAGATATGTCTCCATTTCATCCGCAGTGTAGGGCGCTTTACGCAAACCGTCATCTACGCAAGCAGTTATGGTAAAAAGGCAGATTATTAAGTTAAATAAAGTAAAATATCTCTTCATAACTTTCCTCATTTCTTTTAGGTTTGCATCCCTTCCCAATTCCGCCGAACACTTTTTAAATCTTCGCTATACAACAAAGAAAGATTCTTAATATGATTGTCTGTATTTCCGATCAAATAATTAAATACACAAATATCCCATAATTAAATAATCGCACATAATACAATGGCTATTACAATATAAAATATCCACCCTGTTTTTATCAGCACATCAACCGCATTTTTTCCCTGAATTGAAAATAACTTCCAACGAAACAAGCAATCGCAATTAGACCAAAAACTATTGCACCAATTATTTTTCCCATACGCTTAACCTCTTACAATTTTGAATCGTACATCCATTATACACCTTGATTCTTTTTTTTCAATTCTCTCTTATAAACCCTATATGAGTAAATTAGTGTAAAGAACATATCAGCAATTATGTAGGCAATCACGCAAAGCAATGCAACATTTTCCTTTACAAATACTGATGTCATAACTATCAGCACTCCTGTTATCATCAAGGCAACTGCACCAAATCGGTTGCTTTTCATCCAAGTCGTATCATTGTACATACTCCACTTCACACGAACTCCAACTACTGGATTTTTCTTTGTTTTTGGCATGAAATTTCCTATCACAATAAGAAGTGCACCACTCAGAATACAAGTGAGTTTGCCGATATCCATACAAGCAGATGTCGCATTAATATTAGCTTCCACATAGGCACTATAGAGGAAAAATCCTTGCATAACAACAAACATACAAGTCACAGAAACACCCACTATTTTTAAAACCTTTATATTGGATAATATCTCTGCACATTCTTTCTCAATCGTTGTTTTAGCTGACTTTATCTCATAATACAAGATAAGTAAATGCCAAAACAATGCAAAAACAATAATGAGTATAGGGAAAATAAAATTCTCATATTTTGAACCCCATCTGTCAATTTCACCTGCTGCATTATAATGCATGGGAACCAAATCCGGCATAAACTGTAACGCAACCGCTGTTAGAACAATGGAAATTATTGATAATATCCACATAGTTTTTTTCATTTACTCCTACCTCCAAACTGTTCAACCCATAAAATCAACTCATCAAATACCGTTGTGTTGATTTCATAATAAACAAAATTTTTATTTTTATATTCCATGACAAGCTCTGCATCCTTTAGTAGCTTCAATCCCTCATCAGGCTACAAGTAAATTCCTATAAAATTCCGTGTTTCCACCTAATTTCGAAAAACACTTGAACTATTTTAGCGTAAGTGTTATTATAATTATACAAAAAGAAAGCACCCACTCCAAAGGTGGATGCTCCGAGTTTAGGTATCAAATGTCCTTATGGACACCGCCTATCCTGTTGGCAGACAGGATAGGCATTTTTATTTGTGCTTGTTTCTCTTATCGAGAAAGGCAAGCAACGCAACAATTAAGCTTCCAAAGGATATTAGCAATGCCAATATTCCTAAAAAAATCGTAATGATTTCATAAGCTGTCATCATCGGCGCCACCTCCCTTCCTATGTATTCCGGCGAACCGGTATCATAAACTCGGGAGGCTACCACCCTGTCATGGGTACTTTCCACAATCTCATTTTACCAAACATATATTCGAATAGCAACCTTTTTTAACTTCATTTTCAAATTTTAACCAAAAGGTTGCTCGACTTTTTTATCGCTCTGCCACATATTTTAAAAATATAACCTTACCAGACCTCCAACCACGCCTGCATTTCTTCATCTAATGCAAGTCGAGCATATTCAGGTGGTTCATCTATTGCCAATGCATTGAGCGAATTCTGCGAACAAGGTGTCGTTTTCAATCCATCCTCCTCCTTATTACAATCAATTCGTAAAATGTAATTCTCAAATGTGGTTACATCAACTGTTTGCCTGTGGGTTATACTCTGCATATACCAATCTCATCTTATCTATCCTTTCCTGTAATTGCATTAAAAGCATCTCATCATGTTCCAACTGACATTTTCATAATTTGTTATAAGTTGTTACCAGATTTTCTGTCTCCGCTCCGCTTCGGTCCGCACAGAGCAGATGTCCACCGGACATCTTGTGCCCTTGTTTTTTCCCTTATCAGAGATCATAACCAAGGATAAAACGATATAACACGATACAAGATGTTACGGAGAGGATACCCACGAAAACTTTAGTATTTTCAATGGTTTGCCGAGATTTTTATAACAAGATATAACAGTTATTAAATCCCTTAAAATACCTCAAGTGAGAATTCAAATTTGTCTGTTAATTATTATATCACACTTCTCTTCAAAAAGATTGAAAAACTTTAATTCCACTGGATAATACTCTTAGCTGTCTGATTGGAAAGGAACAGACCCTATGAGTAAACATTTAACCTTAACTGACAGAGCCATCATCGAGAAGCATATCGCTCAAGACATGTCTTTTGCATATATTGCCCGATGTTTAAATCGCTCTGCTACAACAATCTCTCGAGAAGTTAAAAATCATCGGTGTTTCGTAAATGGTGTGCGATATACCTCCAATGATTGTGTCCACTATCGGACTTGCTTGAGACGTAATCTTTGCAGCACGGAAACTAAATACTCCTGTTTTAGTCGCTGTAAAACTTGTACGGAATACTCGTGCCATGATTTCTGCCACGACTACATTTCTTTGCATTGCCCGTTACTTGATAAACCACCCTATGTATGTACCTGTTGCCCGAAAGAAAAAACATGCCAAAGAAATCATGCGTATTATACTGCCCACAGAGCTCATGCTGAATATGTCAAACAGCTCAGTAGTACCAGAAAAGGAATTCGCACCAGTCCAGAGCGCCTTATGGAGCTGAACGATATTCTGACACCGTTGATTGCAAAGGGCCAGTCTATCAATCACATTTTTGCTTCACATGCAGATGAAATCGGCCTTTCAGAAAAAACTATCTACAACTACATTGACATGAATGCTTTTCAGGTCAGAAATATTGATCTTCCGAAAAAAGTTCGATATCGTCAACGTCATCCCCATGACGTTGTTATGAAAATGGATTATCAATACCGGAAAGGACGCTCCTATACGGATTTCACGTCATTTATGGAGCAAAATCCAAAGCTTCCAATTTGGGAAATGGATACAGTAAAAGGTGCACGAGGCAGCCATAAAGTACTCCTTACCATGATTTTAAGAGATACAAACTTTATGCTTATCTTTCTACTTCCTGATGGTACACAGAAAAGTGTTCTGGCGGTATTCGACAAGTTAACTATGCTGTTAGGAATTGAAACCTTTCGTAAGATCTTCCCTGTCATCCTTACCGATAACGGAGTTGAGTTCAAAGGTTCTCACCACCTTGAATTCACCGAAAACGGCGCACGCAGGACACGTGTATTTTATTGCGATCCACAGGCTTCATGGCAGAAAGGACGAGTTGAAAAGAATCATGTTCTTATTCGACAGATCTTACCAAAAGGAACCAGTTTTCGTTTGTTAGAAGATACGGACATTCACCTTATAACCTGCCATGTAAACAGTGTTGTCAGGGAACTGTTTGAGAATCAGACACCTTTTGATTTGATGCAGAAAGAGGAGCATCAAAAACTTTTAAAAACCCTCGCACTTTTTCCGATTCCAGCGGATGAAGTTTGCTTAAAACCTAAGTTATTAAAACGTAAAAAATAAATCCGAATAAATCAGACAGCTACGCTATATTTTGTCTGAAGTAGGGGTCTCATTTACTTTTACAATTTTTTTGACCGCTGCTTGTTTGCCATGCTTGAAAACATAAAAAAGCAGGGGATTTTCCCTACTTTTCATATCATGACATGCTTTTTTAAGCCCCTATTTGGCCGATTTTAGAAACGTTTATATTTTACCCATATATTGTCTTGCATTTAGCTTTTCAATCAACCGCACAACTCTACGGACTTTACATTCAAACAATTGATTGCCGCATTTATTGCTTCTTCCCGGGCATCATATAAAAGGGCATATTCCCAATCGCTCTTTTGCTTCCTCTTCCGTAATGTTCATATTCTCCATCAGATTGTTTATTAATTTCTGTTTTGTCTCAGCCATTCCACGTTGCATTCCACGTTGCTCTCCAATCTCTACTCCCTTATCAAACATCTCATCCATTTTCATTTCCAACGTCATATGGTTTTCCCTCCACTCATCATCACAACGGATCTGTTCAACCCTGTTTTGCAAATTGAATGTAAATTCATCTGTCGGTTCTCCGGTCTTAAAGTAATCTAATAGCTTTATTGTATCTGCTGCTACTCCATCCCGGTTTCCACCGATGTAAACAAAATAGGTTTTCCGCTTATCCTTTAACCTGATATCCGTATTTTCCCTGCATATTGTCTCAAACGTATATATACTGCGGTTTTCATCAAACGGATCAAAACCACATACAAATATCACAATGGATTCTTTTAAATTTTTATATTTCTTCTCTTTTCTAATCTGATAGGTATCCATCTCACTATGGTAATACCTGCTCCGCAAATCCAGTTCCTTTGTATCTAACAATTGCATTTCAATATCGTAGGAATTGCCCTGGTCATCCCGTACATAAACATCCAGTCGGATCCCCTTACCATCTTTCCGGTTTCGGATACTTTGCTGAGGTGTTACAATTCTGATTTCCAGAATACGGATTTGCAGAATACGTTGCAAAAATTCCTTACAGTCTTCTTTCTTTGCAGGAGCATGTATGGCAAAAGAAGTTACAATGTTATAAACCTCACGATCTTAAGATCATAATCATAATCTTAAACATCAAGTCTTTTCCAAAATCTCCTGCTTTATAAAATTGTTTGTGAATTTCAAAAGCATAAGATTCTAAGAATTGATGTTAGAAAAACAGATCAGAAATATCAAGCGAAATATCGTCAATACTCTGTCGAATAAATAGAAATATTCTCTTTTCAAAAATCATAGCATCAAAGCCCAGACTTTGCAAGAGCATATTTTAAAAAATATATAATAAATCATGGCACGATATGAAACTTGAAGCATTCAAAGAATTTATTACCAAAAGTTAAAAGAGTAATTGTATTCAAAGATTGCATGCCACTATTTATAGTACTTCCTTGGAAACTTTTCCTTTCCAAGAAGCCAAAGATATCGATCCATCTGTTTTAATGTATATTTTTCCAAATGATAATATCGTTGGAAATTGCGAAGAACGCGATTAAATTCCTCATATGATTTTAATTCTGTATCACGAAAGACACTAAAATGATCAACATTTCGAAAATATAGCAAAACTTTTTCAACATAGCTATCATAAATTGCATATTTATCCGGTTGATGATGACTGCAATATTTTGTAGCGAAAGAATAAAAATTTTTCTTTGTTCCGTTCTCCATCATAACAGTTGAAATGTCATTAACAATTGTCAAATCTCCCTCTTGAAGTCGGTCGTCAATATTTAAATCCAAAATGTGTTTTGCAACCGGATACACTGAAAAAATTTGCGTGCTGTAAAAGTCATTCAAAGTAGCAACTTTAACAAGAATATCCTCAATTTGCTGATTCTGCGGATATGTATAAAAAAATAATTTATCTAACGCGATCTCCTGCAAACGATAGTTTTCAAGCGCTTCCCATTTCTTAAGATATGTTTCTACTTCCTCTGCACACGGTTTATTTATATTCTCAGACTTATGCTTTCTCCCGGTACGCATAGGTCCTCTCGAATAATCTGTTACCGGTCCAATTATTTCTCCATCTTTCGGAACATGTACCGTATAGGGTCTGGTATCTATCCTAACAAGTTTCTTCTCATACACAAGTTCATTGATAACTGTATTTATGTATGGTTGTTCCTTGCCCGGATATAATGCTTTAATTATTTCCATTGCTGTAATCTTTTCATTTCTTTTTAGACAGTACTCATATACTTTTTCTTTTCTTCCCAAAATATAATTCACTCCCGTCAAATCATAAAAATTACTCTATCGCCTTCTGTAACGATTTTTGCGCACATACTCTGTACAAATAGTCTTTCACAAAGTATAATTTTGAAAAAAGGAGATATTCGACTTATGTACAAATATAAATCAATGGCATTAATAATTCGTGACTATTTATCATCACTCAATACACCGATTGTTCAACTCTCTGCTTTAGATGCAAGAAAGCTTCCTGGAGTGGATGAGTATGCAGCCAATTCTTGTTATGACAATGTTGCTCGTGCAATGGATTACGTAGCAATGAACTATTATAAAGGAAATCCTCTCAACGAAGATAAAAGAGGCAGTTCTACTTTCTCTTATGAATATACCTTGCAATAGTAGTAAAGTATAAAGAAGCAACAAGAGCAAATAAATAGTTTTATCGTTATTAACGCAATAAAAGCAATCACTTTATTTTTATTATACTATGTCCAGTTTTTCCAAATCTCCGGTGCATATCCAATGCTGGCCTGATTTCCATTTCGCACAATGGGAGTCTTTAGGACTTGTTGATTTGCTAACAGTTTCTCTTCCCGTTCATCCTCTGAGATATACTTTACCAATGCCAAGGCATCCTTATCTTTGCAATTTTCATTGATCATTGCATTGATACCGCCTACTTTCTGGCTGACGCTGCGGAATTCACCTTTGCTCATTTCCTTTTCGCTTAAATCAATAAACTGAAACTTGATGCCCCGCTCCTTGAAATAACGCTGGGCTTTCTTTGTGTCGTTACACTTTTTTGTGCCGAATATTTGTATGTTCATTATATTCTCCCATCATTGCTGCTTAGAAGTCATCCGAATCAAAGTCGTCGGAATCAAAATCGACAGAATCGATGTCATCGTCCTCGTCCTCTTCATCTTCATCATCAAAATCTCCGGCATCGCCAAACAATGCCTCATGCTCCTCTTTGCTGCTGCAGAGCAATTCCATACCCATATATTGTTCCATTGCATCCACTTTTCCGTCGTGGTTGAAATCCATCCAGTCCATGTTGTTTCCTCCCCTTTTTACTTTTATTCTGTTTATTGTTTCATCCGGTAAACCTTTTATCCCACACATCATAGCCCTGACGCCTTGCCGAGTCATAGACCGGACGCATATTCTTTTCTAGTATTCCAAAGAACTCGATATCTGAATTTCCCTTGCGATACAAGAAACAGTTGGTTTCTTAGCATCTTCTGGAACAAGCCATTTAATTGACAATAATTCCATATAATGTCTCCAATATAAGAATCATATTTATCTTCTTTTTCACTACGACCTTACATCTTATTGCATTCCAAAACATGAACTTATTCCCCTGCTATTGTTCAACTGGAATATATTCAATAGCATCCCCAAAGTCAGAATTTAGCACTTCGCAAAAATTGATATATAGACAGATTTATAACAGTATTGCTTACAAATAAATCTCCTTCAACAACTCCACGCCCCTATCTCTATCAAAAGGCATTCCCATCTGCAAAAGTCTTACTTCCGATTCATCTACTGCACTGATTTCCTCAATATATCTATAAATACTTTCTTTCACCAGCCCTTCTGATTCGACTTTTATTCCTGATGTGGCAATCTGCAGCAAGCGAAATACATCGTACTTATGCTTCTTTAGATCCTTTTCATTGACATGCTCGCCGGCTCTCTTTCGTTCTAAAAGGTTAATCCACGCATACATTTTGAATGGAATCAGATGCTCTGCTCCCAGAACACCAATACCATCAACCACTCTGCGTCCGGACATCATAAATTTATAGAATTCATCATTCAGAAGAATCGCTGATAAACTGGAAGTATCATCATCAATATGAATCGGAATGATTCCCTCTTCTATTTCAAGATGATAACCCGGCTTTCTTGAGAACAACTCAATCATAGTAGGATAACCGAGTTTACCTTCTGTGAAACGGTAAAAGTGCATATTATCTTCATTCTTCCATCCGCACTTATAACCTCCTTCTTTTATGTATTCCCAAAATATATCTGCAAATTCTGGGAAGTTATCCTCCATAATCAGGATCATATCAATATCTTTTGTTGCTCGAAATGGTAGATCGGCCTCTGTGAGCAAAATATCACAGGCAGTTCCACCGATAATAGTGTAATAATCCGTATAATCTTTAAATTTTTCTCTAAAAGAGTCTATTCCGGGTACCATTTATAATTCCTCCAACAGTTCCTCAACACTCATTTCTATTCTTTCGTCTTCGTTACCTTTGAATGTACATGCCAGTGAAACAGGATCAACACGCCCTTCTCTTGCAAAATAAGAAGGATTATACTTCCATAATTGTATCTTCAAGCAGTCGTCAGGGTCTTCGAATCTGGCATCCACAATTTCCAACTGATCAACAACTTCCTCACCCTTGTAGATTGCGCGTTCCTCTATTCTTGGTGGATTCAATTCTGTCTTTTGGCTAAGAGCGGTTTCACCTGCGCTAAATGATTCAAAGGTTGCTTCATATCGCATAATTGTAATTTCTTTTTGAACCGGATTAACCAAATATGCTTTTGCATTCTCATAATACTCTTTGCGTGAGTAATTCCTCCTAATCGCAATCTCTGTCCCTGATTTAACCTGCCGGATGAGTCCCATTTCCTCTAATTGGGCTGTTGCCCTTGTAATAGACGTTTTGGTAAGATTCAGCTTGTTCGCAACTTTGCTTTTTAACACAGATTCATCATCCTCCATATATAAAAGTTCCAAGAACACCATCTGCGTTGCCGGCATCATCTTATCTGTTTTGACAAGCTGTTTGCGATACACATCCTGCAATACGATTCCCATAAATGGTAAGAATACATTTCCCGGCAAATCCACAAATGGAACTCCACTCCTCACCAGAGCATTTCTCATGGATACGCTATTTAGCACTATTTTATATGCTACAGGACACTGCAATGCTTCCTCATACTTTACCTTCTGCTTTTTCATGGCAGCAACACTTAGCTCCGCTTCCTTCATTACATCTATTATGGCAAAGCTAACACCATATATTTCAACCATCGTAATATCACGCATAGTCATAAAAATCGGCAATGGTAATTTATTTTTATATTCTGCTATTTTTACTTTGCAGCCGAAATACTTCTCTAATTGCTTTTTCATATGGCGTCTCCTTGTAACATATTTTTGTTTATAATAACATATTTTATGTTACTTTTCAATTTTTTATGTTATTTTATAATATTTCTGTTTGATTAACACAAAAAAGTGGGAAGAACTATTATTATTCTTCCCATCAAACAGCCTCACTTTCAATTATATCATTTGTGCCCAAAATGATATAATTATTTTTAACTATGATAAAATTAAAATGATTCTTTAACTGTCGGACGTATTCTCTCAATTTTGCCACGACAATTACCATATTTCCATACATTATATTACAATACTAATACCTTATCAAATCTTTCTATCGTCATTTCGTTTATTAGTTGTTCTTTTTCTGTTGTATATGTTTAATTATTCTGCTACACTACTTTTATGGGTGCTGCCATTCACGGTAGGCGGTTAGTCCTTCTCCAGAGGGACTGTGACCCTCTGTTTACATAGAAATCCCCAGCTTGTCTGACGGAAATCTTGATAAAGGAGGGGATGCTTATGTTGACTATTGAAGGTCTGATTGCAGTTATCAGCTTATGTCTGACCTGTTTCGGCCTTGGATATACCATCGGATGCCACAAGACACAAAAATAACCGCCCATTGTCCTGCCAGACTAAGCGGTTATTTTAACCAATCATATCAGGGCTAACCGTCTATCGGTAGCACCTTTTTATAATTATATTAGCACCCTGCTATGAATATGTCAAAAAATTTCACAAAAAAGGATAGCGTATTGGTGTAAATTATCTTATAAATATCTACAAACCGGAAATATCCAGATTCACAATTAACTGTTCTATTTTAGGCTCCTTCAAAAGATAACTCATATATATTGGAAGATATATGATGTTTCCTTCTTTTTCCACATTAGAAGTTGAGAATACATATGCTCTCTCAAGATGATATTCCGAAACATCCAAATAATTGTCCAAAGCTTTATGGGACTTATAATTTTTGCCGGACTTAACCTCAATAGGAACAACCTTTCCTCCCATCTCAATCAAAAAGTCCAATTCCCCCACGTTTTTCTTTTTACAAAAATACGGTTCAAATCCATTCGCTAACAATTGCTGTGCAACGGCATTTTCAAAGTGAGCGCCATTGTTTACTTCTCCATTTTGACTGATTAACTCTATCTTTGTTTCTGCCGGATAAGCACTTGTAAGCAACCCAATGTCACTTGAAAAGAGTCTGAACACATTGCTACTCTTGCTCGCTAAAAGTGGTATTACTGGAGAATCAGCATTATAAACCGGTATGACTACGCCCGCATCCTTCAGCCATAAAAAGCTGTTTTCATATCTGTCAAATTTGAGTTCCTTGTCAAGCATTGTAAAAACAAACTTCTTATTTTGTTTGTTCAGTTCAGCCGGCACTATCTCATATATTGATTTCAGCTTAAGTTTTTTATCTTCATGCTCGTATTGAGAGAAATCTTCCTTATACAGTTCCACAATATCCCGCTGAATCTTATCAACCTCACGGATATCCTTTGTCTCAATATACTTTTTAACAGCGTCAGGCATTCCCCCAACAATGAGATACACAAAGAATAGTGACAAAAGCTTCTGGTGAATAAAATCATCTACCGGCTGACATGTCTCAAATTTATCCTTAAGCATATCTAAAGTTGTTTTTGAAATACCATTTGCTATCATGAACTCTTCAAAATCCATTGGATACATTCTAATAATCGATAAGTATCCAACCGGAGCGGATGAAATACCCTTGAGTTCAACTCCTAACAAAGATCCGCTCATTGCATATCTAAAACTGCCTTCATCAACGAGAAATTTTATCTTTGTCACAATTTCCGGACATTTTTGTATTTCATCAAAAAAGACAACAGTCTCGTGTATTTTATATTCCTCGGGCATAATCATTTTTAATTTAACCAGAAAATCCTCTGCACTCATTTCAGCATTTAGATAATTTACCATATCCGGCTGATCAATAAAATTGATTTCGAATCTCTTTAATCCGCTTTTATCAATCTCATCTCTGATTAGCCAGGTCTTTCCTATCTGTCTGGCGCCGGTTACTAATAGGGCTTTATTAGAATTTTCCAGCCATTCTTTTATTGTAATTGAGTCTTTTCTAAACATGAACTCTTACCTCCAAATAGATTATATATCATTTTGCCCCGTTTTTCAATTTGTATTGCATATATTTTGCCCCGTTTTTTAATAATTATTTCTTTGTTTTTGCCCCGTTTTATTATTTAAGCACAAAAATTGGGAAGAATAACGATTATTCTTCCCATCAAACAGCCTTCATTATCAACCAAATTATCAACCCCCTTTTCCCTGCTCTTCAAGAATATCCCGAATCAAGAAATGAATAAATTCCTTGCACTGTCCACAGCCTGTGCCAAATTTTAACAGTTCTTCCACTTCTTCATACGAGGAAGCACCATTTGCGATTGCATCCTCAATCATTCCATAAGTAATATTTTTGCAATTACAAGCTATCTTTTCTCGTTTCATTTTCTACGCTCTCCTAATACTTTCCAAACAGTTCTAAAAACGCACATCAGTTTTCAACACTCTATCTTGTTTCAACTCAAACCCGTGCACTATGTTATAATTTGAATCATAACCATATATATACTTCATATCAACAGATACTTTATATCTGTATTGAAACTGAAAATTCATTGCCGCATCTACAGGGTTCATTTCTTCGTAATAGTCCTGAAACTCTTCGAATTCTTTTTCCCTACATGCTATATAATCTGTCCATTCCTTAATATCTTCATATGAGATCTGTGACAAATCTTTTATCGGTGTATAATCAGCTCTGGAATCCGAATAAAAAACAACCAGACATCCACATTCATCACAATACCAGATGTCAAGACTATCCTTGGGAAATTCATCAGCAAGTTCATCTTCTACATCAAACAAATCATATCCATATTCATCTTCAGTTGTAGGCACACACAATTTAAAGTCCGGATGCCTATTCATATACTCAACCAAGAAACCAATCCTATATGCATAAACAACCGGTTTTCCATCCCCATTCCACATACTATGTTTATTATAACAACTGGTATGAGCCATTTAAAACAACTCCTTTTTATTTTTTAGTTCTATTTGATTTTATATTACAAGCTCTCCTTTTTACAAGAATATGCAAAAAAAGCCTGCGCATTTTAGACCACTATATCTGTCACCAGCATTTATTGTCACTATCATCGGTCTTGTTTACAAGATTTCACATAAAAAATAATCGCCGAGCCTAACAAACTAGCGATTATTTTTTAATTACTATATTTGGGGCAACCGTCTATCGGTAATGCCTTTGTGATCTGCCAAATTATCAAAATCCACAAGAGAATTATCGGAATAGCAACATTTACAGCCTCCATTACTTTTATGCTTAAATTATATCGTTTTTAAGAGCAAAGGTAAAGTATAATAAAAAAGATATTTATTCACCTTTATATTGTCCCCAAAACAGAAAATCACATACCATTTTACTCAAAATAAAAATCCCTCAAAGCCTTATAAATTAAGGTTTGAGAGATTTCTCAACCAGTGCGGAAGATGGGACTTGAACCCACACGACTGCAATAGCCACAAGATCCTTAGTCTTGCTCGTCTGCCAGTTCCGACACTTCCGCGTATATAGGTTTTCCATTTGGATGCAGGAAAAGGGATTTGAACCCTCACGATATTGCTACCACAGGCACCTGAAGCCTGCGCGTCTGCCAGTTCCGCCATTCCTGCACGCAAGTGTTATTCTATCTTTTTTTGGTTGTTGTGTCAACCCTTTTTTTGAAATTACACCATGAAATTACACCACTTTATACCCTTTTGCCGCAATGCAAGCTTCAACTTCTGCGGTCTCATCCGCATGGAATACCAAAACCGGCTTTCCGGATTCGCGGTTAAAAGACAGATAAATATAATCTACATTAATATTACTCTCGGATAGTGTCTGAAGCAAACGGTTTAAATTTCCTACCTCATCATCCATTTCAACACCGATAATATCCGTTAAGCGGCACAGGAAATTTTCTTTCTCCAAAGCATCTTTTGCCTTTTCTGCATCGGAAACAACCATTCTGATAATCCCATACTCCGCACTGTCATTGGTTACAGATCCCCAGATATTGATATTTTCATCTGCCAGAATTCTTGTGATATGCTGCAGATTTCCTTTTTTATTTTCTGCATAAATTGATAATTGCTTTAGCATGTCAAAACCCTCTTTATTCTTTTTGTTTCTTTCATTTTATATCTTTCGCAAATACTTTATATCATTTTCTAAAAAAAGGCAATGAAAAAAGGGGGTTGTCTCCAAAAAGGAAATTAGAAAATAACCACTAAAAGCATTTTGAAATTCTCCTTGCCTCTGACTGCATGCGGATGATTTGCAGGCATAACAATCGAATCGCCCTCTGTCAGTTCATAGTTTACTCCATCGATGGTCACTTCTCCGACTCCATCAATACAAGTCACAAAAGCATCGCCTTTTGATTCATGAGTACTGATTTCTTCCCCTTCCCAAAAAGCAAAGAGTGTTACACTGACTGCCTCGTTTTGCACCAGGGTCTTGCTGACTACCTGTCCTTGTCCATAAGCAATTTCATCCTTCAATTTTAATACTTCTGCTTTATTAATATTTTTCATTAATTCTGCCATGCCCACATCTCTCCTATATTATGCTATTTGCTATACCTTTTTTTAGAATACTGTATCATTTTCGTTCTTGTATTTTTAGAATATGGTATCATTTGCATTACTGCATTTTGAAATACTGTACCATTAACTATTTTGCATTTTTCAGGTTATATTATTCGCGTTTTCACATAATCAGACTTTATAAACTTCTCTGTGTATCAGCGTCTTCATATGCAAAAATTCATCCTCTAAGATTTCTTTCCCCCATGTCATAATGCGCAGATCAATGGGATTGCGACCTTGTGATATCGGTGGCTGCACATAGGGATAATCATTATAGAAAAAGCCGTTGCGTTGATAAAAACCAATCCTTCTCTTTGCCATTTCCGTTTCCGGCAATTCCACTTCCAGGCATATCGTGCAATCCAATAACGCCTCAAGTTCTTTTAGCAGCGTAGCGCCCAAACCCTGGTTTCGCAATTCGGGATTTACTGCCAGATGCTCGATAAAAGCAAAATCATTAAATCGCCAGATCATGGCAAATCCCTGTATCTCATCGGTTTCAACATCAGTCAAAACATAACAGGTATATCTTTTGTCAGAAAGCAATGCTTTCTGCTCTTCATAAGGTCTGTATTCATCTAACGGAAAGCTTTTTTCCATAAAAGAGAAAACGAAATCAAATTCTTCGTTTCGCATGTTACGTATCATTCTTATCTCCTTATCAGATCCTCTTTGCCGTTTAAAACCGCTTCCACCAGTTTTTCTCCTTCATATCGCAGTTTTAAGGAAAAAACCTCCGAAGAAGTCTCCAGCAATTTGAAAAATATCTTGTCGCCTTCCCAGATTGGCAAATGAAAAACTTCCGATTTGTCTACCCATTCCAACACACCCTCGTCACACTCTGCCAGTTCTCCCGTAAAAGCATCGGCAGTATAAAGAAACATATATTCCGTGTGAAATTCATCGGACATAAAGGTAATAATTCCCCTCAGATTCCATTTTGTTAAAATTAACCCCGTCTCCTCCTTTACCTCACGTAAAAGGCATTCTTCGGGTGTTTCATCTTCTTCAAAATGTCCGCCGATACCGATCCATTTGTCTTTATTAATATCCTGTTCTTTTTTGATTCTGTGTAACATCAGATATTGGTGATCCTTTTCTATGTAACACAAAGTCGTAAGATTTCTGCTCATTTTTATATACCATTCTTCTCCTTTATATCGGACCCCCGCATAAATACAGGCTTTCGGCACTTTAGTCCGTTATTTTATCTCAACCACATAATCTTCATATCTTGCCGCCAGCCAGTTCTTGATTTGTGCAGCATCCTGCTGATATTCTTCCGTTTCCGGGTCGGCATCGGTTTCCAGCATAATCACTTTTTTCTGTACCGGATTGCCCTCTTCATCCAGTTCCTCGAGCTGTCCGATGGAAATACCGGTTATTTCCGGGAAGAGAACAGTCATTTCATCCGTCAGTTCTTCGATGTCTATGGCTGTTTCAAAACCGGTTAACGTCTTTTCATCCTCCGTAGCTTCCTGCAACATCAGATAAGCAACCAAAATACTTGGCAAAATCATGATGATGGTATTTCTGATTAAAGCACGTTTCCTTTTTTTTGCACGTTTGGGATCAATATTTTTTACCTTGGGCACGCCCAGAATAATCAGGATAATAAGAGCCGACAAATAAATAAAATAGGAATTAGCAGCAAATAAATATCCCGCTCCCAGCAACATTTTCCATTGACCATGTGCAATGCTGTATCCACAGGTACAAAGCGGCGGCATCAATGCCGTTGCAATTGCGACACCGGGGATAACGTTTGTTTTTTCCTTACGGGTGACACCGATAATGCCGGCAATACCACCGCAAATGGCAATCATCACATCCCAGATGGTCGGCTGTGTTCTTGCCAACAATTCTGAAGTTGCGTCCGATAGAGGTGAAATCAAAAAATACAGGGTAGATGCGCAAAGACTGATTAAAATCTGCATCAAAAATCCCAACATGGAACGTAATGACAATACATAATCCGAAGTTGCGGTTCCATAAGCAAAAGCATGTATGGTTCCCATCAATGGTGAAACCAGCATCGCTCCGATAATCACAGCCGTGGAGTTGACATTTAATCCGATGGAAGCAATCAGGATAGCAAGGACTAACAGGCACATATTCGTTCCCGACACATGCCCGCCGCTAACCAGACTTTCTCTGATCTGCGCTTTGTCAGCCACATCTTTTTTGATTGAAAACATCTCACCGAAAATTTCCTGTAACGATATTTTTTTATCTCCATTAGGATCAATGGTCTCGGCAAATGCTTTTTTTAATTCCTGTTTTCCTACAAGCAGTTCTTCATGCAGCTCTTCTTTTTCTTTTTTCCGCTCTTCTTTTTTCTGTTCTATTTTTGCCCGTTCCGCTTTTTTGCGGTCTTCTTTTGTCTGTTCTTCTTTTATCAGTTCGTCTTTCATCCGGTCTTCTCTCATCTGATCGTCTTTTGCGTAATTTTCTCTCACATGATTTTCACTCATATGATTCTCGTTCATATGAGTGTATCTTATCCGATCATCTTTCATTTAATTTGAATTTTCTTTTTTCATAAAGTTATATCCATGGTATGATAAAACTCCAACTCCTATTTTACACCAAATCAATTCAGAGACAAGACTGATTCTATTTTACTTTCTATTTTACTTTCTATTTTTCTTTCCTTTTCTTATTCAGATTTTGGTCTCAATATATATCTTTGCCCGCCGGCTTTTACGAGGTTTTGTTCCTGTCTTAGCGGCATAAGCGAGCAAAAAGTAATGCCCGGTTTCAACTGTTTAAACTACTTTTTCTGAAAAAGATTCATCATGTCAAGAAATTCCTTTTCTTTTATAATTGCAATCCCTGAGCCTTCATCACCCAACACAATCAGATGGTCTCCGGATTCAATCTGAAATATTTTTCTGGCTTTTACCGGTATTACAATCTGTCCCTTGTCTCCAACCGTAACAATTCCAAAAACATGCTTTCCTTTGGGTGGTATCGGCAAACCACTCCGCTCCGAATCATAACTGACCAACTCATCTAAGGAAACGTCAAAGATAGAGGCTAAGAGCTGACATTTTTCAATATCGGGAAGCGATTCACCCGTTTCCCATTTGGACAGGGTCTGTCTGGAAACATCCAGTCTTTCCGCCAGTTCTTCCTGACTGAGTTTATTCATTTTTCTTAAATAGGATAAGTTCTCACAAAACACGGTTCCATCCTCCGTCTTTTTTATTTCACTTTATTCTTTTTCTTCAATCCAAGTACACACCATCTGACAACCGGGATTCTACTGATGATTTCATAAAGTATCAAAGCTCCGCCAAATGCTGCAACGGCTGAGATCAGGTAAACCAGAATTGCCGGCATATTCGGAAAATAATTGTGCTGATAATAACCAGTCATTGCAATCGGAAGATAATGAAATACATATAATCCCCATGACTTCTTCGTCATAAAAACGCACAACAAATTGCTCTTATCTCCCCATTTTTTCATAACGGCAAAGACAGCCAAAATGGCGATCCAGCAAAATACACACGCCATCACATTGTTGATGACCGGTTCTTCTGCATAGTTTTCTCCAAAATAAATCACCGTATAGGCAATTCCCAGACCGGAAGCTGCAATTGAAAGCGGAAGCCAAAATTTGGTTAACCGTTCCATGACTTCGTCATGGGATAAAACAAAATAACCGATAAAAAATCCTGCTCCGTAAATTCCAAACCGATAAACCGTAATCATAGGCGTATTCAAAATCTGAGCTGCAAAATAGATGAGCACAGTGAATAGTAAAAGAACCCAGATATTACATTTTGCACCCAGTTTATAGAGGCGGTCTTTTTCGATTTTTTTCACTAATGCCAGTACCAGAGATAAAACCCAGAGCGTCTGGATATACCACAAAACACCGATGCCGCTCATAACCATAATAAAATAC
Source organism: Lachnospiraceae bacterium (assembly GCA_017387565.1). GTDB lineage: Bacteria > Bacillota > Clostridia > Lachnospirales > Lachnospiraceae > UBA2882. The sequence continues at coordinate 22,457 of JAFOEY010000013.1, read as the reverse complement.
AAGACTACCTTGGGAACTGCCGCCATGGAATCAAAGGCACCGCCTATTTTCATATTGTAATATCCCAAAATCCATTGGAAAACAAACAAGCCGATGGTAGAAGGCACCAGTAATTTGCGCGTCCGTGTCTTTATAAATTCTTTGACAGAATGATTTTCCAGATAATATCTTGCACTCATGCCGGACACTACGAATAACAGTGTCATAAACCAGGGATATACCAGATACAGAAAAGCATCCTGATACTGAACTTTGGAAAATGGTCCGATGACTCCAAAAAGCTGAACCCCGTTAAACATGTAAATCACATGATAAATGACCACCAATACGACGGTCATCCATCTGATGTTGTCTAAATAGTACTTTCTCATATTTTTCCCACCTTTGCAATTATTTTTAACATTTATTTATACCTATCATACAAAGATGATTTCATTTATGCTACCAATTGATTTTGACATCATTTTACTTTTTTGTTAATTTTTGTTGCAATTTGACAAAAAACACGCAAGAAGACTAAAATATAACAAAGGAGATGCCATGTATAAGATTTCTAACAAATACCGGTTAACCGCAATCCTTACGGCATTGATGCTGTCATCGGCTTTTTCATGCGCCGGTGTCACACCTGTTTTTGCCACCGAATTGGAAAATACCATTACCGATTTAGAGGCGCAACAAAAAGAAACACAGGATGCGATGGAGCGGTTAAAAGAACAACAGGAAAATGCAAAAGACAATGTTGATGAGCTTTCCGATCAGTCGAAAGATCTGCAGAATATCTATGCGGGCTATGCATCGCAGATGAGTTCCATCAACAATGAAATAACCAAAGTACAGGAATCCCTGCAGGAAACCTCTCAGGAGATTGTTTCACTAAACAACGAACTATCCCAGGCGCAGGCGGAAGAAAAACGGGTTTATGAGAATCTGAAAAAATGTCTTAAGGCTTCCTATGAAAACGGTAGCCGGGATTCTATGATTATGCTTTTATACAACAGTTCTTCCATGGAAGATTTTCTGACAAAGGCTGAATATGTTTCCGCCTTCATCCAATATGAACAGAATTTAATGGCTTCTTATCGTTCCATTCAGGATGAGATTTCCAAAAAGGCGGAAAAACTGGAAGAAAAACAGACCGAACTGGATAGTTATCAAAGCGAACTGGACGGCAAACAATCCGAGCTTTCCAATCTTACCCAAAAAGTAAAAGGTGAGTTAGCCGACACAAACAATGAGCTTGCCAATGAAAATGAAAAGCTCAAAGATTATGATAAACAGATCAAACAATTGGATAAAAAAATGGCCGATCTTCAGGCACAACAGGCTGCCGCACAGGCTGAATTGGCACAAAAAATTGCCAAACAACAGGCTGAAATGGCAGCAAACGGTATCAAAGAAGACTTTTCCGGCTCTTATGCCGCTTCCGCTTCCGAATTGGAATGGCTTGCCGCCACAATTCAGGCCGAAGCCGACGGTGAATCCTATACCGGAAAACTGGCGGTCGGAACCGTCATCATAAACCGTGTCAAAAGCTCGGTCTTCCCCAACAGTGTTGTAGGTGTCATTACGCAGACTAATCAGTTTGCCTCCTACCGCTCCGGAAAAGTAGAACTCATTATCGCCAAAGGTCCAAACAGCACCTGTATGCAGGCTGCACAGGAAGTCTTAAACGGAGCCCGGGTTGGAGACTATCTGTTTTTTATGACAAAGTACTATGCGGATTATTATCGGATTGCCGAGTACACCATGATTGGAAATCATGCATTCTTTTATCGCTGGGTTACCAAAGATCCGGAACCGACTGCACCAATTGAGACGCCGACAGATATACCAACGGATACACCGACCGATAATTCAGCAGACATGCCAACCGATAATCTGACGGACATGCCAGCCGATAATCCGACGGATTTACCGACCGATGCCTCCACTAATCCCCAATGAATTCGTCGATTATTATCATCGATGATATTAGGAAGCGATTTTCCGGCAATTACAATAAGGGCAATTCTCATTAATAAATATAAAAATCGTCCGTACTGTATATGCAGTATGGACGATTTCTTTTCTTCGGACTTTTTTCTTTTATCAAATTTTCTTTTATCTTCTTCCGGCTGATTTATTTCTTTCCTCAGTCTTCTTTTCCCTGACTTTCTTCCGCCGGATTTGCTTTTATTATTCCCAGCGGTTCATTGCCAAAGTGAATAACACAAGGATGCTCTGTCAATATCCCTGAAGCATACATCTTTTTTAAAGCAATATCCTGTTCATCACTCAGTGCTTCACTGTAGACCTGATTTTCATAATCAATGAGTACCGCTCCCGTAAGTCCGGTCAGCCAAAACAGCGGTGATTCATCCTTTGGAATCTGATCCCATGCATCTTCTCCCAATCGTTCAATCAATGTCTTTAAATGGCTTGTAATACACTCCTCGATTTCTCCATCAGGGTATAAAACAGCTGCACACATGGTTGTATTCTGTTCTTTTTTTATCGCTATATAATCCGAAATCGTCATATAATATTCCTATCTTATGATGTTAGGATCAAATGGTATATTGTCCTATGATATCATCCTATTCCTCGTCATATGAGAATTCAATATAAGAAATATTTTTATAAGGAATAGCAAGAACACTGTTAAAGTCTGTCTTACTGGTAATCTGTCCCTGATTGTTTACATAACTGTTACAGGTGTGCTTATTAAAACTAACATATTCAACATCCTTTTTATTCAGTGTCAGTTCCACTATCGTATCACTACTACCCTTTGTATAATGCGCTCGCTGAATAGTTGTCCCATCCAATAACCCGATTGTAACAATGTGCATCCCCTCATGCACTTTCATAATTAAATCAAATACTTCTTCTAACATATCCATACCCTCTTTTTACAAATTTAATACTGACATCCGTCATATATTATGTTGTCAATTAGTATAACACAACTTTTACTAAGAATCATCATATATTAATATAAGTTTATCAAAAAGGCTAATCTATGGCTATTCACTTTATTTTAATTGTCGGACACCCAAAGGATACAAATAATTATTCCCAGGCAGTTACTTTTCCCGGTTATTTTCCCATTGTCACAGACCAAATGGATTTACTTTATGAAGCTGAAAATAATGATGATCACACTGCTCCCATTCTATCTCTGGTTGATTTATTAATCTTACCGGGCGGCGGCGATATTTCACCCAAAATCCTTGGCGAAGCGAACCTTGGAAGTCGCAATATCGATGAAGAACTCGATTATGTGCAGCTTGCTTATTTTCAATATTTCAAAAATAAAAGAAAACCGATTATCGGCATCTGTAAAGGCCTGCAGGTGATCAATGTAGCACTTGGCGGAACGCTTTTGCAGAATATGCCGCCGGATCGTCTTTTACTGCATCAGTCGCAAAACGGTTTTGATAACAACCATAGCTGTAACTACGATATTTCACCTCAATATCCGATTTTAGAGGCAATTTTCCACAATCAGATGCCTAATTACATCAATAGCGCCCATCACCAATGCATCAAACAGACTGCACCTGAATTATATGCCTTTATGCACGCATCAGACGGAACCATCGAAGGCTTTATTCACCGGGAGCTTCCCATTCTGGGACTACAATGGCATCCGGAACGCAAGATGTGTGCAGATGGGAATTATCTCAAAATTTATCTTTATCGTTTGATAAAATATACGTATAATGAAAAAAAAGAAACGTGAGGTACGAATGATCATGGCAGAGCCCGTAATCTTTCATGTAGATGTGAATTCCGCATTTCTTTCCTGGGAAGCGGTCTACCGTCTGGAAATATTAGGCGAAAAACTAGATATCAGAACCATTCCTTCCGTCATCGGCGGGGATGAAGAAAAACGTCATGGCATCGTACTTGCGAAATCCGATGCGGCCAAAAAATGTGGTATAAGCACAGCCGAACCGCTGGTTTCGGCAAGGCGAAAATGTCCCGGACTCAAAGTCTATCCCTCCAATTTTTCCTTATACGTCGAAAAATCCAATGCGTTTATCGATTTGTTGCGCCGTTATGCGCCGGTTGTGGAACAATTCAGTATTGATGAGGCTTTCTGCGATTTCTCCGGTACAAAGGCTCTTTACGGAGATCCCGTTTTGTTTGCGCATCAATTAAAAGATATGATCAAAGAGGAACTGGGTTTTACCGTAAACATCGGTGTTTCGTCCAATAAACTTCTTGCCAAAATGGCTTCCGACTTTGAAAAGCCGGATAAAGTGCATACTCTTTTTCTAGATGAAATCGAACAGAAAATGTGGCCGCTTCCGGTTTCCGATTTGTTATTTGTCGGAAAATCCAGTGTCAGACAGTTGCACGATCTGGGGATTTTTACAATTGGCGACCTTGCAAAATCAGACGTTACATTATTAAAAAATCATTTCAAAAAACATGGCGAGGACATGTGGAAATCCGCAAACGGGATTGATGTGACCAATCTACGTGATAAAGAAGATGCCAATAAAGGATATGGAAATTCCATCACTCTCCCCAAAGATGTGACGGATCGTGAGCAGGCGCACATGATTTTACTCTCTCTTGCGGAAACCGTCGGTGCCAGACTGCGTGCAGACCACGCCTATATCAGCGTTGTCAGCGTCAATATCGTGGATGCGGATTTTAAACACAGTTCCAAACAGATATCCCTTCCCTCAACGACCGATATCACAGAAGGAATCTATCAGCATGCATGCAGGCTTTTTGACGAGCTCTGGGATTTTTCTCCCATCCGTTTGTTAGGAATCCAGACCTCAAAGGCCACATCTGAAAACTATGTACAATATGATTTGTTTCAATCCGAACAGAATGAGAAGTTCAGCAAATTAAACGCAGCGATTGATCAGATTCGTGACCGCTATGGGAAAGACGCCGTCAAGCGTGCGAGATTTTTATCTGAGGAAAAATAAGTGATATTTCAAATCTTTCATATAAATTATTTGATAGTCATTTCTGCAATCTCCGCAACAATTTCACGGATTTGTTTATGGCTACAGTCAATTTTTACCATAGCATATTTTTCATATAGCGGCCGGCGTTCCTCCATCAAATCATACAAGGTCTGTCCATTTTTAATAGCAACGCCTCTTTCATTTAAATCTCCCAGCCTTTCTGCGAGTTCTTCATAAGGCAGATGCAGATAGACAATTGTGCCGCACTTTGCAAAATGTTCCATGGCATGTTCTCCGTATACGGCACTGCCTCCGGTTGCCAAAACCGTCTGATGAAGCTGTATCTTTGCATTGATTTCATCTTCAACGGCTAAAAAGCCTTCCAATCCTTTATCGGCAATGATTTCATGCAAAAGTTTCCCCTCTTTTTCCTGAATGACAAGGTCCGAATCCATAAACTGTAATCCCAGTTTTTTAGCCAGCACAACGCCGACCGTACTTTTACCCACTCCGGGCATCCCGATTAAAATGATGTTCATAACGTTTCCAAAACCTCCAGTATAAACTTCCATACACGTTCCACCGATGAAATGCAAAGACGCTCTCGGGTTGTATGAATATCCAGAATATCCGGTCCGCACGCAACACAATCAAGTCCCGTTTTTTTTGCCGCAAGAATACCGCATTCTAATCCTGCATGAATGGACAATACTTTCGGAGCCTTACCATATTGCTTTTGATAAATCTTCTTCATATGCTCACACAAATCCGATTTTTCTTTGTATTCCCATGCCGGATAATCACCAGCCAATTCAAAACTTCCTCCATGATTCTGTATGAGTTCGCAAAGTTCCCGTCGCAGTGCATCTTTCTCCTGTGAAATGCTGCTTCGCAATGCAAAAACAAAACGCACCTCCCCTTTTAAACTCTCCATGATACCAAGATTTAAAGATGTTTCCACAAGCCCTTCTAATCTCCTGCTCATTGCCTGCACACCATTTGGTGCTCTGTAAATAAAAGCAATAATATCTTTTGCACGTTTTGGCGCGATACAGAAAATGGTATTTTCTGCGTTACCCGACGGAACACAAGAACCGCCATGTATTTCTTTTTTGTATTCTGCGTTTTCGCAGTTTATCTCTTGCACATATTTTCTCGTCTCATCGGCAGTCATCTCATGTATATCAATACATCCCTGTTCATCTGTTTTATGATGAAGATGAGAAAATATATCCTGCAGTCTTTCCTCAACTTTTTTCAGTGTCTCAAAATCCTGTTTGGATGCCAAAATGACTGCATCGGCATAAACCGGAATTGCATTGTCCTTAGTGCCTCCGGCAAACTCCACCAGTTCCATCGATACCTCTTCCCGTATATTTTTTAAAACCCATCCCAGGATTTTAACGGCATTAGCCCGACCATGAATGATTTCCGTACCGGAATGACCTCCGGTCAGTTTACTGATTTCAACATGATATAAGGTCTTATCACCCGTAAGTAAAACCGGAACTCTGTCAAATGGCATATGTGCCTGTACGCGGATGCCTCCGGCACAGGAAACCACAAATTCTCCCTCTTCTTCTGAATCCAGATTCAACATGCGGTTAGCCTTGCAAACGGATAAATCAATCCCGGTTGCTCCTTCCATGCCAACTTCTTCTTCGGTCGTGATAACAAGTTCAATTCTGGGCAGTTTTAAAGTATCATCGGATAGCAGCGCCAGTCCATAGGCAATCGCAATACCGTCATCTCCTCCCAGACTTGTTTTTTTTGCATAAAGATAATCACCATCGACCGTTAAATCCAGACCTTCTTTTAACAGATCTTTCTCACAATCATCGTCCTTTACCGCAACCATATCCATATGGCCCTGGATCATAATCGGCTCCACATTTTCTTTTCCTTTGGCAGCTTCTTTTATAATGATGACATTATGCAGTTCATCCTGATAAGCCTCAAGCGCATGCTCCTTTGCAAAATCCATCAGATAATTGCTGATGGCCTCACAATGATAGGACGGATGCGGTATACGGCAAATTTCTTCAAAATATTGAAACACTTTCTTCGGCTGATAATTCTCTAACATACTCTTTCCTTTCTGGACAATTGGACAATTTAGGAGAGGGGCGGGAATTTGGAATAAATAATCTCGCTTTAGACGATGCATCCGTTGATAAGATAATCTAAATATTCTGCAGAAAACAGTTTTTCTTGACGCACACGGTGCGTCCGTTATCATTGAAATAGCACGAAATAATTAGCACAACTTATACATCGTAATCCAATTTGTCCGCCCCGTATCTATGCATCCAACCTCACACTCCCTGCGAAAGCAAAAAATCGCAGTGCCATGCGACACTGCGACTATTATCTCACATAATGCTGTAATTATGCAATTTTAGATTTTGCAAGTTCTGCTAAAGCTTTAAAGCCATCTGCATCATTAACTGCCATCTCTGCAAGCATTTTTCTGTTGATTTCAACTTCTGCTAATTTTAAACCGTACATGAATTTGCTGTAGCTTAATCCGTTTAATCTTGCTGCTGCATTGATACGTGCAATCCATAACTGTCTCATCTGACGTTTTCTCTGTTTACGTCCAGCGTAAGCAGATGTTAATGCTCTCATGACAGACTGTTTTGCAACTCTGTACTGGTTTGATCTTGCTCCTCTATATCCTTTAGCGAGTTTTAATACTCTGTTATGTTTCTTTTTTGCGTTTAAACCGCCTTTAATTCTTGCCATTTTTTCTTCCTCCTAACCAATCATTAAATGTAAGGTAAAATCTTCTTCATATTCTTTACGTTTGTTGCATCTGTCATAGCTGGTTTTCTAAGATTTCTCTTAGTCTTTGCAGATTTTTTGGTTAAGATATGACGTTTATAAGCTTTGTTTCTTTTTAACTTTCCGGTTCCTGTAATTTTGAAACGTTTTGCTGCAGATCTGTTTGTTTTAATTTTTGGCATCTTAATTCCCTCCTAGTTTTGTATCTATTTTAACTGTATACAAATTCAGTTAAAAACTAATTAACGTTTTTCGGCAAGCACCATGGTCATGCTTCTGCCTTCTACTTTTGCAGGTTTTTCCACAACTGCGATTTCTGCAAGTCCTTCTGCAAAATCATCCAGAATATGCTTGCTGCTGTTCATATGTGCCATCTCACGACCACGGAAACGAAGCGTAACTTTTACTTTGTCGCCTTTGGTAATGAATTTTTTAGCCGCGTTCATCTTAGTATTCAAATCGTTGGTATCGATATTGGGAGATAAACGGATTTCTTTGATTTCGATTGTTTTCTGTTTTTTCTTAGCCTCTTTTTCTCTTCTGGCCTGCTCATACTTGTACTTGCTGTAGTCTACAATTTTGCAAACCGGGGGTTTTGCATTTGGAGCAATCTTAACAAGGTCAAGTCCTGCCTCATCAGCTAAATCCTGCGCTTCTTTGGCAGACATAATACCTAACTGTTCGCCGTCTTCCGAAACCACACGTACTTCTTTGTCTCTAATCTGTTCGTTAATGAATAAATCGTTAATGGTTTTGCACCTCCATAAAGAATTCAATCGATAGTTTTCGCGACCGTCACCACACAGTAAAAAAGGTGGATACATAAATATCCACCTCTGACAAACATAAACTATCGAATAAAAATGTCTGACGCCTGAAGCCCGATTGCCGCAGGGTGAGAGTGGATACTCTGCTTTCTCGTGTTTTCACACATTTGTTATCCTACCATGGTATTATGATAATGTCAACTGATTTTTTATACTATCTTAGATTTTTTAGTATTTTTTAACAGCCATTGTTTTCTGATATGCCCCTTGTCAAATAGGTAGTGGTACATCATCGAATAGACAATGACTTTAAAAATTGTTTCACCGTTAAACGCTTTTGGATATATTACTTATTTTTGTATTACTTATTTTTATCAAACGTTCCGCACAAGGTATCGCGGCATTCGGTAGCCCTGCTGCCTTCAATGCTGACGCGTTCCGCATAGCATTTGTAATTGGAATTGTATTTGCATTTGGTTGCTTCACAGTCAATGCTGATGGTCTGGCAGGGGTGATCTAAAGCACTGGTATAGCAATTGCAGTTTTCCCGACGGAATGATTCGCATCTGGTATCCCTTTCATTTTCAGCAGATGCTCCGCCCACCATAATGTCGCCTTTGCAACAGCTTTTCTCTTTGTTGTAACCACAGGTAATAACTCCACAAGTTAATTGTGCCATATAAAAGCCTCCTCTTATTTTAAATATGTTTGGTTGCTTTTTTAGTATTGGCACAATAAAAACTTTTATTCAAAAACAGCATCTGATTAATATCAAATTGATTTAAAAAATCTTCTTATATCTTGCGGTTTCTCTTTTGTTTCTGGTATTACCATATTATTTTTTCATACTTTTTGCTACAATTTTTCCACGAATTAAAAATACCGCAGCAACAATCAGGGAAATCACGATGATGATCCAGACATAAACCGGAACGTTTTTTACATTATAGCAACGGACATCAATCCACATCCGGTTGACTGCCACATTTTCATCGGCATCAAAATATCGCATAATGGCACTGCGTTCCATAGTTTCCTGTGACGGATACTGGGCACCAAGCTGTCTGTCAACCTGCTCCTTTTGTGTCAGGATGATGTAATCGGTGTCATCGGCTTCTCCGGAAAAAAAGTATCCCAGCGGATATTCCACGACATCTTCTTCCTCTTCTTCCACACCATAACAATAATTCAGATAGTCAAAAACCTCGTCACTATCGCCTCCGGAAATCACAGAGGTGTAACCGATATAATACATGTTACGGACAACATTTTCGGGCATGGAAATATAATTGATAAATGCCTCTGCAGCATGCTGTTTTTTCGCATCGTCCTTTATGCCGTTTTTGAGCATAACCCAGCCGTCAAAATACAAGTTGGTACTTTCTTTTGGCACGGCAAAATTTAAATAAAAATCATCGGCCTGTGCCTGGTCCATGGCATAAACCGCATCGCCGGACCACTGATATCCCGCAACGACTTTACCGGAAATCATATCCGCCTTTCCGCTGTCGGTTTCAAAAGAATACACGTTATCTCTGGTTTCCTGCAGATAAGCCAAAACCATTTCAAGTGTTTCGGGAGACAGATCATTCATCTCTTCTGCCAGGTCTTTGGTATAATCGGGATCGTTTATAAACGAATCGGATGTCAGTTTATCAGCTTTTACAGCTCCGACTGCACCAAAAAAGGCATCTCTGACATTGTCTTTGATGGTAATGCGGCGATGGAATTTTTCATTGGTCATAATTTTCCATGTGGAAGCTTCCTCAGTACTTACCTCTTCCGGATTATAAATAATACCGGTAATGCCCCACATATATCCTGCCGCATATTTACTCCAGGGTTCTCCGTTTATTTCATTGGTCTCAAAGGCATTTCGGATAAAAGGAGAAACACCTTTGATATAGTAATTTTCTTCAATAGTTTCATCAAAAAATCCTTCCGAAAACGGTACCAGCATGTCTTCAGCCATCAACTTCATAATCATATACTCGGAAGGACATACGATATCATATTCATTCCCCAGCGTCAGCATATTGTAAAGTTCTTCGTTGGTACCAAAACAGCTGTATTCAACCTTTACTTTCTGATGATAGGTATCATAATACCATTCTTCAAAATCTTCATACATCGGATTTTCACCGATGATGTCTTTTTCGGAAAGAGAAATAGTTTCATCTTCTCCCCAGCCGCCTTCGTCAATATATTCTTCCCAGTTGCAGACGCGAAGGGTAACCACATCATCATCTTTTGCCATCACGCATTCCGGTCCGGTCTGATAAGTTGTCATACCGGCCAAAACAATCATCATGCAGATGATGGCAAACCTGCGAAATCTCATATTTCTTTTTCGATTATTTTTTATATTAAAAATATAAGACAATTTATTTTCTTTATTCTTTGTAGCGCAGAATCTAAAAGACACATTTTTTTCTTTATTCTTAATATCGCAGAATCTAAAAGACATATTTTTTTCTTTATTCTTAATATCGCAAAATCTAAGAGACAAATTATTTTCTTTCTTTATTGCATTGTAAAATTCCATCATGCCAAACGCTCACCTGCCTCTTCCTTTACTTCCCGGTTGGAAAGCAGATTCATGATAATTGCAAACAGCAATACCAGCACAAAAATAATGGTAGACAAAGCCCAGAGTGCCGTTTTGATTTCCGTCTGCGAGCCTTTGGTTGCATTTACCACATAGGTACTGATGGTATCAAAGGTTGCAGGTTTGGTATAAGTCGCAATAAAATAATCATCCAGCGACAAGGTAACTGCCAATGCAAAACCGGAAACAATACCGGATGCAATCTGCGGCAGTACAACTTTCCACAAGGCATATCCGGGTTTCGCTCCCAGATCCAGAGCCGCTTCATACAGACTTGGATCCATCTGCTTTAATTTGGGTATCACGGAAAGATACACAAATGGTGCGCTAAGAACCGTATGTCCGATGATAAGCGGCAGATAGGTATCCTTGCTCATCCCAAACACAATCACCAATAAGATACAGATAGAAAAACCGGTTACTACATCGGCATTGACTACCGGAATCTGGTTGATGGCAGAAAAAACGGACTGCGTGCGCTTTTTGGAATAAAAAAATCCAATGGCTCCCACCGTTCCAAAAATCGTTGCCAGAACAGAGCTTCCCAATGCTAACAACAATGAGCCGCCAATCATATCTGCAAGCTCCGGCGTCGTAAATAAAGTCACATAATTATCCAGGGAAAAATTACGGATAGCTCCGATATTGGTAGAATCCGTAAAGCTGTACACTGCCAGAATCAGAATTGGTGCATACATGATTAAGAGTATCAGGCTGATAAAAATCTGGCTGCCAAATCTTTTTTTCATAACATAGCACCTCCTCTTGCCTGACTGTCTTCATCTGCATTGTTTCCAAAAAACGTAAAGATACAGATAATCGCAAGGAGCACCAGTGCAATCATGGAGCCGTTATTCCAGTCGTAAGCAGAGAAATAGCTTCCAATCAGACTTCCCATAATATAAGTACTGTTATAAAGCATATCCAATACCACATAGTTGGTCATGGCAGGCAAAAATACCATGGAAACTCCACTGATGATGCCCGGTGTAGAAAGCGGAAGTGTCACGCGTAAAAATGACTGTACCGGTCCCGCTCCTAAATCGCAGGAGGCTTCAATCAGACTCTGGTCTAACTTTGTTAACGTCGTATATAACGGCAAAATCATAAACGGCAGAAAGTCATAGGACATGCCGATGACCGAATTCAAAAACGGAAAATAGGCCAGATTTTTTTCAAATAAGGTCAGTATTTCTTTCAACGCCGTGATACGAAGTGTAAAATTAATCCACATCGGCGTAATGAAAATCATCAGGATAATACTTTTTGCCTTCCATTCGCTTCGTGCCAGAATGTAAGCAACCGGATACGCAATCAACAGACAGACACAGGTCGTCGTAAACGCCAGCACAAAGCTATAGCACAGCGTACCGAGTGTATTCGGATTGGTAAAAAAATCAGTCAGATTGGAAATGGTAAACTGTCCCGATCCGTTCGTAAATGCATAGTAAATGATGACAAATAAAGGTGCAACTACGAACAGAATCAGAAATAATGCATACGGAATTCCCAATTGTTTTCTGGAAAAAACCATTTTCATACGGTGCCTCCTATTTCTTTAGTGCAAACTTCATTTTGTCTTCGGGCATAATCAGGCTGACCTGATCATGCATATTCCACAAATATTCATCATCAACAATCAAATCGTGTCCATGTTCGGTTCGAACCACATAACTGTAGTGATCACCTTTATAAATCAGATTGATAATCTTTCCGGTAACCAGTCCGGCTTCTAAATCATCACTCATCTGAATATCTTCCGGCTGAATGGAAACCATAATCCGAATTTTATCCAAATCGATTTTTTCACCATCATCATCAAACAATTCACCGTCTTTTATAACAGAGCCCGGAATGACTTTTGTCAGATCACATCGTATTGTTTCATCATTGAAATCCAGATTGAGCTCACTGTTTATTGTGGTTTCAAAACAGGTTGTATGGTCTTCCGCAATCATAATGTGGATGCCGTCCGTCTCTAACTGCATACCCACTTTATCTCCCACAACTGCTGCCTTGGTTGACTGGATAACCATTTCATATTTTCCGGATTCCACGGTTATTTCGTAGTGAATGCCTTTAAAGATAACAGAAGTTACAACACCTTCCACTACACCCTGTTCGGGAGGTGTTAAAATCACATCTTCGGGACGTACAACCGCATCAATTAAGGTTCCTTCCGGCACATCATCTACACACTCAAACTCACCGCCGCAGAAACGCACTTTTTTATCGCCTGTCATAATACCCTTGAAGATATTACTTTCTCCGATAAAGTCTGCTACGAATGCGTTTTTGGGCTCATTGTAAATATCTTCGGGTGTACCGATCTGCTGGGTTCTGCCTTCTGACATGACAACAATCTTATCGGACATGACCAAAGCCTCTTCCTGATCATGTGTTACATAAATAAACGTAATTCCCAGCTGTTGATGCATATTTTTTAATTCTAACTGCATTTCCTTGCGCATTTTTAAATCAAGCGCCCCCAAAGGCTCATCGAGTAAAAGGATTTCGGGCTCGTTTACTAAAGCTCTTGCAATGGCAATTCGCTGCTGCTGTCCACCCGAAAGTGTAGCTACCCGTCTGTTTTCAAAGCCCTCTAAATCAACCATATCCAGGACATGGTTGACCTTTCTTCGAATTTCATCCTTGGGAAGCTTTTTTAATTTCAGCCCGAAGGCAATATTGTCATAAATATTCATATGCGGAAACAACGCATATCTTTGGAACACCGTATTAATCGGACGTTTGTTGGCAGGTATCTTTGTGATATCCTGACCGTTTAACAAAATCTCTCCTTCCGTAGGCATTTCAAAACCTGCAATCATGCGCAGAGTTGTCGTTTTCCCACATCCGGAAGGTCCCAAAAAAGTAACGAACTCACCGCGTCCGACTTCAAGATTGAAGTCGGAAACAGCGGTAAATCCGTTATCTGTATAAGTCTTCGTAATATGTTTTAATTCGATAATATTACCCAAACGTTCTGCCATTTCTTTTGTATCCCTTTCTCAGTACAAAATTTATTACAGTAAATGTGCTCTTAATTCTTCGCCGGATAAAGGACTTAAATATGCAGGAGCAACATCAAATACCGTCTTACATCCTGTCATACCTTCTTTATACATGCGGTTTACGGCACGACCAAAGGCTACTAAAACAGAACCGGTAAATTCCGGATTGGAATCCAGTTTCAGACTGTATTCAATCACGTGATTATGCTCTTTTTCAAAACCGGTCACACCGGTACGGAATACAAAACCGCCGTGGGGAATTTCGGAATGATTTCTGTTAAATTCCTCTTCGCTGATAAAATGAACGGTTGTATCATAGTCTGCAAAGTAATTGGGCATGGTCTTAATTTCTTCTTCAATCTTTGCAAGATCTGCGCCTTCCTCAGCTACAACAAAACACTCTCTGGTGTGTTTCTGTCTGGTAGTAAGCTCAGGATTTTCACAGGCTCGAACACTTGCAAGTGCACTCTCTACCGGAATGGTATACTGTTTTGCGTTTTTTACACCGGCAACACGACGCACGGCATCGGAATGTCCCTGGCTGACACCTTTACCCCAGAAGGTATAATCATTGCCTTCCGGTAAAATGGCATTGGCATATAAACGGTTTAAAGAAAACATACCCGGATCCCATCCGCACGAAATCATGGCAACTTTTCCTGCCTCTTTTGCTGCCGCGTCAACTGCCGCAAAATGCTTAGGAATATTTGCATGGGTATCAAAACTGTCCACAACATTGAAATATTTTGCATATTCCGGTGTCTGTTTGGGAAGATCGGTAGCACTTCCGCCGCATAAGAATAATACATCTATTTCATCTTTATAATTTAAAATATCATCCACATGATAAACCGGCACCTTTGTAACGGTTGTCACACTTGCCGGATCTCTTCTGGAAAAAACGGCTACAAGCTCCATATCCGGTGCCTGTAAAATTGCTGATTCAATTCCTTTCGCAAGATTTCCATAACCTAAAATAGCTGCTTTCATGATAATTCCTCCTGGTTGTTTCTTAGTAGTGTTTCCTGCACATTGTTTCCTGCAAGTTGAACGGTGGTATGTATTTTAATTCCGCTCATCCATCGCCTGATAATCGATATGTTCACCGACATATTTGTAAGCAGGACGGATAATTTTATTGGCATTGATTAATTCTTCCAAACGGTGAGCACACCAGCCCGGCGTTCTTGCAATCGCAAAAATAGGAGTAAACAATTCCTCCGGGATGCGAAGCATGGAATAAACAAAGCCACTGTAGAAATCGACGTTAGCACAGACATTTTTGAAAAGCTTTCTTCTCTCCATAATCAAACGGCCTGCGATATTTTCTACTGTTTCATACAGCGCAAATTCTCCCATCATACCTTTTTCTTCAGCTAACTTCTTTGCAAAATCCTTTAAGATGATTTCACGAGGATCGGACAGGGTATAAACCGCATGACCCATTCCGTAAATCAGTCCGGTATGATCAAAGGCTTTTTTGTCCAGAATTTTAATCAGATATTCTTCAATTTCATTTTCATTTTTCCAGTCTTTGATATGCGCTTTGATATCTGTAAACATATTCTGGACTTTTAAGTTGGCACCACCATGACGCGGTCCTTTTAAAGAGCCGATGGAGGCAGCCATGGAAGAATAAGTATCGGTTCCTGACGAAGTAACAACGTGAGTGGTGAAAGTTGAGTTGTTACCACCACCGTGCTCTGCATGTAAAACAAGCGCAATATCAAGTACCTTG
Organism: Lachnospiraceae bacterium; assembly: GCA_017387565.1. GTDB lineage: Bacteria > Bacillota > Clostridia > Lachnospirales > Lachnospiraceae > UBA2882. The sequence continues at coordinate 6,627 of JAFOEY010000013.1, read as the reverse complement.
GCCTCTAACTCGGTATATTGTCCGTCATCACGAAGCATTAACAGGATATTTTCAGCCAAAGACAATCCGGGTTTGGGATTTCGGATCATCAGTGTGGCATCTTTTCTGAAATGCATATAAGAATGATAAGAATAAACAGCAATCAACGGCAGTTTATTAATCAATTCCAAAGACTGACGCAAAACATTCTTGGATGAAATATCATCCGGCAGATCATCATAGGTATAAAGTGTCAACACACAACGCTGCATGGCATTCATGATGTTGGCATTGGATGCTTTCATAACAACGTCACGGACAAAACGACCGCTCAGTGTCTGGAATTCAGCAGATACTTTCAGATACCGGTCCAACTGCTCTTTATTGGGCAGTTTTCCAAACATCAACAGATAAGAAGTCTCTTCAAATCCAAACTTCCTGCCCTTTAATCCTGCTACCAGATCTACAACATTGACACCCTGATAATACAGACTTCCTTCTGCCGGAATTGAACGTCCGTTTACCAGATCGTAAGCACAGACATCCGAAATTTCTGTCAGTCCGGTTAAGACACCTTTTCCTGCCGAATCACGCAAGCCCCGTTTTACATCGTATTCAATATAAAGGTTTTGGTCGATATGATGGTTGTTTAACAACTCTTTTTCCAATAGGTCTACATCTTTTTTGATTTCACCTAAATCTTCTACTACCAGCATTTCATTTTTTTCACTCATCCTGTCATACTCCTTTCAGCCAATATATTTGATGATTTATCGTTTCTTTTCTTCTTCCGGTAACTCTACACGGATTTCTTTCGTACGAATTTCTTTACAAATCTGTTCAATGAAATCTGCAAGAGGTTTTTGTCCTTCATTTCCTTCAAAACGGCTTCTGACAGATACCAGACCATCAGCCTGTTCCTGTTCGCCGACAACCAGCATATAAGGAAGTTTATCCATTCTGGCTTCGCGAATCTTGTAACCAATCTTTTCAGAACGATGGTCAACCGTGACATCAATGTCATTTTTTGCAAGTTCTTTACGAACCTCTTCCGCATAATCAGAATACTTCTCGGAAATCGGAAGAATACGTACCTGCTCCGGACATAACCATGTCGGAAATTTACCGGCATAATGCTCAATCAGCCATGCAAGTGTTCTTTCATAACATCCCATGGAAGTTCTGTGGATAATCCATGGACGAACCTTTTCACCCTTTTCATCGATGTAGTACATACCGAATTTTTCTGCGGAAGCACAGTCTAACTGGATGGTAACCATCGTATCTTCTTTTCCGTATACATTTTTGGCCTGAATATCAATCTTAGGACCATAGAAAGCAGCCTCTCCGTCAGCCTCCGTATAAGAGATGTTGTTTTTATCCATAACGTCTCTTAAATACTGCTGTGTACTGTTCCAGTATTCTTCATCACCGAGATATTTTTCCGTATTGGCAGGATCCCATTTTGATAAGCGGTAGGTAACATCTCCGTCAATACCAAGTGTCTTCATAATATAGTCACAAAGTTCCGTACATCTTGTCAGTTCTTCTTCCGCCTGATCGGGCCTTAAAATGATATGGGCTTCTGTAATCGTAAACTGACGGACACGGGTAAGACCATGCATTTCTCCGGAATCTTCATTACGGAACAAAGTAGAAGTCTCTGCCATACGATAAGGAAGATCTCTGTATGAATGCTGCTCGTTCATATATACATAGTATTGGAACGGACATGTCATGGGACGAAGAGCCATCGTTTCCTTATCATCGTCATCTTTATTTAAGATAAACATGCCATCCATATAATGATCCCAATGTCCGGAAATCTTATAAAGGTCTGATTTTGCCATGAGAGGTGTTCTGGTACGAACATAGCCCCATTCTTTATCTTCCAAATCTTCTATCCATCTCTGCAATTTCATAATCATCTTGGTTCCCTTGGGTGTGAAGAGCGGAAGTCCCTGTCCGATGACATCTACTGTTGTAAAGAGTTTCATCTCGCGTCCGAGTTTATTATGATCACGTTTTTTGATATCTTCCAAATGCTCTAAATAGGCTGCCAGCTCGTCTTTGTCGTTAAATGCAGTTGCATAAATACGCTGTAACTGTGCTTTATTGGAATCACCTCTCCAGTAAGCCATGGAAGAAGAAATCAATTTATAAGCTTTGATTCCTTTTGTGTTCATCAGATGAGGACCGGCACAGAGGTCTACAAATCCACCCTGATCATAGAATGAAATTTCCGCATCTTCGGGAAGATCTTTAATCAGTTCAACCTTATAAGGTTCTCCTTTTTCTTCCATGAATTTGATTGCTTCTTCTCTGGGAAGGGTAAAACGCTCAAGTTTATTTCCTTCCTTGATAATCTTTTTCATTTCCTTTTCAATGTTATCAAGATCTTCTCTGGAAAAAGGTTCTGCATCAAAATCGTAATAAAAACCTTCATCAATTGCAGGTCCGATTGCAACCTTTGCATTGGGAAAAAGTCTCTTGACAGCTTCCGCCATGACATGGGATGCGGTGTGACGAACCACACGCAAACCGGCAGGATCTTTGGCTGTTACGATATTCAATGTACAATCCTTGTCTAAAACCGTTCTTAAATCAACAATTTCTCCATCCACTTCGCCGGCACATGCAACACGTGCAAGTCCTTCGCTGATATCTTTTGCAATGTCATATACGCTCATTGCATCAGCATATTCTTTACTGCTTCCATCTTTTAATGTGATAATCATTTTTATTACCTTCCTATTCTGCATATTACATCTATTTTTATAATTTTTTACTCCACAAACAAAATGCATTCATTTAGTTCAACAAATGTAATTTATGAATTACTCTTCGTCATCCTCTTCATCGTCACCACGATCACTAATATATCCGGCATTGTTGTTTCCGTTATTGCTTCCAATCACTCTGGTTCCTTTGGGAGATAAAAACATTCCCCACACCATACCAAATAAAAAAGCTGCCAACAGAGCCAATAAAAATTCCACCACGGTGATTTCCCTATCCTCTGCAAAAAAATCTTCTACAAATTCCATCTTTTCTCTCATTGTTGTTTCCTCCTTGTTATATTTCATTTTTGTTATTCATTTTTATTAAAATTCGAATTCCGTCCTTTCGGACTTCATTCTCATTTTTGTTAAACTCGCAAATACATTGCAGTTTTCGCATGCCAGCATGCAAAACTGCATGTGCTTGCTTTTCTTTTTTATGATAATACGAATTGCTCCGTGCTTCGCACTCTCGCAATTCTACAAAAATTCGAATTCCGTCCTTTCGGACTTCATTCTCATTTTTGTTAAACTCGCAAATACATTGCAGTTTTCGCATGCCAGCATGCAAAACTGCATGTGCTTGCGAGTTATTATCATAAAAAATGTCCCTTACATTGCAAAAACAATGTAAGGGACGTAATATACGCGGTTCCACCCTGCTTGTCTATGCGCCTCGATTCTCATCCCCTTCGATGACGGCTTATTAGACCACTCTTTATGATGATAACGGAATCACCGGACCGGATTAGGGCCACTCAGAGTTAGTTTTCGGATGTTTCCTGTAAAAGTACTCTCAGCAACTGTACTTCTCTCTGTTACATTCCCTCATCTTACTCGTCTCTTCAACGTGTTAGATTTATGGACCAATTCTTTTGAAACTTGTTTCATTTCATTTTATGCTTTGCTTGATAAAAAGTAAAGTCTTTTACTATTTATTTTTGCCACAGCATTTTTTATACTTTTTGCCGCTACCACAAGGGCAGGAATCATTGGGATAAATCTTGGGAGCATTTACAACAGTCTGAGAACTCTTCTGCTCTTTGTAAAGTGTTTTTAATTTATCCTCGTCAAAGATTTCTTTCCATTCTTCCAAACCATATAACCATTCTGCTTCAGCAGCTACCATATTTTTGTAAAGAAGTTCCTTGTTAAATTTTAACGATACCTCAGTATCCTCTTCCATTTCATCGATAGGATTGGGAGTAACCAGTGATTCCTGAATACCATCCAGAAAACCGGTCATTTCCATAACAGTAACACCAAATTTATCTGCCAGCTCTTTAACAGTGCCTTTTACTTCAGTATCAGGATCTGCTAATAACTCTTTGTAAATGGCCTGCTCTTTTTTAAAGTAGTCTCCCCAAAATCTTTGTAAATCACCTTTATTTGTGTTCTCATTATAAGCTATTTTTTTCCACTGATCTAATAATGCCATTTCAGTACTCCTTTTGCATTTTCTTACTGTGACGAAATATAAACGTCATTTGAAATAGTATATAAAAAATTTATTAATCTTGCAAGTAGTAAATCACACTGTCACCATTCTCGTGCCACCATTCTATAAATCTACAAATCACAGTGCTACCATTCTACTTTGTAACTATGATAGGTGGTATTTCCTTCTTTATCAGTGATGCTTTCCTCAACAGAATAAACCTCGAAAATATCCGGCTTCAAATTGACCGTTACCTGCTTTACTTCATTTTCGTCCACAAACATCAAAATTGCCGTGTCATTTCTACGATAATCCAGACGAATATATCGGACAATTTTAGCATTCATGTTCATCTTTTCATTGGTCACAAACCGTTTCGTCACCTTATCATAATAATGAATTTCATAATCCGGCTCTATGGTATTGGCAGACATATCCGGTTCTTCAATCTTATTATAATCATTTGCGTATTTCGAACGCTTATCTTCCGACAACTGTACAATCATACGGCATTGCTCATTTACGTCTGCTTCATCCAATTTTGTATAAAACTGTTTTGCAGCAAAAGATTGGGTATAACGATATGCCTTGGGACCAAAAAACAGCAACATAAAAATGGTTCCGGCAATCAACACCAGTCGAACCGTACGAATATATTTATATTTAGCATCAAACATAAAAGGTTTCTTATGAATGATAATCTTTGACTGCTCTTTAAATTCCTCTTCGGACAATGCAGAAACCAGTTCTTCAAATGTATCATAACGATCCTGTGGATAAATGTTTAATGCCTTCATTATGGCATCACTCTGATATGCCATAATACCAATGTTTAAATCCTTTAACGCAACAAGCGGATCTTCTTTTTCTTCATTTCCATTCCCAATTCTTTCATAAAAGGGAGCAACTTTAATTCTGGTAACAGCTTCATAAATAATTGCCGCCACTGCATAAACATCCGTTTCCGATCCTATAGTAGCATTTTCCATATACTGCTCCACAGCCGAATATTCAGGAATACGTGCCGTAGCCTGCTCTAAAATCGGAAGCATCGCATCTTCAATCGGATCGCCAAAACCAACCAGAACCACTTTTTTATCTTTTGTCCGAATCATGGTGGGGCTAATTCTACCATGAACAATGCCCTTTTTATGCAACCGGTCCAAAGCCTTCATGACAGGCTTTAGGAGATTTAGGATATCTTTTAACTGCATAGGATGTGAATGGATTTTTTTCATAAACTCCAAAGGTGATACCCCTTCTGCATACTCAGCAATCACATATACTGTCTGATTTTCCTCAAAAAAATTGAGGATATTGGCAATTCCTTCCATCGGATAAAGAGCAATTAAAGCTTTTGCTTTTTTCATCATATGATCTTTTAATGTATAAAAATCATGTTCATTAATATAACGGACACAGGAAACCGTCAGCTCGTCATCCTGATTTCTTTCTACTATAGAATCAGGGAAAAGCTCTTTTATTACCACTTTTTGCTCACGAAAAATATCAAAAGCAAGATATGTAATTGTCATACCATTACTGTCCAGAACATCATCAATCCGGTAACGGTCCTGCAACATGGTTCCTGTTCTTAATACATATTTGGGATTTTTGTTTTCCATATTATAGCCCTCTTTAAAACATGTACTTGTTTGTCTTCATACTTTATATGTATAATGATTTGTCATCCAAACCGATTTGTCATCTAAATGGATTTGTCATCTAAATGAATTTGTCCTTTTATAATTATCCCTATCTCTTAAATATCTGATAATACTTCTTTCATTATAGTCAGATATATGTTAAATTACAAGAAAAAGGAATTAAAGGGAGTTTAGTTATGCATTCAAAAGGTCAACGTATTGCGGCATGGATTGGCATAATCCTGCTGTTTTCTCTATATATTGCAACACTGGTTTTCGCCATTTTTGATTTTGACGGTAAAGGAATGCTACTACGCACCAGTCTGATTGCAACAGTTGCCGTTCCGATTTTAATCTGGGTCTATATCTGGATTTACGGAATACTGACACAAAAACACACCATTGCATCCGTTGATTATGACTTTACGGCCGGCATGAGTGAAAGTGAAAGAGAAGATAAAACTGAAAGTGAAAATAAAACTGAAACAGATATTAAGTAACGATTCCAAAGAAGGACATACTTTCTAATTTTTAATGCATTGTCACAAACAAATCTGTTCATTTAAACAAAATCACTTACCGGTAAAGTAAGTATATCATTTAAAGTTTATCATGATGTTGGGGTCAAAAGGTATTTTGCCCCTATGATACCAACGGATTGCTACGCACTTTGTGCTCTCGCAATCCGTAAACAATCGAAATCCGCCCTAATCGGGCTACTTTCTCATGTTTTGCGGGTCCCAAAGTCATACTTTTTCATGCGAGCATGAAAAGTATGACCTTT
>JAFOEY010000012.1 GCA_017387565.1 Lachnospiraceae bacterium | reverse complement strand
ATGATGTTGGGGTCAAAAGGTATTTTGCCCCCATGATACCAACGGATTGCTACGCACTTTGTGCTCTCGCAATCCGTAAACAATCGAAATCCGCCCTAATCGGGCTACTTTCTCATGTTTTGCGGGTCCCAAAGTCATACTTTTTCATGCGAGCATGAAAATTATGACCTTTTGACCCTGGTATCATAATATTAGTGTCAAAATATTTTGTTCACGTATCAATGAATTAGTAACAAACAAAACGATAAGTATATAACAAGAAAAATATCAATGGATGATTCTGTCTGTCTGACAGATTCGAATCGCAAATGAACGTATGAAATGTGTTATTTTAGCAGGAGGCAGCGGTGATGCACTATGGCCGCTGTCCCGTAAGAATTATCCCAAACAATTTATTAATATCAGAGAAGGAAGGTCGCTTTTTCAGGAAGCAGTAGCAAGAAACCTTCCTTTTTGTGATGATTTTTATATCATAACCAATGAAAAATACCGCTATATTGTGGAAGGACAGATTCAGGCTTTTCAGGGATTATCATACCAATTGTTCTTAGAGGAAATGGGGCGACAGACGGCACCGGCCGTAGCTGTTGCGGCAATGTGCATTGATAAAGGAGAAGATGTGCTGGTTGTATCTACGGATCATTTGATTGATGACGGGGATTATAACGGTACGATTTTAGCTGCAAAAGAACTGCTTACGGATGATAATGTTGTCGTTGTTGGTTGTGATGTTAAAAATGCGCTGGAAGGCGGTACGTTAAAGGGACATAGTGCTTTTGTATGCAGGGACAAGCAGGTAATGGAATTTGTTCCAAAGTATTCTCCGGATGAAAATGACATAATAAAATATGAAGCAGAAAAAACTTCTGAAGAAACTTTATTAGACAGCGGCATATTTATGATGAAGGCTGGTGTTTATTTAGAAGCAATTAAGGAGAATGCTCCTGATTTATATAAAAAATGTCAATTGGGAACCGATCGTGTCCGACTGGATCAGGGAGCACTTTTAATTACAAAATCATGGCTTTCAACAATTCCTTCGCTGAGTGTCGGAGAGGTAGTCTTTGCTAACTGGGTAGGTAAAAAAGTAAATGTTGTAAAAGCACAATTTACATGGTCCCGTCTGTTAAATACCGAATCCTTGACGCAATTTAATCCGCCGTCTTTACAAGGACCTTCGATTATTGAAAACAGTAATAATGTTTCGGTATTGAATGAGACGGAAAACAGACTTGTGGTGGTGAATGGTTGTGAAGATTTGGTTGTTGTCAACGCAAAGGATGCCACTTATATTTCAAAAAAAGGAGAAAGTTCTGCAATTCGGGAATTGATGCAGGAGCATTATGAAGAACAGAAGGATATCTTTGATGAAGGAGATATTTTTTATACCACATGGGGAATCAAAGAAACGTTAAACAGGACCGATGGATATATGGTGCGTAAGGTCACTGTTTTTCCGGGCAAGGAGATTGCCCTTCACAAGCACGAAAAAAGAAGTGAGCATTGCTCCATCGTAAGTGGAAATGCAACGATTACTATGGATGGAATAACCAGAGAATATTGTTGCGAAGACAATGTTTTTATTCCTGTTGGATGTTTTCATTGTATCAAAAATGTCTTTGCAAAAGATTTGGTTTTTATTGAAGTGTCTGTGGGCGACAGCGCGGGACAAAAGACCGGTGATATGGTCCGCGCCATGGATGATTTTGTAAAGTTAGGACCGGCTTACAAGGATTACCTGTGGGGCGGCACCAGATTGTATGAAAAATACGGGAAGAAAAATAAGGATAATAAAGACCACATTATTGCAGAGAGCTGGGAAGTTTCCGCACACAGTGCCGGTCCCTCCATCATTACGGAAGGAAATGCGAAGGGAATGACATTTCCAAAATATCTGGAAAAGATTGGAAAAGAAGCATGGGGATGGAAATGCAAGCCGTTTGATCGTTTTCCGCTTTTGATTAAACTGATTGATGCAACCAAATCTCTTTCGGTGCAGGTACACCCGGATGACGAGTATGCCATGAGCGTGGAAGGCGAATACGGTAAAAATGAAATGTGGTATGTCATGGATGCAGCCGAGGACGCCGGATTGTATGTGGGATTTAAAGAAGAAATCACGGCTAAGCAGTGCCGCGAACACATAGAAAACGGTACATTGACAGATGTACTCCGGAGAATACCCGTTAAAAAAGGCGATGTCATTTTTGTAAAAGCCGGAACTGTGCATGCGATTTTAGAAGGATTGTTGATATTGGAGATTCAACAAAGCTCCAATGCTACTTACCGGTTATATGATTATGATCGTGTTGATAAAAATGGAAATAAGAGAGAACTTCATTTGGAAAAGGCGTTAGATAATCTTAATTTTTCAGTGATGCCATGCGACTGTAAGCCGGCAGGGGAAGCGGAAGAAGGTAAGGGATATACCAAACAGCTTTTGGGTGAATGTAAATATTTTTCGGCAACCCTGTATACCGTTGAGAAAGAAGCGGAGATTTCTTTAGATGATACCTCATTTAGTGCAATTGTATTTTTGGAAGGGAAAGGAAAGCTTCAGACCGAAAAACAAAAAAGCCGTTTTAAAGCGGGAGACAGTTACTTTATTCCGGCCGGAAAGAAAGTACTTGCTATCGACGGAGCATGTCAATTTGTGCTGAGTCGGATTTAATTGTAGCCCCTACAGAAATTATATATCTTTGCCGCTTCATACTTCGGTTTCTGGCATTTCTAAGCGGCATGCTCACAAAATATTATTAAATGCCCGGTTTCAAAACTCAGACTTCGTCTTCAGACAGTTGAAACCGGGCATTATTTTGTTCGCTTATGCCGCTAAGAAATGCCAAGAAACCTCGCCAAATTCCGCAGCAAAGATATATAATTTCTGTTAGAGTGACTGGCTATTCCACAAAGATTGCGATATAAGGGACGACTATAATAAACAATGGTAATATGCTAATCTATAACTCCCTTAAAATATTCAATCGTTTTCTTCAATCCATCCTCTAACGCAATCGTGGGCTCCCAATCCAGTTTTTCTTTGGCAAGGTCAATAACAGGCTTTCTCTGTGTCGGATCATCACCGGGTAAGGGCATATACACTAACTTAGAATCGGATCCTGTCAATTCCAAAACCTTCTGAGCTAACTCCAGCATGGAAAACTCACCGGGATTTCCCAGATTTACAGGACCTGCAAAATCTTTGGAATTCATCATACGGATCATGCCTTCAATCAAATCATCTACATAACAAAAGCTTCTGGTTTGTTTTCCGTCTCCGTAGATAGTGATATCTTCGCCTTTTAATGCCTGCACAATGAAATTGGAAACTACACGTCCGTCATTTGCATCCATTCTGGGACCGTAGGTATTAAAGATTCGTATCACTTTGATATCGATATTATGCTGTCTGTGGTAATCAAAAAATAGCGTCTCAGCCATCCTTTTTCCTTCATCATAGCAGGAACGGATGCCGATTGTATTTACGTTTCCACGGTAACTTTCCGGCTGGGGATGAACCAAAGGATCCCCATATACCTCAGAAGTACTTGCCTGTAAAATGGTAGCACGGACTTTTCTTGCCAGTTCCAGCATATTCATCGCACCAAACACACTGGTCTGGGCGGTTTTAATCGGATCGTACTGATAATACGGCGGACTGGCAGGGCAGGCCAAATTATAAATCTGTTCAACTTTTATATCGCCTAACGGCTCTGTTATATCGTGGCATATAAATGTAAACTTTGGATTTGAAAGTAGATGGTTGATGTTATCTTTACTTCCCGTGAAAAGGTTATCCACACATATAACTTCGTTTCCGGATTCAATTAACCGGTCACATAAATGCGATCCTAAAAATCCGGCACCGCCTGTTACTAATATTCTGCTCATGTTTTGTTTACCTTTCTCTATTTTTTCTTTATATCTACATCCTATGTTTTTTCTGTATTTTCTTTCTCTATTTTCCTACACCAATCTGATAATATTCAAATCCCAGTTCTTCTAATCGTTCTGCATTATACTGGTTCCTTCCGTCAAAAATGACAGGATTCTTTAATCTCTGTTTGATTTCATAAAAATCGGGAGCACGGAATTCTTTCCATTCTGTTACCAAAATCATGGCATCTGCATCCACAAGTGCAGAATATTTGCTTTCACAGTATTCTACATTTTCATTGCCTTTTAAATAACACTCTTTTGCTTCTTTTACAGCTTTGGGATCATATGCTTTTATCCTGGCACCTCGCTTTGTCAGCTCCTGTATCAGGGTGATGGCCGGAGCCTGACGCATGTCGTCTGTTTTGGGCTTAAAGGCAAGTCCCCATACGGCAAAGGTTTTATTAGTCAAATCTTCCCCATATTTTTTGACAATCTTACGGACTAAAACCATTTTCTGGTCTGCATTTACATTTTCAACGGCATTTAAAATCCTTGTTTCATATCCATAATCAGCACTTGTTTTGATTAAAGCCTGTACATCTTTGGGAAAACAGCTTCCGCCATATCCACAGCCCGGATAAATAAACTGGAAACCAATTCGATGATCGCTTCCGATACCCATTCGGACTTTATTAACATCCGCCCCTACGAGCTCACAAATATTGGAAATCTCATTCATAAAGGAAATCTTGGTGGCAAGCATTGCATTAGCTGTATACTTGGTCATTTCTGCACTTGCAATATCCATAAAAATAAAGGATTCCGTATTTTTTACAAGTGGCAGATACATCTCGCGCATGACTTTTGCTGCATTATCATTATCGGTACCGATGACAATCCGGTCAGGTCTCGAACAGTCTTCTACAGCCGTTCCTTCTTTTAAAAATTCCGGATTAGATATTACGTCAAAAGTGAGAGGACTTTGTCTTTTATCCAGCTCTTTCTGAATCGTTTCACGTACTTTTTTGGCAGTTCCTACCGGAACGGTTGATTTATCAATGACATAAATGTGGTGATCCATGTAGTTGCCGATGCTTTCAGCTACGCCTAAGACATACTGCAAATCGGCACTGCCGTCTTCACCCATCGGAGTTCCAACAGCGATAAAACAGATGTCGGATTTTTGTAGTGCACTTTGAATATCTGTCGTAAAATCCAGTCTGCCGGACTGATAGTTTTCCAATACCATGCTTTCCAAGCCCGGCTCATAAATCGGAATGATGCCTTTTTTTAATTTCTCGATTTTTTCTTCCATGACATCTACACAGATGACATCATTTCCATAATCAGCCAGACATGTTCCGGTAACAAGTCCGACATATCCTGTTCCCACAACGGCAATTTTCATGAATGTTCTCCTTATCACAAAAGAATGTTTATTAATATTTCCTTCAACTTTTATATTTTAACACTAACAAATCAAAATAAACAGTACTTATTTAAAAATGAAGCGGATTGATGTAGATGTGTTTTCTTATTTAAAAAGATGATGTGAGTAGAAAGACATTGTGAGACTAAGAAATACATCATTTTGATAAAAAAAGACACAAAAATAAACAGAGAAAATGACGATTTGGCAAAAACTGTTCATTTTTAGGCAGTTTTTGCATTTTACCCCAATAGATTTCTTTCTACAAAAAATATATATTTATACTATAACCGCGCAGGGTACAACAGACAAAAACATTTTCTTACAGAAACAAGGAAAATGAAACAATTTGAAACAATTTAAATGAAAAGGGGAGATATTATGATAATGGTTGAAGAAACAAAACAAAAAATCGGAATGGAAAGATACATCACAAAAATTATGCTGGATCTTGGTGTACCGGCACATCTGAAAGGTTATCATTACATACGCGAGGCAATACTTTTATCAGAGCAGGATATGGAAGTAGTCAGTAGCGTAACAAAACTATTGTATCCGGAAATTGCAAAAACATATAAAACAACTTCTCAGAAAGTAGAAAGAGCCATTCGTAATGCAATCGAAGTTTCCTGGAGCAGAGGAAATACGGATACGATGCAGAAATTGTTTGGATATTCCAGTGCAGAAGGAAAAAACAGACCGACAAACAGTGAATACATTGCGAGAATTGCGGATAAAATACGATTGGACTTGAGAACGGAAACATTGGCTTCCTAAATGGTGAACGTGAAAAAAAGAAAAGAGAGTAAAAAAGATTTGGAAAAAGCGCGGTTTTATTCCAAATCTTTTTTTATATATGCTTGTCAAAGGTACTCTATTAGAGTAGTCCCCATGAATTCCATTAGAGTAGTCCCCACGAAACATGTTGAAAAAAAACAATTGTTTGAATATAATAGATACAGTATCTCATTCGGCTTTATATGATGATGCATATTTTTCGGATGAGGCAGTAAAATGAATTAACAAAAAGAAAAAGGACATTTAAAATGGCAAATAAAGAAATAAAAATTGGCGATTATGTGGTTAATGAAACCAGTCGTCCGTACATGATTGCAGAAATCGGTATCAATCACAATGGCGATATAAATATTGCCAAGAAATTAATTGATGCGGCAAATGCAACAGGCTGGAACAATGTAAAATTCCAAAAGAGAAATCCGGAGCTTGCTGTTCCGGAAGCACAAAAGAGTGTTCCGAGAGAAACCCCATGGGGCACTATGACTTATCTGGAATACAAATATCGTGTGGAATTTGAAAAGCCCGAATACGATATCATTGATGCTTATTGTAAAGATAAAGGGATGACCTGGAGCGCATCGCCCTGGGATATGCCGAGTTTGGAATTTTTATTAAATTACGATATCCCCTATATTAAAGTGGCAAGCGCTTCTAACGGCAGGGATGAGATGATCAGCGAGGCTGCCAAATCCGGCAAACCGGTTATTTTATCAACCGGTATGACAACAATGGAAGAAATTGACCATGCAGTTGAAGTATTGGAAAAATACGGACATGGCGATTATATTTTACTTCATACCAACAGTGCGTACCCGGCTCCTACCAAGGATTTGAATCTTCGCATGATCGAGACGCTTCGCAAGCGTTTTGACTGTCTTGTCGGTTACAGCGGACATGAGGCTAATATGGAGCCGACCATTGCGGCAGCAGTACTCGGTGCATGTGTGATTGAAAGACATGTCACTTTGTCTCATGAAATGTGGGGCAGCGACCAAAAAGCCAGTCTTGAGGTACATGCCATGGATATGTTAAATAAACGTATTCAGAGTGTATACGATGCTTTGGGTACCGGTGTAAAATATATGTCTGAGAGCGAAGCTGCTCAGCGAAAAAAATTGAGAACGGTTTAAAATTGTGTTATATATATTTATTTCTATTTGAATTATTTAGTTACTTTCCCTTATTTAATTAAGGGGAAGTAACTATTCTAAACTTATTCCATGCACATTCGTGCAAGATTTCCAAATTAATAAAATATAAATATGATAACGTGAGATATATAGGAATATTATGCTTTGTTTTTATTCTAAAGAAATATTTTTATAAAATAAAAAAGCGACTATTAGTAGTTGCAAAAAACGAAAGAAAGGATATACTAATGAGTAAGAAAGAAAAACTAATAAAAAAGTTTCACCTCATCCCGATAAATATATGAAAAAGTATGTAATGAAGCAAATCAAAGAAATGTTGGAGAAAGAAGGTTTGTTATGAAGGATTATTTAGAATATAAAGGATATCTTGGAAGTGTAGAATATTCTGCTGAAGATGATTGCTTATTTGGAAAAGTGATTGGAATAAAGGGTTTAATTTCATATGAAGGAAACAGTGTAAGTGAACTTAAAAAAGATTTTCGGGACGCAGTTGATAATTATTTAGATATGTGTCAATTAAAAAAGATTACACCGGAAAAAGCATTTAAAGGCAGCTTTAATGTCCGTATTGGTGCGGATCTTCATAGGGACGTAGCGATGAAAGCACAGGAAAAGAATATGACTATCAATGCATTTGTCAAAGCTGTATTACAAAAAGAAGTTACGAATATATGATATAGGGACATTTCTCGTGACAAAAGTAACATCGGTGTGCAATTTTTTGGAATAAACGAAAATTCGTTTATAAATATTTGAAAAATGTATTGACACATTCATCTTTTGGAATTATAATACAAACTATCTTAAGTGAAAACATCTGCTGTAAATCACATCTTCAGCAATATCTTGGCATTCGCCAACATTTTTCACAGAGAAATAATTTTATATGTTGGCGGAGTTAGATTTGTTTTGAAAATCTATTTTT
>JAFOEY010000011.1 GCA_017387565.1 Lachnospiraceae bacterium | reverse complement strand
TTTTTTTCTGTCGTTTCTTATGCTCAACCATTTATCTCCAATCATTCTTATTCCTCCATCAAACTGATATTAGTTTATTGGAGGTTGATTGTACATTTTTTGAACGTGTTTTTTGTACATTTTATCACCGTGATTAACATAGCAAAACAGGTCAAATCACAACAGGACCGCTATGTATATGCAATCGGAAAGGTTGGAGATTCGGTGAAATTACTGTTGGATCCGGATAAATTGTTGCATGATGATATGGTTATTTTAGAACAGGTAAGCGGCGAGAGTGAAGCCGATGACACAGAAGAGTAAGGAGGATAAATCATGAAAGATATTTCATTTCGTAAAAAACTGATGGCTTGTTTTTTGGCTATTGATGTTGCAATTATAGCTATGCTGGGCGGTGCAATGTATTCCATTTCACATGCGGCCGGGCTGGATGGCTCAGAGGCAGTTGCATTTAGTAAAGTGTGCACAGGGTTTATATTGTTTGAAATGGTTTTAGTAGTCATATTTATGACGGCAATTGTTACTTTTGTACTGCGTTCGGTACGCGTTAATCTGGCTATGATTGCGTCTGCCAGCAAAGATCTTGCCAACGGAAGCGCTACTGAAAAGCTGGATAAGATAAATAATGATGAGTTTGGTATTGTCATTGATGAATTTAATCGATTGATTCATAATAATTAAAGAAGAAGCTGCCATTATGGAAGAAGTGGCTGACGGAAATCTGATGGTTGATGTGAAACCGAAAAGTGACAGAGACCTCTTGGGAAATTCATTAAAACAACTGGTTGAACGTAACAAAGATTCTCTTCTTCAGATTCGGGAAGGTGCCGTACAGGTAGAGATTTCAGCCGGTGAAGTTGCATCTGCCAGCGAAGCATTGGCACAAGGATCTACCGAACAGGCAAGTGCCATTGAACAGATTACCGCTTCCATTGATGATATTGCAGAAAAAACAAAAAATAATGCAAAAAAAGCGGATGAAGCTGCAGATCTTGTTTCCAAAGCAATCATAAGCATGAAAAAAGGAAATGAACAAATGGAAGAAATGGTTTCAGCCATGAATGAAATCAATGTTTCATCTGAAAATATTTCAAAGATTATCAAAGTCATCGATGATATTGCATTCCAGACCAATATTTTAGCATTAAATGCAGCAGTGGAAGCAGCAAGAGCCGGTGATGCCGGAATGGGATTTGCCGTAGTTGCTGAGGAAGTCCGCAATCTGGCAGCAAAGAGTTCTGCAGCAGCGGCAGAAACCGCCGAGATGATTGAAGATTCAATTAAAAAGATACATATGGGCACTACCATCGCAGATGATACGATGAAATCCATCGAAGAGATTTCAACCGTGGTTTCGGAGAGTGAAAACATCATCAATGGAATTGCAGAGGCATCCAATTATCAGGCTACCGCAATCGAGCAGATTGATCAGGCTGTATCGCAGGTATCCCAGGTAGTATCCAACAATTCTGCAACGAGTGAAGAGTGTGCAGCAGCAAGTCTGGAGCTGTCCGGACAGGCAAAGCGTATGAGAGACTTGCTTTCCGTATATCAGTTGGATGGAAGCAATAGAACATCCCAAAGCGGATACAGTAAAACAAATTATTCTTCAACATCTCATCGGAATGAGCAGATTATTTCGCTCGGTGAAGGATTTGGAAAATATTAATTATGTTGGGAGCAAAAGATATTTTGCCCTATGATGCCAATGGAATACTACAATTGATTCTGGTATCATATTAATTCAATTGAGGGGTTTTAATTTGGAGCATTATATTGCAACTGAAAAGCAGGAAAGAAAAATTGAAAAATTTGTTCTGATTTTCTTTACCATCTACGGGATCATGATGGGTTACGTGGGGATTACCAAAAAGTGGGATGCCTGGATTATTGTAATTATCGGGTTTAGTCTTGCAACGGCATGGGCTTTGTTTATCATGCGATATAAAACATATTCTATGCGGGCATTGTTTACAACTCTGCTTATACAGTTATGTTTTTTTCTCTATGCCCTGTATTCTGACAATTATGTTGATATCATTCCACCGTTTTTTATTATCGGTTCCGTAATTTCTATGTATGCGATAACCGATCTGGTTGTTATTGTCAATATTACCCAGATATTGTTGCTTGTTATTTTCATTGTGGAAGGAAAGCAGAACATGATGATGGGTGATTTTCATCAGGCTCTGCCACAGATTGCAAATATACTTATTTATATTATTTTATTACAGGTATGGGTAAGGCAGAGAAATGAAAGTGCGGCAAAATCCATGCAGATCATTCAGGATATGACAAAGGCAGAGCGCATCAAGGATGATTTTTGGCGAATATCAGTCATGAAATACGCACTCCTTTAAACACTATCTACGGCATGAGTGAAATGGCACAAAAACAGACAGACCTGAATGTCATAAAAGAAGAAATTTATAACATTCAGGTGGCAAGTAAAAAATTAATGTCAATGGTAAATGATATTCTGGATTTTTCAGAGCTTCAGGCCGGTGAAATGGATTTGGAAGAAGAAGTATATAATATTTCTTCCACGATTAACGATGTTATTAATATGACAATGGCCGCGGTTGCCGAAAAAGATCTGGATGTTGTTGTAGATTTTGACACATCTATTCCGGCATTGTTAGAAGGTGATGAAAAGAAAATACGCCGTATTATCATGAATATGGTCAGTAATGCAGTTAAATTTACCCATTCCGGTTATATTGGAATTAAAGTCAGCGGAAGAAGAGAGAGTTATGGAATTAATCTGTCTGTTTCCATTACGGATACCGGAATTGGAATGCGTGAGAACTACATGGAGAATCTGTTTACCGGTTTTGGACAGCTGGATACCCGTCGCAACCGTCAGGAAGGCGGTGTTGGTCTTGGATTGGCAATCAGTAATCTGCTTGCCAAAAAATTAGGTGGTGTCATTACTGTTAACAGTAAGGAAGGTAAGGGAAGTGTATTTACCTTTGTTGTTCCACAAAAAATTGTAAAAGATCAACCCGTTGCGGTATTGAATAATCCGGAAGAAATCAGCATTGCATGTTATTTTAATGTTGAACGTCAGGCAAGACCGGGGTCACGCGATGCTTTTACCGCGCAAATTGAAAACATGGTAAAGAACATTCCGGTTTCCTGGCAATTATGTAAAAATCTGGATGAGATGAAAAGGCGTATGAAAGGAAAACGCTATACTCACGTTTTTATTACGGACGTTGAATATGAGGAAGATCCGAAGTATTTTGATGCAATAGCCCTACGGACAAAACTTATGATTTCGGTTCCGAGAAATGCAAAGATAGACCGGAAATACGAAAATGCACTGCTTATGTACCGACCGGTATATTCTTTGTCCGTTGTAGCGGCCTTGAATGAGGAATATGACAGTGAACATGCTGAAAAGCCGATTAAGAGTAAGCGCTTTAGCGCTCCCAGTGCACATGTACTGGTTGTCGATGACAATGTTATGAATATCCGTGTCATCGAAAATATTCTTTCCCAATTTAAAATCAGTGTGACGAAAGCATTAAGCGGGTCGGAAGCATTGGAAAAAGTGGAAAGTATGGATTTTGATTTTATTTTTATGGACCATATGATGCCGGATATGGATGGTGTGGAAACTACACATCGAATTCGTGAAAAAGTCGGAAGCTATTACCAGCGTGTGCCGATTATTGCACTGACTGCCAATGCAGTTGCGGGAAGCCGTAAGTTGTTTTTATCAGAAGGTTTTTCTGATTTTTTGGAAAAGCCGGTTGAATTATCAGTACTTGAGAGAGTATTAAGAAGGACCCTTCCTCCGGAAAAAATGATATTTGAAGATGCTGAGGATACTATGAAACAGCAGGAAACAACAGATAGCCTTGAACTTACAGATATCGATAAAGAAACAGGAATGCTATATTGTGGCGGCGAAGAAGGATTCTATATGATTTTGGCAGAATGTGTCCTGAATTATGAAGAAAATGCTGCATTATTGTCTGAGCTGTTTCAAAATAAAGATTGGGAAAATTATATTATTAAGATTCATGCGTTGAAGAGTACCATGAAGAGTATCGGCGCCATGCATTTATCTGATCGTGCAAGGGAACTGGAGTTTGCCGGAAAAGAGGGACGATTTGATATTATCCTAAAAAATCATGACAGTGTTCTTAGCGAATATGAAAGCTTGATGGAACAGCTTAAAAAACAGGAACGCGTGAATATAATTCTGGCAAATGATTCAGGTGATGTTGTGGCAGTTAGCGAATCAACGGATGCTTCGGAAAAAATGTCCTTGACGATGGAAAACTTTGATGCTTTATATGCAAAATTTGAAGATGCGATGTATAGTCTGAGAAAAGACGAAATGCTTGCAATTGTTGATGAACTTAGCCGGTATAAAATTGGTAAAGATACGAAAAAAAGTGAGTTGGACAAAATTCGCAGAAAGATTAATCAGGATGACTATTTTGCGGCAGGTTCTGATTTGGAAGTATTACGTAATGACCTGAAAGGAGGCAATTAACTTATGAAAGCTTTCTTTAACGAGTTACGTAAAGTTTTATTAGGCGGAAGAAGTGACATCAGAGAACGGTTTTTTTGTGTAATCAGTTTAATCGTTTTGTTCTCTGCCTTTTTAGGGTTGCTTGAGACGATTCCATTTTCAAAGGAACCACTGATGGTAGAAACCTTTTTTCTTTTGCTGATTATAACATTTATTACACTGGTAATGTCTGTTCAATTTCGAAGGGTAGAACTTGCGAGTGTTTTGTTTGGGTTGGTTTTATTAGTAATTATATTTCCAAATATTTTTTTCCTGAATGGTGGCGTTTATGGTGGTGCCAGTATCTGGTTATGTGCCAATCTGATTTATACATTTCTGATGTTTGAGGGAAAAATAAGGAATGTATTTATCATCCTGGATGTTTTAGTTGATGCCGGCTGCTATCTGATTGCATATTATATTCCGGAAATTGTGATGCCTTTACCAAGTAGAGAAGCTATTATGTTTGATTCGGCTTTTTCTATAATCGCAACGGGATTTGCTATCGGTATTATGATTAAATTTAACATCCAGACTTATTCCGAAAAGCAGCAAATGGTAGAACAGCAGAAAATAGAGCTTGAACAGCTCAGTGATTCAAGGGTGAGCTTTTTTGCCAGTATGAGTCATGAAATTCGTTCACCTATTAATACCATAATCGGATTAAATGAGATGATTTTGCGTGAAAGCAGGGAAGAGGAAACACTTGCTTATGCTAAAAATGTAAAGAATGCAGGAAAGATGCTGTTAAGTCTCGTCAATGACATTCTGGATGTTTCCCAGATGGAAACACAGAAGATGACGATTGTCAGGAATACTTATCAGACAACCGAGTTGTTTGAAGAAGTTATTGATATGGTCAGAAACAGAATTGATGAAAAAAATCTGGAGTTTCTGATACATATTGATGAAAATATTCCAAGCCAGATGCATGGTGATAAAAAACGTATTCAGCAGATTATGCTCAATCTTCTGACGAATGCCATAAAGTATACGGAAACCGGAACCATAACCATGGATGCTGCCACAGAAAAAATGGAAGATGATGAAGTCATTCTGAAAATTGCAATCCGTGATACCGGTATTGGTATTAAAAAAGAAGATATTGATAATATCTATAGCATTTTTAAGAGAATTGATCAGAAGCAAAATCAAAGAATTGAAGGTAGCGGTCTGGGATTAAATATTACCAAGCAATTGGTAGATCTGATGGGCGGAACGATTTCGGTCGACAGTATTTATAAAAGAGGCTCCGTATTCACGGTTTCTTTAAAGCAGGGGATTATTGATGAAACACCCATTGGAGATATGATACAGAATATGCGCCGTAATCCACAGACAGAAGGAAAATACCGGCAGCTATTTGAAGCTCCTGAAGTCAAAATTCTGGTGGTTGATGATATCCGGACCAACTGTATGGTAATCAAAAAACTGTTGGAAAAAACCAAGGTTTCCATTGACTGCGCAAACAGCGGAAAGGAGTGTCTCGAGCTTACCAAAACAAAGGCTTACCATATTATCCTGTTAGATCATCTGATGCCTGAGATGGATGGTGTTGAGACATTAAGAGAATTACGCAAACAAGCCAACGGACTTTGCAAAGACAGTGTCGTAATTGCATTATCAGCCAATAGCGGTTCTGATATGGAAGAGTTTTATCTGAATCAGGGATTTGATTCTTATCTGGAAAAGCCAATTGATTCTGCAACATTAGAGAAAACATTATTATCTTATCTGACGGAGGATTTGATTGAATATCGAAATACAGATATTGATAATGGAGAATTGAATATTCACAGATCATTAACAAAACGGAAAAAGAAAGTGTTGATTACGACAGATTGTGTTGCGGAAATACCGGATGCTTTGATTGATAAATATGATATTGGTGTTATGTATTTATATATCCGAACCGAAAAAGGACGTTTTGCAGATACAATTGAGATTAACTCAGATGCACTTGAATACTATGTCACAGATAATGCAACGACTGCTTTTGCAGACAATGTATCTGTGGAAGAGTATGAGGAATTTTTTGCGGAGCAGTTAACCAAAGCAGATGAAATTATTTATATTTCCTTAGCGTCCAATTCGGGAAAAAGCTACGGAACTGCTGTAGAGGCTGCAAAATCTTTTGATCATGTTCATATTATTGATTCCGGACAGGTTTGTGGTGGGGAAGGTATATTGGTATTGCATGCCGCCCAACTTGCGATGCAGGGAAAAACAACAGAAGAAATTATCAGAACGGTCAATCGGGAAAAGAGCAGAGTGGTTTCACGATATATTATACCTTCTGTCGGCATTTTTTACCAAAATGGTTATACCGGAAAGTTTGTTATGCAACTTTGTAAATGGTTCCGTGTGCATCCTGTTTTACAGATGAGAAAGAGCCGGATTACGATTACCGGAGTGATGCTGGGAGATATGAAAAAGGTGAGGAAACAGCTGGTGCGCTATACTCTATCTCATAAGAATAAAATTGATGAGGGGGCTGTGTTTGCGTCCCATGTGAACTTAAGTATAAAAGAACAGAATGAATTAAAAGATACCATAAACAGTTGTGTCTCATTTGAACAATTGTATCTAAACAAGGCATCTTTTTCCGTGGCCTGCAGTGTAGGGCTTGGAGCTTTTGGTCTGTCTTATTTTAAAAAATAAATAATGTAACCGGTGTCTTTTATATTCCATAATTGCAACAACAGTTTTTGGCATCTTTTTATGATCATGTAAAAAAATGTCGTTTTTGCAGACAAATGTCATTTTTGCTATAAATTGTTGTTGCAATTACCTATTATGTATGCTACAATTTTTTTACAAAATAAATATTGGGCAAAGCAGACGAAAGTCTGTGACGCAAAGCTATAGGGACTGTAAAATGTCAGCCAGTTGCATTTTTAGACATCATAAGCTCCTTTTATGATGTTTTTTATTTTTTAAAGCAAGAATCAAAAGGTATTCTTTTTTTTGATGCGCGCTGATATTTTCGGTCAGAGGATAATATTATGAACGCACAAGAAGAATACTTACAATTAAAAAATTACTGGCGAAACAAAATACTGTCATCTTATTATGTTGTTGTCTGCATTATTTTTCTGGCAGAACTGGTTATGTTTCTGTTTATGTATATTTTAACGGGGGCATTTCAGTATACTCCGGTAAAGTTTGCTTTTATATATGTTATCACTCCGACAACGATTAATTTAATCAGTGTTGGCTGCGCACAATTTATTCAAAATCATTCCGAATCTGAAATGGTTAAAAACTATGCGGTGGTATGCAGTCTTTTGATTATATGTTCTGTAATATCTACAATACACAGTTATTTTCTGATTTCATCAGCGGCTTTTGTTGTTCCCATTGTGGTTTCCTGTATTCTGGATGATGTCAATATGACGAAGATAAGCGGAATTGCTTCAGCGATTTTGTTGATTGTTACGGCATTTCTGGCACCCATTTTTGATAATTCATGGAATTCTTCGCAAAGATGGTTCAATGTAATTGCAGGATTAGTGCTATTATTGGTTGTATACTATATTTGTCAGTTTTTATGTTCATATACCAGAGATAAAAATGATATCATTTTTCAGACTTCTCTTACACAGGAAAGAATGCACAATGCCTTAAAGATGGATTCTATGACAGGTCTGTATAATCATTCTGAGTTTTATCATTGTCTTGAAGAGGAAATCAGATGGTGTCACGACAATGACAAAATGATTAGTGTTGTAGTAATTGATGTGGATTTCTTTAAGTCAGTGAATGATAACTATGGTCATGATAAAGGGGACCTTGTCTTAATCAGAATTGCAGAGATCTTAAGGAATCAATGTCCTGCAAAAGCTAAGGCTTTTCGTTATGGCGGCGAAGAATTTGGCGTTATTCTACATGGTTATACAAAGGAAACAACGTTTGAGCTGATCGAAAGAATTCGCCATATGATTTATCAGGAAAGGTTTTCTTTTATGCCGGATAGACATTGCAGTATCAGCGCCGGAATTTTCCAATACAGTGGTGAGGATATGAGCACTGAAGAAATCTTTGAAAAAGCGGATAAGGCAATGTATCAGGCAAAGCAGGGAGGAAGAAATCGGACAGTATGTAGTGATTTGTAAATGAAGTTTAGGTAAACAGAAGGGTTTTTTGCAAGGTTTTGAAATTGAAAATCGCTTAGGCCGATAAGGCTTAAGCGATTTTTGTATACTAAAAAACAGTAACACGTATTTTTAATGTATCATTTTCTGCGGCAACGCCATTTACAACAAAGTTTTTATAACCATCCGGAATATCTGCCGCACAACCCTCAAAGGCAGGTTCTCTGGAAAAACTTTCCATATTGATAGTAACCTTTTGAGCAACAGAGACGGTTCCGGCACCAATTAAGTCAGATAATTTGATTTTCTCCATATTTGTAACCTCGTATCAAGAATTTTGTAATTTATTCCATTATACATGTTTTATGAATTGCGTGCTATAAGAAATTGAAATTTTATTACGATTTTATTTTTGCTTTGGATTTATTGCAAATTACATACGAAACTGAAAATGGAAAACAAATTAAAAAGAACACTTGACGCATACCCCTAGGGGGTATATAATGCGGATAGTTTTATTTAAAACTGTGAGATGAGCGGACTTGTTTCGAAAGAAGAGGAGATTTAATTTTGGAAAACAAAACTTGTTGTACACAAAAAAAGAAAGAACGAAGTGACATTGAGCATAAAGAATATATCAGTCGGTTAAATCGGATTGAAGGACAAATTAGGGGAATTAAAGGAATGGTTGAACGGGATGCATATTGCACGGATATCATGATACAGGTTTCAGCCGTTCGTGCTGCCTTGAACAGTTTTAATCGAGTTCTTCTGGAAAATCATATCAAAACATGTGTGACAGAGGATATACGAAACGGTAAAAACGAAACAGTGGATGAATTGCTCGAAACATTACAAAAATTAATGAAGTAGGCAGAGTATGCTTTTATAGAGTGCAGGAAAATGATCCGAATAAGTATTCTTAAAAAACAGACACTATGTTTGACGTAGTTATAATGGAAATGGAGTGAAACAGATTATGGAGCAGTATAAGATAGCCGGAATGAGTTGTGCAGCATGTGCTACCCGCATTGAAAAGGCAGTCGCGCATGTTTCCGGAGTAGAAAACTGCAATGTCAGCCTTTTGACCAATTCAATGGCGGTTTCCGGTAATGCCGAAAGCAAGGATATTATCCGGGCAGTTGAGAAGGCCGGTTATAAGGCGTATTTACAAGAGGATGGCAGACAGCAACAGAAAACAGGATTAAAACAGGAGCTGTCTTTGGATGAAGAGATGCAAAGATTAAAAAAGCGGCTTGTTGCATCATTATTGTTCTGGATTGTGCTGATGTATTTTTCCATGGGACATATGATGTTTCGCTGGCCAATACCGGATTTTTTGTCAAATTCTGTTTCTATGGGACTTTTGCAGATGTTATTGACAATTGCCATCATGGTAATCAATCAGAAGTTCTTCATCAGTGGTTTTCGGGCGTTGTTTCATAAATCACCTAATATGGATACCTTGGTTGCTTTGGGAGCGGGAGCGGCATTTGCATATAGTACAGTTGCCTTGTTTGCCATGGCTTCAATGGGATATGACAGCAATATGAACATGCATCAGATGGATGATTTTTATTTTGAATCCGGAGCGACGATATTAACTTTGATAACAGTGGGAAAAATGTTAGAGGCATATTCAAAAGGCAGAACAACAGATGCGTTAAAAAGTCTGATGAATCTGGCTCCCACGACGGCTGTTATAATAAAAGACGGAAAAGAATGTATAATCCCGGCTAAAGAGTTGAAAAAAGGTGACATTTTTGTTGTAAGACCGGGCGAGAATATTCCGGCTGATGGAAGAATCATAGAAGGAAACAGTGCAGTAAATGAAGCTTCTTTAACAGGAGAGAGTATTCCGGTAGATAAAAATGCAGGAGATTTGATTTCTGCCGCAACGCTGAATCAATCCGGTTTTTTAAAATGTGAGGTAATAAATGAATTTGAAGATACGACATTTTCAAAGATTGTGCAGATGGTTTCCGATGCGGCCGCAACAAAGGCTCCAATTGCCAAAATTGCGGATGTTGTTTCCAGTGTATTTGTTCCGACGGTATTAGTTATCGCTTTTATTACAACCATAATCTGGCTCCTGTTGGGAAATAGTTTTGGTTATGCTCTGGCAAGGGGAATTTCGGTATTGGTCATCAGTTGTCCATGTGCACTGGGGCTGGCTACTCCGGTTGCCATTATGGTTGGCAATGGAGTAGGCGCAAAAAACGGAATTTTATTTAAAACGGCCACTTCATTGGAAAATACAGGAAAAGCAGATGTTGTTATTCTGGATAAGACAGGAACCATTACACAGGGGAAGCCGAAAGTGACGGATGTTGTTGCTAAAGAGGATGGAAGTGCTGACAAATTGCTGACATATGCTTATGCGCTTGAACAATATAGTGAGCATCCGCTTGCTGATGCAATCAAAGAATATGCAAAAATGCAACAGACAAAAGCGTTACCTGTGACCGAATTTGAAATAAAGCCCGGATATGGCGTATGCGCACTTGTTGATGGAGTGAGGTCATTAGGCGGTAATTTAAAGTTTATCACGCAGTATATTTCTGTTCCAAAGGAGATAATTGATCAATCAAAGATATTGGCAAGTGAAGGAAAAACACCGTTGTTTTTCGCGAAGGAATCGGATTTTCTTGGAATGATCGCAGTTGCTGATGTCATAAAGGAGGACAGTGCACAGGCAGTAGAAGAATTAAGAAACATGGGAATAAAGGTCATAATGTTAACCGGAGATCACGAACAAACAGCCCGTGCGATCGCAAAGCAGTCCGGTGTGGATGAAGTAATTGCCGGTGTGTTACCGGATCAAAAAGAAAAGGTGGTACGAAAGTATCAGGACGAAGGAACTGTGATCATGGTAGGAGACGGTATCAATGATGCACCTGCTCTTACCGTGGCAGATATTGGGATTGCCATAAAAACCGGAACGGATGTTGCAATGGATGCGGCAGATGTGGTTTTGATGAAGAGCAGTCTCTTGGATGTTCCTGCTGCTATTCGATTGAGTAAAGCAACACTTCGCAATATTCATCAAAATTTATTCTGGGCATTTATTTACAACACATTTGGAATTCCGCTTGCGGCGGGGTTATTTATTCCGTTTTTGCATTGGGAATTGAATCCTATGTTTGCGGCAGCCGCTATGAGTTTGTCGAGCTTTTGTGTTGTAACCAATGCATTAAGACTGAATTTATGCAGGATGTATGATACAAGACATGATAAAATAAAGAGGAGATATACAAGAAGTCAAAACAAAGATCTGATTATAGATGATGAAACGGATCAGAAACTAAATCAAAAACCAGACGTGGATATGAATCAGAAATTAAATCGAAAAGCAGAAGAAGAAAAGAAATCGGATGCAGAAAATATAACAGAGCGAAAGGAGCATATAAACATGACGAAAAAAATAAAAGTAGAGGGTATGATGTGTGAACATTGCGAAGCAAGGGTAAAAAAGGCATTGGAAGAACTGGAAACGGTTGAAATGGCAGTTGCAGATCACAATACGAATACGGTTACCCTTACCTTACATGATGCAACGGATGAAGCACTGATTAAAAAAGTTGTGGAAGAACAGGGATACCAATTTGGGGGATCTTGTGAGTGAAGAAGGAATATGAAGAAGGAACGTGAAGAAAGAACTTATATCTGTATTGATTTAAAATCCTTCTATGCATCGGTAGAGTGCGTTGAGCGTCAGTTAGATCCGCTGACAACCAATCTGGTTGTGGCAGATAAAGAGAGGACGGAAAAAACAATCTGCCTGGCGGTTTCTCCATCTATGAAAGCATTGGGAGTTGCCAACCGGTGTCGTGTTTTTGAGATACCCGCGGATATTGATTATATCATGGCAACTCCGCGAATGAAATTATATATGGAGTATGCCGCAGATATTTATGCGATTTATCTGAAGTATATCGCTAAAGAAGATATCCATGTGTATTCCATTGATGAAGCTTTTATGGATGTGACCGAATATCTGTCCATGTATGGAATGAGTGCAAAAGAACTCAGTATCCGTATGATGCAGGATATTTATGAAGAAAAGGGACTAACGGCAACTTGTGGTATCGGCAGCAATCTTTACCTGGCTAAAATTGCATTGGATGTGACAGCCAAGCACGTTGAGGATCATATTGGAGAATTGACGATAGAAACCTATCAAAAGACTTTGTGGGATCACAGACCATTGACGGATTTCTGGCGGATTGGTCCGGGAATAGCCAGAAAGCTGCAAAGATTTGGGATTACTACCATGCGGGAAATTACAGAGGCGGATGAAGATTTATTATATCAGCTTTTTGGTGTGGATGCAGAATTGCTTATTGACCATGCATGGGGAAAAGAACCGACAACAATGGCCGATATCAAGAATTTTCATGCAAAATCCAACAGCCTGACAAGCGGGCAGGTTCTATCCAGAGACTATGGACATGAGGAGGGAAGGTTGGTGGTAAAAGAAATGGCAGACGAGCTGTGTCTGGATATGCTTGATAAAGGTCTGGTAACCGATTCGCTGACACTTCATATGGGATATTCGAATGCATTGCATTTAGAGCCGGCACATGGGACGGTATCTTTTTTATCACCAACGAATTTGCCGAGTAAAATCATTCCGGAAGTAGAGCGGTTATATGATCGTATAAAAGATCCGAATCTGTCTATCCGAAGAATTCATCTGACGTGTAACCGTGTCGTTGGGGAAGAGTTTTTACAATATGATTTATTCACTGACCCACAAAAAGTAGAAAAAGAACGTCGTATACAACAGGCGATGCTGTCTATTAAGAAAAAGTATGGGAAAAATGCTGTATTAAAGGGAATGAATTTTGAGGAAGGTGCAACGATGCGGGAACGCAATCAGCAGATTGGAGGGCATAAAAGCGGTGAATAGAGGGAAAATGGACCGAAGCGAGAGAGCCAAACAGTTTATGCCGTTTGCGGCACTAAAAGGATTTGAAGAATTACTGGCCGAGAAGGAAAAAATGATTGTCCCCAAAATAGAACTTTCGGAAGAACGAAAAGCGGAACTGGATGATAAAATGCGTTCTATACAAAAAAACGATATAATAACCGTTACGTATTATGCAAAAGATGAATATCTTAAGATGTGTGGAATGGTGTCCGGGATTGATACGAATGTGCGATACCTTAAGGTTGTCAATACCAAGATCCCATTTGATGATATTTATGACATTACTGAAGAGAGAAGAAATGCGTTTGAAAAGCCGGCGAACAAAGATATATATTAGGAACACAAATCCGAAAAGGAAATATATTAAAAATGTAGTGGAAAGATTCGTGTGAAATTCAGTAGATTAAAGAATGGAAAAATGCTATAATATTTTTGCTGGTTTGCATTTCCGATGCAATGAATAGTTTATGAGAAAATGGTCAGGTGTTATGATCTGGTTAAAAATAAAATCATTGTACGAGGCATTGTGAATTATATATATTGGAGATGTAAACGAATGTAATATCAGGACGATTTGTATTTTTGGAGGACAAAAGAGTGTCGAAATTTGCTGTAAAGAACATGAAGTGCAATATATGCGGACGGGTAAATGAAGTGACATACTTAGCTATGGGGTCACAGCAGGGAGGTCCGGATCTGGATTTCAGACCGGCTGAAGTGCGTCGAAGTGCCATGCCTTTGTGGGTACGAAAATGTGATTATTGCAGAAATGTTTTTTCAACATCGGAAGAAATGCCGGAATATGAAGAAAAATATATCGATTCCAAAGAATATGTCAATTGTGGCAACATAGCCGGACTTCCGGAGCAGGCAAAACGATTTGTAAAAATTGCTTTGATTTACAAGCATTGTAAAGAGTATAAAAAAGCAGGTGATCATTTTCTTTATGCGGCATGGTCGTGTGATGATGCGGGGTTAGATGCGATTGCCATTGTCTGCAGAAAAAGGGCATTAAAGTATTATAATGAGGTAAATGGCTCAAAACTTTCTAAACGAGAACTGCCGGATTTTATGCTTCGTATTCTGGATATTTTGCGAAGAACGGGGATGTATGATGAGGTTTTATCCTTTGCAAAAAATTGTGAATTTGAAGATTCCAAGGATCAGGCTATCTGTGAGTTTCAGGTACAAAAGGCTAAAGAGCGTGATAAAAAATGCTATCGGGTCGAAGATGTTTTACAGGATGCTGTGAAAAATAAGGAAATGAACTAATAAAACTATGAAATCAAGAGAAATGGTATTTATGAAGTTTTAAACTTAAATTATACAAAACGATCATAAGGAGCAATTTAAATGAAGATTTTAGTTACAGGCGGAACCGGTTTTATCGGTTCTCATACATGTGTAGAACTTTTGGCAAAAGGACATGAGGTAGTGATTTTTGATAATCTCTACAATTCCCAAATTGAAGTTGTGGATAAAATTGAGAAAATATCCGGTAAAAAAGTAGTGTTTTATCAGGCTGATATGCTGAATAAAGAAGAGATGAGACCTATTTTTGAATCTCACAAATTTGATGCGGTGATTCATTTTGCAGGATTAAAAGCCGTTGGCGAATCGGTTCAAAAGCCTCTGCTTTATTATCAGAATAATCTGACGGGAACCATGAATTTATGCGAATTAATGGCTGAATATCATTGTAAAAGAATTATATTCAGTTCTTCGGCAACGGTATACGGTTCGCCCAAAACTGTGCCGATCACAGAGGACTTTCCGCTCAGTACGACCAATCCATACGGAACAACTAAATTGTTTTTAGAGCGTATACTAAGTGATCTATGTGTTCCGGATCCGGAATGGAGTGTGGTATTACTTCGTTACTTTAATCCGATTGGTGCACATGAGAGCGGTTTGATTGGTGAAGTTCCCAACGGTATCCCCAATAATCTGATGCCTTATATTACACAGGTTGCAATCGGCAAACTGGAAAAACTCGGTGTATTTGGAAATGATTATGATACACCTGACGGAACCGGTGTCAGAGATTATATTCATGTTGTGGATCTGGCAAGAGGACATGTAAATGCAATTGACAAGGTTACCAGTACAACCGGTGTAAATATTTATAATTTAGGTACCGGTAACGGATATTCCGTATTAGATATTGTAAAGGCTTTTGAAGCTGCCAATGGTGTGAAAATTCCGTATGAGATTAAACCCCGCCGTGCCGGAGATATAGCAACCTGCTATGCAAATCCTCAAAAAGCAAAAGACGAGCTTGGCTGGGAAGCACAATATGATTTAGAGCGTATGTGCAAAGATTCATGGCACTTTACCCAGATGGCATTTGGAAATCATTAGGATAAACTTATGTGTGGGAGAGAAAGGGAAAATGAAAAAAGGAAAAAGAATTATAGCAGTGTTTTTGATGATTGTGCTCGCCATTTCATTATGCGGGTGTGAAGATACATCAGAGATGTTGTATGGAACATGGGAGACAACCATTGATTACTCTGCTGCAATGGAAGAGGATCTGGGATCCGGATATGAAGATTTCCATCAAAGTTTTGAGATAAGAATGATGTTTGAATTTAAAGAAGATGGTACATACAGCATGTATGCTGATGAAGAATCCACAAAAGAGACGATTGACAATTGGATAAATGCTTTTGTTCCTTATTCAGTGGAAGTAATGTATAAGCAATTCGAAAAAAAAGGTGTGTCTCGAGAGGAAGCAGATGCTGCCATCCAGGCTCAGTATGGATGCAGTTTGGAAGAGTACAAGTGGAATGAAATACGTTCAGAAGTAAATCCTGATGATTATTTATCAGAGTCGAAGTCAGATGGTGTTTTCAAAGCAAAGAAAAACAAATTGTTTTTGGATGGAGAAAAAGGATATGAAGTTTTTACAATTGAAGGTGATACTTTGACAATTGATTTACCTGAAGGTGCAGAAGTTGAAATGATTGATGGTATAGAGTATCCTTTGGTATTTACTAAAGTTGTAATCGAATAATATTTCTGTAAGGGTGACTGGCTATGTCCCCAAAGTTGCAAATAATAAAAAGTGAGAAACTATGGCAGAGAAAAAACTGCATCTTATTTCACTAATACTATTAACAAAAAATAATGTGGCAAATATAATTGTGGACTATATGATTTTGCGATATTGTTTAGGATATCTTAATATTCCGAACCTGTATCAGCAATTCGCAACATGGATGTTGCGAACGGCGCATTTGAGGCAGGATGCCGATTATGCGCCATTTGCGTCAGTTGATGAATATGGTTGCTCGGAATATTTAGATATCCTTAACAATGTTAGCATCATATAGTCCACAATTATATTTGCCACATTATTTGCATTATTTGCAACGAAAAACCAGACTATTGCTCAAGATTTTTGAAAGCCGTTGAGAGCATGAGCTTAATACGGTTTAACTGATTGACTTCGCTGGCACCGGGATCGTAATCGATGGCAACAATGTTGCTGTCCGGATATTGCTTGCGAAGAGCTTTGATAACACCTTTGCCGACGATGTGATTGGGAAGACAGCCAAAGGGTTGTGTACACACAATATTGGGAGTGCCGGAATGAATCAGTTCCAGCATTTCACCGGTTAAAAACCAGCCTTCACCGGTTTGGTTACCGATGGATACAATATCTTTTGCGTAATCAACCAGATCAAAAATATTGGCAGGCGGATAAAAGTGCTTACTTTGTTTAAGCGCTTTTGCACCGGCACTTCGAAAGAAGTTGACGGCATAAATACCAAGTCTGGCGTTACGGGCTGATTTTTTGGAGGTTCCAAGGTTATCCGCCTTATAAATCTGGTTGTAGAAGCAGTACATTAAAAAGTCAATTAAGTCGGGGCATACAGCTTCGGCTCCTTCTGCTTCCAAAAGTTCTGCGAGGTGGTTGTTGGCCTCCGGTAAGAATTTAACCAGGATTTCCCCGACAATGCCGACACGGGGTTTCTTTTCGTCCGTAATCGGAATTTGATCAAATTCTTCTACGATTTCTTTACACATTTTTTGGAATGTAAAGAAAGAAGGATGCTTTTTCGAAACAAAACTCTGACATCTTTTCAGCCATTTCTCATGAACAGCATTTGCTTCTCCTTTTACTTTTTCATACGGGCGCATCCGATATAAGCATCGCATGAACAGATCGCCGAAAACAGCAGCATATGCCACACGAAGTGCCAGATTTGCATCAATTTTAAATCCGGGATTTGTTTCAATACCACCAAGATTTAATGAGATAACGGGAATTTGTTCCAAGTTAGCTTTTGCTAACGCACGGCGTATGAAACCAATGTAGTTAGTTGCACGGCAACCACCACCTGTCTGTGTAATCATAACAGCAACCTTATTGAGATCATAGCGGCCGGAATTTAAAGCATTCATAATCTGACCAACGACAATTAAAGAAGGATAGCAGGCATCATTATTGACATATTTTAAACCGGTATCCACGGCATGTCGGTTATTTTCAGGAATGACCTCAAAATGATATCCGGCTGAGGCAAATGCGGACTGCATGACATCAAAATGAATCGGAGACATCTGCGGACAAAGAATGGTATAGTCCTTACGCATTTCCTCGGTAAAAATAACACGATTCATGGCAGTTGAATGAATTTCACGTTTTTCTTTTTTCTGTTCTTTGACACGAAGGGCGGCAATTAATGATCTGACACGGATACGTGCTGCACCTAAATTGTTGACTTCGTCAATTTTTAAACAGGTATAAATCTTGCCCGAACCGGAAAGGATATCATTAACCTGATCGGTGGTAACGGCATCAAGACCACAGCCAAAGGAGTTTAATTGTATTAAATCCAAATTATCACGGGTACGGACAAAGGCGGCTGCGGCATATAATCTGGAGTGATACATCCACTGATCGGAAACAATGAGCGGACGCTCCGGTTTTCCGAGATGCGAAATGCTGTCTTCCGTCAAAACGGCAATATCGTAAGAATTAATTAATTCCGGAATGCCGTGATTAATCTCGGGATCAATATGGTAAGGCCGGCCAGCTAAAACAATGCCGCGTCGTCCGGTTTCCTCCAGATATTTTAAAGTTTCTTCTCCCTTTTTACGCATATCTTCGCGGGCAGAGGAGAGTTCCGTAAAACCTGCATGAATGGCTTCTTTTAATTCGGATAGCGGAATATCGGGGAAGGATTTTATAAGTCCCTGCAAAATGGTTTCTTCATTTTTAAAACTCATAAAAGGATTTTGGAATTTAATATCCCCGTTTCCAATTTCCTCAACATTGTTTTTAATGTTTTCCGAATAAGATGTTACAATCGGACAATTGTAATGATTAGTTGCTCCCTCTACCTCATCACGCTCATAGAAAAGGGCAGGATAGAAGATGTATTTGACTCCTTGTCTGATTAACCATGTGACATGACCATGTGCTAATTTAGCAGGATAACATTCGGATTCGCTCGGGATGGATTCGATTCCAAGTTCATATATTTTATGTGTTGATTGAGGGGATAGAATAACCCTGTACTTTAATTTGGTAAAAAACGTAAACCAGAAAGGATAGTTTTCATACATATTCAGTACACGGGGGATTCCGACCTCACCGCGTTTTGCCATATCGGCGGGAAGCGGTTCGTAGTCAAAATATCTCTGGTTTTTATATTCAAAAAGGTTTGGCAAATGGTTAGCATTCTTTTCTTTGCCGATCCCTTTTTCACAACGGTTACCGGATATGTACTGTCGACCACCGGAAAACTGGTTGATGGTCAGACGGCAGTTGTTGGTACATCCACGACATTTTGCCATGCGTGTTGTGTACTCTAAAGACCGGATTTTCTCGTAGGAGAGCATTGTGGTCTCCTTTTCGAGATTGCCGCACATTTTTGTTTTCTTTTCATGATAGCGTTCTTTTGCAATCAAGGCAGCACCAAAAGCTCCCATAATACCGGCAATATCCGGTCTGACAGCCTCACAATCCGCGATTTTTTCAAAACTGCGGAGAACGGCATCATTGTAAAAGGTTCCGCCCTGAACCACGATTTTTTTGCCAAGTTCAGAGGCATCGGATACTTTGATAACCTTAAACAGCGCATTTTTAATGACAGAATATGCAAGTCCGGCTGAGATATCAGCTACGGATGCACCTTCTTTTTGCGCCTGTTTTACTTTTGAATTCATAAAAACGGTACAACGTGTGCCTAAATCAATGGGATGCTTTGCAAAAAGCGCTTCTTTTGCAAAATCCTGAACACTGAAGTTTAAAGAATGTGCAAAAGTTTCGATAAAAGAACCGCATCCGGATGAACATGCTTCATTTAACTGCACGCTGTCTACCGTATGATTTTTAATTTTGATGCATTTCATATCCTGGCCGCCGATATCCAGAATGCAATCCACGTCAGGAGAAAAGAATGCAGCAGCATAATAATGGGCAACGGTTTCAACTTCTCCTTCATCCAATAAAAAAGCGGCTTTCATGAGAGCTTCTCCGTAACCGGTTGAGCAGGAATGAACAATCTTGGTGCCCGCCGGCAGTTTTTGATAAATACCGCAGATTGCAGAGATAGCGGTTGCTAACGGATTGCCGTTATTACTGCTGTAAAAGGAATCGAGGAGTTGTCCGTTTTCGCCAATTAAGGCAAGCTTAGTGGTGGTAGAGCCTGCATCAATACCAAGATAGCAGTTTCCATGATAATCCTTTAAATTGCCGGTGCCTACCTGATCGCGTTGATGGCGGGTAACAAAAGCACGATAATCATCTTCATCTTCGAATAAGGGATCTAAACGCTCTACTTCAAATTCCATTTTGATTCCATTGGACAGTTTTTTTGCCATATCTTCTAAAGAAAAAGAAACATCCGGCTTTGCGTTGAGAGCAGAGCCGATGGCCGCAAACAGATGGGAATGGGAGGGGGCGATGATATGCTCATCGTCCAGTTTCAGGGTGCGGATAAAAGCCGCCTTTAATTCGGATAAGAAATGTAAAGGACCGCCTAAAAAGGCAACATGACCGCGAATCGGCTTGCCGCAAGCCAAACCGGATATGGTCTGGTTGACAACCGCCTGAAAAATGGATGCTGCTAAATCTTCTCGTGTAGCACCGTCGTTGATTAACGGCTGGATATCTGTTTTGGCAAAAACACCACAACGTGCTGCAATGGTATAAAGGGACTGATAATTTTTGGCATACTCATTCAATCCGGTGGCATCCGTCTGTAATAAAGAAGCCATCTGATCGATAAAGGAACCGGTACCGCCTGCACAAATTCCGTTCATTCTCTGTTCGATATTGCCGCCTTCAAAATAAATGATTTTGGCATCTTCACCGCCAAGTTCGATAGCAACATCTGTCTGGGGAGCTTCTTTTTGCAGGGCAGAAGATACGGCAATGACTTCCTGTGTAAAAGGAATACCCAAATGATTTGCCAAAGTCAGACCGCCCGAACCGGTAATCATGGGATGGACGGTCAGATTGCCATGTAGTGAAACAGCTTCTTTTAATAAATCCGAAAGGGTTTCCTGGATATTTGCAAAATGTCTTTTATAATCTGAAAAAATAATGTTTTTTTGTTCATCTAAGATCGCAATTTTTACGGTTGTGGAACCGATATCGATTCCCAAGGTATATGTTTGCTCACTCATGTTAAGTCTCTCCTTAAACTCTCTTGAAAGATACAAATTGTTGCGAATACAACAGGTTGTTATTACTTATTTATAATGTTTATTGACACACTTTGATATTATACGACAGGAAAAATAAAAGTTCAATTGTGCAAAGTCTTAATAAATTATAAAGAAAATGAAAAATTTTCGTCCATTGTTTACACAAAAAAAAGGGCATGATAAAATAAAGCAGTATGTAAAAAATGGATATATCGAGGTAGTTATATGTTGTGGTTTGCAAAATTAGAACAAAAATACGGAAAATATGCGATACCAAATCTGACATTCTATTTAATCATATGTTATGCCATTGGGTATCTGCTTCAGCTTGCGTCACTTTACAATCCTTCCATGAGTAGTCTGATGAATTATATGACATTGGATATTTATGCCATTTTGCACGGACAAATCTGGAGACTATTTACCTGGCTTTTAATACCGCCGGGAGGTTTTGATTTATTTACACTTGTGATGTTGTATTGTTATTTCAGTATCGGTACGTTATTAGAGCGGACATGGGGAACCTTCCGCTACAATGTATTCATGTTTATGGGATTTATCTTTACGGTTATCGGTGCTGTTATTCTGTATTTGTTTATCTGGATTTTTGGTCAGTCATTCGGTGCAGGTATTCTGGAAGGAGCCGAGCTATTAAAGACCGTTTCGGCAGGTTATTCCCCAATGTTCAGCACGTATTACATTAGTATGTCGATTTTTTTGGCATTTGCCATGACATTTCCGGATTCACAGATGTTATTTATGTTTGTCATTCCGATTAAAGCAAAGGTTTTGGGAATATTCTATGTCGCAATCATGGCATATACGATTTTTTCCGCGTTTGCAGCCAATGTATTTTATGGAATTGTGACAGCAACGGTTATTTTGTTCTCCCTGTTTAATGTGCTGGTGTTCTTTATTGTGACAAGGAAGAGCTTTAGGACACCCACACAGATAAAGCGGCAGAGAGAGTTTCAGAAACGCGCAATGCGCCCTAAAAATATTACCAGACACAAATGTGCCATCTGTGGAAGAACAGAAGAGAGTGATCCGGATGAAACCTTCCGTTTCTGTTCAAAATGCGATGGCAACTACGAATATTGCTCAAAGCATATTTACACGCATACGCATGTCAAAAACGAAGGATAAACCATTTTGAAAGCTTCCTGATAATTCAATGATAAAAGATAACGAAGTGTTGATAATTCGTTTTAACAGTTATCAAAATGATAAAAGAGATTTAAGGATGTATCAGGAAATGCGGTGGGTATATTTTAAAACTAAAATGATAGAAAAACGGGATAATAATTATGAATCAGGAAGAAATTTTTGTAAAAGAGCTGTCGGCACTTGTCCGACTGGGGAAAAATCAGGGAAATCAACTGTCCTTTGAGCAGATTAAAGAGGCATTTACGCAATCGGAAATATCGGATGAAAAGATGCCGTTTATTTATGAGTATCTTCAGAAAAATCAGATCCGGATTGACGAGGAATTTAATCCGGATGAAGTAATGGGTAGTGAAGACAGAGATTTTTTGGGAATGTTTATGGAAGAACTAAAGCTGTTGCCAAAGATTTCGGATACGGAAAAGGAAGAACTTATCCTTCGGGCGATGGAGGATGATAAGCAGGCACAGCAAAAGTTAGTTGAAGTATATCTTCCCAAGGTGGTAGAAATTGCCAAGCTGTATGTAGGACAAAATGTCTTTTTAGAGGATTTGATCGGTGAAGGTAATGTAGCTTTAATGGCAGCAGTTTCCATGGCCGGTTGCATCGAAAAACCGGAGGAAGCAGATGCTTATATTGCCAATATGGTCATGGATGCAATGGAAGTTCTGATTTCTGAAGAAGCAGATAATAAAGATGTTGATGAAAAAATTTTGGAAAGAGTTATTCAGGTGGCAAAGGCTGCTGAGGAACTATATCAGGATCTGCACAGAAAAGTGACACCAAAAGAGCTTGCCATGGAAACGGATTTTACCGAGGATGAAATCAGACAGGCCTGTAAATGGAGCGGAAACCAGATTGATACAGTAGAAATAGGAGAAGACGATGGAGTTTCATGAAGAAGATTATAAATATGCCATTCAGGATTTTTCCAATGTTTACCTTGGAGCCAGGATGACATACCAGGATTTGGCAGATTATGACGGTGTACCTTGTAAAATCAAGGATGCCGTTTATCGCATTTTTTTAAAAGAAGTTTCCCCTGATGTGACAATTGCCGATCATTTGATGCAGATAAAAGAGGATTCTGTTAGTTTTATGGCATATCAACAGATGCGGGTAGCCATAAAAGTGATTTCTCTTGTATTAAAGACGGATAAAAAAGGAAAAACAAAAGAAACTTATGATATAAAGGATTATTCTCTGCAGGATTTTATGGCCGATGAAGACATCCACAAGCATCCGGATCAGTTTATGATTCAGGAAATCAGTTTTAAAAAGAGAAATATGATGCTTTTGCATCTGTAAGGAGTTAGCATGAAATTAGATTCACTCAATGA
Organism: Lachnospiraceae bacterium; assembly: GCA_017387565.1. Taxonomy (GTDB): domain Bacteria; phylum Bacillota; class Clostridia; order Lachnospirales; family Lachnospiraceae; genus UBA2882. Next base: position 86,299 of record JAFOEY010000011.1, on the reverse strand, counting down.
ATATCAAGTGTTGGAACAGCGTATGATCCCCAATTTAAATTCCGAAGGAGCGATACTGGTTCATAAGAAAAGCGGTGCAAAAATCGTTTTGTTATCCAATGATGATCCCAATAAAGTTTTTTATATCGGTTTTCGGACAACCCCGGCAGACAGTACCGGAGTTGCTCATATTATGGAGCATTCGGTTTTATGCGGTTCCCGCAAGTTTCCGGTCAAAGATCCTTTTGTGGAATTAGTCAAGGGTTCCTTAAATACTTTTTTAAACGCCATGACATACCCGGATAAAACCATATATCCCGTTGCAAGCTGCAACGATAAAGATTTCCAGAATTTAATGGATGTTTATATGGATGCGGTTTTTTATCCGAATATCTATAAACAGAAAAAAATATTCTGGCAGGAAGGCTGGCATTATGAGTTAGAAGCTGCTGATGATGCATTGGCAGTAAACGGTGTTGTTTATAATGAAATGAAGGGCGCTTTTTCTTCGCCGGATGATGTGTTGGAGAGAAGCATTCTTAATTCTTTGTTTCCGGACAATACCTATGCGAATGAATCAGGCGGAGATCCGGATGATATCCCTAATCTTACCTATGAGGAGTTTTTAGATTTCCACCGTAAGTTTTATCATCCTTCCAACAGTTATATTTATTTGTATGGCGATATGGATATGGCAGAAAAGCTGGACTGGCTTGATACAGAGTATCTGTCTGCGTTTGAACAGACAGAAGTAGATTCGGCTATTTTGCCGCAAAAAGCTTTTGAAAAGCCGCTTGATGTGACAAAGGAATATTCCATTGCAGAAAATGAATCAGAGAAGAACAATACGTATTTATCCTACAATGCCGTAGTTAGTAATGTTTTGGATGCCGATTTGTATGTTGCTTTCCAAATATTGGATTATGCATTGTGCTCCGCACCCGGTGCACCGATCAAAAAGGCTTTACTAAACAGAGGAATCGGGACGGAAAATTACAGCAGTTTTGACAACGGTGTGTACCAGCCATACTTTTCCATTGTTGCTAAAAATGCCAATCTGTCCCAAAAACAGGAATTTTTAGATGTTATTGAAGAGGAATTAAAAAGAATTGTAAAAGAGGGTCTTGATAAAAATGCTTTAAGGGCAGCACTCAACCTCTTTGAATTCCGGTATCGGGAAGCGGATTTTGGTTCTTATCCCAAAGGACTGATGTACGGACTTTGGATGCTTGACAGCTGGATTTATGATGAAAGCAGTCCTTTTCTTCATGTGGAAGCAGGGGCGACATATCGCAAGCTGAAAGAGCGCATTGACACGGATTACTACGAAAAGCTGATTCAGACCTATCTGCTTGATAATCCGCATAAGGCTTATGTCTGCGTGGTTCCCAAAAAGGGATTGAATACGGAAAAAGAAAAGGAACTTTCCAAAAAGCTTGCAGACTATAAAGCATCTCTTAGCAAAGAAGAACTGGATTTACTGATTAAAGAAACCATAGAGCTAAGAGAATATCAGGAATCGGAGGATCGGAAAGAAGATCTTTTAAAAATTCCGATGTTAAGCCGGAATGATTTAAAGAAAGAAGCAGAGCCTTTCCAAAATGAAATGATAAATGTGAATGGGACGGATGTGCTCTTTCACGATACCTTTACAAATGGTGTTTCTTATACCCGGTTGATTTTTAACATTAACAGCATTTGCGAAAAAGAACTGTTTCCATTGGGTATATTAAAGATTGTTTTAGGTCTAATGGATACAAAAAAACATGATTACGGTGAGTTCTTTAATGAAATCTTCCGGACGACGGGCGGAATTGTTCCATGCATCAATATCTATGCGGATTCAAAAGATGATTCAAAATACCGTCTGCATTTTGAATGTAAGGCGAAAGCGCTCTATGGTGAAAATGATTGTGCTTTTGATTTAATGGAAGAAATGCTTTTTGAAACTGTCTTTTCGGATAAAAAAAGACTTTTGGAGATATTGGAAGAAACCAGGTCTAAGCAGGAAGCGCGACTTTTAAGCTCCGGTCACGTGGCGGCGCAGCTTCGTGCCAACTCCTATTATGAAAAACTGGCTTATCTGGAAGAATGCTTAAGCGGTATTACATTTTATCAGAATCTTTGTGAACTCATTCGGGAATATGATAAACAGGCAGATGAGTTGATTCGTACTTTGCAGCTTTTGATGCACAAAATCTGTCGCCCTGAAAATTTTATGGTCGACTATACGGGAACAAAGGAAGGACTCGCGGAAGTGACTGCAAGAATCCCGGCTTTTTGTAATAAACTTTATACAGATCCGGTCAAAAAAGAAGAACTTGTCATCTGCCCGGTAAAAAAGAATGAGGGATTTAAGACTTCAGGAACTGTTCAATATGTCTGCAGAAGCGGAAATTACAAGAAAAAAGGACTTCGCTATACAGGTTCTTTGCTGGTTTTACGTGTGATGATGGGATATGATTATCTGTGGTTAAATGTCCGCGTAAAAGGCGGTGCGTACGGATGCATGAGTGGATTTCGCAAGACCGGTGAATGCAGCTTTGTTTCTTATCGTGACCCGAATTTAAAAGAGACCATTGATATTTATGAAAATGCGGCAGATTATATTCGTAATTTTACGGCTGATGAGAAGACCATGACAAAATATGTCATCGGAGCTGTCAGTGATAAAGACACACCGCTTACGCCGCAGGCAAAAGGCGTTCGTTCCATGTCGGCATACTTTTCAAACTGGGACATTCGCGATGAGCAGAAAGAACGGGATGAACTCTTAAATACCGATGTGGAAGATATTCGTGCATTGGGAGATTATATCGAAGCATTTATGGACGAGGATGCTTTGTGTGTCATTGGCGCCGAAGAAAAGATGAAGGAAAATGCTGACTTGTTTGATTCACTTAATGATTTGATTGTCTAAATTAAGCTGTTGAAAAGTAGACTGTATACAAAACGAGAATATCGTGTGGATCATAAAATCGGATATAGAACGAGAATACTGTGTGAATGAGTAAATCGGATACAAAACGAGAATACTGCATGTATAAAAAGATTGAATACAAACGATAGTATCGGATGTAGAAAAATAAGCGGATATGAGTTGTCAGATACAGATGAAAAATCAGAAAACGGAGAAGAAGATGGAAGAACAGACAAAAAGTGGGTTTGTAACATTAATCGGGAGACCAAACGTTGGAAAGTCGACGTTGATGAACTGCCTGATTGGTCAGAAAATTGCCATTACATCCAAGAAACCCCAGACTACCAGAAATAGGATTCAGACGGTTTATACGGATGAGCGTGGGCAGATTGTTTTTCTGGATACACCCGGAATTCACAAGGCTAAGAATAAACTCGGTGATTATATGGTAAACGTTGCCGAACATACCTTAAAAGAAGTCGATGTCATTTTGTTTTTGGTGGAACCGGATACGTTTATCGGTGCAGGAGATAAGCATATTATCGAACAGTTGAAAAAAGCAAAGGTTCCGGTTATTTTACTGATTAATAAAATGGATATGCTGGCTAAAAAAGAGGAATTACTGCCAATTATCGATGCCTATCGCAAGGAGATGGATTTTGATCAGATTATTCCGATCAGCGCTTTTAAAGGAGAGGGAACAAAAGAGGTTTTAGATGCTATCTTTTCCTTCCTCCCATATGGTCCCATGTTTTATGATGAGGATACGGTAACTGACCAGCCCCAGCGACAGATTGTGGCAGAGTTGATCAGAGAACAGGCACTGCGTATTTTAGATGATGAAATTCCCCATGGAATTGCAGTTTCCATTGAACAGATGAAAGTCAAAAAAGGACTTGTGGATATCGAGGCTACCATTATCTGCGAAAAGGATTCGCACAAGGGAATTATTATCGGCAAAGGCGGACAGATGCTAAAACGTATCGGTACCAATGCCCGTCATGGAATTGAAGATATGATGGAATGCAAGGTCAATTTAAAACTTTGGGTCAAAGTGAAAAAAGACTGGCGGGACAGTGATTATCTACTGAAGAATTTTGGATATAATAAAAAAGAAATTGATATATAATAATTTCCTTTTTACAAATTTTGTAGACATACTATTTTAAAAAGGGAGCAAATGATAATATGTAAATTTTACCGTTTCATTTTTTCAAAATGCTGCATAGAAATTTCACAAAAGAAGAACCTAATATTTGCAACGATATTTTTTGATATCGGTTAAGATGCATACAAAGGGAGGATACTTTTATGAAAGAAAATTACTGGCAGCATTTTTGTGTAACAGGAAGTATCAGAGATTACCTGGATTATCGTGCCCAATCGGATGACAGCCTGAAACAGGTCATGGAACGGCATGGAATCTATCAGATGCAAAAGGAAGATACAGCTTTAGATGCAGGAATATATAGAAGTAACGGGATTGGTGATACAGAACCTTCCGATGGGCGAATATGATAAAAGAGTGACAATTTTAACAAAAGAGCGTGGTAAGATTGCTGCGTTTGCAAGAGGTGCCAGACGTCCCAACAGCAAATTGATGGCAAGAACAAATCCCTTTTGTTTCGGAACCTTTAAAATGTACGAGGGGAAAAGTTCTTACACACTGGTTGATGCCGAAATCAGCAATTATTTTGATGAATTCAGGGATGATCTGGAAGGTGCCATGTATGGAATGTATTTTCTGGAGGTTGTAGATTACTATACCCGGGAAAATAACGATGAAAAAGAAATGTTAATGCTTGTATATCAGTCCTTGCGGGCTTTGCTTCTTCCTGCTATTAAAAATGAATTGATTTTATACATATTTGAGATAAAAGCCCTTGTGGTAAACGGGGAATTCCCCGGAATACCGGCGAATAAATCGTTGTCACCGGATACGCTTTATACCATTGATTATGTGGTAAAAAGCGGTCTGGATCGTTTATATACCTTTGTTGTTTCGGATGAAGTGTTAAGGGAACTTGCCGAGTGCGTGGCTGAATATCGGAAGCGGTATATGGGACATGAATTTCACAGTCTGGAGATTTTAAATTCCACTATTTCCTTTTTGCAATAAAGCATCAATAGAGGAAATGGAAGTATAAGTTGTGGTTATAATAAAAGTAAGACACACGACTATAATATAACAATAAAAGACACAATCGCAATAAAACAAGGTTGAAAATCTGAAAACGGTTCGTTATAATATGATACAGTATGCGGAGGTTGATTATGAAAAAATGTAGAATGCTCATGGCAACATGTGCTTTACTGCTTATGCTTACCGCCTGTGGCAGTTCAAACAAAGATTATGATACGACTACGGTTTATATCGGAAAGAATCAGGAAGTATCCGAATATATCGTAGAGGATTTTGATAAATCATATTACAATACAGAAGAATTAAAACAGAATATGGAGCAGACAATTCAGGAATACAACGAAAAAAACGGATCCTCCGATTTGGTGGTTTTGGATCAATATGAGCTTTCGGACGATTCGGCTAAACTGAATGTCAGAATCAAATATAAAAGTGCAAAGGACTATGGCAGCATTCATAACTGTGAATTTTTTGTCGGAACAGTTAAAGAAGCAAGAGAGACAGGATATGTTTTAGAAGGATTACATGCGGCCGGGGCACAGTCTGCTAAAACACTTGCACCGGTGGATCAGATGACAGAAGAAATGGTAGTGATCTGTGAAGAGGAAATGGATGTGGAAGTAAAGGGTGATATATTATATGTCAGTGACAATGTCTCATTGAAGTCATCCGGACTGGCAACGGTGGGAGAATCCGATACGTATTCCGTGATTGTATATCAAAAGTGAAATAGGAATATTCAAAGTATACAATCATAGCGATTGTAGTAATGATAAAAAGATACACACTGTCTGATTTTCATTGAAAGATGACAGATGATATAAGAGATAAGGAGCATAACAATGGAAAAAACATTAGAGAAAATTTCGGCTTTGGCAAAATCCAGAGGATTTATTTATCCCGGTAGTGAAATCTATGGCGGATTGGCAAATACATGGGATTACGGTAACCTTGGTGTTGAATTGAAAAACAATGTAAAAAAAGCATGGTGGCAGAAATTTATTATGGAAAATCCCTACAATGTCGGCGTAGACTGTGCTATTTTGATGAATCCCCAGACATGGGTGGCAAGTGGACACTTAGCAGGTTTTGCGGATCCTTTGATGGATTGTAAAGAATGTCATGAGCGTTTCCGTGCAGATAAACTGATTGAGGATTATGCACAAGAAAAAGGAATTACTCTCGAAAAACCCATTGATGCATACAGCCAGGAAGAGATGAAGGCTTTTATTGAAGATAACAATGTGCCTTGTCCGACCTGCGGCAAACACAATTTTACGGATATCAGACAGTTCAACCTGATGTTTAAAACATTCCAGGGTGTTACCGAGGATGCAAAAAATACTGTTTATTTAAGACCTGAGACTGCTCAGGGTATCTTTGTAAACTTCAAAAACGTACAGAGAACTTCCCGTAAGAAAATTCCGTTCGGTATCGGACAGATTGGTAAATCCTTCCGTAATGAAATTACTCCCGGTAACTTTACTTTCCGTACCAGAGAATTTGAGCAGATGGAGTTAGAATTCTTCTGTGAACCCGGAACAGACATGGAGTGGTTCCAGTATTGGAGAGGTTTCTGCCGTGACTGGTTATTAAGTCTTGGTATCAAAGAAGATGAGATGAGACTTCGTGATCATGCTCCCGAAGAACTTTGTTTCTATTCTAAAGGAACAACTGATATTGAATATTTATTCCCGTCTATCGGCTGGGGTGAGCTTTGGGGTATTGCAGACCGTACTGATTACGATCTGACACAGCATCAAAACACATCCGGTCAGGATATGTCATATTTTGATGATACAAAGAATGAAAAATATATTCCTTATGTTATCGAGCCTTCTCTTGGTGCAGACCGTGTGGTTTTAGCATTCCTTTGCGCTGCTTATGATGAGGAAAACATCGGAACAGAAGAGGCACCTGATATTCGTACCGTTCTGCATTTCCATCCGGCTCTTGCTCCGGTTAAAATCGGTGTACTGCCTTTGTCAAAGAAATTAAACGAGGGTGCAGAAGCTGTATTTACACAGTTGTCAAAAAAATACAACTGCGAATTTGATGACAGAGGAAACATTGGTAAAAGATACCGCAGACAGGATGAGATTGGAACTCCTTTCTGTATTACATACGATTTTGATTCGGAAACCGATGGTTGCGTGACGGTCAGAGATCGTGATACCATGCAACAGGAGAGAATTGCAATCGCAGATCTGGATGCTTATTTTGCAGATAAATTTACATTTTAATCAATAAAAATGAATGACTTCACATGCCACGTTTTATGCGTGGCTTGTGTCACGTCAAGAAGATAGCTTATTTTGAAGTTTTGGAGGAAGAATAAATGAAGCAGTTTACTTCAGATGAATTAAGAACCGATTGGCTCAATTTTTACAAAGAACGTGGACATGTAGATGTCGGAGCCGTTTCTTTGGTATCCGATGGTTCTACAGGTGTATTGTTTAATGTTGCAGGTATGCAGCCTCTGATGCCTTATCTGTTAGGTCAGAAGCACCCTTTGGGAACGAGACTTTGCAATGTACAGGGTTGTGTGCGCACCAACGATATTGACTCTGTCGGTGATAAGAGTCATGTGACATTCTTTGAAATGATGGGAAGCTGGAGTCTTGGTGATTATTTTAAAGAAGACCGTTGTAAATGGAGTTATGAGCTCTTAACCCAGGTTTATGGTTTTGACAGGGATCATCTGGCTGCAACCGTATTTGCCGGTGATGAAAATGCACCCCGTGATGAAGAAGGCGCACAGTGTAGAATTGCATCCGGGTTTAAAAAAGAAAATGTATACTATCTACCTGCAGAAGATAACTGGTGGGGATTGGAATATGGTCCCTGTGGTCCGGACAGTGAGATGTTTTATATTGCTGATGTTCCGGACTGTGGTCCTAATTGTGGTCCCGGATGTAGTTGTGGCAAATATACCGAGCTTGGAAATGATGTATTTATGCAGTATGAAAAACATAAAGACGGTCATTTAACACCTCTTGCGCAAAAAAACGTGGATACCGGATGGGGACTGGAGCGAAATCTGGCTTTCTTAAACGGTACCAAGGATGTTTATCGTACAGATTTGTTTGCTCCTGTTATTGCATATGTGGAAGAACAGTCCAAAACAAAATATGAAGAAGATGAGAAATTAACCAGATCCATGCGTATTCTGGCTGATCATATGCGTACAAGCGTGATGTTAATCGGTGACGAGGCCAGATTGACGCCGTCCAATGCCGGAGCAGGATATGTATTAAGACGTCTTATTCGCCGTGCGGTAAGACATGGACGTACTTTAGGTCTTTCCAAAGAAAACTTATTGGAGATTGCAAAGATTTATATTGATCAGGTATATCACAATAGTTTCCCGTTGCTTGTGAAAAATCGTGAATTTATCTTAAAAGAGTTGGACAAGGAAATCGTTCGTTTTGAAAGTACGCTTGAAAACGGCATGAAGGAATTCAAAAAGATTTTGGATGAAAAGATAAAAGCCGGACAGAAGATGATTGACGGTAAATCCGCATTTTATTTGTATGATACTTTCGGTTTTCCGATTGAGTTGACCGTAGAAATGGCTGCTGAAGAAGGCTTAAGCGTTGATGAAGAAGGCTTTGCGGTTTCCATGGAAGAGCAGAAACAGAAAGCAAGAGAAAATCAGAATTTCTCTGCAAAACTGAGCGCCGATTCGGATTTGTTTAATGAATTATCCGCTGATATTACGAGTGAGTTTGTCGGCTATGATACATTAGTTGTAGAAAGCATGATTGCTGCTTTGGCAGACGAAGATAAGGTGAAAGATGCTCTGACAGAAGGTGAGAACGGTACTTTGATTACACCAAAGACACCTTTCTATGCTACCATGGGTGGACAAAAAGGAGATATCGGTATTATTAAAACTGCAGGCGGTGAATTTAAGGTAACGGATACGATTAAAATTCCCGAAGGCAGAATTGCACATCTTGGATATGTTGTATCCGGCAGTATCAAAACCGGCGATACAGCAACCCTTATGGTTGATGTAAAGAACCGTATGAGCACATGCCGTAACCATACCGCAACACACCTTTTACAGGCTGCGTTACAGGAGGTTATGGGAGATGATGTTCATCAGCAGGGTTCTTATCAGGATAGCGACAGAACCAGATTTGACTTTAGCTGCGGACAGGCACTGACAGCAGAAGAAATTGAAAAGGTTCAGGAAATTGTTAATCAAAAGATTACCGAAGATATTGCGGTTGATACGCAGGTTATGGGTATTGAGGATGCAAAAAAGACCGGTGCTATGGCGTTGTTTGGTGAAAAATACGGTGACAGCGTACGCGTTGTTTCGGTCGGTGATTTCTCAAAGGAATTCTGTGGCGGTACACACGTATCCCATACAGGTGAAATCCAGGCATTTAAGATTGTTTCCGAAAGCTCTGCAGCTGCAGGCGTTCGTCGTATTGAGGCGATAACCGGAGCAAATGTTACAGCATATTATGCAAATCTGGAAAAACAGCTTTCCGACGCGGCAAAGGCAGCAAAGACAACACCTGCCGAGCTGGTAAATAAGATTAACAGCTTACATGCCCAAATTAAGGAATTACAGAGTGAAAACGAATCCTTAAAAGCCAAAGCTGCACAGAACGCTCTCGGCGATGTTATGGATCAGGTAACGCAAGTAAAAGGCGTGAAATTACTTGCCACAAAGGTGAGCGGTGTTGATATGAACGGCTTACGCGATTTGGGAGATCAGTTAAAAGAAAAGCTTGGCGAAGGCGTTATTTTGCTGGCATCCGATACAGACGGAAAAGTGAATCTGGTAGCTATGGCTACAGATGGCGCCATGAAACAGGGAGCACATGCAGGAAACTTAATCAAAGGCGTTGCTGCTTTGGTTGGCGGTGGCGGCGGCGGACGTCCCAACATGGCACAGGCCGGCGGTAAAAATCCGGCAGGCATTGAGGATGCCTTAAAGAAAGCAGTGGAAGTGTTAGAGGGACAGATTGCATAAAATATATCACTTGCTTTATTTGCGTTTCCAATGATTTTCATGTACTCTTTCCGGAAATACAAATCGGAGAAGGGATTGAAATGTAAGTGATTGTCATGATGTGACGATGATTTTTTTCAAGTTTTTCTACATTTTTTCGTGTTATACCGGAAAAAACAGTTGACGGATACGGGAATTGTGTTATAATCTTTATTGTGCATGTGCGAATATGCATAATAATTACCCAGCAGTCGTGATACTTGAAGGGACTGAAGGGAGGTCAGGTGTGATTTATGTCAAACGTAATCGTAAAAGAGAACGAGACTTTAGATAGCGCTTTACGTCGTTTCAAAAGAAGCTGTGCAAAAGCAGGTATTCAGCAGGAAATCCGCAAAAGAGAGCATTATGAGAAACCCAGCGTAAAACGTAAGAAAAAATCTGAAGCCGCACGCAAACGCAAATATAACTAATTAAAGTTAGAGACACTCGGTATAAGACCGGGTGTCTTTTTTATGATTCCCTTTGCTGGATGCAAGTCGTTCTTACAGAAATTTATATCTTTGCCGCCTCATACTTCGGTTTTTAGACTTTCTAAGCGTCATGCTCACAAAATATTATTAAATGCCCGGTTTCAAAACTCAGACTTCGTCTTCGGACAGTTTGCTATGTTCTCAAAGTTGTGAATCATAAAAAATGAGAAAGGGGCATATTTTTCCTATCGGCAGATTAAGATAGTAGTAACAAAATAAAATGCGGATTAGAAAATATGAAACGATTGATTTTCTGTATGATAAGTGGAATGATATGTTTTCTTTTTTTGGCAGAGAATGTGAATGCGGCAGAGCTTGAAATTGATTCGCCTTCTGCCATTTTAGTGGAGGCAACAACCGGTGAAGTAATTTATGAAAAGAATGCTGATCAACCCTTAAAACCGGCAAGTATCACTAAGATCATGACACTTTTACTGACGTTTGAGGCTTTGGAAAAAGGACAAATTCATTTGGAGGATGAGGTTGTAACCAGTGCTTATGCCCAGTCCATGGGTGGCAGTCAGGTCTTTTTGGAAGCGGGAGAAGTGCAGACTGTGGATACACTGATCAAATGTATTGCCGTTGCCAGCGGAAATGATGCGGCAGTTGCCATGGCAGAGCATATTGCCGGGAGTGAAGAAGCATTTGTGGGATGGATGAATGAAAAAGCAAATGAACTCAATATGACCGCAACGCATTTTGAAGATTGTTGCGGATTGACGGATTCGGACAGTCACATTACCAGCGCCAGAGATGTTGCCATCATGTCAAGAGAACTGATTACCAAATATCCACAGATTTATGATTATACAAAAATCTGGATGGAAGATATTGTGCATAATACGGCAAGGGGTTCGAGTACCTTTACACTAACAAGTACAAATAAGCTTTTACGCCAATATCCGTATTCAACGGGATTAAAAACGGGATCAACGTCAAGTGCCAAATATTGTTATTCCGGAACGGCCACAAAAGATGGGATTGATCTGATAGCGGTGGTCATGGCTGCACCGGATCACAAAGTTCGCTTTGCAGATGCCATAAAAATGTTTCAATATGGATTTTCTGTCAGTCAGGTATATACTGATGACCAGACGGATGATTTGCCTGAGGTTGAGGTTAGAGGCGGAATTGAAAAGACAGTTGATTTGAGATACGAAAATCATTTTTCTTATCTGGATGTCCATGGAAACGATTTATCCGGGGTACAAAAGGAGCTTCGCCTTTCCGATACGCATGACGCACCGATTGAAAAAGATGGAAAGGCGGGAGAAATGATTTACTTTTTAAATGGTAATAAGATAGGAAGTGTCAATATTTTATATAATTCGTATGTAAAAGAAGCAAAATATGGCGATTATTTAAAACAGATATTAAAATTCTATTTTTGACGATGGGATAATGCACATGCTATACTGATATTATTGTAGGATTCATCCGTAATGTCAGGAAAAAAGAGGAAAAAAGATGAAAAGGAAATGGTTGCTGAAAGCCTTTGGCTGCCTGGCTGCATTGGCCTGTCTGGATATTTTATATGATACGACACATTTTGTGGTAAAGAGATATGAGTTAAAAAGCACAAAAATAAAATCGCCCTATCATTTTGTGGTTCTTTCAGATCTGCATGATAAAGCCTTTGGATATCAAAATAAAAAGCTGCTTGACGCCATTGATAAAATCAAACCGGAGGCGGTCTATATTGCCGGAGATATGATTACCGCGCTTCCCGGAAAACAATATGATGATACGATTGCCTTTTTAAAAGCATTGTCTGAAAAATATCCGGTTTATTACGGTAGTGGAAATCATGAATACCGCATGCGGATTGATACAGAAAAATATGGAAATATGTCATCTGAATTTGAAGAGACGATTCGAAATCTCGGAATTGTTCGTTTGTATACCGGAAGCTTTGATTCGCACCGAAAGGATGTGAAGGTTTATGGCTTGGAGATTGACCGGATGTATTATCGGAAATGGAAGAAAGTAGTTATGCCATCAGACTATTCTATTCAAAAAATCGGAAAGGTAAATCAGGATTGTTTTACTGTTTTATTGGCGCATAATCCGGATTATTTTGAAAATTATGCCAAAACAGGAGTTGATCTGGTTCTTTCCGGACATGTACACGGCGGAATTGCAAGAATACCGTTTCTGGGGGGAGTTATCTCTCCTAAATTTAAACTTTTTCCCAAGTATGATGGTGGATTGTATAAAAAGCGGGAAACTACGATGATTTTAAGCAGAGGACTTGGATGCCATACCATTCCTGTCCGATTTTTAAATCCCGGAGAACTGGTGGAGGTTTGGGTGAAGCCCGATAAGGGAAAAGGACAGTAATGATTTACATAACAAACCATATCTAGTTTAATGCTTGCAATCTGACACAATATGTAGTATTATTATCTGGCGCATATACGAAATGACATTGTATACGCGGAAAGAGGTAATGCTATGAGTCTGGCGGTGAAATTACAGGTATTTGAAGGTCCTCTGGATCTTTTGCTTCATCTGATTGAAAAAAATAAAGTTGATATCTATGATATTCCAATTGTCCAGATTACGGACCAGTATTTGGAGTACGTCAGAAATCTGCACCATGAAGACATGAATATCATGAGTGAATTTCTGGTTATGGCTGCAACCCTTATTGATATTAAGTGCAGAATGCTTCTTCCAAAAGAGGTTGATGAAGAAGGGAATGAAGAAGATCCGAGGGCAGAGCTTGTACAGAAACTGTTGGAATACAAAATGTACAAATATATGTCTTTTGAATTAAAGGACAAGTATCATGATGCGCAGAAAGTGTGGTTTAAAGAGCGTACCTTGCCAAAAGAAGTATCTGAATATGTTCCACCGCTTGATTACGACGAATTAATTGGCGGACAGAATCTTGCAGGACTGCGCACTATTTTTGAAAGTGTCATGAAAAAGCGTGAGGATAAGATTGATCCTATCCGTTCCAAATTTGGAAAAATCGAAAAAGACGAAGTGGATATGGATGCTAAAATGATCTATGTGCAGGATTTGATTCGGTTACAGAAGCATTGCAGTTTTCGCAATTTATTGGAAAAACAAAATTCTAAGATGGAAGTGATTGTGACATTTCTGGTTATTCTGGAATTGATGAAAACCGGTGTGATTATGATTGAGCAGGAAGATGCTTTTGAGGATATCTATATTACCTCAAGGGAGGCAGCGTAATTTTGAATAAAGAAAAACAAAAAGCAATTTTAGAGTCGGTTTTGTTTACGATGGGAGAATCGGTAGAGGTCGAGAGACTGGCGCAGGTTTTAGAGTTAAAACCAAAAGCTGTAAAGACACTTTTGAAAGAAATGAAAGAAACTTATGATCAGGATGAAACCAAAGGCGTTACCATTATGGAACTGGATGGTTCTTATCAGATGTGTTCAAAACCGGAGATGTATGACTGGCTGATTAAGATTGCTGCAACACCAAGGAAATATACTTTGACAGATTCGTTATTGGAAACCTTGTCCATTGTGGCTTATAAGCAGCCGGTAACCCGTATAGAAATCGAAAAAATACGAGGTGTCAGTTGTGATCATGCGATTAACAGGCTGATTGAATTTGATCTGATTACGGAAGTTGGAAGAATGGATGCACCCGGAAAACCGATTTTGTTTGGTACAACAGAACAGTTTTTACGCTCCTTTGGCGTTACCAGTATAGAAGAGCTTCCGCAAATGAATACAGATCGCATGGAAGAATTTCGTGAGCAGGCGGAAAAGGAAGTTCAGTTAAAATTGGATATTTAGGAAACTATCTGAATATACTTTACAAAAAACGGAGTGATTCGGATGATGGATTTCAAACAAAGACAGAAAAGACAAAAAGGTCAGGAAAAGAAGCTGCTTCTTTTTTTGAGCTTTTTTCTTTTTTTTAATCTTATTTTTTTGCTCTATGCATCGGTATCTGCCCGGGCAAACGATTATGTGGCGGAAAGTAAGATGGAATTAACGAATGTTGAGCAGACAGGGTATGAATTGGGACAGGCGGAGAGTAATATCGAGCAGGCAGAGATAGAACCGGAGCAGACGGAGAGTAATATCGAGCAGGCAGAGATAGAACTAGAGCAGACGGAGACAGAACCGGAGCTGGCAGAGAGTGAACCGGAGCAGACAGAGGGAGAAATGAAACAGACGGAGAGTGAACCGGAGCAGACAGAGAGTGAAGTGGAACAACCGGAAGTAAAACTATATGCACTTTCCGCAGTTTTATTGGATGCGACCAACAATCGTATTTTATATGAAAAAAACGCAGATCAGATTATGCCCATGGCATCCACAACTAAAATCATGACAGCAATTATAGCACTGGAAAACGGAAATCCGGATGACGTGGTAACCGTATCCAAAAAAGCAGCATCCATGCCCAAGGTTCATCTTGGCATGAGGGAAGGAGAACAGTATTATTTAAAGGATTTAATGAAATCTCTTATGTTGGAGTCACACAATGATTCCGCTGTTGCAATTGCAGAGCATATCGGACAGAGTGTGGAAGGCTTTGCACAGATGATGAATCAGAAGGCAAGGGATTTGGGGTGCAGCCAGACTTTTTTTATTACCCCAAACGGATTGGACGCTGAAGTGGACGGAAAACAACATTCTACGACGGCATATGAACTGGCAAAGATAGCTGCCTATGCCATTCAAAATCCGGAGTTTGATGAACTGATTGCTACAAGAAGTGCATCTTTTTGCGAACTTACTACGCAAAGAAGCTTTACAGTGAATAATAAAGACAGATTTTTGGATATGATGACCGGAGCAATTGGAATTAAGACCGGGTTTACCAATAAAGCGGGGTACTGTTTTGTAGGTGCGGTTGAAAGAGACGGTATGAAACTGGTTTCGGTTGTTCTTGCAAGTGGCTGGCCGCCACATAAAAATTATAAATGGGTAGATACAAAAGCTATGATGAATTACGGGATAGAGAATTACCGGTATCGCGAAATTGAACAGGAAGAGATCCCGGAAAGTCTGGCGGTTTTGGACGGAATCGAAGATGAAACGGAACTATATATGGAAAAAGAGGATGTTTCCTGTCTGTTAGCAGACTGGGATAAGGTGAAAGCAGAGTGTGAAATGAAGGATTGTCTGACTGCACCGGTTCAAAAAAACGAGATTGTCGGATATGAAAAAATTTATATTAATGATGAAGTCTATAAGGTATTTCCAATCAAGGTAAAAAACAGTGTTGGAAAATATACATACCGGTATTGTCTGGATAAAGTCTTGAAATGCTATATTTTACAAGAGTTTTTATCACAATAATTTGTTGAAAAAAATAAAATTTATATCTAGAAGTGCTACAAATTCTATGTTATACTCTAAACGATGCGTCAGTGGGTTTACTCTGCCCATTCGCAAATCTAGTTGTTTTTTTTATTAATATAAAATGGAGGTCTGAAAAATGAGTAATTCTTCACAAGCGAGTCAAAGAATTGCAGCTTTACTCGATGACAACAGTTTCGTTGAAATCGGTGCAATGGTAACAGCCAGAGCCACTGATTTTGATCTGAAACAAACAGAAACTCCTTCGGACGGTGTTATTACCGGCTATGGAGTAATCGATGGCAATCTTGTGTATGTTTACAGCCAGGACGCTTCCGTATTAAACGGTACCGTTGGTGAGATGCATGCAAAGAAAATTGCCAACCTCTATGATCTGGCTTTAAAGACAGGTGCACCTGTGATCGGTTTAATCGATTCAGCCGGACTTAGATTACAGGAAGCTACCGATGCATTAAATGCATTTGGTGAAATCTACATGAAACAGACATTGGCTTCCGGTGTAATTCCCCAGATTACGGCTATCTTTGGTACCTGTGGCGGCGGACTTGCATTATTCCCTACATTAACTGATTTTACTTTCATGGAATCAAAGAAAGCAAAATTGTTTGTAAATTCTCCTAATGCATTAGATGGCAACTATGCAGAGAAAAACGATACAGCTGCTGCAGATTTCCAGAGCGCAGAAGCAGGTATTGTTGATGTTGTTGCAGAAGAAGCAGAAGTACTTTCACAGATTCGTACATTGGTTTCTTTATTACCCGGCAACAATGAAGATGATGCATCTTATGTAGATTGCACCGATGATTTAAATCGCGCATCTGCTGAGCTTGCAAACTGTGTAGGTGATACATCTGTTGCATTATCAATTATTGCTGATGACAATATGTTCTTTGAAACAAAAGCTGCATATGCAAAAGAAATGGTAACCGGATTTATCAAATTAAACGGTGTTACTGTTGGTGCTGTGGCAAATCGTTGTGAAGTTGTTGATGAAGAAGGTAAAGTTGCAGAAAAATTTGATGCAGTATTAACAGCAAAAGGTGCTGAAAAGGCTGCAGATTTTATTAATTTCTGTGATGCATTCAGCATTCCGGTATTATCATTAACAAATGTAAAAGGTTTTGAAGCAACCATGTGCTCTGAAAAGAAGATTGCAAAAGCAGTTGCAAAACTTACTTATGCATTTGCCAATGCAACCGTTCCGAAAGTAAATGTCATTATCGGACAGGCTATGGGAAGCGCTTATGTTGCCATGAATTCAAAAGCAATCGGTGCTGACCTTACTATTGCATGGGATGGTGCACAGATTGGTGCCATGGATGCAAAGACTGCTGCTCAGATCATTTATGACGGACAGGGCGCAGATGTGATTGCAGAAAAAGCAAAAGAATATGAAAAAGCTCAGACTAGCGCAGCCGGTGCAGCTAAGAGAGGATATGTAGACCAGATCATCGATGCCGCTGATACAAGAAAATATGTAATCGGTGCTTTTGAAATGCTTTTTACAAAAAGAGATGATCGTCCGGCGAAAAAACATGGAACTGTATAAGAAAGGATGATATAAGATATGAAAAAATTCTTGTTAACCTTAGCTCTTACAGTAATGTGTGCATTCGGATTAACAGCATGCGGCAATGCAGAAAAAGAAACCCTTTCTTTGACGTCTGATGACGCTGCAGTCATGGCAGAAGGTACTTTGTCCTTTATTAATGAAGTGGTTCTTTCCGAGCAGACAGACGAGTATGCAAAACAGTTTTCTTCTGTTTACGGAGATGAAGCAGGAAAAGCTTTTGCCTCCGCATGTGAGATTTTTGCATCTGCTTCAGATGAATTTGGCCTTTATAAGTCTGTAATTCCTGAATCAGCTGTAGTTTCCGGAACAGATGAAGAGTATACCGTTTCTGTAGAAATTGTCGGCAGTCAGAGAAATGCAAAGGTTGAATTATATTGTGATGCTGAGACAATCTTTCCGGATATGATGATTTCACCAAACTATACACTTGGTGAGAAAATGTCAAAAGCAGCATTAAATACACTGATGGGTATGGGTACCGTATTTGCGGTATTAATTCTTATCATGTGGATTATTTCTGCATTTAGAATTATTCCGAAAATCGAAAAATCCATTGCTGATAAAAAAGCTAAGAAAACCAGTAGCAACACCAGTGCCGCTGTAGACAATACAATTGCACAGATTATCGAAAATGAAGAGCTTTCTGATGATACAGAATTAGTTGCCGTAATTGCAGCAGCAATCGCAGCAAGTGAAGGCGCTGCCAGCACAGATGGTGTGGTAATCAGAAGTATCAGAAGAGCAAGCACAAACAAATGGCAGAGAGCCTAATTATAGGAGGAAAATAAGATGAAAAATTATACCATTACCGTTAATGGCAACGTATATGATGTAGTAGTAGAAGAAGGCGCTTCTACAGGCGCTCCCGCAGTAGCACCCAAGGCAGCTCCCAAAGCAGCACCTAAGGCAGCTCCCGCAGCACCTGCAGCAAGTGGTGCAGCAGGCGGAATCAAGATTGAAGCCGGTGCAGCAGGTAAAGTATTTAAAGTAGAAGCTTCTGTCGGACAGGCAGTGAAAAAAGGTGATACCGTATTAATCCTGGAAGCTATGAAGATGGAAATTCCTCAGGTTGCTCCTGAAGATGGTACTGTAGCAAGTATCAATGTTTCTGTAGGTGATGCCGTTGATGCAGGTACCGTTCTTGCTACATTAAACTAATTAAAATGAATTAATTGGTTTTTTACTAAAACAGGAGGTTAAATTGATGGATATATCATATGTATCAAATACATTAAGCAATTTACTTCATCAGACAGCATTCTTTAATCTGACTGTCGGAAACTATTTCATGATTTTAATTGCATGTGTATTTCTTTATCTTGCGATTGCTAAAGGCTTTGAACCATTGCTTTTAACACCTATCGCATTCGGTATGCTTCTGGTAAATATCTATCCGAGTATCATGACACCTTTTGGTGACGGACAGACCGGCGGTTTACTGTATTATTTCTATGTTTTGGACGAATGGTCGATCTTACCTTCCCTGATTTTCATGGGTGTAGGTGCGATGACAGACTTTGGTCCTTTGATTGCAAACCCTAAGAGTTTCTTATTGGGTGCAGCAGCTCAGTTCGGTATCTTTGCAGCTTATTTTGGCGCTATTGCAATGGGATTCAACGACAAAGCAGCCGCAGCAATCTCTATCATCGGTGGTGCGGACGGCCCGACATCCATCTTCTTAGCTGGTAAGCTGGGACAGACGGCTTTATTGGGACCGATTGCCGTGGCGGCATATTCCTATATGTCATTGGTGCCGATTATACAGCCCCCGATTATGAAGCTGTTTACAACAGAAAAAGAAAGAAAAATCAAAATGGGTCAGTTACGTCCCGTTAGTAAATTAGAGAAGATTTTATTCCCTATCATTGTAACAATCGTTGTATGTATGATTCTTCCTACAACCGCTCCCTTGGTTGGTATGCTTATGCTTGGTAACCTGTTCAAAGAGTCCGGTGTAGTAAGACAGTTACAGGAAACAGCATCCAATGCATTGATGTACATTGTCGTTATCCTTTTGGGAACCTCTGTAGGTGCTACAACTTCTGCAGAAGCTTTCTTAAACTGGGATACCTTAAAAATCGTTGCATTAGGTTTGATTGCATTTGCATTTGGTACGTTTGCCGGAGTTATATTCGGTAAGATTATGTGTGTGGCAACAAAAGGTCAGGTAAATCCTTTGATTGGTTCAGCCGGTGTATCAGCTGTTCCGATGGCTGCCCGTGTATCCCAGAAGGTAGGTGCGGAGGCTGATCCGACAAACTTCTTATTGATGCATGCGATGGGACCGAACGTTGCCGGTGTTGTTGGTACAGCGGTAGCAGCCGGAACCTTTATGGCGATCTTCGGGGTATTTTAAAGATTTGCATGTTTTAAGATACAAAACAGCGTATGTTCGCATACAAGCTGTTTTGTAGATGAAATCATATAAAGCGCGAAGCGCGACGAAATAGCCCGCAGGGCTATGAGTTCAAATCTTTAAAATATAAATACAAAATATTAATTATAATTATTGGAGGAAAAAATAATGGCAGAACAGAAACCCGTAAAAATTACGGAAACTATATTACGTGATGCACATCAGTCATTGATCGCAACCAGAATGCCTACCGATTTTATGCTTCCTATTCTGGATAAGCTGGATCAGGTCGGATATAACTCATTAGAGTGCTGGGGCGGTGCTACATTTGATGCTTCCCTTCGTTTCTTAAAAGAAGATCCTTGGGACAGATTGAGAAAAATCAAAGACAAATGTAAAAATACACCTCTTCAGATGTTATTCCGTGGTCAGAACATCTTAGGTTACAGACCTTATGCTGATGATGTTGTATATGCATTCGTTGAAAAATCAATTGCAAATGGTATCGATATCATTCGTATTTTTGACTGCTTAAATGATATCCGTAACTTACAGGCTGCAGTTGATGCAACAAACAAGATTAAACAGCGTGAAGGAAGAGGACATGCGCAGATCGCCCTTTCTTATACATTAGGTGATGCTTATACACTTGAGTATTGGGCAAAAATGGCAAAAGACATCGAAGAGATGGGTGCCGATTCTATCTGTATTAAAGATATGGCAGGCCTTTTGGTTCCTTACAAAGCAGAAGAGCTTGTTAAGACATTAAAAGAGTCTACAAAACTTCCGATTCAGTTACACACACATTATACATCCGGTGTTGCTTCCATGACTTACTTAAAAGCAGTAGAAGCCGGTGTTGATGTTATCGACTGTGCAATGTCACCTTTAGCATTAGGTACATCACAGCCTGCAACAGAAGTTATGGTTGAAGCATTCCGCGGAACTCCTTATGATACAGGATATGACCAGAACTTACTTGCTGAAATCGCTAACTACTTTGCACCTTACAGAGAAGAATGTTTAGCAAACGGATTATTATCTACCAAAGTTCTTGGTGTAAATATCAAGACATTACTTTATCAGGTACCCGGTGGTATGCTTTCTAACATGGTTAGCCAGTTAAAAGAACAGCATGCAGAAGATAAATTCCAGGAAGTATTGGAAGAAATCCCGAGAGTACGTAAAGACTGTGGTGAGCCTCCGCTTGTTACACCTTCATCTCAGATCGTTGGGACACAGGCTATCTTCAACGTATTGATGGGTGAAAGATACAAAATGGCTACCGGAGAATTCAAAGACTTACTTCGCGGTAACTATGGTCAGACCGTAAAACCCATGAACGAAGAAGTTATCAACAAAGTTATTCCGGGTGAAAAACGTTCTACAGCACGTTCTGCAGAAGCTACCGGACATACAGAGCCCGAGCTTGAATCAATCAAGGCTGAAATGATTGAAAAAGGATTTGAACCTCAGCAGGAAGAAGATGTATTATCTTATGCATTATTCCCTCAGGTTGCTGCAGATTTCTTCAAATATCGTAAAGCTCAGCAGGAAAAAGTAGATTTAACAAAAGCTGATACAGCAAACGGAGCTTATCCGGTATAAGTTCATTGCTTATTATGAAAAACTACTCGTAAGAGACAAAGGTCGCCCATGATACATGGGCGGCCTTTTCTATAAAATATATCCCTTTTCGGATTTGTGTGTATCGTCTTCGGACAGTTGAAACCGGTCATTACTTTTGTTCGCTTATGACGCTAAGAAAGACACGAAACCACGTAAAATCCGGCGAACAAAGATATATATTGGGAACACAAATCCGAAAAGGAAATAAAATATTTTGAAAAAAATTGGATAATAGAATACTATAGTTATAGGGCATTGTATTTACAATGTTTTGTTTCAAAAGTACATGCAAATTATGCTTAGGGGCACTTTTATCCATATTTAGATGAGCACATAGGGAAAATAATGGAAAATATAGTAAATAATATCGTAAATCATGAAAAAGAAACAGGGAAGAAGATCACAGACCGTACGGAAAAAAACGCGATGAAAAAACTTGTCATATGTTCAATTGCAAGCATCATAATCTGTATTGTGTTATTATTTTTGACATCATTCATTCCACAAAGTGCATTACAAAAGAATATGGAAAAGTCAGCTGATTATTATAGTGATCATCAGCTGTTCGACCATGTCACTGATTTTATGTTTCTAAGCAGACAGGACAACTATGCGGATTGTATTTTGACGAATATTATCTATCACATTGACCAAAGTGATTTATTACACTCGGTTTTGCAGGCAGCCTATTACAATCCGGAAGATGAGAGTGTTACAGAAAGTTTTTCATATGCCGTCAGTCATAAGGTAAATGCAAATGTCGATTATTCGCGATATTGGCACGGTTCTATGGTGATGTTGAGACCGTTGTTTGTGCTTTTTGACATAACAGGTGTGCGTCTGGTGCTTGGAATTGTAATCCTGATTATGACAGTCTGGTTTGAAATACTTTTATTCAAGAACCACTATTCTTATTTTGGTATCTGTTATGCATTTGGACTGTTGATGGTTTCCATATGGATGTGTGCTTTCTGTATAGAATACGCCATGCCTTTTGTTATTATGTCTGTGGAATTGCCGCCTCTGTTTTTATTATTGACCAAATCGTTCAATGGATTTGGTAAAATGCCTGTGCAAGGACCGGAGCTTGTATTGTGGACGGTTTTATCCTGCGCCGGAATTGTGACGGCATTTGTGGATTTTTTGACAGCAGAAACGATTACTTTTACGATGGCGTATGTATTGTATCTCATCATAAAAGAGCGATTTTGTCAGATGAAATCTTTAAAGGAAGAGTGCCTCTGTTTTTTTAAAAGTGGTATGATCTGGTTTGGTTCCTATGCGTTCATGGTGCTTTTAAAGTGGATGATCTCACTGGTTATCCTTGGAAAAGATGCTTTCTTTACAGCTTTAAATCAGGCAGCCTTACGTATGAATGGAGATGCAACACTGGGGAATGTCATTGGTGCAGAGACGGTATCAGATTTTGAGAGAATCAGCGGTGCACTCTGGAGAAATATCGGATGTATTTTCCCATTTAAAGATGAGATGACTTTGAAAGCTACGTTTTTGTATGTGGCATTAATTGGAATTGTTGTATTTTGTATATGGTATCTGTTTCGAAAAAAGCAGGAGAGTTGTCTTGGTAAAATGCTGTTTGCGGTCAGTATACTTCCATTTTTTCGATTTTTGGTATTAAACAATCATTCCTATATTCATTTTTTCTTTACCTACCGGGCTCTTTTGGTGGGAGTGGTTGTACTTTTGTATGTAACAGGCGGTTTTTTGTTTGATTTTTTAAAGAAAAACGAAAAATAAACGTTGAAGCAGAAAATAACAAAAATATCACAAATGTAATAGGAACTTATAAAAACAGTAAAAATACTAAAGAAAGCAAGATAAAAACACCAAAAAATATTGAAAAATGCTGAAAAATACAAGATGTTGCATTGCGTTATTTATTCTGATACAATAACTGTGGTGTGTTATATTTTATGCAGGAGCATATCTGCATAAATCAAATGAGGTGAATTCATGAAAGAATTGAGAAAAAGAGTAAATGGGTTAATCGCAATATTGCTGGCTGTATGCATGGTATTTGAAATGTCTGGTATACGTGTATCTGCGGCAACGACTATTGGATTTGGAAATAATGTTGGTGAAATTAAATTATCAGATATTCCATCTATTGCTCCGGAAAGTTTGCAATTATCTGAGGTGGGAGATATAATGCAACGTTCTTCTTCGGGAGGATGTTTTGCTATAGATGCGACTAGTGATTCGGGAATTGTGAATTATCTTAATCTTAATGCATATAATCAGCCTGCATCGGATGGAAAAACTACATTTTATACATCAGCTAGTTTAAAAGCTGATTTGCCGGTTGAATACAAAGCAATTCAAATTGTCTCAGCTAGTGTATTATATAATTCTGATGGATCGACACCTATTAGGGATACATTTGGTGATTCTTATCCTTTATATAGTATCAAACTTCAATGGGTAAAGGCAGATACATATACATTGAATTATGATCTCAATGCGGGCAACGGAACAGCTATATCTTCCAGAAAGCAGCAAATGGAGAAAAACTATAGTTTGGAAAACCCATCAGATCTGACAAGAGCCGGTTATAAATTTGTCGGCTGGTCTTTTTCTAAAGATGGTTCAGGAACTACTTATACGGCCGGTGGAAATATTGTTCTGCCAAACGATGAGATTACTAATGTTAATGACGGAGATTCATTAACCTTATATGCAGTATGGGAACCTTATACTTATTATGCGGAATTTATTCCAGGAATTGGAAGTGTAGATCAGGCAACTCCTTCCGGTGATTTGATGAATAAATTGGAGCGTGTAACCGGTCAGGTAATTACTTTACCGGAATGTACCTACACACTACCGAATTATCATTTTGCCGGTTGGAAATATTTGGAACCTGAAGAGAGCATACCAGATACACCAGGGGAGAATGTGGGAACCGTTTATTCGGCAGGCAGTACATTTGAATATCTCCCGGGGCGTAGTGAAGAATCTATTCAATTTGAAGCTCAATGGGAACCGAATACGGTTACCATTAATTATGATGCAAATGGCGGGACCGGAAGTATTCAGGGGACTGTTAGCAAATATGGTTCGACCACCGGTATTTCACTGCCTGATGCGAATGGCAGTTTGTCAAAAGACGGATATTATTTTAAGGGATGGTGTGGAAGTGCGGATGGTTCATCTCAAATAATGAATGCAGGATATAATTACACTTTGGATTTTTCCAAAGATAATCAGGTAATCACATTGTATGCAATCTGGGAACCGAATGCTTATTCCATCCGCTTTAACGGAAACGGCGGAACGGGAGAGATGGCCAATCAGTCTGGAATTTCATCAGAGCCGACGATTTTAAATTCCAATCAGTTTACCAGTATTGACCAGATGTTTGCCGGATGGTCTACAACCGGTACCGGAACGGTACAGTATGCAGACCGTGCCTCCTTTGATTACAAGGCATCCACCAATAATCAGGTTGTGGATTTATTTGCAATCTGGACTAAGATGTATAAACTTGCCTTTGATGCCAACGATGGCATCGGAACGATGGCAACATCATCAAGCGGAATCGGTGGAATTGCGCAAACTCTGCCGGAATGTGCTTTTACAAGAGATGGTTTCGTATTTAAAGGATGGTCAACCAATCCAAATGCTTTAACAGCAGAGTATCAGCCAGCAGATGCGTTTACCCATTCTCCGCAAATCGCAGGAGAAACCGTGACTTTGTATGCCATCTGGGAAGAAAAGGCAAGTGATGTTGAAAGAATTCAAGTTAGCGCAGGAACGGTTTATCTGACTGCCGGACAGGAGTATTTTTTTGGCGGAGATGGTGTCTATAAAGTTGATGGAGATCCGACTGCCTATCCGATGAATACGATATTCTATGTTCCGGAAAGCGGGTATTATACGATTTCGGTACAATAGTTATGGCAATTAGCTGGAGTATTCATACTTCGGCTCTTTGTTATAGTTAAAACCCTGATAAAACAAATGTAAAAGCAGGATTGCTTTACTATTTTGTGGGTTGATATTATGAAAATGCAAAAAGTGATTCTGAGGAAGTGCATATGAAAAAAAATATAAAAGAATTTGTTACGGTTTTTCTGATTTTTGTCATTACCGCATGTCTTGGTATTTTTCAGCCGTTTTATGGATTGGACCACATGGCTTCCGACAGGGTATATCAGAGAGCCAGTGCTATCAACAAAAAGATAAAAATCATTAAAATTGATGAAAAGACGATGAGTGTTTATGGACCGACCACGGAATGGAGCCGCGATCTTCCGGCACAACTCGTGGAGGCACTTTGTCAGTCAGAGGATACAAAGCCCGCCGTTTTAGCATTCGATGTTATGTACATAGGAGAAAAGGATGAAAAAGGTGATGCACGGTTTGCAAGGGCATGTGCGGATGCAGGGGATGTGGTTCTGGCCGCAAACATTGTATATAAGACCAGTGTGGATCGTTATGTGGATGGTGTAACTTTTGTAAATAACCGAAGTATTGAACAGATAGAAATCCCATATTCTGCATTGGCAGAGGGCGCGACGACTGCTTTTGCCAATACGGTACAGGATAAAGACGGATATATTCGTCAGGCGCAGTTGTTTGTGGAAACCCCGGACGGAACCATGGACAGTCTGGCATTTGCATGCTATAAAGCATATCAGAATCAAAACGGTGCCGAAATTGACATTCCGCGACTGGATGAACTGAATCAGACGGAGTTTACGTTTTCCGGCAATATCGAGGATTATGAAGCTGTTTCCATGTGCGATGTACTGGAGGGAAGTGTTGATTCACGTGTCTTTAAGGACTGTATTGTCTTAGTCGGAGCATATGCACCGGGACTTATGGATTCGTTTAATGTCGCAATCGAAAAAGGCAGCCAGATGTATGGAGTTGAAGTTCATGCCAACATTATCGAAGCATTGCTCGAAGGCAGGTTTTCACAGCCGGCCAATTCGGTTTTAACCGGTTTGATTTTTGCCTGTGTGGCGGTTTTATTCTATTTATGGATTCGCAAAAAGAATATTGTCATCAGTCTGGTCAGTTTGATTATATTTATTGCAGGTGAAATCGGAATGGGAGTTTTACTTCGCAAAAATGGCTGGACCATACCAATTATCTATCTGCCGATTGTCTTGATTTTAATATTGGTATATAAGATTTTCAGTCAGTATCTGATTGAGAAAATTAATAGGACACGGACTTTAAATGCATTTAAAAAGTATGTGGCACCACAGATTGTGGAAGAGTTATCCAAAAAGAACAATCTGGAAATCAGGCTGGGTGGAGAAAATCGAAACATTGCAGTATTGTTTGTGGATATTCGTGGATTTACCACAATGTCCGAAAGCTTAGAGCCGGAACAGGTTGTTGAAATCTTAAATCGCTATCTTAGTCTGACAACCAAGGCGATTTTTGATAATTCCGGTACTTTGGATAAGTTTGTCGGTGATGCGACCATGGCAGTCTTTAATGCGCCGTTTGATCTGGATGACTATATTTTCAAGGCAGTATGTGCCGCTTATGATATTGCGGCAGGTGCAGATGAAATTGAAGCTGAGATGATGGAGCGTTTTGGCAAAACGGTCGGTTTCGGTGTCGGTGTTAACTGTGGACCGGCGGTTGTCGGCAACATCGGATGTGAGGTCCGTATGGACTATACGGCAATCGGAGATACCGTCAATACGGCGGCAAGGCTGGAAGCGAATGCAAAACGCGGGCAGATTTTAATCAGTGATGAAGTATATCAGGCGGTTAAAGACAGGATAGAGGTAGAACCCATCGGTGAAATTCCGTTAAAAGGAAAAACCAAGGGTGTTATGGTTTATTCAGTAAAACAAGTAGAAGGAAACCCCAAAATCCTGGATACAAAAAGCTGATGACGTGCATTTTTATTGACAAAATGCAGGTGAAATAAAAAGTCTCGAGAAGATTTTTTGAAAAATGCTTATACAGAAGTTATAAAATGATTGGATATTTAAGATAATATGAGGTAGGAGAAATAATTTGAAAGTTGAGATTTCAATTATTCCGGAATATGATCGTCTGGAAGAATCGGTTGCAATTGCAGAAAAATATCATGCACATTTTGAATATAATGATTTTTATCTTCCGGCGGTTTATTTGAATCAGATGGAAATTGATAAGAGGGTTGAGCGTTATCTTTCCTGCAAAAGAGATGCAGGTATGGATACCATGCACGGTGCTTTTTTGGATCTTGCTCTTAATAGCTCCGATCCGAATATTGCAGATTATTCAAAACAGTGTATTCGCAAATCTATGGAGATTGCAAAAAAACTTGGAGTAAAAGGTGTTGTTTTTCATACAGGATTGATTGCCGGATTTAAAGAGCGCCATTATGTCTCCAACTGGATTGCAAAAAATACAGAATTTTTTGGAGACTTGTGTGCATCTTACCCGGATATTCAGGTATATATGGAAAATATGTTTGATCGGGATTATGAATTAATCTGGCAGCTTGCCAGTCAGATGAAGGAAGTGCCGAATTTTGGAATTTGTCTGGATTATGCACATGCTGCCATATCCGATGTCAAACCGGTCGAATGGCTGAAAAAACTCGCGCCTTTTGTTAAACATATGCATATAAATGATAATGATTTTGTAAATGATCTTCACTTGACTTTGGGAAAAGGCAAAATTGACTGGCAGGAGTTTAAATCCGAATTGGAGCTGTTGTTAGATAGTGGAGAGATGAAGGAAATGCCAAGCATTCTTTTAGAACTAAGGAGTTTGGAATCATTTGAGGAATCAATGTTGTTGTTTCAACAATTATTTGATTTAGAGGATGATTAAGAGGATGATAGGAATGGATTTGACACAACAGGAATTGCGAAAAATAATATCAATAGGAATTGAATTGGCGACAGAAAAGAACCGAAATAAATTGTTGGACAAGATATTGAAAAAGAGTATGGATGTTACCAATTGTGATGCCGGGACACTGTATGTTTTAGAGGACAACGCACTGAAATTCAAGGTGATGAAAACTTTGTCCATGAACATTAGTCAAGGAGAAAACGGTGAAGAAATTGACTTGCCACCGGTGCCGCTAAAAGAGGAAAATGTCTGTGCATACAGTGCAATTCATAGGAAAGTAATAAATATTGAAGATGTCTGGTGCAATGATACCTTTGATTTTTCCGGTCCCAAGAATTATGATGCAATGACCGGATATCATACCGAATCCTTACTGGTCATTCCGCTTGCCAATCATGAAGGTGAAGTAATTGGTGTCATGCAGTTGATTAATGCATTAGATGAGAATGGTCAGATTATTGTATTTAACAAAGAATATGAATTTGTTATTTTATCTTTGGCATCGCAGGCGGCTATTGCAATTTCAAATATGCGGTATACGGAAGAACTTAAAGAGCAGATGTGGTCTTTTACGGAAGCTCTGGCAACTGCAATTGATGAGCGTACCCCCTATAATGCTTTGCATACGAGGAATGTTGCGGATTATTCCGGTCTTTTGATAGATGAACTGAATAGAGAATATGAAGCAGGAGAGTATCCGGAATATTTTGATACACAGAGAAAAGAACAATTAATCATGGGGGCTTTTTTGCATGATATTGGAAAATTGATTGTTCCGCTCGAGGTTATGAATAAAGCTACCAGGCTGGGTGAACGATTAAATATCGTAAAAGACCGGTTTGAACTGTTTCTATGTTATTTGAAAATCCGTTTTTTGGAAAACCTGATTTCGAAAGAAGAATATGAAAAAGAGAAGACATATTTAGAAGATACTTTATCTTATATTAAAGAGATTGATATAAAAGGATATTTGCCGGACGAAGATTATGAAAAGGTCGCACAAATTGCTGAGGCATTTTGTGTGACACCGGATGATAAAAAAATTCCGCTTTTGACCGAAGAAGAAGTGGAGTGCTTAAAAATCAGAAAAGGTACTTTAACAGATAAAGAGCGGTCTGTGATGGAAGATCATGTGAATATGACAATGAAAATATTAGAAAAAGTCCATTTTAACCGCTATTTTAAGGATTGCCCTGTTTGGGCGGGACAACATCATGAAACGCTAAACGGAACCGGTTATCCGAAACATTTAACGGCAGAAAACTTGTCAGTCGAATCACGTATTCTGACAGTTGCGGATATTTACGATGCTTTAATCAGCGATCGACCTTATAAAAAGCCTATGTCTAAAGAAAAAGCTCTTGATATTTTGCAGTCTATGGTTGATGATGGCCGGCTGGATGGTAAAATTGTAAGAGCACTCAAAAAATGTGTTTTGAAATAATATGATGTTGGGGTCAAAAGGTATTTTGCCCCCATGATACCAACGGATTGCTACGCACTTTGTGCTCTCGCAATCCTAAAACATTCGAAATCCGCCCTGATCGGGCTACTTTCTCATGTTTTGCGGGTCCCAAAGTCATACTTTTTCATGCGAGCATGAAAAGTATGACCTTTTGACCCTGGTATCATAATATTTTATGCGTAAAATATTGATGCGAGGATAAAAGGAGAAAACGATATGAAATTAGGCAATAAAGGAATTACAAAAGGAGCAATTGCTGCAATTTCTGCAGGTGCTGTAGTGGTTGGCGGTATTGTGGTAGCAGTTCTTCTAAATCTGGATGGAAAAACGGCTTTTCGAAATATTACGGTAATTGATACGCTTGGTACAGTCAGTGTATATCGGGAAAGTGTCAACGATACATTAGATGCCTATGTGGATATGAATTTGGAAGCAGGGGATGAAGTTACGGTTGGACCGTCCAGCGAGTTAGATTTAAAACTGGATGATGATAAATTTGTCTATGTCGAAGAGAATACCAAGATGTCCTTAAAGGCAGAGGGGGATTCGGACAATTCCAGGACACGGATATTTTTATCGGAAGGTGCAACCTTACATAAACTGGATAGCAAATTGAGTGACAGTTCCACTTATGAAATTGAGACGCCGAATGCTACGATGGCAATCAGGGGTACGATTACATGGGCACATGTTTATAAAGGGGCGGATGGAGAAATTCATTCAGACTTCCAGGTTTATGAAGGAAAAACGGAGTTGCAGCTTCATACGGTTGATGGTACGCCGATTGGAAAAACTATTGATATTCCGGAAGGATATCAGGTTTTGACACGTGGTGGAGAGGACTTTTCTGAGATTATCTTGCAAAATGTGAATAATAAAAAGAAAGAGCTTGCACCGATTGATTATAAGGATTTACCCACACAGACATTGAAGATTTTAAAAGAGATTATAAATTCGGGAAGAACAATTTATATTGGTGTTAATACATTGCCTGATCGAGTTCCTTTTTCCTTTGATGAAGTTATAGAAATCCTGAAGGAACGCGAAGAAGACAAAACATCGGAAGATGAAGAAGAGGAAGATCTGACAACAAATAATAAAAACGCGGATGAAGGAGATGATTCAGAAGAGAATGCTCCGGATGACGAAGAAACCGAAGAAACGACAACATCTTCTACGACGAAAAAGAAAACAACGACTTCCAAAAATGCAACAACTCCATTAACTACACCGACAACAACAACGCCTACCGTTACAACACCTTCAGATACGAATACAACAAATGAAAATCCTGCAACCTATACAGTTTCCTTTATGTACAATGGCGGAACCTTTGCAGAACAATATGTTACATATGGTATGGCGGCAAGCAAACCGAAATTGCAGCCTTCCGCAAGCGGAAACTGGTATTATACCACGGATAATGGTTCGTTGGCAGTATTTGATTTTTCAACTCCGATTATAGGAAATATCATACTGACATGGCAGTAAAAATGATACTATGAATCCACTACTTATCAGATGGGATAAATAAAAATGAGTGATTTAAAACCTTATAGCAGACCGGTATATTATTATGAAACGGATCAGATGCAGATTGTCCATCATTCCAACTATATCCGTTGGTTTGAGGAAGCGCGAATTGATTTTTTAAACCAAATGGGGCTTCCCTATGATGAAATGGAAAAGAGGGGATTCTTAATTCCCGTGCTTGCTGTATCCTGCAACTATAAGATCGCATTTCGTTTTGGAGATACTTTCAGTATTGTACCAAAGCTGGATCAGTTCAATGGATTACGTATGCATTTGACTTATGAAGTATACGATGCAAATACAAAAGAACTCAAAGCTACGGGTGAGTCTTCCCATTGCTTTACCGACCGGAATTTGGTTCCGCTCAGGATGAAACGACAACATCCGGATATTTATGAAAAACTAATCAGGTATGTCGAGCAAAAAGAGTAAAGAAATACGAATTTTTCAAAAGAAAAGGGGTTTCTAAAATGGCCAGAAAAATCAGTGTGACAAAAGAGATGTTATTGAATGCTGCTTTTGAGATTACAAAAGAAGAAGGATTACGGGAAGTGACAGCCAGAAAACTTGCATCCAAAGCAGGGTGTTCTACACAACCTATTTTTCGCGTATATACGGGAATGGATGTTTTATGTGATGAAGTTTTTTTGCTTGCGGTTTCTGATTTTTCCGGTTTTTATGAGAAGTACCCGGCTAAAAGTGATGTTCCGTTTGTGAATCTTGGAATGGCATATATTGAATATGCGGCTAAGGAACCTCAGTTATTCCGTTTGTTGTTTTTGGAAGAAAAGCGATGCGATGCAACTTTGTTTGGCATTTTAAACGGAAAAGACAGTTTACTTCATAAAGAAATTGCGAAAGCCGGTGCAATGGGAATCAAGAATCCAAGTGATATTTTTATGAAGATGTGGATTTTTATTCATGGAGCCGCATCTATGGTAATAACCGGTGACTATGATTTGACGATGGAAGAAACCTGTACTTTGTTGGAAAATGCTTATCATTCTTTTGCAAACGTATGAATGTGATACTATTTAATAAACATTTTTAAATTGTTGTTTAGGGAACGTTATACCGGACATAGTTGGATACGATGTATCCGGCAATGTAAAGGACCGAATCAAAGAATAATTGGACAAGTACTTGGTTCGGTTATTTTATGGATGTGACAGGATTAAGATAAAGGATAGTTGTAAGATATTTTATGGAAGAAGAAAAGAAAGCGGAATATACCGATATCATTGCATTAATTAATTCCCGTTATGACAGATTGAGTAAAAGTCATAAGAAAATTGCGACTTATATTCTGGATAATTATGACCAGGCAGTGTTTATGACTGCGGCTGAGCTTGGAAAAAAAGTTGATATCAGTGAATCTACGGTGGTGCGTTTTGCTTCCGGCCTGGGATTTGAGGGATATCCTGAATTTCAGCATGCATTGGAAGAATGGGTTAAAAATGAGTGGAACGGTGTTGCCAAAGTCGGTATGAAATATGGGAAAAGTACACAATCTGAGATTTTGACAAGTGTACTTAATTCCGATATCGACAAAATTGCAGATACCCTCCAAAATATCAATGTCGAAGCTTTTGAAGCTGCCGTTGATATTATATTAAAAGCAAGACATGTATACATCATTGGTCTGCGCAGTTGTGAACCACTTGCAGACTTTTTGAGTTTTTATTTAAATATGATTCGACCTGATGTAAGTTGTGTCAAATCGTCATCCATGACGGAATTGTTTGAGCAGATGATTCGGATTGATGCATCGGACGCAGTAGTGGGAATAAGTTTTCCCAGATATTCCATGCGCACATTAAAAGCCATGGAATTTGCAAATGACCGGAATGCAAAAATTGTGGCACTGACTGATTCGGAAAGATCGCCGATGTGTATGTATTCTTCTGTCAATCTCTGTGCCAGAAGTGATATGGTTTCCATCGTAGATTCGTTGGTGGCACCACTTAGCTTAATCAATGCATTAGTAGTTGCGTTGTGCTTAAGAATTCCACAACAGGTTAGCGATAACCTGAAAAAACTGGAGGAGGCATGGACGAATTATCAGGTATATTCCAATGATGAATTAAATTATCTGGATGATGAGCCGGTGCTTAAAAATCCGTTAACGAGGAAAGAATATGAGTAAAGTCATAGTAGTCGGCGGAGGTGCTGCCGGAATGATGGCGGCAATTGCCGCAGCTGAATGTGGGCATTTAGTAACATTGTTGGAACAAAATGAGAAATTGGGAAAAAAGATTTATATTACAGGGAAAGGCAGATGCAATCTGACCAATGCCTCTGATTTGGAAAATGTTTTTTCCAATATTGTGACGAATCCCAAGTTTTTATACAGTGCGATATATGGATTTGATAATCAGTCTTCCATGGATTTTTTTGAGCAAAATGGATTGAAGATAAAGATAGAACGCGGAAACAGGGTGTTTCCGGTATCCGATCACGCATCAGACGTGATTAAAACCTTGGAAAAATGTCTGCGCGCATTACATGTTGAAATTCGATTGAACACAAGAATAATAGAATTGATGATTGACAAGGAAAGTCACAATGTCGAAAACAACGAAGAAATAGAATGTGACAGTCTAAAAAAAGGATATAACTCGGTGGTGAAAGGAATTGTAGACCAACATGGGAAAAAATATGAAGCTGATGCAGTTATTTTGGCAACCGGAGGTGTATCTTATGAGACGACGGGCGCAACGGGAGAGGGAATACGTCTGTCTGAAAAATGCGGACATCATATTTCACAGTTATGTCCGGCACTGGTTCCATTGGAAACCAAAGAGACATGGTGTCGGGATTTAATGGGACTTTCCCTAAAAAATGTCAATGTTAAGATAAAAAATGGTAAAAAGGTGTTGTTTGATGAATTCGGAGAGATGCTGTTTACACATTTTGGCGTCAGCGGCCCCTTGATTTTATCTGCCAGTTCCATAATCAATACGGTTTTAAAGAAGCAGGATTTACAGATGTTTATTGATTTGAAACCGGCACTTAGTGAAGAACAGCTGCAAAAAAGACTGATTCGTGAATTTGAGGAAAATGGCCAGAAACAGTTTAAAAACGCATTAAACGGATTGTTTCCCACAAGACTGATTCCCATCATGATTTCTCTTTCCGAAATTCATCCGGATAAAAAGGTCTGTGAGATTAGCAAGGCTGAGCGGCAGAAATTTGGCAACTGTATCAAAGCGCTCCCGTTAACCATTGTCGGAACAAGAGATTTTAAGGAAGCGATTATTACCAGAGGCGGTGTCAGTGTCAAAGATATTAATCCGTCTACCATGGAATCCAAGATTGTAAAAGGCTTGTATTTTGCCGGTGAGATGATTGACGTGGATGCGCTAACCGGCGGATATAATTTACAGATTGCCTGGTCAACCGGGCATCTTGCGGGAAGCTCTGTGGAGTGATGATTTAAAAACAAAGAATAAAAAACAAAGAATAAAAAACAAAGAATAAAAAACAAAGAATAAAAAACAAAGAATAATAGACAAAGAATAATAGACAAAGAATGAAAGACAAAGAATGAAAAAAACTAGGATTAGAAAAGGAAGAAGAATATGAGTTATTCAGTAGCAATTGATGGTCCTGCCGGTGCAGGGAAAAGTACCATTGCCAAAATGGTTGCAAAGAAGCTGGGATTTATTTATGTTGATACCGGAGCCATGTATCGCGCCATGGCTCTTCATCTTTTGAGAAAGGGGATTCCGGCAACTGATTCGGCAGCTATCAGTGCAGCCTGTGAGGATGCAGATATTACAATCCAGTACCAAAACGGAGAACAGGTTGTATTATTAAACGGGGAAAATGTCAATGGACTGATTCGTACCGAAGAAGTCGGAAATATGGCATCTTCCAGTTCTACTAACGGTGACGTTCGTAAAAAACTGGTATCGTTGCAACAAAAGCTTGCAAAAACAGCAGAAGTAATTATGGATGGAAGGGATATCGGAACCGTAGTGTTACCGGATGCCGATGTGAAAATCTATCTGACCGCAGGCAGTGATGTGAGGGCAAAACGTCGTTATGATGAACTGACTGCAAAAGGAGAAAAATGTGATCTTCAAAAAATCGAAAAAGATATTATTGAGCGGGATGAGCGGGATATGAACCGTGAAATTTCACCATTGAGACAGGCGTATGATGCCGTATTGGTGGATTCGTCTTATATGACCATTGAGGAAGTGGCAGAAAAGATTATTTCATTGATAAACAAAAATTGATTTTTGCTGTATCAGTGGAATATCAATGAAATATCTATGAATTATAAACAGTTAATGGAATGTCTTTGAAATAGAAAATGCAATTAATATCTTATTGTGTTTTTATAATGGCATAGTTGATGAATAGGGAAATAGAACGATGGAAGTGATTTTGGCAGAAACAGCAGGTTTTTGTTTTGGTGTGAAACGTGCGGTAGATCAGGTTTATGAGCAGATCAGGACAGGAAAAAAAATATATACATTCGGGCCGATTATTCATAATGAAAATGTTGTGGAGGATCTCGAAAAAAAGGGTGTTCAGGTAATCGATACTGTTGATGAGTTAGCAACGCTAACTGAAGGAAGCGTTGTGATCCGTTCGCATGGAGTATCAAAAGATGTTTATGAATTGATTCAAAGACAGGGATTGGAAATCGTGGATGCCACTTGTCCTTTTGTAAAAAAGATACACAGAATTGTAGAAAAAGAAAGCAAAGAAGGCAGTCAGATTATCATTATCGGAAATGATTCGCATCCGGAAGTAGAGGGAATTAAAGGGTGGTGCGAGAAACCGGCCATTGTGGTTGAATCCAAAGAACAGGCCGCATTGGTTAAGCTACCTCAAAATCAAAAAATATGCATTGTATCGCAAACGACATTTAATTACAAGAAATTTCAAGAATTGGTTGAAATTATTTGTAAAAAAGGTTATGATATAAATGTTGTAAAAACGATATGTAACGCAACGGAAGAGAGACAAACCGAGGCAGCAGAGGTTGCCCGTAAAGTCAATACCATGATAGTGATAGGCGGTACTCATAGTTCCAACTCACGTAAATTATATGAAATTTGCAAAGCGGAATGTGAGAACACTTTTTTTATACAGACTCTGAAAGACTTACAATCAGAGTTGACCGTGCCGGTTGGTCCGGTAGGAATTACCGCAGGGGCGTCCACCCCAAACAATATAATTGAGGAGGTTCAAAATTATGTCAGAATTATCTTTTGAACAAATGCTGGAACAATCATTAAAAACAATCAGAAACGGAGAGGTTATAGAGGGTACTGTCATCGATGTTAAACCGGATGTTGCTGTATTAAATATCGGTTATAAATCAGATGGTGTTCTTACCAGAAATGAATATACAAATGAAGCCAATTTTGATCTGACAACAGCTTTAAAAGTCGATGACAAAATTGACGTTAAAGTTATCAAAGTAAACGATGGAGAGGGACAGGTTCTTTTATCTTATAAGAGACTTGCGCTTGAAAAAGGATACAAGAGAATTCAGGATGCTTTTGAAAATAAAGAAGTATTAAAAGCAAAAGTTGCACAGGTACTTGATGGTGGATTAAGTGTTGTCGTTGATGAAGCCAGAATTTTTATTCCCGCAAGTCTGGTTTCCAATGTGTATGAAAAAGACCTTGGCAAATATGCTGATCAGGAAATCGAATTTGTAATTACAGAGTACAATCCGAAGAGAAGAAGATTTATCGGTGACCGTAAACAGCTTTTAGTTGCAAAAAAGGCAGAAGAACAGAAAGCATTATTTGAGAAAATCCATATCGGAGATATCGTTGACGGCGTCGTTAAAAATGTTACCGATTTTGGTGCATTTATCGATTTAGGTGGTGCAGACGGATTACTTCATATTTCAGAGATGTCATGGGGACGTGTTGAAAATCCCAAAAAGGTTTTCAAAGTTGGTGATGCCGTAAAAGTATTGATCAAAGATATTGACGGAACCAAGATTGCACTGAGTATGAAATTTGATGATACCAACCCTTGGAAAGATGCTACAAGCAAATATGCTGTTGGCAATGTGGCATCAGGTAAAGTTGCCAGAATGACAGATTTTGGTGCGTTTATTGAATTAGAAGCCGGTGTTGACGCATTATTACATGTTTCACAGATTTCTAAAGAACACATTGAGAAACCTTCCGATGTATTATCTGTCGGACAGGAAGTGGAAGCTAAAATTGTTGACTTCAATGAAAATGATCACAAGATTAGTTTGAGCATGAAAGCTTTATTGGAAACAGATGCTGATGACGATGCAGATGTTGTTTCCGTAGATGTTGAGCAGGTTATCTCAGAGGAAGGCGAAGCGTAATTCTTAATGGCTGTATACGATTATGAACAGTTTAAAAAAGCTGTATATGATTTAACACATATCGATTTAAGCTGCTATAAAGAAAAGCAGATGAAAAGACGTATCGATACACTTATAGCCCAAAACAGTATTGACGGATATGCTAAATATGTGGAATTGCTCAAAACAAATCACGAGAAGTTCGATGAATTTGTAAATTATCTTACGATTAATGTTTCTGAGTTTTATCGAAATCCGGATCAGTGGGAATATATGGACAAAATAATTATTCCTCAGTTGATACATGATTTTGGAACCAATTTAAAGATATGGAGTGCAGCCTGTTCTACGGGTGATGAGCCTTATTCACTTGTTATGGCATTATCCAGACATCTTCCACTTAATCAGATTACCATATTTGCTACGGATATTGATAATCAGGTACTTGAAAAAGCACAGGCCGGTTTATACAATGAAAAAAGTATTGCGGCAGTTCCCGAAGATTTCAAAAAGAAGTACTTTACAAAAGTAGGACCTTCTTACCGGATCAGTGATGAGATTAAAGCACGTGTAAAGTTTAGCAAGCATAATCTGTTGTTAGATCCATATCCTAAGGATTACCACTATATCATATGTCGTAATGTTCTGATTTATTTTACCGAGGAAGCCAAGGACGAGATTTTCCAAAAGTTCTATAATTCTTTGGTTCGAAAGGGTATCTTATTTATCGGAAGTACAGAGCAGATTATTTCTTATAAACAGATGGGATTTGCACGAAAAGATTCTTTTTATTATGAAAAATTGTGATAGATGATATTTGTATATGAAAGTAAAAAGACAACCTAAATGGTTGTCTTTTTTATGTACCGTCACGTTTTTTTCGTTAACTGAAATCGCGTGCATGTGCAATCATGTCTAAAATGTGAAGGGCATACTGGCGAAAAATCTCCGGTTGTTTTTTCATTTCTTCCGTTAATTCAAAATAGCAGAGTGTATCCTCATAGGACTGTTTGAAGATAGGTGTAAAAATGATGTCCCATTGAGGAAGATAAGCGGATTCTTTACGTGTGTAGCAATTGGATGCCTTGGCCTGTTTGCGATGATTTTTATCGACAAAACCGGCAACAGCTTTGTGGAGTGCAATATCTTCTTCGGGAAGATAGTAATAGTCTTTATAGTTGGCATAAAAATACTTTAATTCACCTTTATAAAGAGGAACCTTTAAAAATCCTTCATTATCCTGGGCACTGAAATGACATCCCGCCTTGTGCATGGAAATCGGTTTTGGGAAAGCGGCCTGAAAACGAAGTTTCATCAATATTTCATCGCCGTCGGTCTGATCCTCATTGGTAAAGTGATTTGCCTGTACTTTTACAACACGGAAAGGTGCCATAAACAGATCAGAATAAGTTAAAATCGGAAGAAGTTTTAGCATGCCTTTCATATCATCTTCGTTATGCAG
Organism: Lachnospiraceae bacterium; assembly: GCA_017387565.1. Classification (GTDB taxonomy): domain Bacteria; phylum Bacillota; class Clostridia; order Lachnospirales; family Lachnospiraceae; genus UBA2882. Next base: position 47,266 of record JAFOEY010000011.1, on the reverse strand, counting down.
AATTAATAATTCTTCCAGTTCTGCAGAGGGATTTTTGCAATATTCCTTGTAGATTTCAATCAGCTGTCCACCATGATACTGGTCTTTGCGTTCAATTCCAAGGAATGCTTCGACTGTTTTCTGTTTACAGTTTTCAAGTCCTAAAATATCCTTATATGGCATGATGCGCTTATAAATATCAACACCTTCCATCTGATCAAACGGAGCATCCAGATGGTATTGTTTGGCCTTTGTTTTCATGTAAGGAATATCAAAAGTATTTCCGTTAAAATGAATTAATGTATTCCTGTCTGAACACAGTGCAAAGAAAGATGCAAGGACTTCTTTTTCTTCAGAACTGTTTTCGGCAAAAAACTGAATGAGCTGTGGTTTGTCAGCATCAAAATAAATGCATCCGATTTCATATAGTGAAGACGATTTGGCTGAAAAACCGGTAGATTCAATATCGACAAAGAGAATGTCAGCAAGCGGTGCAATTCGGTCTAAGGGATATATTTCCAAATCGATGGAAAGTTCTTTTGTAAATGTTTTCATGGTATCTATCCTTTTATAAATATTTCTTGATATAAATGATATTCTTGATATTTGAAATCTTTTTTTATCTATAGTTTCTTTAATACAATATTATGATGTTGGGGTCAAAAGGTATTTTGACCCCATGATACCAACGGATTGCTACGCACTTTGTGCTCTCGCAATCCGTAAACAATCGAAATCCGCCCTAATCGGGCTACTTTCTCATGTTTTGCGGGTCCTAAAGTCATACTTTTTCATGCGAGCATGAAAAGTATGACCTTTTGACCCTGGTATCATATTATTTTACCATATTTTATCTTACACGTCTTATTAAAAATTTTACTTTTCAGATATATTTCTCGCAAAGTTTGCAATCTTTGAGAAATAAGTGTCGTCCATATAGAAATAGACATCTTTTCCGCCTCATACTTCGGTTTTTAGTTTTTCTAAGCGGCATGCTCGCAAAAAATTATTAAATGTCCGGCTTCAAAACTCAGACTTCGTCCTCAAACAGTTGAAACCGGGCATTCTTTTTGTTCGCCATGTCGCTAAGAAAAAAACAAAACCTCGTAAAAGCCAGCGGGAAAAGATATCTATTTCTATATGGACGACATATCATGTTCCCATAGTTACGAACAAAACCCATCAATAAATCTGTGCATATAAGAAAAGTATGTATTTTTTGCACAAATTTATAGAAAAAATATCAAAAAAATAGTATAGTAGAAAAGAAAGCGGAATTGAAAACGCGAATGATAATTGAGAAGAATAACAGTGCATTGACACTGCAAAAAGAAAGAGGTAAGAAGATGGGAGCAAGAGGAACTTTTACCGGTGGCATTCATCCTTATGATGGTAAAGACATAAGTAAAGATAAGCCGATTAAAGATGTATTGCCCAAAGGGGATCTCGTATATCCGTTATCCCAGCATATCGGAGCACCGGCGGTGCCAATCGTTCAAAAAGGCGATCATGTGTTGACCGGACAGAAAATTGCCGAGGCAGGTGGATTTGTATCAGCACCAATTTATGCAACGGTTTCCGGTACTGTGAAAGGAATTGAAAAAAGACGGATTACATTAGGAGACAGTATAGATTCCATTATTATTGAAAATGACGGCCTTTATGAGGAAGTCGATTATGGCGTATGCAAGCCTCTGGAGGAACAGAGTAAAGAGGAAATCATAAAAAAAGTGCAGGCGGCAGGTGTCGTCGGCATGGGTGGAGCAGGTTTTCCGACTCATGTGAAGCTTTCTCCCAAGGAACCTGACAAAATCGAGTATGTAATCGGTAACTGCGCGGAATGTGAGCCGTACTTAACTTCGGATTATCGAAGAATGATTGAGGAACCTCAAAAGGTGATTGACGGTTTAAAATGTGTCCTTGCTTTGTTTGATAATGCACAGGGAATTCTGGCAGTAGAAGATAATAAGCCGGATTGTATCAAAATTTTAAAAGAACTCACAAAGGACGAGCCCCGTATTACGGTTAAGGGATTAAAGACCAAATATCCGCAGGGATCAGAGAGACAGCTGATATACGCTGCGACCGGAAGGATGATTAATTGCGATCAACTGCCCGCTGATGCCGGATGTATTGTGGACAATGTAGATACACTGGTGGCAATCAACAGTGCTGTAAGAGAAAACAAACCTCTGATGTACCGGATTGTTACGGTAACAGGAGATGCAATAGCCGATCCCTGCAACTTCCGTGTGCGGATTGGTACCAATTATCATGAACTGATTGAAGAAGCCGGTGGATTTATTAAAGAACCGGCAAAGATCATAAATGGTGGTCCTATGATGGGATTTGCCCTGTTCCACCTGGATGTTCCCACAACCAAGACAGCATCGGCACTTCTTTGTTTAACAAAGGATGATGTTTCGGCTTCCGAGGAAGGTCCGTGCATCAATTGTGGCCGTTGTGTAGAAGTTTGTCCCGGTCGGGTAGTGCCCGCCAGACTTGCAGATTATGCAGCAAGAGGCAATAAAGAAGCATTCCAGAAACATAATGGAATGGAATGCTGTGAATGCGGATGCTGTAGTTTTATCTGTCCTGCCAAAAGACCGCTTACCCAGCAGATTAAATCCATGCGTAAGATGGTTTTGGCAGACCGAAGAAAGAAATCGTAGGAGGTAAAAAAATGAGTGATTTCATGAAAGTGTCATCGAATCCGCATATTCGTTCGAAGATGTCGACTCAGATCATTATGCTTTGTGTAGTAATTGCACTTTTACCCACTACCGTCTTCGGCATATATAATTTCGGACTGAATGCGTTTATATTAGTCATTGTGACTGTTTTAAGTTGTGTACTTTTTGAATATTTATTTGATTTACTGGTACATAAAAACATTACAATCAAAGATGGTTCGGCAGTTGTAACGGGCTTGTTGTTAGCCCTTAACCTACCTCCGAATGCACCCTGGTGGATTGGTGTAATTGGTGGTTTCTTTGCCATTGTTGTTGTAAAAATGCTCTTTGGGGGTCTGGGCCAGAACTTTATGAATCCGGCGCTTGGCGGAAGATGTTTCTTACTTCTGGCATTTACATCCATTATGACGGATTTTGCAACGGATGCTTATTCGGGAGCAACTCCGCTTGCGGCATTAAAGGCAGGAGAGCATGTCAATGTATTTAAGATGGTAACCGGTTTTACTTCGGGAACTATTGGGGAAACATCCATGATTGCCATTGTACTGGGAGCAATTTTCTTAATGCTTATGGGAATCATTGATTTAAGAATTCCCGGAACCTATATCCTGACTTTTGTCGTATTTATTGTTCTCTTTGGCGGCAGAGGTTTTGATTTTGATTTTATCGCTGCACATCTTGCCGGAGGTGGTCTCATGCTTGGTGCATTCTTTATGGCAACCGATTATGTGACGCGGCCGATTACTATCAAAGGACAATATGTTTTTGGAATTCTTTTAGGAATTTTAACCGGTATTTTCCGAATTTTCGGTGCGAGTGCAGAGGGCGTTTCCTATGCGATTATTCTTGGAAATCTGCTGACTCCTTTAATTGAGAAATATACCATGCCGCATGCATTTGGCAGAAAAGGAGGTATGCAGAGATGAAAAATATGTTGAAAGAAGCAGCTATTTTGTTTGCAATTACCTTGATTGCCGGATGTCTGTTGGGACTCGTGTATCAGGTTACCAAAGATCCGATTGCACAGGCTCAGGAAAAGGCAAAAGAAGAAGCCAGCAAAGAAGTGTTTGCAGATGCTGACAGTTTCCGCTTACGCGAAGATATCACATCAGAGGATGCTGATAAAGTGGTAGCAGATGCCGGATATAATGTATCCGTGGATGAAGTATCCGAGGCAGTTGATGCCTCCGGCAATGTCATTGGATATGTTATTATCGTAACCGACCATGAAGGTTATGGCGGAGATATCCGGTTTTCCATGGGAATCCGCAATGACGGAACTCTGAATGGAATTTCGATTTTGAGTATTTCAGAGACAGCAGGACTTGGCATGAATGCCGATTCGGTTTTAAAACCTCAGTTTGAAAATAAAAAAGCAGAATTATTCAGCTATACCAAAACCGGTGCCCAAAGCGCTGATCAGATTGATGCCATCTCAGGAGCGACCATTACAACCAATGCCATTGTAAATGGTGTGAATGCAGGACTTACCTGTTTTAGGACGATGTTAATGGAAGGAGGCACGGTAAATGAATAAATCATTGGAGCGATTATATAACGGTATCATTAAAGAAAACCCGACTTTGGTTTTGATGCTTGGTATGTGTCCGACATTAGCTGTTACGACATCGGCAATTAACGGATTTGGTATGGGTATGACGACGACGGTTGTACTGGCATTATCCAACATGATTATATCCATGTTGCGTAAAATCATCCCCGACCGTGTCCGTATCCCCGCATTTATCGTAATCATTGCATCTTTTGTTACGATGGTGGAATTGCTTTTAGAAGGTTTTATTCCTTCCCTTTACAGTGCACTCGGTCTTTATATTCCGCTTATTGTTGTAAACTGTATTATTCTGGGAAGAGCAGAAAGCTATGCATATAAAAATCCCGTCATTCCTTCTTTCTTTGACGGACTTGGAATGGGATTTGGTTTTACGATTGCGTTAACCATTATCGGTCTCGTCAGAGAGCTGATTGGTGCAGGAGAAGCATTTGGAATTCGTATTATGCCGGCAGGATATGAACCTGTACGTATCTTTGTCATGGCACCCGGTGCATTCTTTGTACTTGCCTGCCTCGTTGCCATCCAAAATAAAGTCAAAATAGAAGGCGAGAAAAAGGGTAAGGATATGAGCAAAGTCGGATCCGGTTGTACCCACGATTGTATGAGCTGTGGGGAAGAAGGCTGCTCATCCCGTAAGTTCTATGATGATACGAAGAAGGCAGAAAAAGAACCAAAAGCACTGCCAAAGACTGAAGCCGGTAAAAAAAGCGAGCCGATTGATAAAGCGATTGAATCAGTAGGGGAAACAACAAAAACAGTTTCTGAAACCGTTCAGAATGAGATAAAAGCAGAAGTGACTGAGTTAGCTCAGGAAGAGATAAAAGAAGCAGAAGCGGAAATGGTTGAGGAAGAGATAAAAGCAGCACCTGAATTAATTCAGGCAGGAATAAAAGAAAATGTACCGGAAAATAGTCAGGAAGAAACAAAAGAGGAGGTAAATGCAGATGAGTAATTTAATTATAATAGCATTGGGCTCCGCGCTTGTAAGCAACGTCGTATTAAGTCAGTTTTTGGGCTTATGTCCTTTCCTTGGAGTTTCCAAAAAGACGGAAACGGCTGCCGGAATGGGAGCGGCAATTGTATTTGTTATCACTTTGGCGTCTTTTGTTGCGTCCGTTCTTTACAAATTTGTATTGGACCCTTTAGGACTTGATTATTTAAAGACGATTGTATTTATTTTAGTCATCGCAGCACTGGTTCAGTTTGTTGAGATGTTCTTAAAAAAGATGATTCCTTCTCTTTATGAGGCATTGGGTGTATATCTTCCTTTGATTACAACAAACTGTGCAGTTTTAGGCGTAGCATTAAACAATGTGCAGGCATCTTACAGTATTTTAGAGAGTGTTGTCAATGGTTTTGCAACAGCCGTTGGTTTTACCATTGCCATTGTAATCCTTGCCGGAATTCGTGAAAAAATTGAATATAATGATATTCCGGAGGCGTTTCAGGGCATGCCGATTGTATTAGTTACTGCCGGATTGATGGCCATTGCATTCTGTGGCTTTTCCGGTTTGTTATAGGAGGTGTGGCAGATGAGTATTAGTGGAATTATCATTGCCGCCGTCTTAGTTGGTGGTGTTGGATTATTTATCGGTCTGTTTTTAGGAATAGCCGGTATGAAATTTCAGGTAGAGGTTGATGAAAAGGAAGAAGCCGTATTGGCTGCTTTACCCGGAAATAACTGTGGCGGATGTGGCTTTGCCGGTTGCTCCGGTCTGGCAAAAGCTATTGCAAAAGGTGAGGCAGAAGTCGGAACCTGTCCGGTAGGCGGTGAGCCTGTGGCAACCAAAATCGCAGAAATCATGGGCGTAGAAGCAACAGCAGGCATTCGCATGGTGGCTTTTGTAAAATGTCAGGGTGACTGTGATAAAACAAAGACGGATTACGAATATACCGGTGTTAAGGATTGTGCCATGCTTTCCTTTGTGCCAAACGGTGGTCCAAAGTCATGTAATCAAGGCTGTCTTGGATATGGTAATTGTGTAAAGGCATGTCCGTTTGATGCCATTCATGTAGAAAACGGAGTGGCAAAGGTTGATAAAGAAGCCTGTAAAGCATGTGGAAAATGTGTGGCAGCCTGTCCCAAGGGATTGATTGAATTAATTCCCTATGATGCGAAGTATGCAGTTGCATGTAGCAATACCGAAAAAGGCGCAGTTGCCATGAAAGCCTGTGAAACGGCTTGTATCGGTTGTTCGCTTTGCGCAAAGAACTGCCCGAAAGAAGCTGTCAGCGTAGAAAACTTCAAAGCTCATATTGACCAGGAACAATGTGTCGGCTGCGGAATTTGTGCTACAAAATGTCCGAAAAAAGCAATTGTTAAGGTTTGATTTGAAAGTATGAATTGCCGATGGCATTCAGGTTATTATGAATAACTGATTGTAATCGGCTTTTTCATGTTAGAAAAAATAATTAATGCGCATAATAGTTAATACACAGAGAAAGGCAGGACATTTTTTATGAAAACAGAAAGTGTATGGACAAAATATTCTGAGAAGCAATTAAAAGAGTTGGAAAAGCTGAGTGCTGACTATCGTACATTTTTGGATGAAGGAAAGACGGAGCGCGAATGCGTCAGCTACATTGTCAACCGTATTGAGAATGAAGGCTATGTGGAACTGGCAAAATTACTGAAATCCGGCAAAAAGATTAAAGCCGGTGCAAAGGTATATGCAGTCAATATGGATAAATCGGTAGTCATGTATCATATTGGTAAAAAGCCTTTGGAAGAAGGTATGAATATCCTTGGTGCACATATTGATTCACCACGTATGGATGTAAAACAAAACCCCTTGTATGAAGACGGCGATTTTGCTTATTTGGATACACACTATTACGGCGGAATTAAAAAATATCAGTGGGTAGCAATTCCGTTGGCACTCCATGGAGTGATTGTAAAAAAAGACGGTACTACGGTTATCGTCAATGTCGGAGAAGAAGAGGATGATCCGGTATTTTTTATTTCTGATCTGTTGATTCATCTGGCATCAGAGCAGATGGAAAAAAAGGCCAATAAAGTCATTGAAGGTGAGGCCTTGGATGTCATAGTTGGAAATAAGCCATTAAAAGGTGCTGAAAAAGATAAGTTTACTGCCGGTATTCTGGAAATTTTGAAAGAACAATACGGCGTAGAGGAAGCTGATTTTATTTCTGCGGAAATTGAAGTCGTTCCCGCCGGAAAGGCAAGAGAAGCCGGATTTGACCGCAGTATGACATTAGCGTATGGACAGGATGACAGAGTATGTGCATTTACTTCATTAGATGCCATGTTAAGTATCAAAGCACCGGAACGTACCGCGTGTTGTCTGCTTGTGGATAAGGAAGAAATCGGAAGTGTGGGCGCTACCGGAATGCAGTCCAAATTCTTTGAGAATATGACGGCAGAAGTTATGAATTTGATGGGGGATTTTAATGAACTCTCACTTCGCAGATGTCTTGCAAATTGCCGTATGCTTTCATCAGATGTAAGCTCTGCATTTGATCCGACATATGCATCAAGCTTTGATAAAAAGAACGTGGCATATTTAGGACACGGCATGGTTTTCAATAAGTTTACCGGTTCGCGTGGAAAATCCGGCTCGAATGATGCCAATGCTGAATATCTGGCATTTATTCGTCAGGTTATGGATGATGCGGATGTATCTTATCAGACTGCAGAACTTGGTAAAGTTGATTTGGGCGGTGGCGGAACCATTGCTTATATCCTGTCATTATACGGTATGGATGTCATTGATTGCGGTGTTGCGGTATTAAATATGCATGCACCATTTGAAGCAACTTCCAAAGCCGATTTATATGAAACCCAAAGAGGATATGTGGCATTTTTGGAAACGAAATAGTTAGCTTATGCTAATTGGTATAATGAATTATTGGTACAAATTATATAAATGATGTTGGAGTGAAAGGTATTTGGCTCTATAACAATATATTTCTATAGTTGTTTATTACAAATTGTTTATGATGTTTAAGTTATCAATATTAGAAAACAGAAATTAGTAAAGGATAAAGCATATGTCAATTGTGACGCTAAAAAAGGGTGAAGGCCGACTGTTAAAAAAGGGCGGATGCTGGGTTTTTGATAATGAGATAGATTCCATTGTGGGAACATTTCACAATGGAGATATAGTAGAAGTTCATGATTTTGATGGATATCCCATGGGAAGAGGCTTCATTAATCAAAATTCCAAAATTCGTGTACGCATGATGTCTCGTAATAAAGATCAGGAAATTAACCATGATTTTATATCTATGCGAGTAAAGAATGCGTGGGAATATCGTAAAACGGTTATGCCGGATGATTTGGGATGTTGCCGCGTGATATTCGGTGAAGCAGACTGGTTACCCGGATTGATTGTTGATAAATATGAAGATGTGTTGGTCGTGCAATGTCTGGCACTAGGAATGGAGCAGTTTAAAGAAGAAATTGTTTCTATTTTGAAGGAGTTATTAATAGCAGACGGATTTCAAGTTCGTGGTGTATTTGAACGAAGCGATGCTAAGGAAAGAAAAAAGGAGGGATTGCCATTTCATAAAGGCTTTATCGGAGATGAGTTTGAACCACGTGTTGAAATCGTGGAAAATGGTGTTCGCTATCTGGTCGATGTAGAGAACGGTCAAAAGACAGGTTTTTTCCTGGATCAGAAATATAACAGAAAAGCAATGCATCATATCTGTAAGGGCAAGGACGTATTGGATTGCTTTACTCATATGGGAACTTTTGCACTAAATGCCGGAATTGCCGGTGCAAAGTCCGTAGAAGGATTGGATATTTCGGATTTTGCCATCGGGCAGGCAAGGGAAAATGCAAAACGTAATGGACTTGATGAAGTTGTAAAATTTAGAACAGCCGATGTGTTAGATGAACTTCCGAAGCTTGTAAAAGCAGGAAAGAAGTATGATGTTGTAATCTTAGATCCTCCGGCATTTACAAAAGCAAAAGAAGCTACAAAGAATGCCATCAAAGGCTATCGTGAAATCAATATGCAAGGCTTAAAGCTTGTAAAAGACGGAGGATATCTGGCAAGCTGTTCCTGCTCACATTTTATGACACAGGAATTGTTGGAAAAGACCATTAAAGAGGCTGCAAAAGCTACGCATAAGCGTTTAAGACAGGTAGAGTTTCGGACCCAGGCACCGGACCATCCGATACTGTGGGCTGCTGATGAAAGTTATTATTTGAAGTTTTTTATCTTTCAGGTTGTGGACGAGAAGTAAATGAAATACGAACAAACATTTAAAAATGATTGATATAGAGATTATAAAATAGTATGATATAAGTGCGTGGTAATTCACGTTAGAAGAGTACCCATGACAGGGTGGCAGCCTCCCAAGCCCATACCGGTGCGCCGGATTACATAGGAAGGGAGGTGCGTTATTATGACAGCTTTCGAAATTATTTTGGTAATTATAGGTATATTGAGTTTGCTCATTGCCTTTGGGAGTTTGATTGTAGCGTTTCTTGCCTTTCTCGATAAGAGGAACAAGAAAAAATAAAAATGCCTCTCCTGTCGGCCAACGGGAGAGGCGTTCTTCGTAAGAAGAAATAAAACTACCGGGAGCATCCACTTTGGAGTGGGTGCTTTTCTTGATATTAATATATCATTTTTTTTGTCTGGATACAACCTTAAATTATAAACGGGTATATAGTTATTGTTTTAAAACTATAGAAACATAGTAATATTCATGATAGATTAATGACTAGAAATAATCTTTAAAGTAGGGAGAAATTTATGCAAACAAGAGAGGAAGCCTTAGCATACGGATTGTCATTTCAAGATACATATAAAGAAGCGCCTTTTCATGATCCAAACTGGCAGCTTGTGCGTGTAAAAGGAAGTAAGAAAGCCTTTCTTTGGACTTATGAAAGAGATGGTTATATCAATCTGAACGTGAAGGTAAATCCGGAGTGGAGAGATTTCTACAGGCAGATCTACGAAGCGGTTATCCCGGGTTGGCATCAAAATAAGGAGCATTGGAATACCATTATTCTTAATGGAAGCATTCCGGATGAAGATATTAAGCGCATGATTGCAGAAAGCTATGATATCGTAACAGATAGTCCTACTAAGAGAATTTACGAAGCGGTTAAGAAAATACCCAGAGGAAAGGTTGCTACATATGCACAGGTTGCCGAATTAGCAGGAAATGCAAAGATGTGCAGGGCAGTTGGAAATGCGCTTCATAAAAATCCGGATCCGGATAAGATTCCATGTTATCGTGTGGTAAATGCAAAAGGAGAACTTGCAGGAAAATTTGCTTTTGGTGGAGACGACGTTCAAAAAAGGCTTTTGGAAAACGATGGAATAGAAGTATACGATTACTGTGTTGACCTAAAAAAATATGCCATAGAAATTGTTGATGGAACAATTGCAGAGTAGAAATAGATTATTTTCCAAAGATTACAAAATCAATCGTTATTTGATAATTTGATACGTATTAAGAATTGAAATAGGGAACTTTTTAGGAAATATATTCTAAAAAAGTTCCCTAAAGATTATTGACAATGGAGCTGTAAATAGCATGCTGCTAACGGAACCCAAATGATAAAGAACCCCAAATGATAAAAGAACCCAGAAATGAAATTAAGAAGAATAATAGGATGAATAGAATTACGCAAACAGTTTGTGCATGGATTCCAAATCAAGTTGATAATCATGTTGTCGTGTCTGTATTGGAACTAATGCGTAAAGCACAAAGAGTCTTAAATATAGATTTTTCTGTGAACTTAAAATACAACGAAGAAAATTTCAAACGGCATATAGAAAACATTCAAAAGAATCATGGCTATATCGAAGATCAAAATAATTATGCGGATATGAAATATGGAAAGGTAACCATGAAGTATGCCGGATGTGAGATATTTGCTACCTATAATGCTGTTTTCAGTCTTACTAGAAAACATGAGATGAGCCTTGCCCAGATGATTTTTGATTACGAAAAAGATGGTGCGGTTTTGTCCGGCAAATTTGGAACTGCACCAAAAGCTATTTCCGATTATCTGACAAGGCTAGGTTTTATCACATATTTTTCTACCAATGAAGAAGAATTTGATAAAATTGGGAGAGAATATGATTCGTTGATTTTGACAATGTATAATGACAGAAACGATATCCGCAAGGAAGTACACACAATCAATATCTCTAAAGATTGTGAGATGTATATTGCGCATAATGTGTATTGTAACGGAAAAGTCGTTGGTCCCTGTGCCTGCGTCAGTGAGGTTATAAAAAATATCAATGGCGAAAAGGCAAAGGGAATTTCTTTAATCGGCATTAAAAAAAGAAGTAAATGAATTTGCTTGCAGAAAAAGTTTGTGGAGAATTAGCATATGCTTACTGTTAACGAATACTGTAAACAACAATTTGGGCAAAAACTATATAAGCTCAGTTTAGATGGCGGAATGACTTGTCCAAACCGGGATGGAACACTTGATACACGTGGATGTATTTTCTGTTCAGCAGGAGGTTCGGGAGATTTTACCCCAAACCGGAATAAACCGATAGAAGACCAGATTAACGAGGCAAAGGAAAAAGTGTCTGCCAAATATAAGGGAGATAAATATATTGCTTATTTTCAGGCGTATACCAATACCTATGCTCCCGTTGAAACGCTCCGCCAAATCTTTATGCCGGTTATCAACAGAGACGATATTGCAGTTTTGTCAATTGCTACAAGACCGGACTGTTTATCAGACGAAGTTCTTGTGTTGTTAGATGAATTAAATCAAATCAAACCGGTTTGGGTAGAACTTGGTTTACAGACCATCCATGAAAAAACGGCTGTTTATATCCGACGCGGGTATCAACTTGCCGTTTATGATAAGGCAGTATGTGATTTAAATGCAATTGGAATTCATACGATTACGCATATTATCTTAGGGCTTCCCGGGGAAACAAAAGAAGACATGTTAGAGAGTATCTGTCATGTTGTTTTACAAAAGAGCAAAGGGATAAAACTGCAACTTTTACATGTGTTAAAAAATACGGATCTGGCAATGGATTATCAAAACGGCTTATTTAAAACCATGGAGTTTGAGGAATATGTGGATCTGGTGGCTGAATGTGTGAAGGTGTTGCCGCCGGATATGGTGGTACACCGTTTAACCGGTGATGGACCCAAAGCACTGTTGGTTGCACCACTTTGGAGTGCAGATAAAAAGCGTGTATTGAATGCCCTGCATAAAAAAATGGATAGTGCTCTTGGTTCAAAAGGTTAAAAAGGTAAATAATGTAAATAAGACAATTAATGTAAATAAGACAATTAAGGTAAATAGGGTAAATAAAGTATTTGAGATTAGAAAAAACAGAATGGTACTTTCCGATTATGGAGAGTACCATTTTTTATCACAATAATTTCTATCTGATGAAACAATAGTTTCTAATATAATGATGCTGGGGGCAAAAGATAAACAGTTTCTAAAAAAATAAAAGGTAAACAGTTTCTAAAAAAATTGTTGACAATATAATAATGCAATGTTATATTTACTACGACAGACATAGTACGACGGACATAGCAACGTCTGTCGTACCAACGTCACACGTAGTATAGTGAGAAGAATAGAACTAAGTACTACTTCGATGTGCGTAATATGAAAAGAGAGGAGAAGCCTATGGCGGGAATCAGTAGCGATGTTATTCGTGGATACAATGATATCATGATTTTGTATATCCTGAAAAAAGAGCCGTCTTATGGATATGAGATTTCCAAGACAATCAGGCAGATGACACAGGATAAATATATGATCAAAGAGACCACGTTGTACTCTGCATTTACCAGAATGGAGAAAAACGGATATATCGAATCCTATGTATGTGAGCCGGATGAAAGTGGTTCCGGCAAAAAGAGAACATACTACCGTATAACGGAATACGGCAGAGCTTATTATGAAGAAAAATGTGAGGAATGGATTTTGACAAAAGAGGTTGTTGAACATTTCATTCAGAAAGGGGAAGAATAGATGAATACTTTAAAAAGCTATTTGGAAAGCATGTTTGCGAAAATGCCCAATACACCAGAGGTGCGCAGGGCAAAGGATGAACTCTGGCAGATGATGGAGGATAAATACAACGAACTGTTAGATGAGGGTAAAAATGAAAATGAAGCAGTCGGAACCGTGATTTCGGAATTTGGAAATCTGGAAGAGTTGTCAAAAGAGCTGGGACTGGAAAAAGAGTTTTCCTATCAGCAGGAAAGTACAAAGGCAGAGTATGCAGATGAACCTTATTTTTCAACACAGGAAACGCTTTCTTTTGAAGAGGCAAAGCAGTTTGTGGATGCAAAAATCCAGCATGGATTTTTTGTTGCAATCGGTGTAATGTTTTGTATTTTTTCACCGGTTATGCCTATTATATCCACATCTTTTCACTGGCCGGATGCGATTGGTGTAACCGGCATGATGATTTTGATTTGTGTGGCTGTGTTTTTGTTTGTATATTCCGGCATTATGATGGGAAAATGGGATTATATCAAGAATGCTTCCTGGATGATTGATTATAATACTGCACAGGTTTTGGAAGGTGAGAAATCCAGATTTCGTAGCACTTATGCCATTCGTCAGACCATCGGTATCATTCTCTGTGTATTATGCTGGATTCCATCCATGATCATTGATGAATCGCCTTTGGGAAATGTGACGGAAATTGACAATATCGGAGCTGTATTATTGTTTGTGTTTGTCGGTATCGGCGTCATGATGATTGTTCATAATAATATGATTATGAGCGCTTATGATGATTTGTTAAAATTGAATGATAAAAAGTATGTGAGCGGAAACTATGTGAAACATCAGAAAAATGAGCGTTATATTAATGATACGGTTGCAACCATTATGGAAGTTTACTGGCCGACTGTTACATGTGTATATCTGATTTGGAGCTTTTTAAGCGTTGACTGGCATATCACATGGATTATCTGGCCGGTTGCAGCGATAATCAATGCTGTGATTAAGACTAATCTTACAATCAAAGAATAAGGAGGAGAGAGATGGAACGAAATAATCTGAAAATGTGGAAAAACATTTATTTAATTATTCTGACATTGGTAACGATTGGCTGCATTATCTTTGGGATTGTAAAATATACTTCCAGGGCAAGACATTGGTTTTCTTCTGACGAGGATTATAAAAAGACAGATGAAATGACTGTCTTAAATATTGAATCATATGATGATATCATGTTAAATGTTGCCGTCGGAGATTTGAGAATTGTATATGGAGATGCTTATCAGGTGGAATACAACTATCCTGAAAAACTTAAACCGGTAGTAAAAGTAAACGCTGGTGTTTTGACGATTGACCAGAAACAAGGAAACGGTGGTGTGAACTTCGGTTTTGGAAATTTTGGCTCGCTCGGTGACATGGATTATGATCTGGTGATTACCATACCGAAGGATACAAAAATCGGTGATGTAAATTTGAGCATGGATATGGGAAATATTCAAATCGATGACATCTGTATGGAAGATTTAACAATTGATGCCGATATGGGAAACATCGAAGTAAATCAAATCTCTTTTGCTAAAATGGATATTGATGCTGATATGGGAAATATCGAAATGAATGAAATTTCCTTTGACAGAGGCGAATGTGATGCCGACATGGGTAGTATAGAATTAAGAAATGCTGCATTCGACCGTTTAGAATGTAATGCTGATATGGGAAGTATTGAGATTGACGGTGATTTCCAGAAGCTGACGGCTAACTGCTCCATGGGTTCCGTTACAGTGACAACGAAAGAAAATCCGGATGACCTTACTTTAGATTTATCAGCAGATATGGGTGTTGTAACGGTAAACGGCAAAGACAGAGGTAGGGAATATTACAGAAAATAAATAAAAAAACTTCTAAACATTGAGAAGAAAATCATATTATGGTATACTCATTAATTGGTAGAAATATACAGGCAAAGGAGAAAACCAATGAAAAAAGCCATTATTACCGTTGTGGGAAAAGATACTGTAGGTATCATAGCAAAGGTTTGTACGTATCTTGCAGAGCATAAAATCAATATTCTGGATATTTCACAGACCATTGTTCAGGATTATTTTAATATGATGATGATTGTGGATACCAATCAGTCGGATGTTGATTTTGATACTGTTGTGGATGCGCTTGCAGCACTTGGGGAAGAAATCGGAGTTATGATAAAATGTCAAAGAGAAGATATTTTTGATATGATGCATCGAATCTAAGGTTAAAGATGGGTAATAATATGATTAATATACATGAAGTTAATGAAACCAATAAAATGATTGAAAAGGAGAATCTGGATGTCAGGACGATTACCTTGGGAATCAGTTTGTTAGACTGCATTGATTCAGACCTTTCAAAATTAAAAGATAAAATTTATAAGAAAATCACGGAAACGGCAAAAGATTTGGTCGCAACCGGACAGGAGATTGAAAAAGAATTCGGAATTCCGATTGTGAATAAGAGAATTTCAGTTACTCCGATTGCCTTAGTGGGCGGTTCTGCCTGCAAGACTCCGGAGGATTTTGCAGAAATTGCCGTTACATTGGATGAAGCAGCTAAAAAAGTCGGTGTAAACTTTCTGGGCGGATATTCCGCTTTGGTTGCAAAGGGAATGACCCATGCAGATGAATTGTTAATTCGTTCCATTCCGCTTGCACTGAGCAAAACGGACTTTGTATGCAGCAGTGTCAATCTGGGATCGACTAAGACCGGTATCAATATGGATGCGGTTAAGTTGATGGGAGAAATTGTAAAAGAAACAGCAGAGTATACCAAAGACAATGATTCTTTGGGGTGTGCGAAACTGGTTGTATTTTGTAATGCACCGGACGACAATCCTTTTATGGCTGGTGCTTTTCATGGAGTAACAGAAGCTGACAAGATTATCAATGTCGGCGTTTCCGGACCCGGTGTTGTTAAGACTGCATTGGAACAGGTTCGCGGTGAGAATTTTGAAGTGCTTTGTGAAACAATTAAAAAGACGGCATTTAAGGTAACACGTGTTGGTCAGCTTGTGGCAAAAGAAGCATCCCGTATGCTTGATATCCCGTTTGGTATCATCGATTTATCTTTAGCTCCAACACCCGCAGTGGGTGACAGTGTTGCGGATATTTTGACGGAAATCGGTGTGGAACATCCCGGTGCTCCCGGTACGACCGCAGCATTGGCGCTATTAAACGATCAGGTTAAAAAGGGAGGGGTCATGGCATCTTCCTATGTCGGAGGCTTAAGTGGTGCTTTTATTCCCGTCAGTGAAGATCAGGGTATGATAGATGCTGTGGAATGCGGATGTCTTACCTTGGAAAAATTAGAAGCAATGACCTGTGTCTGCTCGGTTGGCCTTGATATGATTGCAATCCCTGGTGATACGAAAGCAACAACGATTTCGGGAATTATTGCGGATGAAATGGCTATTGGTATGGTTAATCAGAAAACCACGGCTGTCCGTATTATTCCGGTCATCGGAAAAGGAGTGGGAGAGACAGTTGAATTCGGCGGGCTTTTAGGTTATGCACCGATTATGCCGGTTAATTCTTTCTCTTGTGACAACTTTGTAAATCGTGGCGGACGTATTCCGGCACCGATTCATAGTTTTAAAAACTAAGGGATATTATTATGTAAAAAAGACAATGGTTTTATGTGGAATTCATAGAACCGTTGTCTTTTTGTTATTCCCTTTTCAGATTTGTGTTCCCAATATATATCTTTGCGGCCTCGTACTTCGGTTTTTAGACTTTCGATTATATTTTCACAACCTGTCTGCGGTATTCATCACGCATTCCGGCATGATATTTGGTGCCGGCGATACATTCGTAGATATGCGATGCCTGAATGTCCTGTTCAAACTGTTTCTGACCAATCGGGTATAACTGTGATGAAGCAGAAGTTGTTTTGGTAATCAAAGGAATGGAAGCATTTGCTTTTATAGTTTTTGTCAGCTTATCTGCATTAGAATTAAAACCTAAAACTCTTGCATAGAATGTGATTCCATTTTCTTTAAATAATTGGACGTCTTCGGCTTTGATGTCTAATAGGATATGAGACAGGCATCGGCTGATGCGTGCATAGGTAATGTCTTTGCTCTTTAAAATATCACAGAACTCATCAAAACTCTGCATGGAGAACATTTCTTTTTCCAACTTATCCGAAATTGCCTGCGTTACATCAAAATACTGGGTAAATCCCTGTCCGCGTTCCTTTAATAATTTAAATTTTATCATGGAAGAAAAATCACTTGCATAGACGGGAAATGTCTTGTGAAAATCTTCTTTCATAATCTCAAATGCCGAAGCCGGTATCTGGGATTGAATCATGTCCAGATTATCCTGCAAAGAGAGCGACTGGCGAATGGAAATCGCTGAGCTGAAGTTTTCGGCAAGCTTATATGAATGATAGTCAGAACCGATACGGGTATTGGTATACGGCTTTATGTTGCTGTTTTGACGGATAATAGCCTTAATATATTCAATTCCCAAAATATTGTTGGGAAATCCAAGAATTGTATCAAAGGAAGTAAAGTCTTTTATAGTTTCTGCAAGTGCAGCATTTCTGGCTACCGGATAGGTGTCACCGTTTTTTAATTTTGTTTTAAGACTTTGTACAAAATCATCGGATTCATCTACCAGTGCATGTGCGATTTTAGAAAGCATGGTAATGTCCCCGCTTTCGCTTCCAAAGCAGATGGAATCCACACAACCTAACTGGTTTAAAATGGAGATTGCGCCCATGGCAAAGTATTCTGCACTGGCAGTCGCATAACAGGCAGGTAATTCAATGACCATGTCGGCTCCGCCAGATAATGCCATCTTAGCGCGGCTGTATTTGTCAATTAAAGCAGGCGTACCTCTCTGCATGTGATTACCGCTCATAACAACAATAATATAGTCAGCTTCGGTTATTTCCCTTGCTTTTTTTATCTGATATGAATGCCCGTTGTGGAATGGATTATATTCCGCGATAATTCCGGTTATTTTCATATGCGTCCTCCTTTATGTATAATATAAAGAAAACAACTTTAAATAAGTAATTTATATACTTTTGTAAATGATTTTCTTTTCTATGCAAATTTCTTTCTTTATGAAAGTTATATTAAAAGTAAAATCTATGTAATGTATTGTATGATGTTGGGGTCAAAAGGTATTTTGCCCCCATGATACCAACGGATTGCTACGCATTTTGTGCAAAAGTATGACCTTTTGACCCTGGTATCATTGTATTACTAAGAGTATCATTTTTTGGGAAAACAGACAATCTTTTTGTTTGATTAATTTGAGGATAATTTGTGTATTCGAAATAATACACAATTTCTGTTTTTGAAAACTTGTTTTGAAAAAATGAATGCATTATAATAAAAACAAGGTGTAGCGAAAGGAGACTGTGTCATGACCTACATAGATACAATAAAAGAGAAAGCAAAGTCCGACAAAAAGACGATTGTTTTGCCGGAAACCAATGACAAACGTACGCTGATTGCAGCAGCACATATTTTGGAAGAAGGAATTGCCAATCTGATTATGATCGGCAATGAAGAAAAGATTATGGACGGTGCGAGATGGTTGGAAGTCGAACTAAAAGGTGTTACGATTATTGATCCGGAAAACTGTCCGAAATTTAAAGAATACGCAGACTTGCTTTATGAATTACGTAAAGCAAAAGGGATGACACCTGAAAAAGCAGTAGAGATTCTGAAAAAGGATTATCTGACATTCGGTGTTATCATGGTAAAAGCCAATGATGCAGACGGAATGGTTGCAGGTGCCTGTCATGCAACTGCCGATACCTTAAGACCTGCATTGCAGATATTAAAAACAGCTCCCGGTGTCAAGCTGGTATCCGGATTTTTTATTCTGGATGTGCCGGATTGTCAATATGGTGAAAACGGTACCTTCTTATTTGCGGATTGCGGATTAAATCAGGATCCGACAGCAGAAGAGTTAGCGGCTATTGCAGAGAGCTCAGCACGCAGTTTTATGAGCCTTGTAGGTGCCAAACCGATTATTGCTATGCTTTCCCATTCGACAAAGGGAAGTGCCAAACATGTTTTGGTTGATAAAGTGGTGGAAGCAACCCGGATTGCCAAAGAACAATATCCAAATCTTTGTGTGGATGGTGAACTTCAGGCAGATGCCGCATTGGTTCCACATGTTGCAAAATCAAAGGCGCCTGGCAGTGAAGTGGCCGGTAAAGCTAATGTTTTGGTATTTCCAAATCTGGACTGCGGAAATATTTCTTATAAACTGGTTCAGCGTCTCGGAAAAGCTGAAGCTTACGGTCCCATGCTTCAGGGAATATCCAAACCTGTCAATGATTTATCCCGTGGTTGTTCATGGGAAGATATTGTCGGTGTTGTTGCCCTGACAGCAGTACAGGCACAGTTAGTTTAGTTTTTTGAATGATAAAAAGTAATTCGTTTTAGTGATTCCATGATTGCAATGGATATATAAAGAAATTATAAATAGAAAATGTATTGAAAACGAATTGGAAAGAATAAAGCAACCTCAAGTGGGTTGCTTTTTTTATAAAAATATTTCTATAAATGTATCAAGAATACAATAAATAACCCGAAAAAAGAATTACGTAAAAATGATAGGATTCTAATTGGATATTTTATTTAACCGCAATTCATAAATACTTATTGCTGACAGAAAATATCCGGTCAGATAAAAACAGAAATAGTACATAAAAAACATGGCAGGAGCAGTCAAAAAAATAAAGACAAGCTGAAAGCCGGAAAAGAATAAAAGTGCCGCCATCACATATTTTTTTGCAACGATGCAGACAATCATACAAAACAGAGCGATAACAAATGTCGGCAGACAGTTATACATGATTGGATACAGCATGTTTGTTTTAATGTGATCGGTTTCATAATGCCTGCAGGCCAGTATATCAATGGTCTTGTTTCTGATTGTTTCACCCATCGGAGCATTTGAAAAATAATAACGATCCGGAAAATCCTCACCATAGTAATTTAATGTATAGATCGTTTCAACAGTCGGAGCGGTTGGATGATTGATATCATCGGGGACCATTCCGTTCGTATATTTGAAAGTCTGCCAGCGGTAATACAGAAAATGGTCAAAGTTATTTAGAATCAGATCAAAGGAAGCCTTCATAAAAGAGTTTAACTGTTCTTTAGGAAGAATATCCGGAATATTCCAGTACTGGCTGATATTGCGGACCGAAGGATGATTGCGTAATGCCTGTACATCAATCAGTTCATTGATGGTCATAATATCATCATAGGCGTGTTCGCCACGGATTTCTTCCTGGGCAAAAATATTACCAAGCGGATTGATGACGAGAGAAACAGGGTATTTATTGCTGCCATTTAATGCTAATTTATTTGGAAGATTAAAGCATAAAAACGCGCACGAAATAATAAAAAAACAGGAGACCGCATGTTTTATACATCGTCGAAATCCATTTTTTTTATAAAAAAGGAAGAAAAAATAGCAAGGAAGGAATAACAGCATATAAATAAATTCGGTTCGCCACGCAATGACTAATCCGGTCAAAATAGATACGATCACCATTTGTTTAAGGTGAAGTGTTTGTCTCTTCCATATAAATAAACAGGATGCTAGAATAAGTAAAAAGAGAAAACCGACAAGGGTGGCTCTTAAGGTAAACAGACATCCGTCTAAAACAGGCAGTAGTAAGAATACGGCACGCGCAATGAAAAAACGACAGTCCGGATATATCTCTTTTATATTTTTGAAAATATATGCATATATGCAACTGATGATGACAATCTGGAAAAAAGTAATACTTCCCATGGAAGGAAAGAAGCGGATACAGCAGATATAAAATAAACTGGTAAGTCCGGTCTGAGCAGGAGATAAGGTATAATTGCGGATGGCATTTAGAACATAAAAGTCATCCCCTTTGAATATACCGGGCCATGTCAGGATTAATAATATAAATAGTGGTATAAAATATAGAAGAAATTGTTTAAAATAAGAAAGAAAACATTTATTTTTTTGGATAAATAAATGCAAAGCTGTAAAAATAAGAAAGAAAACACAATATCCAAAAATACAGGAGATAAAAACAGACAGAATTCGGATATTTTGGTTAGAAGTATCCGGAGAAAAAACGTTTGAAACCTGATGGCGTAATAAAAATGAATAAGTAAGATAGAATATTGCTGATAAAGCAGATGTCATTAAATTTTGTTTAGATGATTTCATAGTAGGGTTCCGCCTGTTTATGATTATAGTTTATCGATTAAAGTATACCGGTTTGGGTATATTGATGATGTTGGGGTCAAAAGGTATTTTGCCCCCATGATACCAACGGATTGCTACGCACTTTGTGCTCTCGAAATCCGTAAACAATCGAAATCCGCCCTAATCGGGCTACTTTCTCGTGTTTTGCGGGTCCCAAAGTCATACTTTTTCATGCGGCATGAAAAGTATGACCTTTTGACCCTGGTATCATATTGATTTTTGTTTATTGTATTAGTCTTTCATTTTCATGAGAAAGTATAACATAAAATTGTTTCATGGTAAATCTGAACAAATGGAACAAATAATACAAATTCAGTTGGATGAAAAATTGAATTCAGATGGACAATAATGTGAATGTCTATACAGACGGATAAAAAATGTGAATACGGACGGATAAAAAAATGTGAATGCTTGTTGACAAACAGAATGAAGTTATGTATAATCGTTTGAGTGTGGATAGGAGTATGATATGTTACTTAATCTGACAGATATCTTATCAAATGAAGGAAAAGTGGAAGATTTCACTATCACGTATTCACCGGCTTTTTATAAAAAAGCAGGTGGTCAGTTTAAGGTCTTAGAAAATGGACCGATTTCCTTGAAACTGTCCAATACAGGAAAAGGAAAGCTGGCGCTTCACGGTGAAGGAAAGTTACTTTTGCAGGCAAGATGTGATCGTTGCCTTACGAGAGTGGACATTCCGATTTCGTTTTCATTTGATGAGCAGATCAGTGAGGAATGTATTCAAAATCCCACAGAGGATGCCGATGAGTTTTCATATCTGGACGGTTATTCGTTGGATACTGATATATTAATCGGGAATGAAATATTGATAAACTGGCCGGTAAAAATCTTGTGCAAAGAGGATTGCAAAGGTATATGTCCCAAATGCGGTAGAGATTTAAACCAAGGGGATTGCGGTTGCGATACTTTTGAACCGGATTCACGCATGGCTGTGTTAAAAGATATCTTTATCGCGAATAAGGAGGTGTAAAGATGGGTGCTATTTGTCCTAAAAACAAATCTTCAAAAGGTAGAAGAGATCAGAGAAGAGCAAACTGGAAAATGTCTGCTCCTACTTTAGTAAAGTGCAGCAAATGTGGTGAATTAATGAAACCTCACAGAGTATGCAAAGCATGCGGCGCTTACAATAAACGCGAAATCATCGCAGTTGACTAATCATTTAGTTGGTTTTAAAAGCCTTCGACGCTTGTTCGAAGGCTTTTTTTCTTGCTTTTTCATCTTTCTTCTAGTATATTTATAAGAAGTATGGAGGAGTATATACATGAGTGAAATGGTAAAAGTTGCCGTTGATGCCATGGGCGGTGATTATGCACCGGTTGAAATCGTAAAAGGTGCGGTTATGGCAGTCAACGAGAAAGAAAATGTTCAAGTTGTATTATTGGGAAAGGAAGCTGATATTGAGCGGGAACTGTCTCAATATACATATGATAAAGCGCGAGTTGAAGTTGTTAACTGTGAAGACGTGATTGAAATGGCGGAGGCACCGGTCAATGCCATTCGTACAAAAAAGGATTCTTCGATTGTAAAGGGAATGCAGATGACCAAGACGGGGGAAACGGATGCCTTTATTTCTGCAGGAAGTACCGGAGCTGTTTTGGTTGGAGCAACTCTTTTGGTGGGACGTATCAAAGGAATCGAAAGAGCACCTTTGGCACCGCTTATTCCGACCGCAAACGGAGTAGCATTGTTGATTGACTGCGGAGCAAATGTCGACTCGCGTCCTTCCCATCTGGTTCAGTTTGCAAAGATGGGATCTATTTATATGGAAAGTGTCATGGGAATCAAAAATCCAAGGGTGGCACTTGCAAGTAATGGAACAGAAGAAGAAAAGGGTAATGCTTTGGTAAAAGAGACCCATCCATTATTAAAAGAATGTAAGGATATTAATTTCATCGGCAATATCGAAGCAAGGGATATTCCCATGGGTGCTGCTGATGTTGTGGTATGCGAAGCCTTTACCGGAAATGCTATTTTAAAGACCTATGAAGGTGTGGGTGCAGTACTGATTAATAAGATTAAAGCATCCCTGATGACAAACTTAAAGACAAAAATCGGAGCCTTACTGATTAAAGACGCATTAAAAGAAACATTAAAGGATTTTGATGTGGATAAATACGGTGGAGCTCCCATGCTTGGATTAAAAGGACTGGTTGTAAAGAGCCACGGTAATTCAAAAGCCGGTGTAATACGCAACAGTATTTTCCAATGTGTCACTTTTAAAGAGCAGCAGATTAACGAAAAAATCAAAGCCGGTATTGTGGAACAAACAAAAGAAACTCTTTCTGATAAGGAAGATTAAGGAAGGAAGTCTTAGTTGTGGAATTTGAAGTGTTGCGGGATTCTCTCGTGAAAATTTTGGGTGTTGCACCGGATGAGGTGACGATGCAGTCCACGTTTGCCAAAGATTTGGGGGCAGATTCACTGGATCTTTATCAGGTGTTGTTAAATGCAAAAGAAGTATTTGATTTAGAAATTGATACAGAAAAATTGCGTTCTCTTCAGACGGTTTCCGAAGCAGTAACCTATATGAAAGAAATGAAAAGGAAATAATCAAAAGGCCCGACAGGGCTTTTTGAATGTAGACAAGAGATTTTGTCGGATTATGGTGACAGGATGATGGAATTAGAAACACTGGAAAAAGAAATATCTTATTCGTTTAAAGATAAAAGTTTGTTGAAGCAGGCATTAACGCACAGCTCCTTTAGTAATGAGCAGCGCATTCGCAAATGGAAAAATTATGAGCGGATTGAGTTTTTGGGAGATGCCGTTTTGGAGTTGGTTAGCAGTGATTACTTTTATCATACCTTCCCCGAAGAAACGGAGGGGAATCTCACGAAAATGCGTGCGGCCGCTGTATGTGAACAGGCTCTTGCTATTACGGCAAGGCAACTCAAGCTCGGCTCCTATATGATATTCGGAAAAGGGGAAGAGGCTAATGGCGGACGGGAAAGAGAATCCATCATTGCAGATGCGGTCGAAGCAGTAATCGGTGCGATTTATCTGGATTCCGGTATCGAAAAAGCAAGAGAATTTATTCATCGTTTTGTTTTGAATGATTTGGAGCACAAGCGGCTTTTCTATGATGCAAAGTCCATTTTACAGGAATATGTACAGGAAACAAAAGCAGGAGAGCTTGTCTATGAACTGATAAAGGAAGAAGGACCCGAGCATGATAAAATCTTTGTCATGGAAGCAAGACTGAATGGAAAAACAATCGGCTATGGCGAAGGAAAGAGCAAAAAAACAGCACAACAGCATGCGGCATATGATGCATTGCTGAAAAAAGACGGAAATAAAAAAGATTTGCGCATCTGACCGGTGTGTGAAAGGGAAACAATATGTATTTAAAAAGTATCGAAGTCCATGGCTTTAAAGCCTTTGCAAATAAAATAGTTTTTCAGTTTCATCCGGGAATCACGGGAATCGTTGGCCCGAACGGAAGTGGAAAGAGTAATGTTGCCGATGCTGTTCGATGGGTTTTGGGTGAACAGCGTATCAAGCAATTGCGTGGTGCAAGTATGCAGGATGTCATTTTTGCAGGTACGGAAAACAGAAAACCCTTGGGATATGCATATGTTGCCATTACGTTGGATAACAGTGATCATTCACTCCCGATTGATTTTGAAGAAGTGAAAGTGGCACGTCGCATTTATCGTTCGGGTGAGAGTGAGTATATGATAAATGATGCGCCCTGCAGACTGAAAGATGTGAATGAACTCTTTTACGATACCGGTATCGGTAAAGAAGGATATTCCATTATCGGACAGGGGCAGATTGATAAGATTTTAAGCGGAAAGCCGGAAGAGCGACGGGAACTGTTTGACGAAGCGGCCGGTATTGTAAAGTTTAAAAGAAGGAAACTGGCTGCACAAAAGAAACTGGACGATGAAAAGGGCAATATGCTCCGTATCAGTGATATTCTTTCTGAAAAAGAGCGTCAGATTGGTCCTTTGGAAAAGCAGTCTGAAAAGGCTAAAATATATTTAAAACATAAAGAAGAATTAAAGACTCTCGATGTCAATGTTTTTCTGGTTGAAAATGCACAGTTAAAAGAGAAGCTGGTTGCATTGGATGAAAAATTAAAAATTGCATCGGATGATTTTGAGCAGACTTCCAGGCAGTATGAGAACATCAAATCCGAATATGACCAGATTGCAGCAAAATTAGAGGAACTGGAAAAATCCATCGAGGAAGAACGTTCCTATTTATCCAATACCGGTCTGATGAGGGAAAAATTAGAAAGTCAGATTAAGGTATTGCAGGAGCAGATTCTGTCCGGTGAAAGCAATAAAGAACACTTTTTAACCAGACAGGCATCCATCAATGAACAGATTTTGGCAAAAGATCAGGAAAAGGCCGATATTCAGTCCGGCAAAAAAACATATGACGATGCACTTGCCGAAATGGAAGAGGCAAAGGCTTTGGCGAATGCAAAGCTTGAGGCTTTACAGGCACGGATGGATGAACTGAATGAGAAAATCGAGAATGGCAAAAATACCATTATTCAGGCATTAAATGACAGAGCCGGAATTAAATCCAAAATCGGAAGTCTGGATACCAGACAGGAACAGCTTCAGATTCGGAAAGCTGAGCTGAATTCCAAATTGCTGCGTGCAAAATCCGATGAGGCTAAGCATGATGAACAGATTTTGCAGATGGAAAAAGAATTTGAAACTGTCAGTGCTCAGATTCAGGAAATTCAGGCTCAAAAAGTTGCGTTAGAAAAGCGCAATACGGATATTTCCGGTGAACTTTCGCAGTTAGACCAGAAACAGCGGGATGCTCAGGTTCAATACCATCAGGCAAAATCCAAGCTCGATGCAATCAGTAATTTATCTGAACGTTATGAGGGCTATGGTGCCAGCATCCAAAAGGTAATGGAACAAAGAGACCGTAATAAAGGAATTATCGGTGTTGTTGCGGATATTATTAAAGTGGATAAAAAATACGAGACAGCCATCGAGACGGCTTTAGGCGGTAACATCCAGAATATCGTAACGGATGATGAAGAAACTGCAAAAAAAATGATTGGTTTCTTAAAATCCAACCGTTACGGTAGAGCGACCTTTTTGCCTTTGACTTCCATTACCAATCCACAGAAGTTTAAAACACCGGATGTACTGGAGGAAAAAGGTGTTATTGGTCTGGCTAATGAACTGGTTCATACGAAAAAAGAGTATGAAAATGTGGCAAAAGCCATGTTGGGAAGGATTGTTGTCGTTGACAATGTAGATAATGCTGTAAAGATTGCGCGCAAGTTTGATTATGGCGTCCGAATGGTAACATTAGAAGGCGAATTACTGGTTCCGGGTGGAGCCATCAGCGGTGGTGCATTTAAAAATGCAAGTAATCTGCTGGGACGAGCCCGTGAAATGGATGAATTAGAGAAAAAAGTAAAAGAATATCAGGATGTTATCAAGAAATGTCTTGCGACTATTGAAGAGCTGAAAGCAGAACGCATGAAGGTACGTAAAGACCTTGAAGATATCCGTGCAAAGAGCCAGGAATACTTAATTCGTCAGAATACGGCGCGAATCAATGTGGAAGCGGCAAAAGAAAAGAAGAATGAAAATGGTCTTGGCTATACCGAATTAAAAGAAGAACAGCAGGATATTGAACAGCAGTTTAAGGAACTTTTGCAGGAAAGGGAAACGGCATCCGAAGAACTGGTAAAATCGGAAACCGTTCAGAAAGAACTCGAAAAAGAGATTGAAGAATTCCAGAAAGAGTTAGAAACTGTCCGGGTTGAAGAGAGTACGCAGGCTGCTCATAATGCAGAGATGGATGTTGAGATGGAAAAAGTCATCCAGAGACAGTCCTTTGAGCAACAGAATTTGGAGCGTATTCTGGGCGAAAGACACCGGTTTGAAATGGAACTGGCTGAGATAGAGGTGGAAATCAGACAGTCGAGCGGTGAAATTGAAGAAAAGAAACGGGATATTGAAGAAATTAAAAAGACAATTTCCGCTTCTTTTGATAAAGAAAACGAAAATGAAATCAAGCTTTCGGAGGATATTCGTCAAAGAGAAGAACTTTCGGCAAAGCAAAAAGGATTTTTCGGCGAAAGCGAGGCTCTTGCACAAAAACGAAATAATCTGGATAAAGAGGTTTATCGTCTGACTACGCAGAAAGAGCGTATGGAAGAAAGCATGGAATCCCAGATCAATTATATGTGGAATGAATATGAGATTACGCTTTCGGATGCGGCAGCTTTACGCAATGAAGAAATGACAGATTTAACTGTTATGAAGCGGGATGCAGCGGCAGTCAAAGATTCCATCCGTCGTCTTGGAGACGTCAATGTTAATGCAATTGAAGATTATAAAACGGTCATGGAAGAATATACTTTCTTAAAAGATCAGTATGATGATCTGAAAAAAGCGGAAGAACAGCTCTTAGGCTTTATTGATGAGCTGGATACAGCCATGAGAAAGCAGTTCGAAGAAAAATTTGCCGAAATCAAGGTCGAATTTGATAAGGTATTTAAGGAATTGTTCGGTGGCGGAAAAGGTACGATAGAGCTGATGGAGGATGAAGATGTCTTAGAAGCGGGCATTCGCATCATTGCACAGCCGCCGGGAAAGAAACTGCAGAATATGATGCAGTTATCAGGTGGAGAAAAGGCATTGACAGCCATTGCTTTGTTGTTTGCCATTCAGAATTTAAAACCTTCCCCGTTCTGTCTTTTGGATGAGATTGAAGCGGCTCTTGATGAATCAAATGTAGGCCGTTTTGCAGGATATTTACATAAGCTTACCAAACATACGCAGTTTATCGTTATTACACACAGACGAGGAACTATGGAAAAAGCTGATCGGTTGTATGGTATTACCATGCAGGAGAAAGGTGTATCTACTTTAGTCAGTGTAGATCTGATTGATAAGGATTTGAGTTAGACGATTTGACGGATTGCATGTATCTCTTTAATCAGATATGGAATTGTCGATTGGACGAATTGAAATTTTTTTAAAAATCAGGAATGTATAAAGGTGGATATATAAAACTTAAATGATCTTGTAATTGATTGATGGGAGGTTTTTGTATGGGATTATATGAAAACGACAATATGACGGATGATGTCATGAATGATGTTTCTTCCAACGAAGGTTTGGCAGAAGACGGAAAAGAGAAAAAAATCGGTTTCTTTGGACGTCTAAAAGCAGGACTTGCGAAAACAAGAAACAATATTGTTCATGGAATTGATAATGTATTCAATGGTTTTTCCAATATTGATGAGGATTTTTATGAAGAACTCGAAGAAATCTTAATCATGGGCGACATCGGAATTAATGCCACGAGTGATATTATTGAAAGACTGAAGGTTCAGGTTAAAGAGCAACACATTAAGCAGCCGTCTGAGTGCAAACAACTGCTGATTAACAGTATAAAAGAACAGATGCGTGTGGAGAATACGGCATATGATTTTGAAACAGAGCAGTCGGTTATTTTTGTAATTGGTGTAAACGGAGTTGGTAAGACGACTTCTGTTGGAAAGCTTGCCGGAAAATTAAAGGATCAGAATCGTAAAGTTTTACTTGCAGCGGCAGATACTTTCCGGGCTGCGGCAATAGAACAGTTAGAGGAATGGGCACACAGAGCAGGTGTTGATATCATCAGTGGCAGTGAGGGTGCTGATCCCTCCAGTGTGGTTTTTGATGCGGTTCATGCTGCCAAGGCTCGTCATGCAGATGTATTGTTGTGTGATACGGCAGGACGTCTTCATAACAAAAAGAATTTGATGGAAGAATTAAAAAAGATGAACCGGATTATAGATAAAGAATTTTCGAATGCTCACCGGGAGAATCTGATTGTAGTAGATGGCACAACGGGACAGAACGCACTGAATCAGGCAAGGGAATTTGCCCAGGTTACGGATTTGACCGGCATCATTATTACCAAGCTTGACGGAACTGCGAAAGGCGGAATTGCCGTTGCCATTCAGTCGGAATTAAACGTTCCGGTAAAATATATTGGTGTTGGTGAAAGTATTGATGATTTGCAGAAGTTTGATGCGGATCAGTTTGTTGATGCTTTGTTTGATGTAAAACTTCCCGCAGAGGATTAAAAAGGTGATAAAAATGAGTGATAAAATGTTGACTTTGGAAAAATTTGAAGAAGCATCCGAAAAAGTAAAGGAAGCAACTTTGCCTACCGATTTGGTATATAGTGAATATTTCAGTAACCAGACCGGTAACAAGGTATATTTGAAACCGGAAAATATGCAGTTTACCGGTGCCTATAAGGTTAGAGGGGCTTATTATAAAATGAGTACCCTGACAGAAGAAGAACGTCAAAAAGGCATTATTACCGCATCGGCAGGAAATCATGCACAGGGAGTTGCATATGCAGCTAAAAAATATGGCGCTAAAGCAATCATTGTAATGCCGACGACGACACCTTTAATTAAAGTAAACAGGACAAAAAGTTATGGTGCAGAAGTCGTACTTTTCGGAAACGTCTATGATGAAGCATGTGAAAAAGCATTGCAGTTAGCAAAGGATAACGGTTATACCTTCATTCATCCGTTTGACGATCCGGCTGTTGCAACCGGACAGGGAAGTATTGCTATGGAAATCGTAAAAGAACTTCCTTTAGTTGATTATATTCTGGTTCCCGTAGGCGGAGGCGGACTTGCGACCGGTGTTTCCACACTGGCTAAATTATTAAATCCCAAGATTCGTGTTATCGGCGTGGAACCGGCAGGTGCAAACTGTTTGCAGGAGTCGATAAAAGCCGGTAAAGTTACCACACTTCCGACAGTTAGTACCATTGCAGACGGTACGGCGGTAAAAACGCCCGGTACCAGTATTTTCCCGTATTTACAGAAAAATCTGGATGATATCATAACCGTGGAAGATGAAGAACTGGTAGTGACATTTTTAGATATGGTTGAAAATCATAAAATGATTGTTGAAAATTCCGGTCTTTTAACGGTTGCGGCATTAAAACATCTGGATGTAAAGGGCAAAAAAATTGTCTGCATTTTAAGCGGAGGAAATATGGATGTCATTACTATGTCTTCCGTTGTACAACAGGGATTGATTATGCGAGATCGTATTTTTACGGTTTCCGTACTTCTTCCCGACAGACCGGGTGAATTAACACGTGTATCCGGAATTATTGCACAGGAAAACGGTAATGTTATTAAGTTGGAACACAACCAGTTTGTTTCCATTAACCGGAATGCTGCCGTAGAATTACGAATTACTCTGGAGGCTTTTGGAACCGAACATAAAGAACAGATTATAAAAGCTTTGGAGAAAAACGGTTTTTCGCCCAAAGTTGTCAGAGCAAATATTTAGCAAAAAAGGCGTGGAACTTTCTGCGCCTTGTTTTCATTTTAATTTATCTTATGCGTTTTAATAAATTTACTATTCTATCACAGACGCGTTCTCACCTGGATGACAACGTAACAGTACTAAATTTGCAATAAATTGCTCATTAAGTGCTGACACCAACATACAGTCTGTGAGTAGAATATTAAATTTATTAAAACGTATAAGATAAAAATGTAATAAGAAAAAGCAGGTGGAACAATTGAAAAAAATTGAAGAAATTTTAAAAGAACTGGATCAGTTATTTGCTGACAACAAGGCAAAAGAGGCAGAAAAATTTTTGTTGAAATGCCTTTCGGAGGCAGAAGATGCTTCGGATTTATCCATGCAGTTGCAATTATATAATGAATTGATTGGATATTACCGGGTGACATCGGAAAAAGATAAACTTCTTCATGTGATTGATCAGGCAATGAAAATTGCAAAGAGAATGCAGCTTAAAGGAACACTTCCATATGCAACGACAGCTTTAAATGCAGCGAACGGTTATCGCTCAATTGGGGATTATGAATCATCGAAGAAATTTTACAGTATAGTGGAAGAAATTTATTTAAAGCTTCTTTCAACGGATGATATGCTGCTTGCCGGTTTATACAATAATATAAGTCTTTTGTATCAGGAATTATCAGATTATCAGAAAGCTATGGATTATCTGTTAAAAGCATTGGACATTGTTATAGCACAAAAAGCGGATTTTGAGATCGCCGTCACATATGCAAATCTTGCAAATACTGCTGTTTTGGCAAAAGAGTATGAAAAGGCAAAAGATTATGCAGCAAAGGCAATTGCATGTTTTGATAAGTTGAAACTTTATGATGCTCATTATTGTGCAGCGCTCTCAGCATTGGGGATGTGTTATTATGCGGGGCATGCATATGAGGAAGCAGAGGCTTATTTTGAAAAAGCCATGAAGATTGTACATGATATGTTTGGTGAAAATTCCCAGTACCAGCGACTGAAGAATAATTATGATTTGTGCAGAGAGATGATTGCAAAAAATAAGATCGAAGCTGAAGCAGGTCATGGGAAAGATGGTGAAGCGGAAAAGCATTCGGAAAAACATTCCGATAATGATTGCACAAAAAACATAAGAGGTATGGAATTGTGCAAGGCTTACTATGATGCCTATGGTGCCCTTATGATTCATGAAAAGTTTGCCGATTATGAAACAAAGATTGCGGTCGGATTGGCAGGTGAAGGATCTGATTGTTTCGGTTATGATGATGCAATTTCAAGAGACCATGACTGGGGACCGGATTTTTGTCTCTGGCTGGATGATGAAACATATGATGAAATCGGAATGAAACTGCAGGAAGAATATGAGAAGCTGCCGGATGAATTTCAGGGATATCACAGGACTCACAGCAAAAATGGAACGGGACGAAGAGGTGTATGCAGAATATCTGATTTTTATAAGCGGATATTGGGCGAGGAAAATTATCCTCAGATTCAGTGGAACCAGGTGGAAGATTATGCCCTGGCAACAGCCACTAATGGTATGGTTTTTAGGGATGATTTAGGAACATTTTTGGCATATAGAAATGAAATCAAAAAGGGGTATCCGCAGAATGTTCGTTTTTTAAAACTTGCAGACGGTGTAGCAAAAGTGTGCCAGACCGGACAGTATAATTATTTCAGACTGATGGAGAGAGGGGATTCTTTTTCAGCGGACAGAATGCTTTCAGACTGTATTGGTCATGCTATGAAATTACAGCATTATATCTGTAATGTTTATCCTGTGCATGATAAGTGGTTGAAAGTTAGTACACAGAAACTGGAAAACGGACAAAAACTTCTGGATTTACTAAAAGAGCTTCATACATGTTTAAACAGAAATGATACGAAAGTCGTGCAGACAGTCAGAGAACTGACAAGCCGGCTGGGTGATTTTTTCGCAAGAGAGCTTTATGAACATGATGACATTTCGGATATTGAGAACTATCTGGATGTGCATACTGATGAGCTGGTTGTAAAAGCAGGTTATTCCGTACTCTCAAAAGATAAACTCGTAACAGAAATTGCCAAAACCGAGTTTAAGGCATTCGATAAAGTGAAAAACAAAGGTGGAAGAGCCTCGTGCCAGAATGACTGGCCGACATTTTCCGTAATGCGAAGAAGTCAGTATCTGACATGGAATCAGACAATGCTGTTACAATATATTTATGATTTTAAGAGAGAATTATCGTTGGGACATAACCTGATTACGGAAAAATATGGCAGAATGATGGAAAGTACGGCTCCGGATGAATATGAAAATATTAAAAATGAATTTCCGCCTTTATCCGATGAAAAGAAAGCTGTGATTGAACAGATTGTCGCAATCCAGATGACGATGGCAGAAGAGTTTGCCAAGGCTCACCCCAAGGTGTTTATGAATGCCAGAAGTCTTCATACGTATGAGGATAATCTAATCAACACCTCTTATGAAACATATCTAAGAGGAGAAATCAGTACGTATTCGGATAAGATGCTTCAGTTATATGCCCGTTATGTTGTGGAGTGTTTTCAAATGCATAAAAATATCGCACGTATGACAATGGAAAACACAGCTATGTTGTATGGCTATAAAAATATTGATGAATTTGAAGCTTCTATTAAATAGTTACTTATTGCTAATTATAATGATAAATATGTATAATTTGCATTGATTTATCAATGAAATACCGCTATTTTTAGTCAAATGATACATTGTCGATTTTAGTTGACAAAGATATAATTATGTATGTAGAGATAAAAGGAGGAACATACCATGACCTATGAAGAAATTGTAGCATATACAAAAAAGAAAGTAGCAGCAGCTAACTTTAAATCATATAAAGGACATCTGGCTGCACAGGTAAATATTACCGGTGAAGGCGAAGGCGCTTTTTATATTGAATTAAATGATGCTGCAGTAGCAGTTGAACCTTATGAATACTATGACAGAGATGTAATCTTAGTATCTAATGCAGATGTTTTTATTGCTATTCTTGATGGTAAGAAAGCAGCTCAGGATGCAGTAGCTGCCGGAGAATTAAAGCTTGTTGGAAATGTTGAAAAGGCATTTGAACTTGCAGAAGCGCTTAAGAAAAAAGCACCTGCAAAGAAAGCAACACCTGCTGCAAAAAAGGCAACACCCGCTAAAAAGGCAGAAGCAAAACCTGTAGCAAAACCTGTAGCAAAAAAAGCCGCACCTGCAAAGAAAGCAACACCTGCTAAAAAGGCAGAGGCAAAACCTGCAGTAAAGAAAGAAGCTCCTGTAAAGAAAGCTGAAGAAAAACCGGTTGTTGCTAAAACAGTTGAAAAAGCTACAGCAGATACAAAGAAAAGTGCAGTTGCAACAGCAAAGAAAAATGTTACTAAAAAAGTAACAAAATAGTATTGAAATAGATTTTATCTGATGGAAAGTCGGTCGAAACAATTCGACCGATTTTTTTATTTTTAGAATCTTTATGACGGCATTTGAAGTACATTTTTGCGAAGGATGTTTAAGAATAGCGAAAGGGAAAATAAAATGCGATAAGTGTGTCTTGAATCGTAAAATGGCAGTTTGTTATAATTCATGTCATAAGAATGGAGGGATTGAAAATGGAACAACGAAATGTTGTTACAACGAAAGATGATGCGGGTGTTTATCAGATGCTCCAGAATTTACTTAAACAGGATAAAGAATTCCAAATCATGATTACGGTTCCGGCCACAGGAAAAGAGGAAGATGTTCAGGTTGTCTCAACAAATAATGTCGTATCCGTAAAAAGGGATCTTGAAAAAGATGTGACAGAGATGATCCACGAACTCGGAGTACCTGCACATATTAAAGGTTATCAATATTTGCGGGAGGCAATTATGATGTCTGTAGAAGATATGGATATGCTGAATTCCATCACAAAAATATTATATCCTTCGATAGCAAAGAAATTCGATACAACACCAAGCCGTGTGGAAAGAGCGATCAGACATGCCATCGAAGTTGCGTGGAGCAGAGGAAAAATGGAAACTTTGGATGCACTTTTTGGTTATACGATTAATACTGGAAAAGGCAAACCGACCAATTCCGAATTTATTGCACTGATTGCGGATAAAATCAGATTGTTGTACCGCGATTAAGAGGAGAATATGAAGATGAAATTTACTTCTATTTTCTAATGATATCTTTGATGATATCTTAAAATTGCTACTTTAAAATTAGCCGTTTGCGTGTTATACTTACATTGTGTGTTTTGACATATTTTGAGGTATTTTAGCAGACTAACGGAGGTATACAATGAAAAATATACTGTTTGTAGCATCAGAAGGTGTTCCCTTTATTAAAACCGGTGGCTTGGCCGATGTTGTTGGTTCACTGCCCAAATGTATTGATAAGCGATACTTTGATATCAGGGTCATACTTCCCAAATATTCTTGTATCAGACAGGATTTGAAGGATAAAATGAAATATAGAACACATTTCTATATGGATTACAATTGGAAAAGTGAATATGTCGGTGTTTTAGAAGCTAAGGTAGATGGTATTACATATTATTTTATTGACAACGAGTCCATGTTTACCGGCTACAAAATTTACAGCGACAATGTTTTGGATGAGATTACAAAATTTGCGTTCTTTGATAAGGCGGCATTATCTGCTTTGCCACTGATTGGATTCAGACCGGATATCATTCACTGTCATGACTGGCAGACAGGTCTGGTACCTGTATATCTGAAAGAACGTTTTCAGGGAAATGAATTTTTCCGTGGAATTAAGACCATTATGACAATTCACAATTTGAAATTCCAAGGAAAATGGAATATAAAAGATGTAAAAAATATTACCGGTCTTCCGGATTATTTCTTTACTCCGGATAAATTGGAAGCATATAAAGATGCGAATCTGTTAAAAGGTGGTCTTGTATATGCGGATGCAATCACAACGGTTTCACCGACATATGCAGAGGAAATTAAAACACCGTTTTATGGAGAAGGGCTTGACGGACTGTTAAATGTCAGAGCTAATTCTCTTCGTGGAATTCTGAATGGTATTGACTATGAGGACTTTAATCCGACAACGGATAAAAATATCGTAGCTCCTTATGACATTAAGAATTTCCGCAAAGAAAAAGTGAAAAATAAGAGAGCACTTCAGGAAGAGCTTGGTCTTGATGTGGATGACAAGAAGTTTATGATTGGTATTGTTTCCCGTTTGACAGATCAAAAGGGCTTTGACCTGATTGCATATATTATGGATGAGCTTTGCCAGGAGGATGTGCAGATTGTCGTTCTGGGTACGGGTGAAGAGCGCTATGAAAATATGTTCCGTCATTTTGACTGGAAGTATAACAAAAAAGTATCGGCAAATATTTATTATTCAGATGCTTTGTCACACAAGATATATGCTGCATCCGATGCATTTTTAATGCCGTCTTTATTTGAGCCCTGTGGATTAAGTCAGTTAATGTCATTGCGTTATGGTACGGTACCGATTGTTAGAGAAACCGGTGGTTTAAAAGATACCGTTCAGGCTTACAATGAATATGAAAGCACCGGAACAGGCTTTAGTTTTAAAAATTATAATGCACATGAGATGCTTGCAACCATTCGTTATGCGAAGTATATTTTCTATCAGAAAAAGCGTGAGTGGAATAAGATGGTTGACAGAGCCATGGCTGCTGATTTTTCATGGAATGTATCGGCAAGAAGTTATCAGGAAATGTATGACTGGTTGATTGGCTGAGCAAATAAATAAAACAACAAAAGCTCGTCTTTGCGATTGCACAGTAAGACGGGCTTTTTATATGTTTTGTGTTATTTTTCTGACGAGGAGAGGAATTAGGGGTATATGTATCAATGAAACATATATCTCAGATATAGTAATGTGAGGATTATTTATGGCTTTTGATGGAATTACAATATCGGCACTGGTGTCGGAACTTCGGGAAAAACTGACAGGTGGACGTATCTATAAAATCGCCCAGCCGGAAAAAGATGAGTTGTTGCTAACGATTAAGAATCAGGCGAATCAGTATCGTCTTATTATTTCTTCGGATGCATCCCTGCCGCTCTTATATCTTATCAATGAAAACAAAAAAAGTCCCATGACGGCACCGAATTTTTGTATGCTGCTAAGAAAGCATATTCAGAATGGCAGAATTCTTTCCATCAATCAGCCAGGACTGGAAAGGGTTGTTGATATTCGAATTGAGCATCTCAATGAGATGGGAGATTTGTGTCAAAAAATTCTGACGGTCGAACTGATGGGAAAATACAGTAATATCATTTTTCGTGATGATGAAAAAATTATAGACAGTATGAAACATGTTTCTCAGGCTGTCAGCAGTGTCAGGGAAGTATTACCGGGACGAAGCTATTTTATTCCGGGTTCTGATAAAGCAGATTTACTTCAATTTGATAAAACAGAAGAACAGGATGTTTTTCTTGCGACTATGGCGAAACGAAGCGAACCGGTTATAAAAATGATTTATCAGTATTTTACGGGAGTGGCACCGGTTGTGGCATCGGATATTTGTTTTAGAGCAGGTGTGGATCAGGATAAACCGGCATCTTCTTTGGAACTTCATGAAAGACAGAGTATACAGGAGGAGTTATTAAAGCTTAGCAATCATATTAATAAAAAAGATTTTTTTCCGAATGTTGTTTATGAAAATGATACTCCGGTTGAATATGGTGTTTTCCCTTTTTCCTGTTATCCCGGCTTTTTCGTAAAAGAATATTCTTCCGTATCGGATTTGCTCTTTTCTTTTTATCAGGAGAAAAGTACTGTTACGAGAATTCGGCAAAAATCCGTTGATTTACGCCGGATTATCCAGACGGCAATCGAACGAAATTCTAAAAAACTGGATCTTCAGCTTTCTCAGTTAAAAGATACGGAAAAAAGGGATAAATATCGTATTTACGGGGAACTTCTCCATACCTATGGATACGAGGCGAAGGACGGAGAAAAATCTATTACGGTTGTCAATTATTATGATGATAAAGAATTGACCATTCCGTTAAATCCGGAGCTTACGATAATGGAAAATGCAAAAAAATATTTTGACCGGTATGGTAAATTAAAACGGACATTTGAAGCACTTTCCACACTAAGTCAGGAAACGAAAACAGAACTGGATTATCTGGAAAGTGTTCTGGTTGCGCTCAAACTGGCAAAGACGGAAGATGATTTAAATCAGATACGGGAAGAGCTGTCAGAAAGCGGATATATCCGCAAAAAGAGCAGTGGAAAAAAAGTAAGACTGACAAGTAAGCCTTTACATTACATCAGCAGTGACGGATATCATATGTATGTCGGTAAAAATAATTTTCAAAATGATGAGTTGACCTTTCAAATGGCAGAAGGCGGAGACTGGTGGTTTCATGCAAAAGGTATGCCGGGCTCGCATGTGATTGTCAAATGCAAGGGAGCAGAACTGCCGGATCGGACGTTTGAAGAAGCGGCAAGACTGGCTGCATTTTATTCAAAAGGATCTGAGCAGAACAAGGTAGAGATTGACTATATCCAGAAAAAACATGTGAAGAAACCAAATGGAGCCAAGCCGGGATTTGTCGTATACTACACCAATTATTCCATGGCGATAACTCCTGATATTTCCGGTATTACAGAGGTGACAGAGAAATGATGTGAATCCGGATTGGATTTGAAGAATTTTGGGAATCAGTGATAATTGGATTGAAATGAACGGAATTGGCATAAAACTTGACTAGTGTTTTTTCGTGTTTTATAATATATTGGAGTGCGCGACATGGTAGAAAAATAGTCGCGACTTCAGAAAGCGTAAACAATATGATAAAAAGTATGACAGGGTTCGGAAGAGGTGAAGTTGCGGAAGGTCAGCGCAAGATTACCGTTGAAATGAAAGCCGTAAACCACCGGTATCTGGACGTCAATATCAAGATGCCGAAAAAACTCAATTTTTTCGATGCATCCATTCGTAATTTACTAAAAGAGTATATTCAGAGGGGTAAGGTTGATATTTATATCACATATGAAGATTTGTCTGAGCAGACAGTTAGTGTAAAATATCATCCCGATGTTGCGGCATCTTATCTTGCCTACTTAAATGAAATGGCAGAGAGCTTTTCTTTAGAAAACGATATCCGGGTTTCTACATTATCCAGATATCCTGAAGTATTCACTATGGAAGAACAGGAAATTGATGAAGAAAGCATTTGGAAAGTGTTAGAAGCTGCCATTCGTGAGGCTTGTGAGTCTTTTGTGGAATCGCGCTTAAAAGAGGGAGAAAATTTAAAAAATGATCTCGTAGGCAAGCTTGAAGGTATGCTTAAGCTGGTTGATTATATCGAAGAAAACTCGCCCAAGATTATTGAAGAGTATAAGCAGAAATTGCAGGCAAAAATCCATGATCTGCTTGAGGATAACCGGGTAGATGAGAATCGCCTGTTAATGGAAGTGACGATTTTTGCAGATAAAATCTGTGTGGATGAAGAGATTGTGCGGTTAAGAAGCCATATCATGATGGTAAAGAATACCCTGATTGAAGGTGGAAGTATTGGTAGAAAGTTAGATTTCATTGTTCAGGAAATGAACAGGGAAGCCAATACCATTCTTTCCAAATCTACCGATTTAGAAATTTCAAACCGCGGTATTGAGTTAAAGACTGAAATTGAAAAAGTCAGAGAACAGATTCAGAATATTGAGTAGGTGACAGTAGTGAAAAAAGGTTCATTGATTGTTATTTC
The DNA here is from genome assembly GCA_017387565.1 of Lachnospiraceae bacterium. Lineage (GTDB taxonomy): Bacteria > Bacillota > Clostridia > Lachnospirales > Lachnospiraceae > UBA2882. The sequence continues at coordinate 7,790 of JAFOEY010000011.1, read as the reverse complement.
CGGTTTTTCGGGTGCAGGAAAGGGTACATTGGTTAAACGTCTTTTAGAACTGCATGATGAGTATGCGCTGAGTATCTCCATGACAACCAGATCGCCCCGTCCCGGAGAAGAAAACGGAAAATCATATTTTTTTGTTTCAGAGGATGAATTTGAACAGACCATTGCGGATGATGGATTTTTAGAATATGCCCGTTACTGTAATCATTATTACGGAACACCGCTTGCGTATGTCAATCAATGTCTGGAACAAGGAAAAAATGTGATCTTGGAAATTGAAATCCAGGGTGCATTAAAAGTTAAGGAGAAGTTACCTGAGACCATTTTGATTTTTGTTACCCCTCCTTCGGCAGAGATATTAAAGGAGCGCCTTGTGGGGCGGGGAACCGAGACAGCTGATGTCATCAGGCAGCGTCTTTTTAGAGCGGTTGAAGAATCAAAAGGTGTGGAACAATATGATTATGTCGTTGTAAATGATGATCTGGATGAATGTGTCAGCGACATACATTCCATTGTTGAAGCATCACATTGTAAAGCACAGGATTATTTGCAACTGATTGATGAAATTGGAAATGCATTAAGTAAAAATTCATAATATGAGGAGTATTTGAAAGGAGAATTATTATGTTACATCCGTCTTATTCAGACTTAATGAAAGTAGTAAACAGCGAGGTTGAACCCGGCGAGGCAAAAGTGGTAAACAGCCGTTATTCTATCGTTATGGCAACCAGTAAAAGAGCCAGACAGATTATTGATGGGGAAGAACCTTTAGTTGATGCAGCAGAAGGTGCAAAGCCTTTATCCATTGCTGTTGATGAATTGAATCAGGGCAAGATTAAAATTCTGGGAGATGACGAAGAGGAAGAATAAAGCATATAAGGGGTTGGTGGTCGATATAATCTATTTTGATTCATCAATCCTTTTCTTTTTTGGTGGATAATGATATGAAAATAATGTTTGTTTCACTTGGTTGTGACAAAAATCTGGTGGATACTGAGATGATGCTTGGTATGTTATCAGAAAAAGGTTACAGCTTTACCGATGATGAAAATGAAGCGGATATTGCAGTTGTCAATACCTGTTGTTTTATCGGTGATGCCAAAGAAGAGAGCATCAATCAACTGCTTGCTCTCGGACAAAAAAAGACAACGGGAAACTTAAAGGGATTAATTGCGACCGGCTGTCTGGCACAAAGATATGCAAAGGAAATAAGAGAGGATATTCCGGAAGTGGATGTAATTGTCGGTACCAATGCCATTGATCAGATTGTACAGGCAATTGAAGATGTAAATCTGCATAAAAAAACAGATTTGCTGCGGGATATCAATGAGGTTCCGATTTTTGGAAAAAAACGAATCGTGACAGCAGGCGGATATTACGCATATTTAAAAATAGCCGAAGGCTGTGATAAGCATTGTACGTACTGTATTATTCCCAAAGTACGTGGAAATTACAGGAGTGTCCCCATGGACACGTTAGTAGAAGAGGCAAAAGCACTGGCAGAACAGGGAATTAAGGAATTAATTCTGGTTGCCCAGGAAACGACGTTGTACGGCGTTGATTTATATGGAGAAAAGAAACTGCCGGAATTACTAAAAAAATTGTGTGCAATTCCCAAGTTGTACTGGATTCGGATTCTGTACTGTTATCCGGAAGAAATTACGGATGAACTGATTCAAGTCATAAAAGATGAAAAGAAAATATGTCATTATTTAGACATACCCATTCAACATGCTTCGGATTCGATTTTAAAAAGAATGGGAAGAAAGACATCCAATGCTGATTTGCGCAATATCATTGGTGACCTGCGCAGGGAAATCCCGGATATCTGTCTGCGTACCACTTTGATTGCCGGTTTTCCCGGAGAAACACAAGAAGACCATGAGCAGGTTATGGAATTTATTGATGAAATGCAGTTTGACCGTCTCGGTGTTTTTACCTATTCACCGGAAGAAAACACGCCGGCTGCGGAATTTCCTGATCAGATAGAGGAAAGCCAAAAAGAGGAGTGGCAGGGTGAACTGATGGAGCTTCAGCAGGAGATTGCTTTTGATAAAGCTGCAGATATGATCGGTTGGGAAGGTTATGTTATGATTGAAGGAAAGGTTGCCGATGAAAATGTTTTTGTCGGACGGACCTATAAGGATGCACCCAATGTAGACGGTCTTGTCTTTGTTTCTTCGGATGAAGAATTTCTGAGCGGTGATTTTGTGAAAATTAAAGTTACCGGATCTTACGAGTATGATTTGATAGGAGAGGTTTTAACATGAATTTACCAAATAAACTGACATTATCACGTGTGATTATGGTTCCGTTTTTCGTCGTTTTTATTTTACTGGTGCCACAGTTTTTGTATTTTAAATGGATTGCACTGGCTATATTTGTCATTGCTAGTCTGACCGATCTTTTAGATGGAAAAATAGCCAGAAAGTATAATTTAGTAACCAATTTTGGAAAATTTATGGACCCACTGGCAGATAAGCTTTTGGTATGTTCTGCATTGATTGCCATGAGTTCACTGGGCGTTATTCCGGCATGGATTACCATTGTCATTATTGCAAGAGAATTTATTATTAGTGGTTTTCGGCTGATTGCTGCGGAAAAAGGCGTTGTAATTGCAGCCAGCATGTGGGGCAAATGGAAAACGACCTTTCAGATGGTAATGCTTTGTGTGCAGATGGTGGTTATGGATCAGTACGCCAGTGTTAACTGCAATATAGCGGCTAATGCATTGTATGTAGTAACTCCGTTCTATCAGGTGCTTATGATGATTGGAAGTATTACCATGTATATTGCTTTAATTCTCACCGTTGTTTCTTTGATTGATTATTTGTTAAAAAATAAAGATGTACTTAAGGATGTGGACTAAATGGTTGTAGAAATTATCAGTGTTGGCAATGAACTTTTAACAGGAACGGTTGTAAATTCCAATGCCGCATTTTTAGCCGAACAATGTGTTTCTTTGGGATTTGAATGTTTTTATCAGACGGTTGTTGGAGATGATAAAACCAGATTACAGGAATTAATAAAAACAGCAGAAAAACGTGCTGATATTATTTTGATAAACGGCGGCCTCGGACAGGCGGCTGATGATATTACAAAAGATTCTGTCAAAGAAGTTTATGATAAAGCAACCGTTCTGGAGCTGGAAAATCAAAACGGACCGACGAATGGATTTATTCTGGAAGAACAAAAGAAACGGATTATATTGCTTCCGGGTTCACCGAAAGAGTTGGAGCCTATGTTTACTGAGCAGGTTTTTCCTTATCTTCAGGAAAAAACAGATATGGTTATTTGTACCAGGACGATTAAACTTTGTGGAATTTCCGAAGCAAAGGTCAATGATGCGATTGCTGATTTGATGAATGAAGAGCAAAAACCACTCATTGCAACCTATGCCAAATGTGGGGAGGTTCATGTCCGGGTTACAGCCAAGGCAGACAGGGAAAAAGATGCTGTCAAGATGATCAAACCGGTTGTCAAGGAGTTAAAGCATCGTTTTAACATGAACATATATACAACACATGAAGAAACCAGCCTGGAACAGTCCTGTGTTGACCTATTGTTAGCCAATAATCTTCGGATTTCGACAATGGAATCATGTACCGGTGGGATGCTTGCTGCAAGACTGATTAATGTTCCCGGTGTATCTGAAGTATTTAAGGTCGGATATGTGACTTATTCCAATAAGGCGAAGCGGAAAGTACTGGGGGTGAAACAATCTACATTAAAGAAATACACCGCAGTCAGTGCGGAAGTAGCAAAAGAAATGGTTCAGGGAATTTCTATGTTGACAAAGGCAGATGTTACTGTTTCTGTCACAGGTCTTGCCGGTCCTGATGGTGGTACCAAAGAAAAACCGGTCGGTCTTGTATATATTGGCTGCAATGTAAAAGGTAAGACTGTAGTAGAAGAATATCATTTTGCAGGAGACCGGATGCATATTCGTGAAGAAGCGGTTGTGGCAGCACTTGCACTTCTTAGACAATGTGTGCTGGAATATTTTAGTGAAGTGACATTTGGAAATAAATAAATTTGGATTTAGAATCAAAAGATGAAAGGAAGAGCCGATGAACGAACAATATAATAATGGTTTTTGCCCGCAATGCGGTGCCTTGCTAAGAGATGGGATTTGTCCATGTTGTCATTATGGAGAAAATAATACGCAGAATGCCTATGACAGCTTTTCACAAAGTGGTTTCGATAGTCATCAGGGTGGATATGATAGTGGTTATGGAAATGTGACACAAAATGGCTATGATAGTTCCTACCACGATTCCTTTTACCAGACACAGATTCCACAGACAAAGAGTAAAAGCAGTACGATACAAGCCGTGATTGCCGGAGTTATCATGGCAGTAGTTGCTATTATAGCTGTTGCTGTAACTACAGTTTATTCTTCCAGTCTGCCCAAATCAAACGATGTTGCAGATAGTGATTCCGATTCTTATGATGATGACTGGGATTATGATTGGGATGATGATTCTTATGAAGATGATTGGGATGATTATGATTGGGATGATGATTCTTATGAAGATACTTGGGATGATGAATGGAGTGATTCAGACTATTATGATCCGCGTCCGTTTGAAGACGATATAGACTGGGATGATGAATCGTGGAAAGAGGAACCTGAGAATTATTCCAAAGAGGATGTCTGGGATGTGAATCATCGGTATTATGAAGATTTGTGTTCTTGTATTGATGAAAATGTCTCATATCAATTGAGCTATAAAACAGAAGAACAGCTGGATAAGGACCAGGATGTCTGTATGAGAGTCACCTACTATCAGTTAGAAGGGGATATTCCAAATCTGGATCAAATTAACGAACAGTTAAAAGCTGCGGCACTTACAGATCTGGATGAATATAATCTGGAGAAAGAATTCTATGATGAAGTTTTTGAAAAGTATGGTGCCGGCTATCTTGTTGATGCAAAAACCTATGTTACCTATAATGATGATTCTTTAATCAGTTTTGTGACGTTTAGTGATAAAGCAAATACCTACATGAGTGGAATGCATCTGTATTGTGTAACAGTGGATCTGGAAACCGGAATGGTTCTGGATAATATGAATATGCTGGATGTTGACCGTGATTTTGTAAATCGGGTTGTGAAAAACTCCAACAAACAAAATGGTTCTATTTCATATCTTGAAGATACGGACATGGATGAACTTCTGTATGAGTTTGAAAATCCTGAAAATCTGATTGTGTTTTATACACCATGTGGTCTGGAAGTTGGGCTGAGTTATTATTCATATTACCAATATGGATGGTTTAGCACAACATTGACTGATTATGAAAAATATTTAAAATCATATTAATGATGTTGGGGGCAAAAGGTATTTCGCCCCCATGATACCAACGGATTGCTACGCACTTTGTGCTCTCGTAATCCGTAAACAATCGAAATCCGCCCTAATCGGGCTGCTTTCTCATGTTTTGCGGGTCCCAAAGTCATACTTTTTCATGCGAGCATGAAAAGTATGACCTTTTGACCCTGGTATCATATTAATGAATCAATCTACAAATTGGATAGTGCTACTTTGGATTTGTAATACCGCACGAAAGTGCGGTATTGCTTTATTGTAAAAACTATGATAAAGTAATGGCATCAAAAAAGCATTTCTGCTTTTGGGCAGTATCGCCCGTAATTCCCATTTTATATACAAAATATGGAAAGAAGTGATGCCATTGAGGGTAATTTAACGGACATTTGTTTTGATAGAATCAGAACAAAGTTTGAAACCATTAAATGTGAAAACAAGTATTGACAAAATCGAACATTTGTTTTATTCTAAAACAAGAAGCGAACAAATGTTCCTAAAGGAGAGGAAAAATGGAAAGAGAAGAAAAATTAAAAGCATTAGATGCGGCAATTTCACAGATTGAAAGATCTTATGGAAAAGGATCCATTATGAAGCTTGGTGATCCTACCAGACAAATGAATGTGGAAACCATTCCTACCGGTTCCCTGAGCCTGGATATTGCATTGGGGCTTGGCGGTATTCCTAAGGGACGTATTATTGAGATATATGGTCCTGAATCATCAGGTAAAACGACTGTAACTCTGCATATGATTGCAGAAGTACAAAAAAGAGGCGGTATAGCCGGTTTTATTGATGCTGAGCATGCCTTAGACCCCGCTTATGCAAAAAATATCGGTGTTGATATTGATAATCTTTATATATCCCAGCCGGATTGTGGCGAACAGGCTTTGGAAATCTGTGAAACAATGGTGCGTTCGGGTGCCATCGATATCGTAGTTGTCGACTCAGTTGCAGCTTTAGTTCCCAAGGCAGAGATTGATGGGGATATGGGAGATTCTCATGTCGGTCTTCAGGCAAGACTGATGTCACAGGCATTGAGAAAGCTTACTGCTGTAATCAGTAAATCCAATTGTACCGTTATTTTTATTAACCAGTTACGTGAAAAAGTTGGTATTATGTTTGGTAATCCGGAGACAACTACCGGGGGAAATGCATTAAAGTTTTATTCATCCGTTCGTCTTGATGTCCGCAGAAAAGAGCAGTTACTGGTCAATGGTGAAGCTGTCGGAAACCGTACCAAAGTTAAAGTGGTAAAGAATAAAATTGCACCTCCGTTTAAAATTGCAGAATTTGATATTATGTTTGGAAAAGGTATTTCTGCAGTCGGAGATATTCTCGATCTTGCAGCTGAGTGCGGAGTTGTGAATAAAAGTGGTGCATGGTATGCATATGAAGGTGAAAAGCTGGGACAGGGACGTGAAAATTCCAAAATCTTTTTACAGCAACATCCGGATATGCTTGCTGAGATTGAACACAAGGTTCGGGTGCAGTATGGTTTGTTAAAAGAAAACGAAGAGATTTCTGATGAAAAACAGAAGACTTCCGAAAAATAGGAAAAAACCTGAAAAGAGGTTTTACAGACGTGATTATTACTGATTTGATAGATATTTCCAAAAAACAATGTAAAGTCATGATTGATGATGAGTTTGCCTTTGTCTTGTACAAAGGCGAACTTCATTTATATGGTATTTTTATCGGAAAAGAAATGACAGATACTTGTTATCATAAAATTGTTAATGAGGTTCTTTGCAAACGATGCAAATTGCGGGCCATGAATTTGCTTAAGGAACGTAATTATTCTGAAAAAAGATTACGCGAAAAGCTGGTGAACGGAAATTATCCGCCAGAATGTGTGAATGCTGCAATGGAATATGTGAAATCATTCGGATATGTTGATGATGTCCGTTATGCACAGGATTTTCTATTTTACCATGGAAAAAGACTCAATCGACAGCAAATTATTCTAAAATTAAGACAGCGAGGAATTCCGGATGATATTATAAGAGCTGCATATCAAAGTTTTTGTGAGAGTGGAGAAAAGACACCGGATGAAGAACTTATTCACAGACAACTGAAAAAAAAGCATTTTCCCGGATTGGAATCCTGTACACCGGATGAAAAAAATAGATTTCTTCGCTCACTTGTACAAAAAGGCTTTTCTATGGATGCCGTTTTGGGTGCAATGCAGTCCTTTGCTGGTACAGGCAGTAATCTGTGTGTGTAGTTATATGCACATTGTGGGTATTCTTAATATGGACATGCATGTACGCATGGATGCTGGATGTATGCTGGATGTGGAAATATGTAGGCTGGATTTGTAGCTGAAGTGAAAAGTTTATTTCCACTTTGAAAATGCTTAATAACAAAGTAGCATTTACTCTTGCAGTATGGAGTAAATGCTATTTTTTTCTATACGAAAGAGGAATTTAGTGTTACACTTAAGTCAACAGTGGCAAACGA